>CAZYAI010000017.1:31157-44492 GCA_964645625.1 uncultured Zetaproteobacteria bacterium
GGAAGTTAGAGATACTTGCCTTGGATTATAATCAGTTAACGACAGTGCCTGAATTTATCGGTCACTTAAATGATTTATCTGAGCTAGGTTTAGGAAAAAACCAGCTCAGGACTCTCCCTTCCTCAATTGGAAAACTAAGAAACCTCTCGGAACTATATTTATGGAAAAATGATTTCTGCAGATTACCAGAAGCAATTTCGCGGCTACACAATTTAAGCACTCTTAATGTAAATGATAATCGACTCACATATTTTCCTGAGGAAGTTGAAAACCTACATAATCTAGCCACATTAAAATTAGCTCGAAACAATATAATATATATTCCAGATTCAGTAATGAACTTGCATAAGCTGAAAATTCTTAATGTAGAGGATAACCATATTGATTCCCCCCCACAGATTGTTATAAACAAAGGGCCTTCTGCCATTAGAAATTATTTTAAACAACTGCATGATCAGGGAATAGAATATTTGCACGAGGCAAGGGTTCTGATTGTTGGTGAAGGTGGTGCGGGTAAAACAACGTTACAGGCCAAGTTATTGAATCCTGATTATATATTGCCGGAAGGCGGCGTGGATGAAACGATAGGAATTCAAATTGAGAGTGATTGGCATTTTCCATACCATGCAAATCCAGAGATTGTCTTCAGAGCTCACCTTTGGGATTTTGGTGGGCAGGAAATTCAATATATGACGCATCAGTTTTTTCTGCGTGATCGTTCATTGTACATCTTAGTGGCTGATGATCGTCGGGAGGATTCGGATTTTGATTATTGGTTCAAGGCGATGAATACCTTTGGCAAGGGTAGCCCCGTGCTCGTGGTGTTGAATGAGCGAAACAGTAAATCAGCGAGTAACTTTGACTCCAAGTATTATCAGAAATTGTATCCAGAGCTTCAAATTGATGTCTTTTGTGTGGACTTGGCTGGAGAGAAAGAGCGAGTGCTTAAATTGACTCAAAAGGTGCAGGAGCTAACCAGTAGTTTACCTCATATTGGAGAGTCACTGCCAAGTCGATGGATACCCATTCGCAATGAGTTGGCAGATCGAAGAAAGGAGCATCACCTGAGTTTCGCCGAGTTTAGTGCAGTTTGTGCTAGGCACGGAATTGATAATGAGGATGATGTGCTTGGCGTTAGCCGTTATCTGGATGCTTTGGGACTGATTGTCCATTTTCGAGATGACTGTCATCTGAATGACTTTGTTATTATCGATCCGCAATGGGTAGCCAAAGCGATGTATACGGTATTGAAAGACAAAACAGTTCAGCGAAACCAGGGGATTATGGATCAAAACTGGATTTTTGAGCAATGGAAACAGGATGGACACCGCCTAGATGAGTGTGGTAAACTGCTCAATCTGATGAAACGGGATAAATTTGAGATTTGTTACGAGATCAAGGAATCTGACCCGCCCGCATTTATGGTTCCTCAACTTCTGCCTTCCAGCTCCCCAGTATATTCATGGGAGAATAGTGAGAACCTTCAATTTCGGTTCAGTTATCCTTTTATGCCCAAGGGCATCATCGCACGTTTAATTGTACGACTGAACCAATATATTGCTGTAGAAGATGACAAAACGCTGATATGGCATCGGGGTGTTGTACTGGTAGACGGTAATGTGCGCGCAGAAGTCACCCAAATGCAGGATGCTGTTTCTGGTCGCGAATCCATCAATATTCGGGTGCAGGGTCTTGAGCGGGAGAAAAAAGATATGCTGAGCCTAGTTCGCCGTGAGTTACACCATATTCACCAGCATTCATTCCCTAATATTCAGGTATATGAGCTAATCCCCTGCTGTGGTTCGGCATGCAGTATTGCTGAATCACCGCAGTTTTTTATCTACACTGAGATTGAAAAGATCGTCAATAATAGACGTTCTATTATCTATTGTTCAACCTGTAATGAAGATATTGCCATTCGTACCCTGCTTGAGGGGGTGGTTGATCATCGAGAAGATGGTGAACCCAATGGTATAGAAGAGCGAAATCATGGAATGATTGGTTTTACTGAAAACAAAAAAAGTGGAACCCGTGTCCCCAAAGATAGCAGTGATTCAATTATACAGTTATTACAACGAGGTAGCCTTGTGATCGAGAACCATAACCATTTGACCCAAAATCAGCATAATGAGCAAACCCAGCAGGTCACGCAAAAAAGTCAGATTACAGTTGAAGTCAAAAATGAAATCATGATGGATTTTGGTGGTCAGCTTGAGAATCTCAAAGAGGATATCTTAGATGAGTTGGATGATGAACAGGTCAAAGCCAAGCTGAAAAAGGAGTTTGCCAAGGTAGAGAAGGCTGTTGAGGACATTGAGCAGTTGGCTTCCCCTGAAGAGGCAAAGGGAAAAAAGGGGGCGATGTCCCGCATCAAGGGGTTTCTGAATAAGATGCAAGATACTTCATCTACGGTTGGCAAGGCTGTTCAAGCTACTGAAGGTGCGTTGCATATAGCGAAAGAGCTGGCAAAACTATACAATAAAATTGCGCCATGGGCTGGTTGTCCTTTGATTCCTGCTGCTTTTCTAAAAAAGAAAGAAGGGGATAGGTGATGCCTTGGAGGGGAACCTGTCTGAACATACTAAACTTCTGTTTAGTGCAGTTTTCTAACCTGAATTATTCATAAATCGTTGTGATGATTGCGTAGAACCTTTGTTTGCAACGGATACCTTGTCGGGAGCAGCGTACCAGTGGATACGCTTGACTGACAAGGCATTCGTTGCGGGCAAAGGGGCAAGCAAGGGCGCGACAATATTTGTGAATAATTCAGGCTAAGGCTTAAGAAGCGTATGCCGATAAGTCACGCGTTTGATAATTGGAGATGTGATGCGTAAGTTGGAACAATTAACCATACAGAATTATAAATCAATTAAAGATCAGTCTTTGCATTTGGGGGCGTTGAATGTTTTTATCGGTGGCAATGGTGTAGGTAAATCTAATTTGATTTCATTGTTTCGTTTTTTGCGCGAGGTGGTAACGCAGAATTTAACAGCATATACGATAAAAAAAGGCGGAGCTGACAGCTTTTTGTACTTTGGTCGAAAACAGTCTACTGAGATGAAGCTCTTTTTAGCGTTTGGCGAAGAGAATGAATCCAACTCGTATGAGATTACGTTACAAGGCACCGATGAAGATGGATGGATGATTCATCATGAAGAAGTGGGCTATCACCGACGTGACCAATACCCAGATCCATACAGGAAATCTATTTCAACCTTTTCTAAAGAATCAAATATTCAATATGAGGATCATATCTGTGCCAGACAGGTTCGCCGTGATTTGGAAGGCTATTGTGTGTATCATTTTCATGACACCAGCGATACCGCAGCGGTAAAGGGCACAACAGATGTGGAAGACAATCGTTTTTTGCGTCCGCAAGCAGAAAATCTGGCTGCTTTTCTTTATTGGATGCAAGAGAAAAAACCGCAGCACTTTGCCAATATCGAACATATTATTCGTCAAGTAGCACCTTTTTTTGATGGCTTTCGTTTGGCACCCTCGCGTTTGAACGAGTCTAGGATTCGATTGGAGTGGAAAGAGAAAGGGAGTGATGCTTATTTCAATGCGACTGCATTATCAGATGGAACCCTGCGCTTTATGTGCTTGGCAACGTTGCTCATGCAGCCAGAACTCCCTAACCTGATTTTGTTGGATGAACCGGAGCTTGGTTTGCACCCTGCGGCAGTTGTGTTGCTTGCGGATCTATTGAGTGCGGCATCAGCCAGTGTTCAGGTGATGGTTTCGACACAATCGGTGACATTGGTCAATCAATTTGAACCCGCTGATGTATGGGCAGTTGATCGTCTGGGTAGTCAAAGTGTTTTTCGTCATCTGGCGGAGGCTGATATGTCATCTTGGCTGGAGGGCTATGCGCTTGGTGAGTTGTGGGAGAAAAACCTGTTGGGTGCTCGCCCGTGAGCAGGCGAGTTTTGATTCTGGTTGAAGGTCAAACTGAAGAACGGTTTGTGAAAGATATTCTTGCCCCGTTATTCTTAGCAGACCAGTTGTATCTCGAAGCCATATTACTAACAACCAAGCGCGCAAAGAATGGCATGAAGTTCGGTGGCGGTGTCACCTCTTTTGCCAAAATAGAACGAGATATCAAACGACTTATCCATGGCTCTGGTGATGCTTTAGTAACCACACTGATTGATTATTATGGCTTACCGAAAGATTTTCCTGGTATGATAGCGGTGGATCGCCATGCTTCTGCGCTAGCATCTGTGATACATTTAGAAGATGCTCTTGCGAAACATTTTTCTTATCCGAAAAACTTTCTCCCTTTTCTGTTTTTGCATGAGTTTGAAGCACTTCTTTTTTCCAATGTGGATGTTCTACCAGAGATTTTAACCATGCCTGAAAAGTCCGATGCATTTTCAGCCATACGTCATGCATTTACTACACCTGAAGATATCAACAACCACCCCAACACCGCACCATCCAAAAGAATCTTGAAGCTGTTTCCTTCCTACAGAAAAACGCTACATGGTCCCCATGCGGTGAAACGCATAGGCCTAGCAACCATTCAAGCTGAATGCCCACATTTTGCAGCTTGGATGAATCAACTTAGGAGCCTTGCTAAATAGGAAGGGAGGGATCTGGATGCCTTTTCGCGCCTTGCCTATGTGCGCTAGTGTTCTAGCATGCCGCGATGACTGAATTTGCTACTATTCTTCTTTCTGCGGTGCTGGTTAACAATTATGTGTTAAGCAAGTTCCTTGGCATTTGCCCCTTTTTGGGGGTTTCTGGACGTACCGAAACGGCTATTGGTATGTCTTTTGCGGTGATGTTTGTGATGACCTTGGCGGCTACGGCTTCTTGGTTGGTGCAACAATTTGTGCTTATTCCACTGGGTTTGGTGTACCTACAAACCATCTTCTTTATCCTGATTATTGCTGCGCTGGTGCAGTTTGTGGAAATGGTGATTCATAAAAGCAGCCCTGTGTTGTACCAAGGCTTGGGGATTTATTTGCCGTTGATTACCACCAATTGTGCAGTGTTGGGCGTGGCATTGCTGAATGTGCAGCAGGATTACACGTTTTTTAGTTCGGCATTGTATGGCTTTGGTGCGGCATTGGGCTTCTCTTTGGTGTTGGTGCTGTTTTCTGGACTGCGTGAACGCATGGCTGGCGCGCCTGTGCCTGAGGCGTTCAAAGGCTCGCCGATTACGTTAATTACGGCAGGGATGATGTCGCTGGCGTTTCTTGGCTTCTCTGGGCTTGTAAAAATCTAATGGAATCAATCATCTACGCCGTCCTCGCATTGGGCGGATTGGCTTTGCTGGCGGGTATTACGCTGGCGATTGCAACACGCGTTTTCCATGTCGAAGGCAACCCTATTGCCGACCAAATTGATGAACTGTTACCACAAACCCAATGCGGACAATGTGGCTACCCTGGTTGCCGTCCTTATGCTGATGCTGTGGCTGTTGCCGAAGCAGAAGTGAATCACTGCGTGCCAGGCGGCGAGCGCACCATGTTGGCGATTGCCGAATTGATGGGCGTAGAACCCAAGGAAGTGGAAGAAGAAGCGGCAGAACCGATGGTGGCGTTTATTCGCGAGGATGAATGCATCGGCTGTACGCTGTGCATCAAGGCTTGCCCTGTGGATGCGATTATTGGCGCGCCCAAACATTACCACACGGTGATTGCTGACCATTGCACAGGCTGCAACCTGTGTTTGGAGCCATGCCCTGTGGATTGTATTGATATGCTGATTAAACCTGAATTGCTGGAACATTGGTCATGGCCCTTGCCCAATACTGAACGGGCACAATTAGGGCGTGAGCGCAGGAGTCAACATGAAGCTGCTTGATGTATGGCATAAGCTACGTGGTGGCTCAGGTTTTGACGGCGGCGTGGTGCTGGACATGCACAAACAAACAGCCGCCTCCGCGATTATTGACTGCCCCTTGCCACCAGTATTGATTCACCCGCTAAAACAACATATTGGCGCATCCTGTACTTCGTTGGTAAACGTCGGCGACACCGTGTTACGCGGGCAAAAAATCGGCAAATCAGAAGGTTATATTTCTGCCCCTGTGCATGCTGGCACATCGGGGCGAGTGGTACGCATCGAAGAGCATACCGTGCCGCACCCTTCGGGCTTGGGCATGCCGTGTATTTTTATTGAGGCAGATGGTGAAGACCGCGCCGTTGCTATCGAGCCCAAATTTCACCACTGGAGCAAAGAAGACCCTGCTGTGCTGCGCGAACGGGTGCGTCTGGCTGGGATCACAGGCTTGGGTGGTGCTGGCTTCCCGACCTATGTGAAACTGTTAAAAGATCAACGCAGCCCGATTCATACGGTGATTATTAACGGCGTGGAATGTGAGCCGTGGCTAACTCACGACCACCGCATGCTGTGCGAACAGAGTGATGCCATGGTGCAAGGCTTGACCTTGCTGCTGCACTTGGTGGGCGCGAAACACGGTGTGTTTGCCATTGAAGACAATAAGCCCGATGCCATTGCCGCCATACAAGAAGCGGTTGATGCGTGGTATGCCGCCAGTGAACATCAAGAGCCACCAACATTAACGGTACAAGCCTTGCCTACGCGCTACCCGCAAGGCAGCGAAAAGCAATTGATTCAAGCCATTACAGGGCGTGAAGTGCCAGCAGGCAAGCTGCCGATGCATGTGGGCGTGTTGTGCCAAAACGTTGGTTCAACCTATGCCATTGCGCAGGCGATCTGCCACGGTCATGCACTTACCGAGCGGGTGATTACCGTCAGCGGCGATGCAATGCCAAGACCTGCCAATATGCGCGTGCGTTTGGGCACGCCGATGCGCTTTGTATTTGCCCAATGCGGCTTAACAGTCTTTGATGACATTCAAATTATTCATGGCGGTCCCATGATGGGCGAACGCTTGAAAAATGCCGAAGCTCCCGTGGTGAAAGCAACCACAGGACTGCTAGCCATGCAGCGTGATCGGCTGTTGGCTGAGCACCAGATGGAAGAGCCGTGCATTCGCTGTGGTCATTGTGGCGATGTTTGCCCTGTGCGTTTGGTGCCCAACTTGATGGCGGACTTCAGTCGCCAAGGTGATTTTGAAAAAGCTGAGGAATACCAGCTTTTTGATTGCATTGAATGTGGTTGTTGCAGTCACGTTTGCCCTTCACATATTCCTTTGGTGCATTACTTCCGCTACGGCAAAGGGCAGTTGGCACAGATTCGCAAAGAAAAGGCCTTTGCCGAAGCTTCGCGCCAACGCTCGGAGCAGCGGATGACACGTATCGAACAAGAAAAAGCCGAAAAGGCAGCGCGCCGCAGTCGTGTTCGTGCCAAAGCCAAACCTGCTGCCACAGAGGATAAAGACGCATGATGATTCACATCAGCCCACCGCATCAACATGGCGGTGATAGTATTCGCGCCACCATGCTTTCGGTTATGTTTGCCCTATTGCCTGCCACCTTGTGCGCCGTGTGGCTGTTTGGTTGGTTGGCCGTATGGCAAATCGTAACGTGCATCGGCGTATGCATGTTGGGCGAGTGGCTGGCCTTACGCATGATGGCGCGCCCCTCGCGCCTCGCCGATGGTTCTGCCGCACTCACAGGCTTACTGTTGGCATTAACCTTGCCCGCCTTAGTGCCGTGGTGGATGACCGTGTGCGGTGCGTTGTTTGCCATCATTTTAGGCAAGCAGTTATATGGCGGTTTGGGCTACAACCCCTTCAATCCTGCACTGTCGGCGCGGGTGATTTTGCTCATCTCCTTCCCGCTGGCGATGACCAGTTGGTTACTACCTGCTGCGACCATGCCCGCGACGGTGAATTTGTACGATGTGGCAACGACGCTTAAACTGTTCTTTGGCGGTGTTGAAAGTCTAGGGCTAACCTTAGATGGTGTAACCGCTGCCACGCCGCTGGGCTACATCAAAACCGATGCCATGCAAGGCATAACGGTGGCAGCATCGTTGCAAGCGCATGATTACCATTACTTCAATGCCTTCATCGGTAACGAAGGTGGCTCGCTGGGCGAAACCAGTGCCTTAGCGTTGCTGATCGGTGGCATCATGATGTTGGCACGCGGCACGATTCGTTGGCACATCCCTGTCAGTTATATTGCGACGGTTGCCTTGCTGGCAGCGATTTTTCACACCGTGGATGCTGACCGTTTCGCGCCACCGTTGTTCCATGTGCTGGCTGGTGGTTTGTTGTTGTGTGCTTTTTTTATGGCAACAGACCCTGTATCTTCACCAATGACGGTAAAAGGGCATATTGTGTTTGGCATCGGCTGTGGTGTGCTTACGTGGGTGATTCGTACTTGGGGTGGCTACCCTGAAGGGGCGATGTTCGCGGTATTGCTGATGAACTGCACCGTACCGTTGATTGATCAATACTGCCGTCCGCGTGTTTATGGTCATGGGTAAGCTACGATGAAATATATCAGCAAAGAACAAAGAACGATGGTGCTGGCATTGCTCGTCGTAGCGGTGTTGTGCGCCATTATTCTTGGGCTGACGGATCAACTCACCCGTGATCCGATTGCCGAAGCACAGCGTCAAAGTATGATGAAAGCCTTGATGCAAGTCTTGCCCGAACATGCCAACGACCCGCTCAGCGATCAAAAAGTGGTAGCAGGGAAATCTTACTACATCGCCCGTAATGCAAACGGCAGCATCGTTGCCTTTGCTTGGGAAGAAGTCGCCCCCGATGGTTACAGCGGTTCGATTCGCCTGTTAATGGGTGTGGATGCAACAGGGCAAACGATTGGCATTCGCGTCACCGATCATCGTGAAACGCCTGGCTTGGGTGATGGTATTGTGCACAATCAAGACTGGCTCGCTACCTTTGGGCATCAAAGCCTAGATTCACGTCATTGGGCAGTGAAAAAAGACGGCGGTGATTTTGACCAATTCACAGGTGCAACCATTTCCCCGCGTGCCATCGTCAAAGCCGTACACCGTGGCTTAATGCAATTCGCCCATGACCAAGTAGTGTTGCTACAAGGCGCAACAGATCAAAAAATCGAGCCTAAGTTAAAGAAGTAGGTTTGCAGCGGGGAAAAAAAGGCATTTGTTGCAAACAAAGGTTCTACACAATCATCACGACGATTTATGAATTATTCAGATTAAGTCGTCGCAGGACTTGCCTTGCGTTGACTAGACCATAATATCCAGCACTTGCTAGTCTGACATTCGTGTGAGGGTCAGATTCCTAGGCAATACCATGGGAGGTAAGCAATGACGCTTGATGAGTTAAAAGGAATGATCGCTGAAGGAAAACTGATTCGTGATGCTGATTTGTCGGGTGTGGATTTTTCTGCGCAAGACATCGCAGGAGCGAAGATGCAGGGCTGTAATTTTTCTGGTTGCCTGATGCGTGATGCTGATTTACACGATGCTTCTTTGGTGGAATGTAATTTTAGTAAAGCAGATTTGCGCGGTGCTAATTTGATGGGCTGCGATCTGTATGGCTCTGACTTCACAGGTGCGCGCATGCGCCGTTCCAACCTAACTAACTCCAACCGCATTGGTGCTAAAATTCAGCAATGGGCTTTGAAGGGCGCGTATATCGCAGGGCCTACGGCTTACGTCGATTGATGGGTGAAGTAACCACCATGCGCGGCGTGTTCCCGTTGCATGAAGATAAAAGTTATGTCAGTGAAAGTGAATGGGTGATCCTCAAGCTGCTGTGCCGCCCATTGGATCAGTTGGATCAAACCTATGCCGCAGAGCTTTCTGCCGCCAGTGGTGGGCAGATCAGTGAGGCACGATGTGATGAGCTTATTCGCATTACGCGCATCAGCCGCTTGCCAGGCTTGGGAACGTGGATGGCACGTTTGCTGGCAGAAATTAACCTTGATGTCGATCAGGTGATGGATGATGATGCTGCGGTGATGATGGAAGCGGTCAATCGACGTGCAGGCTACCCTATCTGTAACGAAGCTACGTGCCGCGCTTTTGCTCGTTTGCAAGAGCAATGGGCAGCAACAAATGAACGAGTGAGCGAATGAAACGATATGTAATTACAGGCGGAGCGGGTTTTATTGGCAGTAATATTGCTGCCAGCTTACTGCGCCAGCCCGATACCGATGTGGTGATTGTGGATGATTTTTCTTCTGGTGATTGGCGCAATCTAATCCCCTTAGATTGTGAAGTACGCGCTGCTGATTGTGATGATCCTCGCCTGCTCGAAGAGATTGCTGCGGGTGAATACCAAGGCGTATTCCACGAGGCTGCGATCACCGACACTACCGTGATGGATCAACGGCGTATGGTTGAGGTGAACACCAATGCCTTTAAATCATTGCTTGAGGCAACGGCAGCTTCTTCTACACGTTTGGTCTATGCTTCATCGGCAGGCACTTACGGTAATTCGCCTGCGCCCAATGCCATTGGTCGTGGTGAGTTGCCTGAAAATATTTATGGCTTCTCTAAGCTTGCGATGGATCGTATTGCTGCACGCTTTTATGCCCGCCATCATGGTGGCATTGTGGGCTTGCGTTATTTTAATGTTTATGGTCCAGGCGAACATCATAAGCATGAGCGCAGTGGCAACAATACTGCTTCGATGATGTTGCAGTTGTACATGAAGGCGAAAGCTGGCGAGCAACTACGACTGTTTAAGTATGGCGAACAGCAGCGTGATTTTGTTTATATTCGCGACGTGATTGATGCCAATATTGCGGCGATGAATGGCACGCTTTCGGGCGTATGTAACGTTGGTTCAGGTCAGGCACGCTGCTTTAATGATGCGGTGAAGATTTTGGGTGATGCCTTAGGGCAGTCGTTCGATGTGGAATATTTTGATAACCCATTTTCTTTTTACCAAATGCATACCGAAGCAGATTTAAGCGAGACGCAACGCATCCTCGGTTGGCAACCAACATCCACCTTGGAAACAGGCATGGCTGATTATATTCAACGCCTTGAGTTAGGGCAGCGTGGTCCATTGGATGCAATGTATGATTAAAATATTGATGTCATTGGTATTACTTGGTTTATTGGCGGGCTGCCATAACCGTATTATTCAGCAGGGCAATGTACTCAATGAGGACAAAATAGAACAAATTAAGGTGGGTGATTCGCGTTTTCGCGTTGAAACGCTGCTGGGGTCAGCCGCCTTGAATGACAGCTTGCACCCTAATCACGTGTATTATATCGAACAGTACGACAATCCAGAGACGGACGAAGCCTATATTCGTCGTATTGATATTGTGTATGATAAAGCCTTGCGGGTGTTGTCGATCAAACGCACAGGCGCAAAGCCAAAAGCTGATGCGGCGGCGCAAGCCGAAGGAGAGAATCATGGCTAAAGCACCGGGGCAAACTTCTTTTGCAGTATTGGTTGTCAGTAGTTTTTGGACTGTTTTCATGCTCTTGGTGATGATCGGAGGGCATTTGCTGATGCTCTTGTGGGCATGGGAAGTGGTATTTGAACATGCAGGTTTGCAAGAGTTGGCAGAATTGCTTCATGCCCCTGCAGATGTGTTATTAGGAATTATGGCAATGGCCATTATATCCGATATTTGGGGGCATTTCGGTGCCAAAAAGAGCCTTGATGATCGTATTGATAAGGTTAGAAAACGCCGCCGTTAATGGCCATGACCCTCTGTTATCTTAAGTAGTGAAAGCTTACACCCCATTACGTAATCGCTGGATAAGTTGTTCTGGGAAGCCGTTAATAATCATATCTTGAATCGTTTGTTGCAGTGGGTAATCAATACGATGGTTCTCTAAACGTTGTTGCGCAGGATATAAGACTGCGAATGCAGCGCGTGGATCACCGCCTCGTGGCTGACCGACAGAGCCAGGGCAAATGAGGTGGGTTCGCCCAGTATTTGCTAAATCAATGTTGTTCTGCTCCGTGATTTTTTGCGGAACGCCGCCATGCTCCATGCTATACACAGCCTGAATATGACAATGACCGTGGAGACAAAAGCGAAAGCCTTCATCCAGCAACCATTGTAGGTTTTTTTCCGCCGTACGGTCATAGACATAGGCGTTAAAAAACGTGTGGTCAACAGGCGAACCGTGTACTGCTATCCAAGGGCGGTTCAATATACGGGTGGGTAAGTTAGCGAGATATTGGCGATGCTGGTTATTAAGATGTTGCTGACTCCATGATGCCGCCCATGTTGACGAGGCACTCATGGTACGCACTTTCTCTTGGCTACCAATGGCGTGATCGTGGTTGCCACGAATAGTAAACGCATTGATAGACTGTAATACATCAATGCATTGTGCTGGGTGTGGACCATAACCCACAACATCGCCTAATACACAAACACGTTTGATTCCCCATGTGCGGGTGTGCGCGAGCACCGCCTCAAGCGCAGGTAGGTTGGCATGAATGTCTGCAAGGAGCAATATCGGCTCATCGTCATCAAAAAACGCCGCGAAGGACTCCGCATCCCAATGGTTGGCGGTCAATCCACGTTGCGCAGGCTCTACACGGTGGATCAACGCCATACGAAAAGCATCAGCAGCCTCTTGAATCGTACCTGCGGGGAAGAACATGCCTTTGATTTGTTCGGCAATCACCTGCGGCGCGTCAATACCTGAGCCTTTCTCAAAATATGTATCCAGCATACGGCGAATTTCTGTGCCCAGCTGCGCTGTACTTTCGCTGTTAAACCAGCGCGTGCTATAACGACGAAACCAGCCTGCAATCAACGCGCTGAAAGCGTGAAAATGATCCCAGCCGAAAATATCATCATCAAGGTAATAGAGTTGATTACCATCCAAACCGAAGTTGGATAGTCCTTCGTCTAAGCGATCTTGCCCTTGTGCCGCATGGCGCAAATATTTATCACACACTTGAATAATCCAAGGCATCGCGATATGGGGTTGTAGTGTTTTATTTTCAAACAACTGATGGAAGCGTTGTAAGCGGATGGTGATGTTACCCGCAAACCATTTTCCCTTGTCTTGAAAAAGAAACCAACTGCGCGAAGGGTGGTACAAGCCAACAGCAAGCTCTTTTTTTAGTCGATGTTCCACCCACTTGCTGGCAATGCGCCCATCGGTAAAAGAGACTTGTTGTTGCAATTTAATCACGTGTTGGTCGCTGACGTACATGCAAGTGGTTGACTTGCCAATAAAGTCACCATCACGCCCCAACGCTTGTCGTTCCTGTTTAAGCAGCGTTAATGTGTCATCTTCAGTAATAGCAGACTCGCCGATAGAGCCGATCATGATAAGTTCGCGATTCGGATCAAGCTGTAATGCTTTATTCAGTTCGTTGCTGGTGAGAAGATTGCTTTGCATCGTCAGTAGGCTAAGGTTTCTGCGCAGCTTTTTAAAGCATCGTTGTTGTTTGGGCGTGCGAGTCAATAGTAAAGTCTGAGGGGGCTGTGTTGGACGGTTATTATTATGAGTGATGCAGAAGCT
>CAZYAI010000018.1:0-43838 GCA_964645625.1 uncultured Zetaproteobacteria bacterium
GGTTTGCGGATTCAAACCAAGCGGCGCGTTACAACAAACCAAGCGGCGCGTTACAGAGGGAACGCTGCGCGATATTACTGAACTTAAAGCAGCAGAGGAGGCGTTGGTACAGGCTCGCCTGAAAGCAGAAGCCAGTGATACGCACAAAGGGCATATCTTAGAAGCCATTAGTCACGATTTGCGCCAACCACTGCAGGCGATGCGCTTATTTATTGATGGCTTGAATATGCAAAAGATGCACCCAAGCAATCAGCAGGTGGTGGCTAAAATTATTTCTACCCACGATGATATTAGTAACATTGTCAACAAACTGCTTGATGTGGCACACCTGAATACGGGGAAAGTCGATATAAATATTGAAGACTTCAACCTCAAAACATGGTTGCGGCGATTATACATCCAATATGTTGCTCAAGCAGAGGTGCAAGGTGTACCGCTACGCTTACACCTGCCGCAACAGCCGTGTATTGCTAGTACTGATAGCGTACTGCTGACGCAATTGTTGAACAACCTGATGATGAATGCGTTGCGGCACAGTGGGGATCATGGCGTACTCCTTGCTGTTCGCCCCCGTGCTAATTATTACCGTGTTGAGGTGAGGGACACGGGTGAAGGCATTGATGGCAGTGATTATGAAGTCATTTTTGCAGCCTACACACAGATGAACTATGGTAGTCAGAAGCCGCAACAAGGCGTGGGGCTTGGTTTGGCTATTTGCCGCCGTATTAGCGACCTTTTATCACTCAACCTTAGTGTGCAATCGACCAAGGGGCGCGGCACGTTGTTTTATGTGGATGTAGCCAAAGGGGATGTGGTTAAACATAGTTCTACCACACAAACCAAACGTTGGATGCAACCTTCCTTTGCGCATCGTTCGGTGATGGTCGTTGATCGTGCTCAGCCAGCAAATGAGGCATTGCACAGTGTGTTGCAGCGGTGGCAATGCGTTGTGTTGAGTTATACCGATAGCGCGCAAGCGATAGCTGCACTGCAAGACGGTATGTGCCCTGATGTTTTGATTGTGGATTACCAGCTTGATGGTGCTGTTACAGGGTTGGAACTTATCGAGTGTATGCTGCCGTTGTTGCAACAAGCGATGCCTGTACTATTACTCATTGAAGGTTATGACCCTAACATTGAGGCGATGGCTGCTCGTGCAGGTGTTCCTGTTTTGGCAAGGCCTTTTTCTAGTGAAAAAATGCATCATTTTTTGCATAGTCATCTTAGGCTCTGACCTTTCAAGCAGCAGGTGATGATCGTTTGTAGCTTTTCAAAACGATAGTTCCTGCTACTGTGCCGATGTTGGAGTTGTGATCCACATACCATAAGCGCGTGGTTTTTTGATGTGCTGTGTTAACGATGTGAACGTCAGGGGAAAAAAGGGGAGGTTTTCGCTATGCGTACCATGATCTCATGGTTGTCTGCTCGATTAGCCGATACAGAGCTGGTCATGCTTCTTTCATCGCTGCTAGGAATTCTCGCTCTTGTGCTATTCTTTGGTCAGATTCTGGCACCGTTGTTGGTGGCGATTGCCTTGGCGTATGTATTAGACACCCTTGTACGCTTTTTGACCGACCGCCATATGCCACATTTTACGGCTGTCATGTTAGTTTTTGGTACAGCGATGATACTATTGGGTGTCACTTTGGTTACCGTTGTACCATTGTTGACAGACCAAGTGATCGGCTTGGTTACGCACATACCTGATTATATCCAGCGTCTGCGCGAAGCGATGGAGCATCTTCATCAATCATATCATATAAGTTGGCTTAACCCCGAACATATTCAAAAATTATTGCAAAATAATGCCAATGAGTTTCAAACATGGGGAACATCCATGTTGAAAAAATCGTTCGCGCTGATTCCCAGTATTATCGCGCTGTTGGTGTATATGGTGCTTGTGCCTGTATTGGTTTTCTTTTTACTGAAAGACAAGGAGAGTATTCTGGCATGGACGGCTTCTTTATTGCCGCAAGAACGCTCGCTGCTTAAACGTGTGTGGCACGAGTTGGATACCCAAATAGGCAATTATATTCAGGGGCGATTTTGGGAGTCGTTGGCAATCGGTTTATTGATGTGGCTGGTCTTTGCTATCATGGGGCATAAATACGCGCTGCTTCTTGGCGTGCTTACTGGTATTTCGGTGTGGATTCCTTTTGTTGGTGCTGCTGTGGTTACCTTTCCTGTGATGTTTTTATCATTGGTGCAATGGGGTATGAGTGATATGGCATTGTATGCCATTTTGGCGTATGGCGCAGTGCAAACCTTTGATGCGAACATCGTGATTCCGTGGTTGTTCTCCGAGATCGTTGATCTACATCCTGTCGCTATTATTATGGCTGTGTTGGTGTTTGGTAGCTTCTGGGGTTTTATTGGCGTGTTTATTGCTATTCCTATGGCGGTATTGGTGCAAAGTGTGTTGTCGATTTTCTTAGAGCGATTGCATGACGTTGAGGACGAGCAAGCATCGTGATAACGCAGGACTGGGTTATTGGCTTGCATGGTTATACGCTTACAGCACAAGAACAGGAGCTATTGCGTCAGTCGCCACCATTGGGCGTTATTTTGTTTGCTCGCAACGTGCAAGATAGGGCGCAAGTTGCTGCTCTGTTGGATGATGTGCGTCAGCATACAGGGCAGGCAACATGGGCAGCGATTGATGAAGAGGGCGGACGTATCAACCGTATGCCCTTCCCGCCGTTTAATGACCGCCGTAGTGCGCAAGCTTATGGTGTCATGTATCAAGATAATCCTACAGCCGCTTTACAAGCCTTGTATGAAGATAATGTGCGGACAGCGCAAGCGTTGAAGGAACTCGGCTTCAGCCATAATTGCGCCCCTGTGCTGGATCTTTTTTACCCGCAGGCGCACGCCATTATCGGCAATCGCGCTTACAGTGCAGATGTTGATGATGTGGTTGCTTTAGCCACCGCCTGTATGCGTGGTTTGCATGATGGTGGTATTGCTGCCATCGGTAAGCATTACCCTGGTCACGGTCGTGCTACGGCAGATTCGCATGGCGAAGTGCCTGTGGTGACGGCTCCAGCAGAAGATGTTATGCGTGATGCCACTGTGTTTGAGCAACTCGTGCAACAAGGCTTGGCACATATCATGACGGCGCACATTCGCTACACAGCACTGGATGCCGCGATCGCTACTTTTTCGCCTTTTTGGTTGCAGTATTTACGCCAACAAGGTTTTGCAGGAACGATTTGGAGTGATGATCTGTGTATGAAGGGTGCGGGTGAAGATGTGATCGATGCGATTGGGCAGGCACGCCAAGCTGGCTGTCATGCTTTGCTTATTTGTGAGCCTCAGGCAGTAGCTCAAGCCTATGGTGCGTCAAGGCGAGTGTAACATGAGTGGGAATGTAGGTGGCATAAGCCCAGCGTAATAAAAAAGGCTCGCACTAGGCGAGCCTTTTTTATTGCCGAAGCAAAAAGTTCTTAGAACTTCATCTGAGAGTACAGACCGTAACGGGTAGCCTTTCCAGTCGCACCAATGACGTTTCCAGCGTTGCTTGTGCTAGTGTGATCATACGCCAGAGAGAAGTTGATGTTTTTAACAGGTGTGTATTCCGCACCTAAAACATAACGTGTTTTCTTCTGTGGTGTTGCACTGAGTTTGTCTTTGACAGACTCAAAACGACCGAAAGCACCTAGTCCTTCACCAAAGTTGCCCCAGCCCCATAATGCAAAGGTATCTTCTTTAGCAGTAGTTGCTTGGGTGCTGTTATTCTTCTTGATGTTTTTGATGTAGTTTGCACCAATACGGTAGTCATGACCAACACCATAGGTTGCCATTACTTGGTTCAATACATGCAGTGTGCCAGCGGCAGTTGATGTCTTCGTGCCCATGAAACCATGACGGTATTGCACATCAAGGGTTAAGCCTTTAACAGGGTACACGCCGAAACGCATGTTGTAATCGGTGCCTGTACCAGCGGTTTTATTGCTGGTTTGTGTGCCATAACCTTCACCGTTGGTTGCTGTCACCCAGTAACCGAACATGCCGTCAGACAATTTACCTTTCAGACCAACGCCCAAATCAGAGGATGAGTCATATTTGTATTCGTCAGAAGCGACTTTAGATACATAACGGTGCTTCCACAAACCCTGTTCGTAGTCGATCCAAGGTGTGTGAGACAGACCTAAACGCAATACAGCAGCTTTACCAGCTAACTTGCCTTCTACATAGGCGTATTTGAGGAATACATTGCTACCTTTGAAACCAGGGTTGTTTGCAGCTGCAGTGCCGTTGAGACCAGCAGTGGCTACAGGGCTGTTTACATCAGAAGTAAAACGCATCATCCAGTTGTCATCGAAGTAGTAACGTGCTTCAAAGTAAGCACGGTCAACAGTCATGCCACGGGTGCGGGTGCTTTGAATACCATTTTTTTGTACTTTATAATCAGTACCATTCAAAAAGAATTTGGCACCAATTTTTAGTTTGCTGTCGCCTTTTTCTGCAACGGTTACACCAGCGAATGCGGGGGTAGCTGCGGCTGCAATCATGGCAAGCGTTGCTGCTTGTGCGATGTGCTTGATTTTCATCGTTCCTCCAAGGAAATAAATTGGTGGCAACGATAGCCAAGAATTGTGTCACGGATATGTCACCTTGATGACCTAGCTTTGCCATTGGCGATAATCGCTGGAATGACGCAATGCTCATGATTGACGTTGAACATCTGAAGACCAATACTGATAACATTCACGTCATTGCGGACTTGATCCGCAATCCAGAGAATAGGCATAACGTCACGTAGTATAATGAGCGTCGCGGCTGTAGCTGTTTGCCAGCAATAAGTTTAGACGTAATGCAGGTATGCCTGCTACCAAGGTATAAGAGGAAACATAATGGCTAAGCATTCCATTTTGATTGTAGAAGATGATCCCGCAATCGCACGTTTGTTGGAGCTTCATTTGACGCATGCAGGCTACCGTACTGCCTGTTGTGGTGATGGACGAGAAGCGGCAGACTTATTGCTCGCACAGTCTTATGATTTATTGGTGTTGGATCGCATGATCCCTGGTATGCGTGGTTTAGAGCTAACCCGTTGGCTGCGAAAGCAAGAAAAAACACAGCATTTACCGATTCTGATGATTACCGCCTTGGGCATGGCAGAAGAGCGGGTGCGCGGCTTGAATGAGGGGGTGGATGACTACCTTGCTAAGCCCTTTGAGCCTGAAGAGGTGATTGCTCGGGTCAAAGCACTGTTGCGCAGGCGTATCGAAACACATCGTGATGAAGATGCATTTACAGGACCGATTCGCTTGAATACCGATGCCTTGAATGCCAAAGTGGGTGATAAAACGGTGGAATTGCGCCCTTTGGAGTTTAAATTGTTACAGGTGTTGATGAAGAAGCCTGGCAAGGTGCGCAGTCGTGAGTATTTGTTGGATCATGTTTGGGGCGTTAATGCCTTTGTTGAAGAGCGCACTGTGGATGTTACGGTAAAGCGTTTGCGTAAAGCGTTGGGTAAACATGATGCGGGGCGTTATGTTCGCACTGTGCGCGGGGCAGGTTACTGCTTTACCTTGGAACAAGAAGAGGACTGATCGTCTTTTATCATGCTACAACATTTTTTATTGCTGGGATTGTTGGTGGTCTTGTTGTTGTGGCACGAGCTGCGCTTGCGTCAAACGATTCAACAGCAACAACAATATATTCAACGCCTTCAAGCCAATGAAACAAGCCTGAAAAAGCGGGTTGTTCGTCGTGGCAAGCGTTTGGATACGTTGTTGGATACCATCAATGAGGTGGTGTTGCGGCTGGATCGGTCTGGGCAGGTAAAAAGTATGAATAAATTGGGACGAAATCTGTTTCAATTACCGCCGAATACGCCATTGCCGCAACCGTTGACGGCGTTGCATCGTGATCCTGACTGGATTGCTAGCCTCCATGAATGCCTGCGTTTATTGCCGAAAAGCAGTGACTTGCCCGAGTTACATATTCATCAGCGGGCGCTTAAACCGAAATTGACGCAGTTAGGCGACAATCAAGTGTTGTTGATCTGCATGGATGTGACAGAACAACATCAGCTACAAGAGCAGCGCAGTATTTTCCTTAGTAATTTGATGCATGACTTAAAAACGCCGTTGACTTCTTTACTGGGCTATGCGCGAAGCATGCAAACATTCGCTTCTGATAAGAAACTACGTCAAGAGGCGACCACGGTGATTGTGAATGAGGCGCGTCATGTCAATAGTTTGCTTGAGGCTCTGTTATGCGTGGATCAAATTGAGCATGGTAAACGTCTGCGTGGGAGTTGCGACTTGGTGCAGTTATTACCGCAAGTATGGGCAAAGCTTGATACGATGATGCAAGATAAAGGTTTGACCTTGGAGCTTAACATCAGCACAGAACAGGCGATTGTACCCATGCACGAAATTGATTGTGTGCGGGTTATGAGCAATATCGCCAGTAATGCGGTGCATTATAGTGACCCTTCAGGAGCAATTCATTGTCATCTTCATCGCGAGGATGGTCAAGTAATGCTGGAGGTATGTGACCAAGGGCCAGGCATCAGTGATGCTGATTTACCCCATATTACCGAACGCTTCTATCGCGCCGATGCTACGCGCAGTCGTGGTGGTCATGGCTTAGGGCTGGCAATCGTTCACGAGACCATGCAGCGCGATGGTGGTCGCGTGGACTTTAGCCACAATACGCCGCATGGCTTGTGTGTAAACTTGCACTTTCCACATTGAGTTTTTCACCTCGCGTAATAGGTCCAGCCTTTGAGGTAGTATTGCAATAAAATGGGTTGATCCAGCATGTTGATGTGTACGTCGCTCACTTGCATGTCTTTTTCAAAGGTGAACAGCGTTCGTAGCTTCGCCTCATCAAGGAACCGTGTGTTGATGGCAAGGTGGGCTTGTTGTGGTTTCATTGCTTCGCTGCTGGCGACGACAAAGCCCCATTCACCAAAGGAAGGCACGGAAACATGGTAAGGCTCAGCGTAATCGAAGCCCGCTGCGGCAATGGTTTTGCGAATGCTCCAAAAGGCTTTTGGGGCAAAATAGGGGCTGGTTGCCTGGGTGACAAATAGACCGTTTTCGGCAATGTTTTGGCGAATTAAGGTGTAGAACTGTTTGCTGTACAGACGTGCCAACGCGTTGTTGTTGGGGTCAGGCAGGTCGCAGATGATGTAATCGAATAATTGCTTGTTGTTACTTAAGTAATTAAAGGCATCGGAAATGACGATGTGAACCTTTGGCGATGCCAAACTATTTTCATTTAATGCTTTGATATAGTGGTTGCTTTTGGCGAGTTGGATCATCTTTTCATCCAAATCAACCAGTATAACTTCTTCAATCTGTGGGTATTTGAGTAATTCGCGCACGGCAAGTCCATCGCCTGCACCGAGCAGTAGTACGCGCCGCACAGGATGGTGGTGCATGGCAAGCGGCACATGAACCAGTGATTCGTGGTAACGGTATTCATCAAGCGAAGAGAATTGCAGATTGCCATTGAGGAACAAGCGTACGTCTTGGCGGTGGCGGGTAAGTACGATTTTTTGGTAGCGCGTTTGTTCGCTATATACAATGCGATCATCGTAGAGCTTGCTGTCCCAGTACCTCAACATGCTGGCAGAGAAGACCATCATCACGACGATGGTGATACTACCTAAGGTCGTCAATAGCATTAGCTTGGACTTGGCGTTGTGCAAGGTGTGGCGAAACATGTGCAACACCACGATGCCAATGGACATGTTGACCAAACCAAAAATCAACGATGATTGATAAACACCAAACAACGGTAGCAATAGGAAGGGGAAGGCTAAGGTGGCGATTAACGCGCCCAAGTAATCGAGGGATAGGATGTTGGCAATATTAAATTGCAACCGTTTGTAATCATCCATCAGCCGCGTGAGTAAGGGGATTTCCATGCCTATCAAGAAGCCAATAACGATGGTCAACAGCATATACACAGGTATAAAGGCGTTGCCAAAGCCATATGCCATATAGAGCAATGGCACGCTGAGTCCGCCTGTCACCCCCAATATTAACTCTACGATGATGAAGCGTTGGAGTAGGGTTTGTTCGATGTATTTTGAGGCGAACGAGCCCAGTCCCATTGCTGCCATATAGATGCCGATGGTGAGCGAAAACCACGTCACGCTGTCGCCTAAAAAGTAGGAAGCGGTGGTGGCAATCAGCAATTCATAAATGATGGAACATAAACCTGCAATAAATGCAGCATACATCAGGGTAAGGCTGTAAGGCTTACCCGCTTCGATAGAAGAACTTGTCACTATTTGCCGCTACCAGGCCCTCCGCCCAAGGTATGAGGACCACTGCGGCTACCGTTGTGAATATCCCGTTCATAATAAACACCGCTAGGTCCGCCCCAGTACCAAAAAGAAGGGCTGCTGTGGTAACCATTGTAACCCATATAACCATAGCCATTGCTCGCCGATGACATGAGAAACATATAAACAATACCCAGTACCACACTGGTGATGATGACGGCTTTGCTGTTTTTGTTCATTGCTTTACTCCATCTTATTCAGCAAACGGATCATGGTGCGGTTTTTCATCTCGTTCAGGAAGATGCCGAACAATAGACTGAGCAGCCCAAACCAAAAATGGGGTAGGCTGCTGCCGCGTTGTTTGCTGATGCGTATATCGACAGCCGAAGGAGGGTTGTTGCTTTCGGTATTAAACCTCAGGTAGTAATAGCCTGGCTTGGGGAAGGTGATGTCCATATCGTAATCACTGAGGCTTTCATCCCAGTAACCATCGGCATCGCGCCCTGTTTCGTGCCACAGATCTTCGCCAAAGGCGAACAAATACTGTTTGTTGGCATTAAGCACCTGACCTTCAATAAACGACCATGATTGTGCAGCCATGCCAATGGTATGAACGCGGATGTTATACGTTTCGTGACTGCGCCCGACAATCACTGGACCAATTTCTGTGCTGCTTTTGGTTTGGTTGGGGAATATTTTTTGTTGGATGGGTTTGCCCACTTCAAAGCTGTAAAGCCAACTGGTGAATAGGCTGAGTACGCCAAAAATCATAAATACCGTGGCAATATCCCCCCAGTCAATCTCTTCGCCACTCGCTAGCTTGCTTGCTACGACCAAGCGACGCTGGCGCATGCGGTTTTGTATTTTGCGTTCGGATAGTTTGTATGCCATGACTTACACCACGCTCACCAGCACAATGGCGAAGCTGATTGCCACTGTTGCTTCCAATAGCCCTGCGCCGAGGTTGCGGTCTTCGGTGATTTCGGTGCTTAAATCCGCAGCGGGAATCACCACCTTGTCCATCACTATGCGTACCAATGGTAGAAATACAAATGCCAGTATATTGGTCATCATCAGATCAATCAGGTTGCTTTCCCAGTCAGTAAAATTACTGGCAACACCATTACATACGATGATTCCAAGCGCAATCATGGTGCCGCCAAGTGCCGCACCTGCTGCAATATTCTTCTTTTTCAGCTCTTCTTGAATCGAATAGGGGGTGAAAAAGTCATAAATTAAGCTAAAAATAAAGAGTGAGAGTTGACCAATGAGAAAAAATACACAGGCAGTCAATACGCCACCACCCGTGCCGTGTACCGAACCTGCGGCAATCAGCCCTGTTGCCAAATACATGCCAAATTGCACGGCACCAACGGCAATGTTGCGCTCTTCGCACAGTTGGCGGTCGCAACGGAAGCTGCGTAAGATAATACCATCGTTGATATAACGGGAGGCGTTAAGGAACAATAGACCCAAGAGGGAATAGCCGCCTACGCTGACAAGGTCTTGCATCAAGCCTTGTGTAGGGCCGCTCAATGCGCCAATAAACACAGCCAGTAAACCAAAATAATAACCAGCGAGGGTAAGTGAGATCGCGAGGTTGTCTTTTTCGGTGAGTTCTTCATTAAGCTTGTAAGGAGTGATGACATCGTGAAACCATTTAGCAAAAAAGAACAGCAGTAAATACAGCACCAAAAATGCTGCGATGCGGCTGACATCATCCAAGAGATGTTCGCTTATCATAAAACCTTGCCCTCCCCGTAGACCTTATTCAATCAGCGAAGCGTTCAATCAATTCGGCAATCATGCGCCGCCGTATGTCCATCGTGTTGCTAGCATCAAGTTGATATTTATCTGCTAGCATTTGGTAATCTTCAGCGGATAAAGAAACCGTCAAACGTGGACGTTTGGGTGGTGAGTAAGACAAGCCTAGCAGCTTTCGTATTTCACTGGAAGTGGTTAAACCTTCGGCGACTGCCAGTGTTTGAATCCGTTGTGCAACCTGTTGTTCAAGGGCAAAGGCTACTTGCGTAGCCTTAACCGTTTTTTGCTCTTTGTCCCAACGTGCGTTACCGCTCATGTAACGTTTTTACCTGGCCACATTTCTTCAAGTTCCTTGAGTTCAAGGTAAACCGTGACGCTTAACTCCAGTTCGCCAGTCTCATAGACTTCAATTTCCAGCGCGTATTCATCACTTTTATCCATCAGTATGTGGGAGCTAAATGCTTCGGTTCGTTTCATTTCCTCGTCGGACAGATTGCGTGCATCACCTTTGAGGAATAGCCCTTTTACATGATCGTCTGTTTCTGTGTATTTATCCACCAACCAGTCTTTCAACGCTTCAGGCTTGTTGGCGATACGAATTTTGGTTCCAGCTCCTTGCTTCAAAATCGCATCCAATTGCTCTTGACTAAGAACACTGCGAATGTCTGCTTTGCCTATCTTCTTGCTGAATGCCAAGGATTCTTCGCCATCCTCCTCTTCAACCATGAGGAAGAGAATATTCCCTTCGCGGTCTTTTAAAACCAGTTCAGGGTAACACATGTTGCCATAGATATAGGTGTTAACCTGCGAAACCTCGAAGGTCTTGCCGCTGAGGCTCTGTTGTTTGAGGTAGCGCAGCTTGATGATGTCACCCGCGCGCAAATCACGCGGGTGATCTAACTTGGGTTGCGGCGGTGTATCGTCACCACCGCCGCCACCAAATAGACGCGAAAAGAAACCGCCCATCGAATCAGCTCGTTTTCTTAGCTTTCAGCTTCGCTAAGATGTCTTGTGCTTGAGCATCGCCTTCGCCGCCAATGCCAGCCGCTTTCATCTTCGCTTCTAGGTCAGAACCGCTGAACTCGCCCTTCAAAGCTTCGCCTGCTGCCAAACGGTCATCCAAATCTTGCTGGCGTTGCTTGATGCGATCCAAGGACTCTTTGGCAGTCAACAACTTGGAAGTGCCTGTGGCATAATTGTTGTTAATAGCCGTTGTTGCTTGCTGTACGCTTTCGGTGGTTTTTACCATCACCAACTGGCGTTTCATATCAGTCAGGGTTTTGCCTGTCTGCTTAATCATGCCTTTGAGGCGTTCAACATGGGCTGCAAAGCTACGCTGTGCCTTTTGCTGATCAGCCAGTTCACCTTGCAATTCAACGATTTTTTGCGCGATTTCCATCGCTAAATCTTCGTTGCCTTGCTCTAAAGCTTGCGCGGCAAAACCTTCGTGCTTTTCGATGTCTGCGGTCAAAGCTTTCACTTTACGATCAGCCTGCATCTCTTTCGCCATCACGTCGGTAAGATCACGCTTGGCTTGCTCTAGCTTATTTTCCGCATCTTTAATCTCTTGATCGAAAATGCGAATGCTGTTCTTATCAACAATGGATTCACCCACTTCACGGGCTCCACCACGAATCGCAGTAAAAATTTTCTCTAAAATAGACATGAGGGGTCTCCTTACTCGGTATTACTGAAGGTGGGTACGCATGGAATCAAGCGCGTCCACGGCGTTATTCGCCAGCACATCCAGTTCATGGACAATATCATCCAAGCTGGAGTTCACCGACAAAGCACCATAGATCACGTATTGATCATCAATTTTGGCAAATGATGATAGCGGAATGGAAATGTTCGCTGCCAGCATGGCATGGTTCATTGTTGCCCGCTCATCTTCCTTGACTTCATCTTCTTTGAATAGATAAGCAATACAAAGAATTTGTGCATCCGAGGCAGAAACAAAGATCGGTAATTCTTCGCGGTCTTCGACGAGGATTTGCAGCACCTCTACTTCACCCGGGATAGGACTGACTTCAAAGTTAAAGCTGCTATCTGCGCTGCTACCTTGTTCCGCCAGTTGATTCGCCAATGTTGTAAGATCAACCATCATACTCTCCTTCTCGTAGGGGCAACTGTAGTAAGCTTGACATATTATGTCAAGCGTTGGATCGTCAGTAACCGTTCACACCCCGTCTGTTTTTTTGCCATCAAGGCGAAAGCGCGCAGTTTATGCTTTGGTAAATGAGCACTTTCAACGCCGAGGGCGGAAAAATCAGTGGGGGGAATAGTTACCTTCGCCATACGTGGAACACCCCTGCTAGTCCCACAGCCAACCATAGTATAATCCAAATAATCTCTGGCAAGCCTGTTACATCGGCAAGGCTGGCAGCATCGCCATAATGTTTGCGATCAATTAAATACAACGGGGCGCGTACGGCATCGAGCATGATATATACTGCGATAAATTTCAGAGCCAGATTTACGCCACGCAGATGCTGGAGTTTGCCGATGCTGACCGAGAGCGCAAACAAAAACCCTAAAATCACCCATGTTATCACATCGCGAGCATACAGTAGTGCGGTCGCAGCAATTAACAATCCGAGCACTAATACCACACCATGAATGTAGCGTTCACTTACCTTGTTTGCCGTATGATACAACACGATTCCCCACAGCACCGCGCCGATATAGCCTGCTTGTAGCACCAAAAAACGACTGCCGCCACGGGTGTAGCACAGCCCTGAGCCATCCCAGTGTAGCACGATGCTGGCGATGCTTCCGCCGCTGATGATTGCCATCAGCCCATGACTGATTTCATGAAAGAAGGTCATAAACCAAGTGAAAGGAATGGATAAAAAAGGAACCCATGAGAGTAGTAATGCTGCGATCACAAGCGTGAGAAATTCGACGTTGTGAGATAGCGGGCGGGTCATGGCTGCTGTGTTCCGCGCATCATGGTTTGCACGGTGAATGATTCAGGCTGAAAGCGTGCTTGCAGGGGAGGGATAGCCTGTTCAGCATCGCATGAACCACACATAAA
The DNA here is from genome assembly GCA_964645625.1 of uncultured Zetaproteobacteria bacterium. Classification (GTDB taxonomy): domain Bacteria; phylum Pseudomonadota; class Zetaproteobacteria; order Mariprofundales; family Mariprofundaceae; genus AB-137-C09. The sequence goes on from CAZYAI010000018.1 coordinate 13,056, forward strand.
CACATCCAGTGCGGCATAGGCTGTTTCTGGCCATGTATGAATGCTGATGTGGGATTCAGCCAATAAGGCTATGCCTGTGACACCGCCATCAACACCAAAATGATGCAGGCGAACATCCAGCACTGTTGCTCGGCACACCGCTGCTGCCTCGCGCAGGGCTTGTTCCACGAAGGCGGTATCATTCAAATGTGATGCACCATAAAAGTCGAGCAATAGGTGTTTACCAGGATGATACAGGTTCATGGTGTTTAATGCTTCTTGTCTTGATCCGCTTCGACATCGCGCAAGCTGCTTTCTAACTTCATATACCACGGTGCTTGAGGGTTGGTACGGTGGAAGAAGAGGATGAAGTCTTGTGTTCGCAGTTTTTTATCAATCAAGTTTTTGATCTTTACACGCATTTTGGTGCGTCCACGTAGCGTGCTACGATCAAGCTTACAAAAGACGATTTCATAATCCATAATATCCAAGGATTCTGGTTTTTGTAAAAACAGGCGTTGTAATAGGTAGGGAATATCGACTTGACCTACGACATCGGGTTCATGGTAGGAGGCTGCTTTTTTGAAATCTTTGAATTGAATATCTTCCATGAAGGAAGACGATATTTGGCGTAGCTTGGCGCGCTCACCACCCAAAGGCAGTCCAAAGCCATAAAAAGCCCCGCCAGAAAAATGAACCGCGCCCAAGTATGCCACGATCAATAACAAAATAAGGGTTATGTAACGCATGCAGCCTCCATGTTCAGCCTGAAGTCTATGCTTATGTGATGATTTTTCTACGTTGCACAACAAAAAAGCAAGAAATAGCCCCTTTGTTGAGTTTGGCTTCCCTTTTAAGACGGGACGCACGTACACTACAAGACCATCATGTAGGTTGGGTTGAGGTACGAAACCCAACAAAAGAGCATAGCCTAAATAACGTATTGTTGTTTTAAAGTTGGGTTTCGTACCTCAACCACAACCTTGTATGTTTCGCATATCCATATTGCTTTTGTCCCGTCTTAAAAGGAAAGCCTAATAGTCCACAGATGCACACAGATAAGAGTGAATAGTTGCAGTTCACCTCATGATCGAGGCATTATTATGATGGAAACTATAAGCTGCTACATGGATTGTCGGCACAAAAGTTCTTTCATCATCTGTGTTTATCTGCGGATAAATATTTAAACTTAGGAACGTTCACCAGCTTCGTTGTTAAGCAAGGACAATGGTGAGTTCAATAGCGTAAAAAACAAGTCGTAGTTCTTTTTTGTCCTGTCTTAAACGGGAAGTCCAAAATTTAGACATGAGCGACCCTGTTGCGGTTGAAGCGTTTAAGGCAAAACATTATTTAAGTGATGACGACTTGACCGCCATGCAAGCGATTAACATGCCTGCTGAACGTGTGATTCAAGATTACCGTTCAACGTATAACGATATTCGCGATTGGCTTCGCCGTGAAAAAGCGAGTAATGAATAAGAGGATTCCAATATTGATTGGGATGATGTGGTGTTTGAGGTGGATCTGCTTAAATCACAAGAAATCAATTTGGACTATATTCTGGAATTGATTTTTGAGCACAATAAAAAAGTGAAAGATAAAGCGACACTGATTGAAGAAGTGCGGCGAATGATTCGTGCCAGCCTTGGCAATCGTGCGAAAGAGGGACTTGTGGTTGAGTTTATCAACCAAACTAATTTGGATAACATCCCTGATAAAGCCAGCATTATTGATGCTTTTTTTACCTTTGCCCAAGCTGAACAACAACGTGAAGTAGAAGAACTGATTGAATCTGAAAAGCTGAACCGAGAAGCTGCTAAACGTTATATCACGGCATCGTTAAAGCGAGAATATGCCAGTGAAAATGGTACTGAGCTTAATGGTATTCTGCCTAAAATGAGTCCGCTGAACCCACAATACTTAAGCAAGAAACAGAGTGTTTTCCAACATATTGTAGCTTTTATTGAGAAGTTTAAAGGCGTGGGTGGAACGGTTTAATCCACCGCCATGTTATAACGTAGGTGAACCAAAATGAAAAAGGACTTACGACGAATGCCGTAAGTCCTTGTGATGTTTGGTTGCGGGGGCTGGACTTGAACCAACGACCTTCGGGTTATGAGCCCGACGAGCTACCACTGCTCCACCCCGCGTTACTGGTGGGCGGCGAACTATAGGGCTCTTTTATGCTTTGTCAAATATATACCACTACTGCTCGTTATGACGTTGAATATGATTATGCTTATTTTATAGTAAGCCGTTTTTTGCTGGCTTTATGCCCTTAGGTGATGGGGCATTGTCGTTGCAGTACGCTATCAAGCTACGCTCGTTTATTGCTTGGGGCAGATGTTTTATATTAAAAAGGAGTTTGGAGCGCGTACGATGAGTAGATGGATATTTGGTTTTTTTGGGTTATGGATTTATCTTCCTTTTTCTGGTTTATCTCGACGGTGGCGACGGTTTTCTCGACGATTGAGAGGCAAACAGGGCGGGCTTTTGCAGCAAGTTACGCTACCTACGGTTTCGTGGCGGCAGTGCACTAACCGGCGCAATATCGAAATTCGCGAGAGTGATAAAGCCAATGGTAATATTCGTATCAGTGAGTTGGCTGTTATCGCCGCTATTGCTGCTGACTGTAAGGCAAACACATCATTGTTGGAAATTGGCACATTTGATGGTCGAACCTCGCTCAATATGGCCTTTTCATCACCGATGGACTGTACTGTATACACATTAGACCTCAAGCCAGAAATGGCTACCGAATTTAGTTTGGCCGATGGCGAAGACCATATGGTGAATAAACCGAAATCAGGTGCTCGTATTGATGCTTATCGTCAATCGAATCCAGAGATAACTAATAAAATTAAGCAGTTGTATGGTGATTCAGCATCTTTTGACTTCTCCCCCTATTATGGCACATGTTCATTGGTGTTTGTTGATGGATCTCATGCTTTTGATTATGCACATTCAGATACTTTACAAGCCATTAAGATGGTTCAATCTGGTGGCGTGATTATTTGGCATGACTATGGCATTTGGGAAGGTGTAACTAAGGCACTTGAGGCATTTGAACAAAGTAATGCTTTAGGCATTAAAAGTATTGCTGGCACCAGTCTCGCGTATTGGAAAAAACCATAATGCGACAACTTGTTATGAATTCTTGGGGGTACGGTGTTGCCTTAGGGGGATTTCTACCATAAGTGCCGCGCCACCTAAGCTTGATGAGGTTTGATATTCCCACGTACCATTGTATTCGCGCACAATGGCTGCAACGATGGACAAGCCTAAGCCGTGACCTGCAATTTGTTCGTCAAGGCGAAAGCCGCGCTGCTGTAAATTAGGCAATGCCGCCGCAGGCATGCCTGGTCCATCGTCTTCTACGGTGAGGCATAGTTGTTGCTGTTCGTTGTACACAATATCTACAACAATACGCGATTTAGCCCATTTGCAGGCGTTATCCACCAAGTTGCCCAATAGCTCCAAGATGTCTTCACGATCTGCCATCAGTGATAGTGTGCTGGGGCAATGTAGTTGAATAACTTTGTCAGGGTGCAGCGTGGCAAGTGCGGCAACCAGGTCTGCTGCCTCTTGATCGATACGCACATGCCCCAGTGCTGACTGTACGCCTGCTAATTGTGCAATACGCAATTCGCGTTCAATGCGTTGCTGAATGTGTTCGCTTGCTTGTAGTAAAGCATCGCGCGTTTCTTCACGGAAGGGGCCGTCTAAGTGTTGTTGAATACTGGCTAAGGGTGTTTTGAGGCTGTGCGCCAAATCGCCCAAGGCGGAGCGTGTGCGTTGCATGCGTTGTTGTAAACGCTCCAACATGGCATTAAAGGCCTCAATGATCGGTAAAATTTCTTCTGGTGTTTGCTCCAGCGGTAAACGTTCGCAGCGACCAGCCCACACATCTTCCATATCTTGACGTACAACCTGCAACGTTTGCATGGCGCGGCGTAGCGTCCATTGCTGCCAGAGCCACAGTGAAAAAATCGTCATTGCAAAGACCACCCCAAAGCCCAGCATGAGGCGACGCACCAAAGCATTTTGATGGTTCACTTCTTCGGCAACGCTGATGTAAATATGCTTCCCATCACGTTCAAATGTTCGGTTTAATACCAATAGGTGCTGATTGAATAGATGGCTATAATGGTAGTTAGATTCGCCTGTTGCGATGTTTTCCATGGGTAGTTTAGCGTCCCACAGCGAGCGGGAACGCAAGCCTTTGCTGTCGGCATCGGAGCGGATGTGGAAGTAATGCCCCGAGAAAGGGCGGTGGTATTGTAGTGCGTGCAGCGGTGTGACGAAGTGTAGACGGTTGTCCTCAATGTCGGTCATCGATAAAAGCGTTTCACTTTCGTGTTCTAAGTTGCCCAATACGTTTTGTTCGACCAAGCGCGAGGCGATGAACCAAATGACTGCCGTTTGCAGTAAAAAAATAATCACCAAGCCTACTGCTAAACCAACAGCTAGGCGGTGCCCCAGCGATTCATTGTTTCGGTGGCGAAAAAACATAGCCCTGCCCGCGATGGGTTGTGATCCATTCTTTACCAATTTTTCGGCGCAAGCGGCTGATATAAACTTCGATGATATTGCTTTCTGGGTCGGCGTTTTGATCGTAGCTGTGGTCAAGCAGGGTCATCGCTGTGACCATGCGTCCTGGGTGTAACATAAAATAACGCAGCATGCGAAATTCCATGGCTGTCAGGGCAATCACTTCATCAGCAAGCACGGCTTGTTGGGCATCTTCATCCAGACGTAGGTTGCCACAAACCAGCGAGCGAAGCTCTGTGCCAGTGCGCCGCAAAAGCACTTGAATACGCGCCAGTAACTCTTCGTTGTGAAAAGGTTTGGTGAGGTAATCGTCAGCACCAGCTTTAAGACCTGCGACTTTTTCGCTCCAATTACTGCGTGCTGTTAAAATTAACACAGGGGTGTGTATGCCATGATTGCGCCAGCCCTGCAAAATCTCCATGCCGTTTTTGCCTGGTAAACCTAAATCTAAAATAATCACGGCATAGGGTTCGACAAAGCCCCAGTCATTGGCGACAATACCATCTTGCGCCCAATCCACGGCATATCCTGCTTGTTGTAGCGTACGTACAAGCTGTTGCCCTACGGCGGGATCATCTTCAGCGAGCAGTAGGCGCATGCTTAGACTCCTGTGCTGTTTTTTTGTCGCGCTCATCGGCTTTGATGAGCTGTGCTAAAGCTTGAGCGGAAATCAGTGTGCCGCGACGGGCATCGAAATAGACTTCATGGGTCACCCCAGATTCATCCAAGTATTCCACCTCGTACAACAGGCGACCGTGTTCATGCTCCAGTGCTGTTTCGATAATGCGTCCGTGAATATGAGGGGCGGCATGCTGTAGTAGCAGCTGCATAGACATAATAGCACCGCTTTCGCTTAGTTGTTGGACGTATTCTAAATCGCTGTAGGGGTCGCTTACTGGCGATGCTGCCTCAGTCGCTTGTGCTGAGCTTATGAATAGCCACATCAACCCAACACATACGCTAAAGGTGATGAGCTGATGTGGTCGTCTCATATATTATGACTTCAATCGTCCCAATAGCCGTAGCCAGGGATTTTTAAGCCGTGTTCAGTAAAGACACCGCGATCTGCTTTGTCATGGCAGGCAATGCAGTTAGACAAGCTGCGTACTTGTTTGTTGCCTTTAATCATACGTTGTGGAATTTCACGGTGCTTGTGGCGAATATAAGGAATTTCGCTGATGCTTGTAGGTGCACGCTTGCTGTCTTTTAGTGATGCCATGATCTGACGTGAGCGACGTGCATCGCTATTATCTGCTGAAAAACGCGCTAAGAAACGAGAGATTTCGGCAATGGTTTGAGGGTCATCTAAGCTGGCATCTTCACCATAATGGTCATCCAAACTTGCCATCAACTGCTTCCAAGAGGCTGCTGGCAACAAGCCTGGTAAATAGGCAAAGTGACAAGCAGCGCATTCGCGGCTATAGGTCGCATTATTGACAGGTACTACCGAAGCCTGCTGCCCACGCCATGATGACTTGCTCTTCTTCGATGACTTGTTTTTGGCTTTTTCGGCTTTGTTCTTATCTTTTGCACGCCCTTCGTGCTCATCTTCGTCGTCATCTTCCTCTATGCCTTCTTTGCCTTGATGTTGTCCGTTATCAGTGGTTGAGGCTGGCTCTACAGCTTCTTTTTGACCGCTTTGGGCTAAGGATTCTGTACTCAAGCCCAGCCCAGTGCTGATTGCCACACAGATTAATAATAGTAATAAACCGAATTTATGTTTCATCTTACTTCCCTACCGTAGTGATATATTGCAAGAAATCGCCTTTTTCTTGCGCTGTGCATTCACGACCCCATGTCCATTTGCAATTGCGCCGTAACCACTTGCGAATTTTTTTAACATCATTTAACCGTTCAGGGTTAACAGCAATCGCCATAGGTTCAATGACTTTGCCTGTGCGGATGTGTTCACCCTGACGGCGCAGGTCAGTGCCATGGCAGGTTGCGCAACTGACAGGCTTTTGCAATTTCTCTTGCATGTGTTGTTGTGTCCACATCGTCGCGCCACGCTCGGCAGAAAAGTCGGTTTTTGCCTCTGTCGCGTATTCTGCCAGCAGTGTGTCTGTTGCCTCTGTTGCCTGAGCAGAGAGCATGGGCATAAACATGGCGATAGCGCAGATCCAGCCTATCCATTGTTGTTTCATTGTTTTCCTCCGTGTGATTGTTTTCGTCCTGTAATCATTGACCAGACTAAGTTTTCGCCTAGTAAATAACTCTCCCACAACGCGCCAGTGATGTGTAATAGCACCATCACCAGTGTGATGTCAGCCAACCATGCGTGTATGCTTTGCAGAGGATTTTCCCAAGTATGTGCCACGTTCCACATCCAATCAGCTAAAGGACCTTGGCGTTGAATGCCATCCAACAGCAGACCAGAAGCGACCAATAAGCACAACACCGTCAATAAAGCAAACACCATTGCACCACCAGCAGGGTTGTGCCCTGTTGCTGGGTAGCCACGTCCGCGCAATAAGCCGTGAAGGTGGGTCATGATTTGCGCCCGACTGTAACAAAAGTTACCAAAGCGTGCATGCTCTGAACCCACAACGCCCCAGATTAAACGAAATATGAGTAATCCGATGATGGCATACCCCACAAAGAGGTGCAGAAGTAAGCGTCCATCTTCAGCACTAAAACCGTAAGCGATGACAAAGCACAACACCAACAGCCAGTGAAATAGCCGCAGTGCAGGATCCCACACCATAAGCGATGGTCGTTGATGCTTGTTCATAGCGAGCAAGCTTAAAGGTGTAGCTTAAATGAACGTTAATATGATTTTATGGTACGTTGTCGCAGCAGTGTCTTAACCATCAAAGGCAATGGTGAACTGAAAGCCGCTGTCCGTTTGAATATGGATACGCGCCTGAGCGTTGGGCTGATTGATATGCATCATCATGGTGTTGCTATCATACAAACGGTTTTTCAAGTTACTTAAACCTTGGTAAGAGGCAGAGAAAGAGTGAATGATATCAGGGCCTTCACCTTGAGGCGGGATGTAAATGGCAAAGTTACGTTGCGAGGATTGTAGGTGCAGCACTTCTTGGTCGTGACGAACTTCGAAGGTGTCCACACCCAAGTCGCGGGTGCGAAATGACCACGTTATGTGTTCGCGCTTCCCAGCTACGTCCATATCAATGCTTGCTTGGTAGCGGCTATTCCATTGCAAACGCTGTAAAGGGAACAGGCTTACTTGGCGCGCATTGAACTTATGGTTGGGATCGTTGTGTTGGTTAAGCAAACGGGCAGGCAAGCTACGCCCACTATCATCATACAGGGTAAAGTCGATGACGTGTATTTCGTCAGCATAAGCAGGGTTGATGTTGATGGATAGAGGATTGCCTGAAATATCCAAATCAGGCAATGGGTCGGGGCTTTCGTTGGCGAATGCGGGATCTACTCCTGTCGCGCCATCATAGGGCCACAATACCCACGCGGGCTGCCCTTGACGCGCGGCCTGTTTGGCTTGCTGCCATTGTAGCGAAGGAATCTTCTTGTTGCTGTCGGCGCACACGCGGGTATAAAACATGCCATGAGGCCGTCCAGATGCGTGCGCGGAACACGCCTGTGCTTCACCATGATTAGCCATGACAAATACCGTGACGCTATTGCGTTCATCACTGCTATAGCCAACACCTACGCGATCAATGTCAAAGTCCAAGAAGCCGAAACGGTGGTAAATGGCGGTCATTAAGCCGTCGATAGCAATGTTTGCAGCCTCAGATGCGACGATGTCACCTTGTTGGTAATGAACATTTTCACTCACATGACTGCTGGGGTAAGATGCTGCCAAGGCGCGATCCGATGGTGATCGCCCTGTGAAACCCGCTAAACCGGGTGATTCACCATGCCCAGAACGATGGTTTAAGCGTAAATAATCGGCATGTGCTTGTGCTGCTTGCGCCAGGTGTGGGTCTTGCTGTAATGGCTTCATTCCCGCAGCCAAACGTAATTGATTAAGGTATAGCAAAGCCTCGGTGTCAGCCGCTAGCGCAGTGCTGGTCATGGCGAACCACATCAGTGTTATCAGCAATACGCTGCGCATCATGCTGCCACAAATACCTGTTTGCGGTAATAGCGCAGTTCGGCGATGGATTCACGAATATCATCCATAGCACGGTGACTTTCTTGCTTTTGTGGAATCGCCGTGTTCGGGTACCAACGGCGCACCAACTCTTTAACGCTGCTGACATCAATATTGCGGTAATGGAACGCCGCATCGAGTTGTGCCATGTGACGTTGTAAAAAACGGCGATCTTGGTGGATGCTGTTGCCACACAAAGGCAGCGGTTCAGGGCTGTACTGGCGCACAAAAGCGAGTGTTTGCGCCTCTGCTTCAGCCATCGATGTGGTGGAAGCTTGCACCCGTGCGGTTAAGCCCGACGCGCCATGATGTTCCACGCACCAAGGGTTCATCGTTGCCAACACGTGATCATCATGATGAATGACCAAGTCAGGACCTTCTGCCAACACATGCAAGTCGGCATCGGTAACCAACGTTGCCATTTCTAAAATCACATCGTGTTCTGGCTCTAAGCCGCTCATTTCAAGATCCATCCAGATCATGGAGGGTTGAGACATCTCTCACATCCTATCGTTATAGCTATCGAGTCGTTTGAACCAACCCGCCAGCCAGCGTTCTTCGTGGCGTTCACGCGGCGCGAGGCGCACACGTTGCTGTAACTGTTGTTTTGCTGAGTCACTGAATGCCGTCACTGCGCTCGCCGCATCCGTACCTGACATATGCAACAGCACTTGCAATAAACCCCAGCCGCACCCTTGGTAACGCTCTTGTGGATTGATGCCTTCACCTTTGAAGTTGACATAGTCCATCAGGGCAAAATAACCCATCGGCGCATTGCTCATGCGGCTATATTGTTGCTGCACGTGTCGTGTATCAGCTGCATTCAACCCTGCCAATATGCGTGGCAGCGCAGCGTCTAGGCGCGCTTGAATGAATAAAATTTGTTCGCTTCGTGAAGCATCCAGCCATTGTCGTAATTGTACCATGCGCGGTGAATTTTGAGCTGCCAAAAATGCCTGTCGATTCGACCACGGATTAGCTGGCGCAGTCATCAACCATGATGGCATGGTGAGTACTCCGCGCTGTTGAATAAAGCGAATCAACGCGGGGAAGCTTTCGCTAAAACGTTGGGGTTCGTTTGCTGGGTACCAAATAAAATGACCGATACCTAAGGATGCAAAATCTTCACCGCGATTCCAGCTGGTTAATTTTTCAGGCTCGCCGCCACATTCACGTTGATAGATTAAATCCGCAATGTGTCGCAGTTCCGCCGCGCTGATCGTTTGGCTCCAAGCGAGGCTTGGGAGTAAATACAATAAAGCGGCAACCATCAACGCAACACGTTGAGCCACGGTGATGGTTGTTAAGTAGGCGCACAAAATTATGTTAACATTTCTAACTTGCCTATTTACGCGATCTTCCGCGTTACAAAAAAGGTTACATATTAACAATATGCGCCCCTTTTTGTGCCTTGAATATCGCGAAATATTCGGCGTGATAAATGCAAAATAATTCCGAGCACCTACTTAGCCTGCACATCAGAAGCGTAGCGTTACGCCAACGGATGCAACAGGATAGAACTTCATATTATTCAATGAGTTATCCAGCTTTTGTTTTTCGGCAGCAATGTCTGCGGCTGTTACACCAGTAACGTTTGTCGTGACTGTGGTTTTGGGTTGCCCCATATAAAGCACACCCAAATCAAAGTTGAAACCAATAGGGCTACCACTAGAAACAGGGTCGCCAAAACCAATGCCTGCATAAGGTGCAACTTTGTTAAAGTCCACCGTAGTGGTAACGCTTTGCCCTGCCGCAGGGGCGTAAACAGTGTTGTTAATCGTGTATGTACCAGCGGTAGGAACCCCTGTCATGGACAGTTTGTTGCCGTTATAATACAAGCCACCAGTAAGGCGAAGCTTACCAGCCAAAGGGTAAAAATCTGCCAGCGCGCCAAAAGAAAAGAGTTTTAACTTGGCATCATACTTCACAGTGGTGTCAGTGATCGTCTTGTTATAATTAAATGCATTCATCTGCACACGCGCATTAACCAACATGGGAACGACATTGGTGACCAGTTCCACACCTGCACCCAGTGTTCCGACTTTAGCTCCTACAGCCAAATCCCCTGCCATTGCAGGTTGCGCAAAACACATCGCAGCGACACAAGCCGCGCCTAATGTTTTTTTCATAATCGCTCTCCTAATGATTCCTTTTTATCACATTCAACGAGATTCCCCACTCATCCATGCGCGAAGCATAGCCGTGTAAAGAGCAAGACACCAACACGCATACGCTAACGAGCATGGCATTGTGCCATCCCCGTGCTATGGAATATCGTCGCACAGTGCATTAAAACGCCATGGTCGTTCATGGTGCGGATTACATTGCCACGTTAAGCGACAGATGCAGTCCCTGTTCTCGCCGCTATACTGCGCCCCATCGCCCTCGTAGCTCAGATGGATAGAGCGACCGCCTCCTAAGCGGTAGGCCACAGGTTCGACTCCTGTCGAGGGCACCAAACTAACATATCATGAAGTCCCATAAGAGCCTGAAAGCCTAGTGTTTACAGGCTTTTTTATTGCCCGCTTGTCCCATAAGGTACAGAGTAAGGCGGTAAGAACCGTAAAAAAGCGCGGTCTTTTTCACGGTCTTTTTTTGCGTCCATGGTCTTTTTCTAAAAAAGACCGTGAAATGCTGGAGGTGATGGCATGGTGTTGACTGATGCAAAGGCGAGAGCGGCGAAGCCTCGTAAGGATGGAAAGCAATATAAGCTAACCGATGGGCACAGCATGTACTTATTGGTCAAACCCGCTGGCAAGTATTGGAAGCTAGATTACACCTACCAGAAAAAACGGCGGACGTTATCGCTTGGTGTTTATCCTACTGTTACCCTTAAAGAAGCCCGCAAAGCTGCCGAAGAAGCCCGCGAATTGCTGCGGCACGGTGTTGATCCATTTCAACAACGCAGGGCGGAGAGACTGACAAAAGAAGCACAACACAATGGCAACACCTTCGAGGGTGTAGCGTTGGAGTTGTTGGAGAAGAAAGCCGCCACCCTTTCGCCTTCCACCATCGAGAGTAACCGCCACAACTTGCAACGGCATGTATTTCCTTGGCTTGGTTCAGCTTTACTTGAAGATGTTACCGCGCCTGCCGTGTTGTCATTACTGCGGCGTATTGAATCGCGTGGAGCTATGGAGACGGCGCACAAGGTGCGCGGCTTATGTGGTCAGGTGATGCGCTACGGCGTTGCAACTGGTCGCATTACTTCTAACCCTATTCGAGACCTAGCAGGCGCAATTGCTGCGGTTAAAGTCACCCACCGCCCTGCTATTACCGACCCTGTAAGAGTGGGGGAGCTTATGCGCGCTATAGATGGCTTTAAGGGGACGCTAGTTGTTCAATGTGCGCTGAAGCTTTCGCCCTTGGTGTTTTTGCGTCCAGGCGAACTTAGACAGCTTCGCTGGGAATGGGTAAACATAGATGAACAGGAAATCCGATTACCTGCCGACATTATGAAGATGCGCCAGCGTCATATTGTCCCTTTATCTAAGCAAGCCTTGCAGATATTGGAGGAAATCCGCCCGCTAACACTTGCAGGTTGTTACGTGTTCCCATCTGTTCGCGGGCATTTGCGCCCCATGAGTGAAAACACAATCAACGCAACATTACGCCGCCTTGGTTTTGATAAGTCGGAAATGTGCGCGCATGGGTTCAGGGGGATGGCTTCTACATTGTTGCATGAGCAAGGTTACCCTTCGGACTGGATAGAACGCCAGCTTGCACACAAGGAAGGGAATGCAATCAAAGCAGCATACAATCACGCACGGCACTTATCAGAACGGCGGAAGATGATGCAGGCATGGGCGGACTACTTGGACGCAGTGAAGCATGGCGCGGACGTTGTACCGATCAGGAGCAACGGCTAAGACGTAGCAACAGGGGCAAGGCTTGAGTGTCTTGCCTCTTATGTTGGTGCTTGGTGTGTATCGTTTAGGGATACCTAAAAAACATGGTTTTGCTCTAGGCACGTACTGTCAAAACGGCCGAAAGTATGCCATCGGTAATGATATGGCATTCAGAAAAAGCACTGTTTGCAGTGTTTGAGTGCAACAAAAACAGCCAGAGAGATGAACAAGTTGACCACATAGAGTGTTTAACTCTCTACTATGACCAGTTGGCTGAATGAATAGGGCGGCTTAATTACCCGACCCGACAAGCGAAACCACCCGCTTTCATTCAGCCTTTTTTTATTTTTGGTGGTGTGGTGGAAATTATGGATGATTTTTCAAGAACAGAAGCTGATTTTCTAGCTAGGCTAGATGGTATTGCAGGAACAGGACGTATGTTTCTCATACACTTAGAAACTAAGCTAAACACTCATGGGTGTTGCAGCGTGGAAGATGCGGCTCTTGCAACACTTATATGTGAGTATGCCAAAATGGGCTTAGTTGACCTTGATGAGAGGCTAAGTGATGAACTTACGATTAGAAACCGTTGGCGTGAAGTTAAGCAGATTGAAGATGGTATGATCCATCCTATGAACTCTACCCGCATAATAGACCGAGATGCTTTAGATAGGTTTTTTATAACGAGGTGCAAATTGAAGGCAAGCACCTACAGCACACCGCTTATTGCTGCTATGAATGCTTTGATGGACGATACGGAAATAACAACACCTAAGGCAAGCACCTACAGTACACTACTTATGGATGTTTTGAACTTAGACAACACGGAAACAACAACACCTAATGCAAGTACCTACAGTACACCGCTTATGGACGCTATGAATGCTGCCGTTAGTCACTTTTGGGAAGGTATTGATCCCCTATCTAGGGACGCTCCTACAAATGAAAGCGTGGTTGAATGGCTGCTTGATAATTATCAAGAGCATAATATGAGCAAGAATATTGCCCAAGCAATAGCCACAATTATCCGCAATGAGGGTAAACCTAAAAACAATTCTAGACCAATGGGTTGAACCCATTTTTTACTTTGTATAACAATAACTTATAACAATTCCTTGCATGGGTTGAACCCTATAGGGTTCAACCCTTTAACCCATTGCGGGACTTTGTAAGCGTGGTTTGAATTCGCCGCATCTTCTAGGAGGTGCTGGAATGAAGCAGAACACAACAACAACCCTTGACCCTGTAACGGTTACTATTGACCGCTTGCTCAAGTTGCCCGATGTGCTGGCGATTGTGCCAGTGAGTGAAACCCGCTGGTACGAGGGAATCAAGGCAGGGATTTACCCCGCACAAGTTCGCATAGGTAGCCGTTCAGTGGCTTGGCGAGCGTCCGACATTAAAAAGCTGGTTGATGGTTTTGGTAAGAACCAACCCAAGAGCCGCGCAAGCTTAGGCGTGGTGCGGTAGCCTGAGCCTTAAAGCCATGAACCACCAAGCAAGCGCATTGGATCAGGGGCGTGGGTGTTTGTACCTCTTCCCCTTGCTTGGCACGTTTTGCCGTCATGATTCCAGCCTTTGCCATGTTTATTATGTGGCAAGGGTTGGCGTGGTGGTGAATGCTTGCAAGCTAACCCTGCCGTGGCTACGTTTGCGGCAGGGCTTCAACACCCTTACTAGCGGTAACCATGACCGTCATTCATGGTTTTTTTATGCCTACACGAGAAAACCCTTTTCTTTCTTGTCGGGTGTTGTCAGGAATACAAGACCCCTAGGGGAAATACTGGCAGCCGTTCTAGTAGCGGTGTTGAAGCACCCGATGCGCTTGGCGCATCATTTCAACAAAGTACTAGGAGGTCAGACCATGACCGCGACCAACTCCCCACCTAAAACCTACGTGGACGAATTCAACCAGGCACGAGCCGCCGCAGGCTTGCCGCCATCCGTAGATGCTGAAGGACTAAGGACTTCAGTCTTCACCTTTTCCACCCTTATGACTGCTTCCAGCGTTTGCATGAACATTACTTTTGCTTGCTTGCTGGCTTCCAGCATGTGGGCAAAGGTTCTTTTGGCTTCCGCTTACCTTGCTGCCGACATCTTCAAAATTAGCGCGCCATCGTTGACCCGATATTTTTGGATGCGTGGCAATCATTTCTTTTCTGCCGTGATTGTCTTTGGCTTGTTTGTTTCCATCGCTTTGTCATGGATCAGTGGCACGGGCTTTTTTAGCGAGACAGCAGACCAGACCGAGACCACACGCTTGACCAGCTCCAGCGAGTACCAAAACAACCAGCAGGCGCAGCAGCGTATGAGGGGCGAGGTTGAGGCGTTGGCAGTGTCTCCCGATGCAGTACAGGCAGCCAGGGCAGAGTTAGCACGGTTACACGATCAGTGGGAAAAAGCCTATGCTCAACGCTCCACATATTTTGAACGTGACTACACACCCAAGCAAGTGAAGAACACCGCAGACACTTGGCACAACAGGACAGAAAAAGAAGTCCGTGAAGTCATGAAACCGCTAGACGATGCGATGGCAGAGCCACAAGCCATTATTGACCGTGCCGCACAGTATCAAGCCAAGGTTAGCGAGCTGGAACGCTTGCAAGATGTAGCACCAAACGCGAACAGCGGGCAGGCAGTGTTGCCAGTGTTTGAAAGTCTTGGTGAATGGTTCGAGGCACAGCCGCAGGCGGTCAAGGTTAAAGTGTTTGTTCTAACCTCAATCGCGCTTGAGTTAATCAGTGGCATAGGCTGGTTGGCATGGGGCATGATGGGTAAGCCTAGACAGTTCACACCTGAAGAACTTGCACTTGCCAACTATGAGCAACGCGCACAGCGGGACATGATGCGCCGCGCTTTTGATGACATTGGCAGCGGTAGTAACCATGCAGGCGTGATTGAAGCAACAGCAGAAAAAAACGCCTTCACAGAATCGCCCACAACGCACGAAACTGCAGGCGGCAAGGCTAGTGCATTGCCGAACGATAAAGACGCGACAGCGGGCAATATAGAAGGCTTTACAGAATCCCCCACAACGCACGAAAGCAGCACCGAACAGGGCGAGCCATTGCCTAGCGAATCGGTGGACGTTTTGCCTATCCCTGAAGACGGCAAGCGGGCAGTGGGTGGCAGTTACCCATGCGCGCACTGCGGCACAATTTATACAGCGCGCACCACTTGGCATAAGTTTTGCGAAACATGCAGGACAGAGCGTAAAACGTCCGCTATGGGTAAAGGTGCGGCGCAATGATTCAGACATGGCACACCACGCGGCGCATTGCGCCGAAACATGCAGCAGGCGAGCAGAACAAGGGCGGAAAAGATACCAGCACGGCGCAAGCGCGGCGCATTGAACGCGCAATGAACGTCCCCCTTTCTGCGGCGCATTGCGCCGAGGTTTTACCGCATTGCGCCGAGCATGCGGAAACCATGCGCCATAATGACGTTGAAGCCACCTTACAGGGTATGATTTTAGACCTTGAAACCATGCAAGAAACCACAGACCGCAAGCCATGTGTAACGCATTGCGGCACAGATGCGCAGGATAGCGCGAAGGGCATTGCCATGAATGACAACACACAGCACGAGGAAGGGGCAACACTGGAAGCCCTGCAAGCGTTGTTTCCTGATTGTTACTTTGTAGAGGAGACCCGCCACGTATGGGTGGAGGGAGCAAGAGAGCGGCGCAACATTTCGGGGTGGTGGGGTGAAGGCTTCGAGTTCTTGGAAGGTTGGGGGCTGATGCTTACCAGCCCTGATCCTAGCAAGTACCCCGCCTTTTTTATTGGTCGGACGTTGCGCGAAGCAATCGCCAACGTGAAGGCATACAAGGAGGCGCAGGCATGAACTACAACACAATCAAGGAAGCCCGCGAAGCAGTGAAGATTGCCGAAGCATACAGGGCGGAACGTTTAGACCCTGAACGGCATCCCGCTGGCGCGGTGGTTGTTTACCGTGGCGAGCCTCAAGGCTGGACACGTTACGACCTGCCAAGGTGCGGGGCGAACGTAGCAGGGACGTTAGCGGTGAATGCTCGCGGTGTTTATATCGCTGATGGCGGGGATTATTACAGCGGAAATGAAAGCTGGGAGCTAGTGCTTGAGTTTAAGGAGGCGGAAGCGTGAACAGAACTAAAGAAATAAACGGATGCATCCTAGAGATAGAGGAAACATGCATGGGAATGGTTGCTTGCTCTGATGTGTTGCAATGCTTTGTGGAAGTTCCATTCCATGACGATAAAGAGAAGCAAAACAAGTTCGTAATAGGGATGGCGAAGGCACTTAAAATTACGGCAGAGCATGCCCTTAAAAGCTGCCAGTTGGAAACGTCAGAAGAAATTGACTTGTTGATGACCTACCGAGAATTAAGCGGACGCGAAAAGAAAGAGGCTTACAGGTTTTTTATGCAGCATGTGAGTGATATAGCTAACAACTAGGCAAAAAAATGGCGTGAACCTTGGCGAAAGGTTCACGCCTGAAATTGCTTTTGTTTGTGACGAAACGGTAAAAGCGCAACACCGCGAAGCTTGCGCACTTTCTCCCCTTTGGTCAACCACTGAAGGGCTAGGAGTTGCCACAATGATTCATAAGTTTATTGACCAAGTAAAAGAAAGCCTGAACAGCGCGCAGTTGTTCGACGTTGTAGCGGACGGCGGGATTCACCGTTTTAGCACCAGCGATAAAAGCGGCGACAAGGCGGGCTGGTATTCGCTACACGATCACGGCGACTTTATGGCGGGCGCGTTTGGTGACTGGCGTACGGATGAGGTGCAAACATGGTGCAGCTTTGACAAGCAGGACTTAAAACCAGCACAACGCAAGGCAATGGTTGAGCGTATCGAGGAAGCGCAACGCCAACGCGCCAAGATTCAGCAAGAAGAACGCGAAGCCGCAAAGCTTGAAGCCTGCCGCATTTGGAGTAAGGCGGACGATGCAAGCGACAACCATCCCTATTTAATCAAGAAGAAAGTCCACCCCGTGGGCATCCGTCAAGCTAAGGTTTATGGCGATGACTGCTTGCTTGTGCCACTGCATGACGGCGAGACCATGACCAGCTTGCAGATGATTAAGCCCAATGGCGAAAAGCGGTTTTTAACAGGTGGCGAGGTTAGCGGCTGCTATTGTTTGATAGGTGAGGTTAAGCGGAAACTCTACCTAGTAGAAGGCTGGGCGACTGGTGCAACCATCCGCGAAGTAACAGGCGAAGCGGTGGCGGTGGTGTTTAACTGCGGCAACCTTGAAAAGGTAGCAGTGAAACTGGCGAAGGCTTACCCCACGGTTTTGTTTACCGTGTGTGCCGACAATGACCACAAGAAAGAAGTAGAAGGCAAAGGCAATGCAGGCTTAGAAGCAGGGCGCAAAGCTTCCGAGCGTATCAATGGTAAGCTTGTTTACCCCAAAGACATCGAGGGGACAGACTTCAACGACATGGCAGCAGAGAAGGGGCTAGACGCAGTGCGCAACATTGTAACCGCGCACAGTGGCAAGCCGTGGGAAGGTTGCCGCATTCCTTATAACTACGCATGCCGCAAGGACGGTGTGTTTGTACTGGGTTTTGATAAAGATGACGAACGGCTAACAGGTGCGCCTTGCTGGGTGTCTGCATTGTCACGCGATGACACAGGGAGCAAGGCAGGCAACTGGGGGCGGCTGGTGCATTGGTTTGACCATGATGGCAATGCCCATGATATGCCTATCCCTGCAAGCTACTTCCATGGCGAATGCACCGACCTTGCCAAGATGCTGGCGAATGAGGGCTTGCCTATTATCCACGGGAAGGAAAAAAAGCTTGTTGGTTACTTGTCCGAGTTTAAGCCAGAGGCGCGCCTATTGTCTGCCCCATCTACTGGCTGGAATGGTGAAAGCTTTGTGCTTCCGTCCGAGACAATCAACGAGCCAGCAGGTGAAAAAATGGTATATCAACCATTAGAAAGCGAGGCGGTGGGCTATGCTATCCACGGCAAGGGAACGTTGGAGGAATGGCGGGGCAACGTTGCAGGCAATGCCGTCTCACCTTTGGCGCGGTTCTGCATCGCTGCGGCACTGGCTGCCCCGATGCGTTTGCATGCTGATGTTGACGCGGGCGGCTTCCACTTTTACGGCACGACCAGCCGAGGCAAGACCACCATCTTGCAAGGTGCGGCGAGTGTGTGGGGGAATGGTTCTGACCCTGCAATGGTGGGCGGCTCTGATGTTTACCTACAACGCTGGAACGCCACCAAGAACGGCTTGGAAGCAATGGCGGCAGGGTTCAATGATTTGCCAATGTGCATTGATGAAATTGGCGAAAATGACGGGCGCGACTTTGGCGGCATCATCTATAACCTCATGAGCGGGACAGGCAAGGTAAGAATGAGCAAGAGCATAGGCAAGCGACCCGTGAAGGCATGGCGCGTTATGGTGTTGTCATCTGGAGAGCTTCCCGTCTCGGAATACATCGAGGCAAACGGCGGCAAGGTACGCGGCGGGCAGTTGATCCGCTTGGTGGATGTGCCAGCGGTTGACCTGTTCACCAATGAACAAGAAGCCGACACCATGAAGCGGGCTTGCCGTGATTACTACGGCACAGCAGGCGCAGCTTTCCTTGCGCGTGAATCCATCGTGCAACGCTTTGTAAGTGCTTGGCGGGCGTTTGACTATGCACAGGTAGGTACTACCACCACACCCGAAGCGGGGCGCGCTCTGCGGCGTTTCTGCTTGGTTGCTTGTGTGGGTGAGCTGGCGATTGATGCGCAGGTGTTGCCATGGGTTAAAGGTGACGCAATCAAGGCAGCGCGGCATGCGTTTGAGCTATGGCAAGGTAGCAGCAGCAGCAAAACAGAAGGCGAGCGCGGCACGGATGCTATCAAGGACTTTATTCTAAAACATGACGCACGTTTTGAGCGTGAAAACGCCAAGGCAAACCCAATACCACACGAGCGGGCGGGATGGTTTAAGATGGCAGGAAGCGAAGGCGGTTTTTATCATTTCTTGCCCAATGTGTTTGATGAACAATGCGGCGGGGTAAATTCCAAAACAGTCAAGCAAGAGCTAAAGGCGCGTGGATGGCTAAAAGTTGAGGCTGAGGGACGGTTGAATAATAACTTTTATTCAGCAGAGGCAAAGCGTACAATCCGCGTTGTTTCCGTGTCTGATGAACTTTTAGAATCCTGAGAAAGTACGGAAAACGGCAAAAAAAAGTGGGAAGAGTGGGAAGACGGTGTAAAGTATTGATATTAGTCGTTTTTTTTCTTCCCACTTTGTTTTCTGTACTGGGAAGAAGTGGGAAGAAGTGGGAAGAAAATGACATATTATGCACAATCCCTTCCCACTCTTCCCACTTCCTTCCCACTATCTTCCCAGTGGGAAGGGATGTAAGTCATTGGAAATAAAGGTCTTCCCACTCTTCCCACTTTTTTTACCGTTTTTACCGACTTTTTGCCGATTTCGTTTTTTAGGAGTTTCAAAAAATGAGCCTTTCAAGGTATCAAAAAGGGGTAATCCTCGCCCGCATCTTCGTGGTTCTAGCCATAGCATGGTTTGCTTGGTTTGGCTTCCTTATGTGGAACATTTGGGGCTTGTAGTTTTTTGATTTTGAAAAACTGCAAACACTGTTATGGATTCCCTCTTATAGCCTTGTGTTTATTGGTATATGAACCACACACCACCAACGCCATAAGGCGAGTTATTTAGAACCAAGGAAGAAATAAAGGCGCGGCTTAACAGTTGCGCCTTTTTTCTTTTATTTCTTATGGTCTGAGGTGGGACAAAGCGAGACCAAGCGGGACACCGTAGCCATAACGGGGCAGGCACAAGGCATAACGTTGAACCATGTATAGGACGGCACGATCAGACGGCAACCAAGGCGCAAGCCATCCTGCGGCGTTTCTGCTTGGTTGCTTTGGTGGTTGTGTGGTGTTTTACACATGAGCGGAAGACCTACAACAAGGAGGCATACAGATGAAAGCAGAGTATGATTTTAGCCAGGCAAAGCGCGGGGCAGTAGTAAGCAGCAGCAAGCAGAAAATCACGATTCGGCTAGACGCTGACATCATAGAACACTTTAAGCAGCAGGTAGAAGAGGCAGGCGGAGGCAATTACCAAACGGCAATCAACGACACCTTACGCGAACATATTCAAGGACTGGCTATAGGTGAAATGCTCAAGCAGGTAGTGAAGCAAGCCATCCATGAAGAAATGAAGGCAGCCGCTTAGAGGTGACTACCACCACAAGGCAGGGTGTGAACGCCTTGCCTTTATGCGTTGTACTTGATGGCGACATACGTCCAGCGGTGGTAGTGCGAATAGTGCGAATAGTGCGAACTTAATTCGCACCTCGTAGCTCAAGCAAATAGTGAAGGCTTTATGGCAACAATACATGAGACTGATAGAGAACTGGATCAAGGCTTTTTTGATAAAGCTATAAAGACCACGGCAACCACAGGGCAAGGCATTGCCGCTGAGGTGTTGGCGTATTTCAAAGCAGGAGGCAAAGGCTGGCAAACACGCATAAGTGACACACTGGCGGACTATGTGAAAGAACACAGCCAAGATGATGCAGCCTAGACAACGCTGCCAGTGCTTCCCTTGCGTATGGTGTAGCAGGGAAGAATGACGCACCGCATTTAGCCTAAAGTAGGGGGTACTTTTAAAAAACACGGTCTTTTTCACGGTCTTTTTTTTACCGTTGTCACTATTTTTATTTATTTAACAATAACTTAGGTATCAAGTGTGGTTCCTGTCGAGGCACCATCTTGTTGTGTAAAGACAAAAGGTCGTGCTTTTATGGCGTGAGCTTTTTTTTGCTTGCAACTAAGTTTGCGGAATTTTTTTTATGGCGTGGCTCACGCATATATAGCAATACGCCAACACGATTGATGTGCTCAACCAAGTTAGGGTTGCCTATTTGCGCATATTGCGAGAGATCGACAGTGTAGGGTAATAACAGATCGTCGATTTGATCCTCAATCTGCATCAGTTCAGCAAAGGGGATGGGTGTACCTTTGATCGTGAGGTCAATGTCAGACCCTGGACGATAATTTCCTTTGGCGCGTGAGCCGTAGATGAATACTGACTCAATGGCGGGATGCAGTGTGAAAACATGACGCAGTTTTTCTAGCGTCGTGTTAGATAGACCAAAGTGCTGTTTTGTATTCATGTTCGAAGCGTCTCGAATTCCTGCTGTAATGCTTGAAATAGTGGAAAATACTGATGGATGATCGCTTTCACCAACTGTTCTGCCGTTGTTTCATCATAAGTATGCGAAGAAATGTTGCGACTTTGAATCATTGCCATCCAACCTTCACCATCAGCGATCAAGGCGACTTTGAATGCAGCCCGTGTCGCATCTTTAGAACCACGAATTTCATAGTTTCCTTGATCTTTTAGGTAATCTTTGAGGACGTTCCACGCTAATTCATGTGTAAACTCAAAGGCCTGAATGACACCTTGCTTTTCAAGGCTAGAGAGTTCCCTTTGGTGGCTAAGGCTTACGGCATTGGCAAGCTGAAGGTAGGCCTTATTAAAACTATCAAACCGCTGTTGCCAGCGAATATCTTGTTGGTTCATTCGATTTTTACGCTCCTATGGCTTTAGTGTGCCTTGAATATTCGGGGAATCAAGTTCTTGACGATTGCGACTTATCGCGTGTCAAAACACCATGTTTGTTCATTGTTTGGAACACATGCCTCATGTTGAAATAAGGCTAAAATCACTGCGTGACGAATTCGCGAGCATACAGCAGGATTGCGGGCTTGATTTTATGGCGCGATTTCGCTTGTGCAATGGAGGGCTGACATGTTTGGATTAGGAACAACCGAACTTATTTTGATTTTGGTGATTGTGGTGATCTTTTTTGGTGCAGGTAAACTGCCAGATGTTGGTGCGGGTATCGCCAAGGGTATTAAAAACTTCAAAAAGAATTTAAACGATGAAAAAGCCCCTGAAAACCCTGTGATTGAGGCAGAAAAGAGCGGTGTTAGCCACAACGATAAGCAGGCTGAAAGCACGCGAGCAGAACACAAATGAGCAGCTATGATGACCTCATTCGGCAGGCGTTGGATGAAGACCGCGCCTTTGAAGATGCTACCGCTTGGGCATGCATCGCGGTGGAGCAGGCGGGGCAGGCACAACTGCTGGCTAAGGCTGATGGTGTGTTGTCGGGTTGTGCTGTGGCTGCGAGTAGCTTCCACCAACTTGATAACAGCATTGAAATTCAATGGCTGTACCACGATGGAGCGCGCATAAAAGCAGGCGATACGGTGGCGGAAATCCGTGGCTCACTGCGTTCTTTGCTGGCGGCTGAGCGTACGGCATTGAATTTTTTGCAGCATTTATCTGGCATCGCCAGTGCTACGGGGCTGTTGGTTGATGCTGTCTCGGGTACAGGCTGCCGTATTGCTGACACGCGTAAAACCACACCAGGTATGCGCATGTTGGAGAAACAGGCTGTGGTTCACGGCGGCGGGGTTAATCATCGTATGGATTTGGCTGCCGCGATGTTGATTAAAGAGAATCACATTGCCGCAGCAGGTAGTATCACCGATGCTGTTCACGCATGCTATGAGCATGATGATAACAGTTTTATCGAAGTGGAGTGTGAAACACTGGCGCAGGTGAGCGAAGCGGTTGCCGTTGCGCCTGATATGATTTTACTCGACAATATGACGGTAGAAATGGTGACACAGGCGCGGGATTTGGTGCCTTCATCCATCCTTTTGGAAGCATCGGGGAATATTGGCTTGCACAATGCGCCCGCCTATGCGGCAACGGGTGTGGATCGTTTAGCCATTGGTGCCATTACGCATTCTGCCCCCGTGTTGGATTTATCATTGTTGGTGACTGCATGTGATTGACGAATATGTCTGATATCCGTCTTGGTCGTCCCCTCATTATTGTGCCGCAGGTGGATTCTACCAATAGCCTGTTGCTGCGCATGTTGGCGGAAGACCCCAGCCTCGCAGAAGGCACAACCATTGTTGCCGAAGAGCAAACATCAGGGCGTGGTCGGCGTGGGCGTAGCTGGTTTTGTGCTGCTGAGTCGTTGGCATGCAGTGTGTTGTTAAAGCCATCCGTGCCGCTTAGCGAAGCTACTACGTTGACGCTGGTCGCTGCCGTTGCTGTACACCACGCGCTGTCGCCGTGGATTCCAAACTTGGCGATTAAATGGCCGAATGATTTGCTGGTTGGGGAACGAAAACTGTGCGGTATTTTGACTGAAAGCAGCAGTCATGGCGGCGTATTGCAGGGCTTGGTGGTGGGTATTGGGCTAAACATCGACGCACCCAAAGGTGGTTGGCCCGATGATATTGCAAGTATTGCATGCAGTGTGAATGAATGCAGTAGTAACGGGCATGGCATTTTGCCACCCTATGTTAACGGGCATGGCGTTTTGCCACCCCATGTTAAAGTGTGGCATCGTGATGATTGCTTGCAAGCGATTACCGTATCCTTCGATGCCTATTACCGCTTATGGCAGGCGCAAGGTTTTAGCCCTATACGTCAAGCATGGCAGGCGGCGCACGCGCACCAAGATCGCAGTATTACTATCGCTGGTGGCACTGCGCCACGGCAGGGCATTGCACGCGGCTTAGATCATGATGGTGCTTTGTTGTTGGAGACAAAAGAGGGCATGGAGCGGGTGATTTGTGGCGAGGTGAGCGCATGACGCAACATTATTTGTGTATTGATGTGGGTAATACACAGATGGAATTTGGTTTATACCGTGGTGATGCGCTGCTGATTAGTTGGCGGCTTTCCACCCATACGCGCATGACGGCGGATGAACTGGCGTGGAAAATGATTGGCATGTTTACCCGCGCTGAACAAAACCCCCTGCTTATCGACGGCATCATGGTTGCCAGCGTAGTGCCGCACCTCGATCCTGTTATGCGCGATGCTTGTGTCAGCGTGTGTCAGCAACAGCCAGCATTTGTCGGCTCGGCTGAAGTTAAAACTGGTATTGGTATTGATTACAAGAACCCGCGTGATGTCGGTGCTGATCGCCTTGTTGCAGCTATTGCCGCACGGGAACAATGGGGCGCACCCGTGATTATTATGGATTGTGGTACGGCGACAACCTTTGATGTGGTCAGCCCTCAAGGGCGTTACGCTGGTGGTTTGATTGTGCCAGGTATGGAATTATCGCTTGCCGCGCTGTGTCGTTATGCGGCGCGTTTGCCCGATGTGTCGATTGCGCCAGTGAAGGAATTGATTGCCCGAGACACCGTGACCAGCATGCAGGCAGGCAGTTATTGGTCAGCGGTGGATGGTTTGCGCGGTATTATTCATCGATTGCAAGCCTTGCCTGAATACAGCGCAGCCCCGCTGATCGCGACAGGCGGCATTAGTCGCAAAATCTGCGATGACATCCCCGAAATGACGGCGTTGGTGCCAGATTTAACCTTGCAAGGTTTGCACCTGCTGGCGCAGCGACATTTTGCATGTTAAGGACATGGCGTTTTGCCACCCCGCGCTATGGAATATCGTCGCACAGTGCGTCAAAACGCCATGTTCGTTTATTGTGTGGATCACATGTTCCATGCTAAGTAGTTGAACTGATGCGTCGCGTATTGGTGCTCGCCCTACTTGTGCTGTTGGCATGGAGTGCTTGGCATGCGTGGGTTCCACCTTACCCACCGCCTGTACCCGCTGCGGTGGATGTTTATATCGAGCCGCCACAGCCGACTGCCAACACTTTATGGCGCATCACTACTCATCGCATGGTATGGAAGCAAGGGGTGGAGGATCTACGCCGTAAACTTGCAGCGGCGGGCTTGTTCCCGCAATTACTCAGCCGCAAAGAAGATGTCGAACTGTATGTTTTTGACGATCAACGCACCTTTAACTCTCTGGCACAAGCGCAACAGGCGCAAGCTGAATGGCATCGCCGTGGCATTGATGATGTGGATATTGAACGAACCAAGCCAGGCAGTTATAGTATTGGCTTGGGGCGTTACTACATCATGGAGTTTGCGCAAAGGAATGAAAAGCGTCTGCGACATACAGGTTTACCTTACCAGCGAAGTCGGCGCATCATCCGCATTCCTGCGATGCGTTTTATTTTCCCTGCTATGTTACGTCCGCAAGCTGATGCCTTATGGAAGAAGTTAAAAAACCTAGGGGTAAGTCAGCCTGTGATTATGCAAGAGGATGAATTTCAACGGCGTTTTTCTCTGTAGTCCGATGGATATGGCTTGCTGCCAGCAGGTACGATGAAACAACGAGGTGTAATCATGCAAAAAAACATCATTCTGAAGTTATTAGCGATGCTGTGTTGTATCAGCGCATGCGCATACTCGGCTGCGGCGCAAACATTGCAGCCTTCGGCAAACATCGCTGTACCCGCAACGGTGATTGCCAGCGAAGATGTGAGCGGTATTGCCCTCCTTGGCGATTCGTTGCTATTGGTTGCCGATGAAACCAGCGATCATGATGAAAATGTATTGCAAGTACTTAATGCAAAGCATGAACTGACGGCGACGATACCCTTACTCGTCGGTGATGAGGTTGATCTGGAAGCCCTCGCCGTGGAGGGGCATACGGTGTATGCCATAGGCTCGCACTCATCCAAACGCAAGCGTATAAAAGCACATAAATCGTACAAAAAGAACCTCAAAAGCTACCGTGATGATGCGATCAAAGATGAAGCAGGGCGAGATTTTGTCTTTCGGCTGCGCCTAGATGCGCAGGGGAAGGTGGTTGACCAAGCGCAGGCAAGCTTGCGTGATGTGATTCAAAACAGCCCCGTGCTGAGCACGTTTAGCAGAATCCCCAGCAAAGAAAATGGCGTTGATGTTGAAGGTTTAGCCGTGCGTGATGGTCTGCTGTATGCGGGGTTTCGCGGCCCTGTGTTTCGCGGTAATCGGGTGCCTGTGCTGCGCTTTAATTTTGACCACCCCGCCCAAGGCGCACAGCTATTATTTGTCACTTTGGATGGGCGTGGTATTCGCGGTATGACCGAGGTTTCCGACGGCTTTTTGCTACTGGCAGGTCCCGTGGGTGACGGTGATGGTTCTTATTGCATCTACCATTGGGATGGCAACGACACCACACCTGGTCACAAACGGCATGGCGCAGCCTTGGGGCAGGTGCAACGATTGGCTGAACTGGTCGTTCCTGCGGGGCAAAAGGCTGAAGGTATAAGCGTAATCACAGAATCACCACGCGGCTATCAATTACTGATCGCTTACGATAATGCCAAACAGCGCGACCGCGTCATCCAGCGTTTTAAGTTTACACGTTAAGCCATATCATGCGTTATTTGGCGGTGGATAGATTGTCGGTAGCTGTGGGCGATCACCGCTTGCTATCCAACATCAGCTTCCGCCTTTACCCAGGTGAATTATGCGCCTTGATTGGTCCTTCTGGTGCTGGCAAAAGCACGTTGATTAAGTCGATGTTGGGCTTGATGGATTTTCAGGGGCATATCCGTTTGCCGCAAAAAAACACGCCCATTGCCTATGTGCCACAAGACGACCATTTGCATGTGGCATTACGGGTAGCGCAGGAATTGGACTACGCCTGTCAACTGCGGCTGCCAGCATCCTCAGTACCACGCCGCCGCCACCATATTCAAACCATAGCCCAGCAAGTAGGGTTGCTGGAGCGGCTGGACTTACCCATTCGGCAACTCTCTGGTGGTCAACGCAAGCGTGTGTCGGTGGCGTTGGAACTGCTTACCACGCCTGATTTTATGATCTTGGACGAACCAACATCAGGGCTTGATCCAGGTATGGACACCCAAATGATGGAGCTGTTTGCCAGCATTGCGCAGCAACAAAAAATCGTCATGGTCGCCACCCATAATATGCAAAATATTGAGCGTTGTCAGAACATGCTGCTGATGCAGCAGGGGCATGTCGTTTTTTTTGGACCGCCCAAAATTGCCCTGCCGTGGTTCAAAGTGCATGAATTTGAAGACATATTCATCCGCTTGCAGCAACACACAGCGAGTGAATGGGCGCAGCGTTATCAACAAAGCATGGTGGCGAGGGAGTATGCTAAACGTTTACCGCCAGCGATAAAGCAAGCGCGCAAGCAGCAACATGAAGGGCGCGAAACGCCAGCTTCCGACCCTCATGATGAACCGCAGCATGCTGCCGTGCCAGCCAATGCTGCGGCTGATGTATTGCGTAACATTCGCAATAAAAAGCGATCATGAGCGCGCCACAATCCCGCATTCTTGCCGCCCGTTACCTCGCATGCTTACAGGGCGAGCCACTTACGCTGCTATTATTACTGGCGCAAGCACCGCTGATTGGCTGGTTGTGCGCGGTAGTCTGGGGTTCTTTGCAAGAAGACACGCCATCGCTGTATTTTGTCATGGTCTTATCTTGCGTGTGGTTTGGCTGTATCAATGCCTGCCGAGAAATCGTGAAAGAGCGTCCGATTATTGAGCGCGAACGGTTGTTTGGCTTATCTCTGCCTGCTTATGTGTGGTCGAAATACAGTGTGCTGGCGGTGTTAGGGCTGATTCAAGCCTTGATGCTGCAAGCTTCCATTGAATGGACGCTGGCGTTGCGTGGTGCGTTTGTGCTGCAAACCTTGGCGTTATGGCAAGCATCCTTGTGTGGTACAGCGATGGGCTTGTTGATTTCTGCTTTGATGCGCAGCCAAGATCGCGCTGTTGCAGTCGTACCATTGTTGATTATCCCGCAGATTCTATTCTCTGAATTCGTGATTCCCCGCGAGCAGTTTAGCTCATTGATGAGTGTTGTGGAAAAAATCATGCCTACTTATTGGGGTTATGAGGTTTTTGCCCAAACAGCCGCATTAGAGCCTGATTGGTGGTGGTTGCTATGGTGTGTTGTCGTATTATTTCTGCTCAGCATCGCCTTGCTCGGTGTGACCTTGTTGCTCATGTTGCCAAAGCAAAAGCAGTGATGGGTATGGGCGATCTGAAAAAAGTTGCTGCGCGAATATGGGCAATATAGTTTCTTGCTGGTGATTTCAGAAGTAGGGCTTACAGAATGAACAAGGGACAGGATAATGTTCAGGTGTAGCGACAAACATCATCAATACCGAAGCCTGACTCCCTTTCCAATGCCCCTCTTTTAATGGGTGACCCCATTTCAAATACAAATAATTATTAGGAGTCATTAATGAGAAATTCAGGGTTTAAGCCAAAAAGTCCTAAAGTACGTAAAAGAAAAACAAGCCCTGGTATTCACACTGAATTTTTGATGGATAGATATAATGACACCGAACATGAAATTCTACGACGGCTATCGTTAGAATGGTATTTGACAAGGTCAGGCGAAAGAATCCAAATGGCATCTTCTAGTTACCAATACTTCTTAATGAAGCCTACATCAATTTTCTCAGAAATGTTTAATATAGAAAGAGAAGTTATCTGCATTTTTAGTCCATACGAAACCTTTGAGCCTCGAACGTTATCGGCCTTTGCTGAAGCACAAGAACAATTAACTTCACTAAGAACAGAGACTGTTTGCCGCATAGTCATTAGCAAAGACCGAAAGATTGAAAGTAAAATTGACGCTTTGTTAAAAACGGATCCTGAACAACCAATTACAATCCCCTTTACATATGATGAATTAACATATGCTTATGATAGCTTTTTTATCAGAAATAGGTTTAGAAAGCACTTCTACTCCAGAAATTTATTCAATTTTTTATCACCTCTTAAAAGTGACTTGTACTTTTTTGGAAGGAGCGAATTAGTTCATGAAATAGTTAACAGGCATAGAGATGGCGAACATACTGGGTTATTCGGACTTAGAAAAAGTGGCAAAACATCAATAATTTATGCTATAGAAAGAACATTAAAATCATCAGGAAAAAACTATGTTTCGATTGATTGTGAAAGCCCCTCTATTCATAAGTTAAGGTGGAATGAATTATTGAAAAAGGTTGTAAATTTATATCATAGTGCGATTGGTTCAAAAGCCAAATTAAAAATAACTAATTTATATGATGAAAAAAATGCGGCTGACAGTTTTGAAGAAGATGTATTGACAATATATCGATCAAAGAAAAAACAATCGGCACTTTTTATTTTTGACGAAATTGAAAGAGTAACTCCGGGGACTGCATCTTCAAGGCATTGGAGATCTGAAAGTGACTTTATTTATTTTTGGCAAACGCTCAGAGGTTTCTATCAAAGGAACCCTGAAGTATTCACATATATGCTTGTTGGCACTAATCCAAGTTGCGTTGAATCAGCCACTCTTGTTCAACATGAGAATCCAATTTTTGCATCTATACCATGCCACTATGTTCCAAACTTTAATTTAATAAAAGTACGGCAAATGATTCGAAAACTAGGGCAGTATATTGGGCTTAAATTTGATGATATTGTTATTTCTAAGCTCGCAGATGATTTTGGAGGTCATCCTTTTTTAATTCGTCAAGCCTGTAGTGTAATACATGATGAATGTTCAGGGGATCGGCCAGCAACAGTAGACAAAGCACTGTATGAAAAAATTAAGCAACAGTTTTTTGATAATTCCACTCATTATCTAGACATGATTGTTCAGGTATTAAGAGATTGGTATCCGGACGAATATGATATGCTTAAGTTTCTATCTCAGAATGACTTAGATTCTTTTAATGTATTAGCTGAAGACAATCCAAATTTTACACGGCATTTAATAGGCTATGGGATAATTCAAAAGAGCAATTATGGATATTCCTTTAAAATTGAGGCTGTAAAAGAGTACTTAGGAATTCAGCATAAATACGAGAGTATTCACCTTTCCAATGAGGAAAAGGTCGAAGAAATATCTCGTAGACGGAATACATTAGAAAGGACGCTGCGGAAAATCATTAGAAATACTCTAGTAATGAGATACGGTAAGAATAAGGCTTTGGAAAAAGTTCTTGCAGCCATTCCTTCAAGTAGAACGGAGTCCTTACGTTCTTATGACATTAACGAGATTCTAAAAACAGATAATTCCCCATTGTATTTCATAGATTTGGAAAATATCTTAAAAAGAGACTGGGGGGATTTTGAAAATATTTTCACTTCAGAAAAGGGAAAAACGATTCTTATGTTATCAGAGATTAACTCAATTGGTAGACCTGATGCTCATGCAAAATCTATAAATGAAGATAATTTCACTTTGCTTCGAATTCATTTTAATACTATCGAAGATATTTTAAAGGAATGGCAATGAAGGGGTAGAGCATAACGGGGTCACCTATGAGAGGGGGGCAGGCCTAGGGTGTCGAAATGTCCTGTTTTCACCCCATTTTTCATATCCCGAAAAATAGATTAACATTCACCCAATTAATTGATAACTTATTGGGTGAATGGTTAGCAATGCTTCAGGCATCAAAAGTATTACAAAGTCGACAAAAGTGGAAAGAAAAGGCGATCAGGCTTGGT
>CAZYAI010000019.1:0-43506 GCA_964645625.1 uncultured Zetaproteobacteria bacterium
GGAAGAACTGGGCCATGAGCTACAATGAAAAAGTTTTGTCGTGTACAGAGATCTTCATCAATAAAAGCTTGAAGAGGTAACGTACCCTGCCAAGCAATGTGTGGCATCGTTGCCATCGTCTTATCTTCGTTCACATCACTGTACATATCTTGCGTAGTCGATGGCATGCCAGATGAATCAAGCTTCTGTTCAGCAGTAATCGCCACACTGCTCCCAAGCAATATAAATAACACCAACGTAGCAATCTGTAGTATAAGTCTTTTCATAGGGAGCTTTCCTTGATTGTTTTTTTTCTTTTAAACGGGAGGGTAATCAGTAAACCAATATGTATTAGGCCATAAGCAAATGCCTTGATGACAAATAACACCCCTTGAGTCATCGTAGAATGTTGATGGCATTCAACCAGATCAGCCTGCCAACGTTTACTATGCCCATACAAATAGTTAATGACCTTTCGACGTTGCGAAATACCTTCATATTCAAACGATAATCCGACCATCAAATGTTGCTCTTTTTTAACTGACTTGCCATGTGTATTCCTTATCCTTACAGGAACTTCCATAAACGTTTCAGTACTATGATGTGCAAGGAGTTTTAAAGTAGCCTTACCCCCCTCTATCGAGCTGATTTCTTTTGGCATATGCAACATCAAACCGTCCTCTGTCATATCTTCAACATGGCAAGGAATAGACTGACTACCTAATTGAAGTTCTGCATATTCATCCACAGCAACCCTTGGACGGTGGCGAATTTCACCCCGCTCAATTAAAGCTCCCAGTGCAGCAATAGTGAAGATCATATTATAAGCATTCCATGCCAACGAGACCATGATTTGATTAAACATAGTGGGATCATGGAGCATCGTACTAATCCCTAAAATTGCTGCCCCTATTTGAATAGCAATAAGCAGATAAAAACGTTTCGATAAAAAGGATAGCGAAGCAGATTCACGGGTAACCGCCTTAGGCGTGACTTTGAACTCTTTGTGCTTGGGGTTTATTAAAGTGGCAAACACAGTGCCTGCCAATAACACTGCGGTAATGGTATCGTACAAGTCTGAAACAAACGACCAACGCACACGACCATACATCACGTTTAACACCATATAAAGACCAACAAGATACGGTGTTACATACAGCAAAATCTCACTCGGTGGAGCCGAAAAAAAGACGACACCAAACAACAACGCCATAATAGGCGTCAGTAAAAACACAACACGAGCCAACGGGAAAAACCAGTAGGCAATGCAATTGAGATAACACAGCCGTTGGGCAAAGCTCAACCCTTTACGAAACAGAGGGTTTTTCATGCGAAACAGTTGAATCATCCCCGTTGCCCAACGACTACGCTGCACAACAAGAGCATCGATACTTTCTGAGTTCAACCCTGCCAATGCTGGTGTATGTAGATACGCTGTCTTATAACCTTGAGATAATAACTCCATGGATGAGTCAGCATCTTCTACAATCGTATCGGTGCAAATACCGCCAATCCTCTCTAGCGCAGTGCGTAAAATTAATGCGCCAGAGCCACAAAAAAATCCCGCGTTCCAATTATCCATACCGCGCAAGTTGAGAGAATAAAACATATCGCCCTCAGCAGGCATTTTATGCGTAGCATGCAAGCTGTTTTCGAATGGGTCTTGATTGATCGTATAATGCGGCGTTTGAACCAGTGCAATAGTCGGGTCACTCATCATCGTACCAATCGTAAGCTTCAGGAAGTCCATCGTAGGTATATGATCAGAGTCCAAAACAAGAATCACCTGACCATGCGTTTCTTTGAGTGCCGCATTGATATTGCCTGCTTTCGCGTGATGATTATGTTCTCTTGTTAAGTACTGCGCGCCAGTCTCTTCACACAGCGCGCGAA
Organism: uncultured Zetaproteobacteria bacterium; assembly: GCA_964645625.1. Classification (GTDB taxonomy): domain Bacteria; phylum Pseudomonadota; class Zetaproteobacteria; order Mariprofundales; family Mariprofundaceae; genus AB-137-C09. The sequence goes on from CAZYAI010000019.1 coordinate 1,873, forward strand.
GCGCTGTTTTTCGTTGTCGTGCCAGACGACCACTATCACCACTTTGTTCGCACTTGGCAGTGGTACCACCATCATCCAACAAATAGATGTTTAGTTTATCTTTGGGGTATTCAATACTACTTGCAGCCAACAGCGTTGTCCGCAACAAATCAGCCGACTCATTATAACTGGGAATAAAAACATCAACGGTGGGTAAATCATCGCGTTCAAGATCCAATGGAACAGGCTCACGCCGCAAAGGATGAATGACGGTAAATGCCCCCATAAAATATAGCAAGACAGCAAAAACTTCAGCCGCTAATAATACAAGGGACAGTGCGAGTGACCATTTATCGTTATACCATGGTATAGAATACTGTACCCGCCAAATAAGATAACGGAGAGCCATCAGTCCAGCCAGAACCAACAACAGCAAACGGGTTAAGCGTAACGGTTTAGCATTATCTAAGGTGCGCATATAACGTGCACGCAAAATATAAATTGTAGCAAGAAAGGCCACACCAAGAACAAATTGTTCTTGATTATAAAGGTCAATACTAACCAAATATATGAGCACAACTGCAACGACAGCCCATAAACTGATTGGTATAAATTGTCGAGCCCCACGATCCATAAGTCACCTCACCACACGCTCACAAATCACCACACAATCACAAACATATAGTTAAAATACCTATTGTCAAAACAATGTAGGGATAACTTGCTAATACATTATGACCTTATGACGCACTATGGCAATGATGCGCTATCGCATCTCTTCAATAAATTTGTTTTTTCGCGGTTAACGTTCATAGTCTTGCTGTTGATTGCTAAACAGCTAAGGAGGATGATATGCATACTATTCCATTGTGGCTGGGTGGTGCTGGTTTGTTGGTGGCGGCTTTATTATTTCGTTTGATTGCACGAGAAGATGGCGGCAATGCACAAGTTCGGGCAATCGGTGAAGCGATTCATCATGGTGCCATGACCTTCTTGCAGCGTGAATATACCGTTTTATTGATGTTTGTTGCCGTAGTAGCGGTGTGCATTGGCATGAGTGCGCTGGGGCTTGCAACCATGATGGCGTTTTTATTGGGTGCCGGATGTGCTGCTTTGGCAGGGTTTATCGGTATGTATGCGGCAACCAAGGCCAATGTACGCACGGCAATGGCAGCGCACCAGCATGGAGCAGCGGCTGCCCTTAACATTGCCTTTTATGGTGGCTCAATCATGGGGCTAACCGTTGCTGCGCTGGGCTTGTTGGGTTTAGGTTGTCTTTATCTACTGTTTGGTGGTGACCCACAAACAGCACACGCCATTCATGGTTTTGGCATGGGGGCATCTTCGGTAGCGCTGTTCTCTCGTGTTGGTGGTGGTATTTTCACCAAATGCGCCGATGTTGGTGCGGATTTAGTCGGTAAAGTAGAAGCAGGTATTCCCGAAGATGACCCACGCAACCCAGGCGTGATTGCCGATAATGTGGGTGACAATGTCGGCGATGTTGCAGGTATGGGATCAGATATTTTTGAATCTTATTGCGGTGCGATTATTGCCACCATAGCCATTGCTAGCACACTCAGTTTGGAGGCGTTGCAACCCTTGGGTACACAATCCGCACTGATGTTTCTCCCTCTGGCATTGGCCTCGGCAGGTTTATTGTGTTCGATTGCTGGTATTGTATTGGTACGGCTGTTTTGCCATAGCGCACCACAATCGGCATTACGCATCGGCACCATTGGCGCATCACTGCTATTCATCATCGTTGCATGGTGCTGTACGGCTTACATCGGCGTTGCGCTCAACATATGGTGGGCGGTTATCAGTGGCGCGATTGGTGGCATCATCATCGGCGTAGTCACCGAGTATTACACCTCGGGTAAACCCGTCAAAGATATTGCCAGAGCAGGCGAAACAGGAGCGGCGACGGTACTGATTACAGGGCTAGCAACAGGCATGATGTCGGTAGTCGTCCCTGTGTTAAGTATCTGCACCATCGTATTCGTCTCCACCAGCCTGTGTGGTTTATATGGTGTCGGCATAGCAGCGGTAGGTATGTTGGCAACGGTAGGTATTACCATGGCAATTGATGCCTACGGACCAGTCGCTGATAATGCTGGTGGCATCGCCGAAATGGCTGGCATGGGGGAAGAAACGCGCACCATCACCGATTCCTTGGATGAACTGGGCAACACCACCGCTGCCATCGGCAAAGGTTTTGCTATCGGAGCGGCAGCATTGGCTGCGTTGGCGATCATCTCAGCTTTTGTCGCAACGGTGAATGTGCATATACCTCATTTCACATTAAGCTTGAATGACCCTCTGGTACTCATTGGTATGTTTATCGGCGGCATGTTCCCCTTTATTATTGCGGCATTAACCATGACTGCTGTAGGCGACGCAGCGTTTGATATGATTCATGAAATCCGCCGCCAGTTCCGCGAAATCCCTGGTTTAATGGCTGGTAATGCTGAACCCGATTATGACCGCTGCATTGATATTGCCACCACGGCCGCGCTCAAACGCATGGTCTTGCCTGGTGTGCTTGCGATTTTAGCACCTGTCACCATAGGCTTCACACTTGGTCCTGCGGCACTTGGTGGCATGTTAGGGGGAGCCTTGGTCGGCTGTGTATTAATGGCATTAACGATGGCAAACGCAGGCGGCGCGTGGGACAATGCCAAGAAACATGTTGAGAAAGGGAATCACGGTGGCAAAGGATCAGAAACACATAAAGCCGTTGTCGTCGGCGACACTGTAGGAGATCCGTTTAAAGACACTTCAGGTCCTGCCATGAATATTTTAATCAACGTCATGGCTATCGTATCTTTAGTCATCGCACCATTACTCAGCTAAGGCCAGTACATGAAAAAAAACCAACGTGCTATTTATGCTTGGTCGTTCTATGACTGGGCAAACTCCGCCTTTACCACCACGGTAATGGCAGGTTTTTTCCCCTTGTTTTTCAAACAGTATTGGGCAAACGGTATGTCACCCAGCGAAAGTACCTTTTGGTTGGGCATGGGCAATGCTGGCGCGGGTCTATTCATTGCCTTACTTGCCCCTCTGCTCGGTGCGATGGCTGACCAAGGCGGACTCAAAAAGCGCATGTTATTAAGTTTTGCCATACTTGGCGTATTGATGACGGCGGGGCTGTTTTTTGCAACTCAAGGGCAATGGCTGATGGCATTGTTGTTGTACGGTTTTGGCTCGATTGCATTCTCTGGTGCAAATGTGTTTTATGATGCCATGCTGGTGGATGTCAGTGAGCATGAGCACTTGCATCGCGTTTCCGCCTTGGGTTTTGGTTTGGGTTATATTGGCGGTGGTTTACTGTTTGCCTTAAATGTTTGGATGACGCTAAACCCCACTGTTTTAGGTATGGCTGATGCTGGCGAGGCCGTACGTTGGTCATTCGTTAGCGTTGCCGTATGGTGGGCAATATTCACCATCCCCTTAGCACTATGGGTGAAAGAGCCTGCCAGCGAACGGCAGCAACCATTATGGCAAGCTGCAAGTGCAGGGCTTAAGCAGTTAAAAGAAACCTTCAAAGATCTGCGCAGCCTGCGCTATATCGCCCTATTTTTACTCGCCTATTTTTTGTACATTGATGGTGTTAACACCATTGCACGAATGGCGGTTGATTACGGTTTAGCACTGGGGTTTGAATCATCCGTACTGATTACGGCGTTGCTGATGACACAGTTTATCGCCTTCCCTGCCGCGATCGCGATGGGTTGGTTAGGCGAGCATTGGCATGCCAAAGGCACGTTACTGATCTGTATTGCCGTATATGCCGTCGTTTGTATGTGGAGTTCTACCATGCAAAATGAGATGGACTTTTATTGGCTGGCAGCAGCCATTGGCTTGGTCATGGGCGGTGTACAATCGTTATCCCGTTCGATGTATGCGCGCATGATTCCCGCCCATCAATCAGCAGAGTTTTTTGGTTTTTTTAATATGCTGGGGAAGTTCGCTGCCGTTATTGGACCTGCCTTAATGGGCTTGGTCAGTATGCTTACAGGCAGCCCCCGCGCTTCGATGCTCGCCATCGTCGCGCTCTTTTCTTTGGGTGGTATCATACTCTTTTTCGTCAAAGAAGAGGGGGTAGTCCGCAACGATGGGTCATCGCACAGCGAAGCATAACACCTGCGTATCATCGTCATTGTATTGCATTAACCCCTATTTGCCGTAGCCTGCAAACATAAGTGCTATATCAGCTCATGCATATCTCTCTTAACCCATTGCCTTGCCTGCCTGTCTATCATTTAATTTTTTTAGGCATAAGGCATTCCTTACATGGGCTTTCAAGTCAAACATGAAGACTACTGCATTGGCGGCGTCAATTTTCACATTCAATCGCTACGCGATAAACAACAGTATTATGACCCCGACGGTGTTTCAGAACGTGCTGGCGTAAGTTCTGCTAACTGGTCACTCTTTGGTGTCGTCTGGCCATCCAGCGAGCTACTGGCAAAGCTTATGAGCGCACATAATATTGAGGGGCTACGCATCCTTGAAGTCGGCTGCGGACTTGCGCTTGCCAGCCTTGTATTGCAGCAACGTGGCGCAGACATCACCGCCTGTGACTACCACCCTATGGTTCCTTCGTTCCTCTCCACCAACACCGCAATCAACAAGCTACATGCTATCCAAATGGTTGAGGGTGATTGGGCTAAAGACACTGGCGTGGTGGATCTGTACGATCTGATTATTGGTAGCGACATACTCTATGAACGTGGGCATTTTGACATACTGTCGCAGTTCATTCTCCGCCATGCGCAAGCAAACGCCAAGGTGGTGATTATCGACCCTGGTCGTGGCTATGCGGGGAAGTTCAGCAAACGCATGAAATCATTGGGCTTTGACTGCATAGAAGCACGAGAAACCATGACCCTCGCCGACAAAAACATCTTTTCCGCTCGCGTGATGACCTATCAACGCCATGCAATCCACGACAGGATTCTGGCTCAATAATCCAAGGGCGATAGAGTGCCGCCCATGAATTACCGTTTTTTATCGCAGCAATCGTGCTACCAAGGTTTTTTCTCACTCGACCGCCATACGGTGGAACATGATTGTTTCAATGGTCCGCCCTTACAGGTTGTGCGTGAAAATTTAGAACGCGGTGATGCTGTAGCGGTATTACTCTACGATGCGGCAAGCGATGCGGTTTTGCTGATCGAACAATTCCGCATTGGCCCTGCGGTGCGCCAAGACCATCCGTGGTTGATTGAAATCGTCGCGGGCATGGTTGAAGCAGGTGAAGAAGTCGAAGCCACCGCGCGTCGTGAATGCCTAGAAGAGGCAGGTTATGCTGCCGATACACTGCAATACTTAGGGCAGTATTACGTCAGCCCAGGTGGTACTTCGGAGCGAATCACCCTCTACCTCGCCCATGTGAATCAACATCAAGCAGTGAGCGAAGGTGGCGGGATAACGGCTGAGAACGAAGATATTCGCCGCTTTTGGTGCCCTCGTAGCACTGCCATGCAATGGGTTGCCGAAGGTAAAATCAATTCTGGTGCGCCCATGCTCGCCTTGCTGCTGGCATTTGGTGCAAAAGGAAATTTAATATCATGATGCGAGTTATGCGTTCATGGGAAGCCGTCGCCGACTACCCCGAAGTACAGGGCGGAGCGATCACCATTGGTAATTTTGATGGTGTACACTTAGGGCACCAGCAAGTCTTAGCCGAACTTGATGGTCATGCTCGTGCTGTTGAAGGCCCCGCTAACTTGGTGACTTTTGAGCCGCACCCACGTGCTGTACTGTTCCCCGAAGAAGCACCGCGCCGCCTATGTTTACTGCACGACCGACTAAGCTTGATTCGCGATGCAGGCGTTCATAGCACGCTGGTACTGCCCTTTGACAAAGCCTTGGCGCAATGGTCAGCCGAAACCTTCACCCGCAAACTGCACCAAGCCTTCGGCTTCAAACACATGCACGTGGGTTACGATTTTGCCTTTGGTCGTGATCGTCAAGGGCATAGTGCCATGTTGCGCGAGTTAGGTGAATCACTCCATTTTACCGTTTCCGAAGCGAATGCCTTTGAATTGCATGGTGGTGTGGTTTCATCCAGCCGCATTCGTTCGCTGATCGAAGCCGCTGATTTTGCCTCGGCTGAAGCCTTGCTTGGTCGTCCCTATGAGGTATCTGGGCACGTCTGTAAGGGTGAACAACGTGGCCGCACCATGGGCTTCCCTACTGCGAATTTAGAAACAGAGCATTTGGTCCATCCACCCGCTGGCATTTATGCGGTATGGGCTGGCATGCCAGAAGCGGATGGCACAGTGCGTTACTTACCTGCGGTGGCTTATTTGGGCTACCGCCCGACCTTCCAAGGGCGCAGCCTGATTTTAGAAACCCACGTACTCGATCAAACCCTTGATTTGTATCACCATCGGCTTATTGTCCGATTCGTAAGGCGCATACGTGAAGATCGCACCTTCAAACACGCTGATGCACTGGCTAGGCAAATTCGTAAAGATTGCGATGCTGCACGTCAGTGCTTAACTGCTGCGCCTATATAAAAAACATACTTATGCCCAGCTTATATAAGCTGGGCATAAGTAAACAAAGAGTTTCAATATGTCCACATCCAAAGCTGTCGCTGTATTCATCGACGTAGAAAACATCCATTACTCATCGCTCAATAATTTTGCCGAAACACCCAACTGGTCAAAAATCGTCGAAAGCTGCAAACGCTATGGGCGTATCGTATCCATTCAGGCGTTTGGTGATTGGTTAAACTTCTCCAAAGAATTGCCTGAAATCCAGCGCAACGCTATCCAACCTGTATTTGTACCTTTATCACAAGATGGCAAAAGCAGTTTAGATTGCTACCTCACGGTATCAGCGATGAAGCTTGTCTTTCAAAACCACGCGCTGGATACCATTATTTTAGCCTCTGGCGACCGTGATTACATCCCACTGATCGCCGAATTAAAGGCACTGGGCAAACGCATCATCATCCTTGCCGTACAAGACACCCTGTCACAAGACCTTACGCGCATCGCCGATGATGTCATCCCCTACGAAAGTTCCAGTAACGAAACCCGTACCGAGAGCAAACTCAGCCGTGAAGAAGCCGTTCGTTTTGTCATCGAAACGCTAAAATCACTGGAGCAAACTTCCTTTGAAGGGCGTTGGGTCAACCTTGCAACCTTGGGGCTGGAGATGAAACGCCGCAACCCACAATTTAGCCATAAACATCATGGTTATGGCAAATTGGTCGAAATGCTGGATGACATCAAAGATATTGAACTGAGTTATGACAACCATGAAAAGACCATTGCTATGGCACGTATTACTGCCGATAGCGAGATTAGCGTTGAATCACCACGCCAATATGGCGAAGTCATTAACCTGCATGATACCTTTGGCTTTATTCGCCCTGACTTAGATGAAGACAATATCTTTTTCCATATCAGCAAGGTGGATGATGACAGTATTGATGCTTTACAACCAGGCGACCGCGTGAGTTATACCTGTTACCGTACACATCGTGGTAACAATGCCGAAAATGTCATGATCGACAAAGCACCTCAGAAAAAAGAAACCGAAGAGGTGCAACATGTCGTAGAAAACGAGGAAGAGAACGCATAATGCAAAACAATTTTGACACCATCATGCAAACCATTGGCGAACAAGCAAAAAACGCCTCACGGCTGCTACGCAAAGCCAGTACCGCCAGCAAAAATGCCGCGCTTAGCCATGCCGCCGATGGCTTCATTCGCGATATGGATGTTATTTTAGCTGCCAACGCTAAAGACCTACAAGCAGCAGCAGAACGGCAACTCGCTCCCGCCCTGCAAGATCGTTTGGCTCTAAACCCTGAGCGTGTAACCGCTATGGCTGATGGTCTGCGTCAAATTGCCGCCCTACCCGACCCTGTAGGTGCTATTGACCACATGCAACAGCGTCCATCGGGCATTCAAGTGGGGCATATGCGCGTACCTTTAGGGGTGATTGGGATTATTTATGAATCACGCCCTAATGTAACGGCTGATGCTGCTGCACTGTGCTTAAAATCTGGTAACGCAGCGGTATTACGTGGCGGTTCCGAATCCATTCATTCCAACCGCGCAATCGCTGCTATACTACAGCAAGCACTGGCGCAGGCGGAGTTGCCAGCAGATGCAATCCAACTGCTGCAACAAACCGACCGCGCCTTGGTTGGTGCAATGCTGCAATGCGCTGATTACATCGATGTCATCATCCCACGTGGCGGTAAATCGCTGATTGAGCGCGTCAGTGCCGATTCACGCATCCCCGTCATTAAGCATCTAGATGGTATTTGCCACGTTTATATTGATGCCCAAGCCGATGTAGAAAAAGCTGTAGCCATTGCAGTCAACGCCAAAACACACCGTTATGGTGTATGCAACGCCATGGAAACACTGCTGGTACATCAAGCCATTGCAGCCACGGTATTACCTGAAATATACCGAGTATTACAAGAAAAAGGCGTGGAATTACGCGGTTGTGAACGAGCTTGCGCTTATGGTGAAAATATGATTCCTGCAACCGAAGAAGATTGGGGAACGGAATACTTAGCACCTGTTTTATCCATCCGCATCGTCGATGATCTTGATGCAGCCATCGCCCACATCGAACGCTGGAGTTCAGCCCATACCGAAACCATCGTCACCGAAAATTACAGCAACGGGCAACGCTTTTTGCGTGAAGTGGATTCATCATCCGTCATGTGGAATGCCAGCACCCGTTTTGCCGATGGCTTTGAATATGGCTTAGGCGCAGAAATCGGCATCTCTACCGACCGTCTGCATGTGCGTGGCCCTGTTGGCTTAGAAGGTTTAACCACCCAAAAATGGATTGTTATGGGCAATGGAGAAATACGCCAATAATCTTACTCACGCCATCCACCGATGCTTTAGCTTCAAAGCATCGGTGGATGGCTAGCGAACATTGCGATTGTTCCTCTATCATCACACCACTTCTTACTGACTTCGCTTGTCTCTAGTGCCTCGATGACAACACATACAGCCGTTTAGTGTTGTGCAGTTAACTGCAATAAACGTTGAATCCCCGTTGGCATGGCTGGGCAAGATGTTACGGCGAACCATTGCCCTGCTGCATCGTCATGGGGGTTATGACTACGCTCACGGGCGTATAAATGCAAACGACGATGCGTCAATTGATGCACCAACACAGGCTCTTGCTCTGGCTTGTGAGGCAATACAGCAACAGGCGGCGACCACAAACCGCCCCAAATACCACCGACAGGTCGTCGCTCCAGCCACAACTCAGCGCGATCATGACGATAATGCAACTGCGCCTGCCAATATACATCTTGTACCGCTGTTTTATTACTCGGCGGCGGCGCGAAGTCCCCTTCCTGCACCGCACGGCACGATGATTGCCAAGGGCAAGAAGGGCAATCAGGGCGCGTGCGACTGCACAAGCTTGCGCCTAACTCCATCATCGCTTGATTCCATATCGCAGGTTCGCCACTTTGCCGAATGAAAGCTTCCGCTTGCTGCCACTGCTGCGCCACTGTTGCCGCGCCCAAATAGCGGTGAAGCACACGCTTTACATTACCATCCAGCACAGGCGTTGGCGCATCAAAACAAAAAGCGGCAATAGCACCTGCGGTTGAACGCCCAATACCAGGCAGTGCCACAATCGCATCAAACGCCTGCGGAAACAAACCATCATGCTGCGCTACAATCTGCTGCGCTGCGCGATGCGCAAAACGGGCGCGGCGATAATAACCAAGCCCCTCCCACGCTTTAAGCACGGCATCTTCACTGGCTGCTGCCAGTGTCGCAACATCAGGGAACTGCTGCAACCACGCTGTATAACGCGGCAACACCGTACGCACTTGGGTTTGCTGCAACATGATTTCTGACACCCAAACAGCGTAAGGATCACGTGTATGCCGCCATGGCAAATCCCGCTTATGGGCATCATACCACGTCAGCAAAGCATCAGTATCACAACGATTTAAAGACAATTTTATCGTCCACGACCTCAAAGGTGAGGTAAAAACTAGCGCGATCCAAGCCCCAAGAACGCGGTAGCGGTTTAAATGGCGCAGCAGCATAAATTGCTTCTACCGCACTATCGTTTAACGAAGGAATAGGGCTACCGCGCAACATTTCTAGGTTGCCCAATTCACCATTGTACTCAATGGTTAAACGCATCACGACCTGCCGCTCTTGTTGCTGATACTTATTGTAATCAGCCTTGCCTGGTCGCCATTGTTCCTCTAGCGCATGAATCAAACCATGCGCATAAGGCGCGTACTTCGCCTCCCGCGTGTTAATCGGAATATCCGCCTCGCGAGACAACATCTGCTTCATTCGCCGTTCGCGCTCAAAATCGCGTGACAACTCCGAAAGTGCCATGCTTGATGGAATCAAGTTTGCCAATGGCACATTCAACGTTGGCTTACTATCAGGCTTCTTCTCTTGTGGTTTCACAGGTGCTTTTTTCGCCTGCTCTAGCTCTGCGCTTGGCTTTTCACGGGTCAAAAGCGGGGCTGCTTTCTGTGCTTTTTTTACAGGTTTAGGCTCGGCTTTGGGGCTTGGCTTAACCACGGGTTGCGGCTTCGCTTTGTGCGTTTGCTTAGCAGGCGGTGGTGCTTTAGCACGGCGCGTACTGTTGTCTTGCGCAGCTTTGCTACTGCCCTGAACCGTACGATTAGCAATGGTTTTCGCGTCTTTATTTTCCACCGTTGGTTTAGGCATGGTGCGTGGATCAAACAACACCACATCCATCACTTTAGGGGTATCTTTTTTGGGCATTTCTGGTTCAGGGTTTACAAATGTAATGAAAAAAACCAATAGGCCGTGCAGTGATAAGGACAACAGCAAGGCTATGGTTAGACGTGCTTTGGTGTGTTGTAAGGTCAATGTTTTCCCTGTTAAGATGCATGGTCAGACGCGCAGTAAGCGTCGCCCTTCATGCGATGAATAATATAAGCAGCCAGCGCGCCATTGAGCCAGCCAGTGGCGCATGATAACAGCAGCAGCGGCGATAGTAGATAAAATAATGATGATTGCTGAATAAACAACTGCTCCACCACCACAAATTGTGCCAACATATGCGCCAATGCGCCCAATAAACTTACGCCCAACAAGGTAATAGCAGGAATATATCGCCATGCCAACAGCATCACCCCCGCCGCTGCCACCGCACCAGAAAGGCTCATCACAAAAGTGGGGGAAAACAGCGTCCCCATCATAAAAGCACCGACCACCACCCGTGCCACAGCCAGCCACCATGCTGCACGTGCACCCATGAGCACCAACACCAGCAGCGTCACAATATTTGCCAACCCAGGTTTGAACCACGGACCTAAACCTGGCAGCGCGGCTTCAAACACCTGCAAACCACTGGCAACCACCAAAAAACCCAACCACCGCGCATGAAACAACAACACCGCTGGCGCAGGAGGACGATCACTATCCATGAATGATACTTTAGTCGTTAACTATCAAAAAACGCCACATTCAGCGGAACGCTTTGCCCCAACCAATAAACATAAGCCGTATGATCCAAATAATCATCGCCTGTTACAGCATGCACTAACACACTCAGTCCCTCGCGCTCGGCATCCAACCAAGGAATCAGCGCATCAAACTGCGTCGCATCAAATACAATTTGGCAACTCCACATCGGGTGCGGCCCCACCAAATCTGTATGCAAACGCCCTACCCTCACGCTAAAGTCTTGTTGAATACGCTGGCGCAAACGCGCTGCAAGCTCGTGCGTTGCCTCATCAAAATACATATGCGCATGGTAAAGCTTGTGAATGTTCGTGGGTCGCTTGGTGTTATCGGTGGGCATACCCTACGCCTCCAACAGCTTGCTCAATGCCTGCCCTGGGTCGGGTTGACGCATGAGTGATTCCCCTACCAAAAAGGCATGGACACCGGCTGCATTCATGCGATGAATATCTTCGGCCTGGTGGATGCCTGATTCAGTGACAACGGTGCTGCCTTTAGGGCAATAAGGCAGCAGATCTAAGGTTGTTTGCAAGTCGGTGTTAAAGGTGTGTAAATCACGGTTGTTGATGCCAATTAACGCGGGCTCTAACAACGTTAAAGTACGATCAAGTTCAGCGCGGTTGTGCACCTCTGGCAACACATCCAGCCCACATTCTGTAGCAGCGGCAGCCAGCTCTTGCACTTGGCTATCATCCAACATTGCTAAAATAAGCAATATCGCATCGGCTCCCATCGCTGCTGCTTCGATGACTTGATACGGGTCAAGCATAAAGTCTTTGCGGATGATGGGTAACGGAACATGCTCGCGAATCGTGCGTAAATAATCGTCCGAACCTTGGAAAAACTCCACATCCGTCAGCACCGAGAGGCAACAAGCATCATGCTCTTGGTAGCTGCGGGCAATCCACAATGGATCAAAATCTGCCCGAATCACCCCTTTAGACGGCGATGCTTTTTTCACCTCGGCAATCACCGCATTCTTCCCCGCATGAACGCGCTGTTGCAAGGCTTTGGCAAAGCCCAACGGCTGGTATTCATCGGCTTGTAGCAACAAAGCGGATTCACTGCATTGCTGTTTGCAGCGCGCCACCCACTGCTTTTTACTGGCGGCTATCGTGTTCAGAATCGTACTCATGCTTTCACCTGCTGTGTAAAGGCGACCAGCGCGTCCAAGGTCTTGCCAACAGCACCCGAATCAATGGCTTCTGCTGCTTGCTGCAAGCCTTCGCTGATACCTGCTGCTTTACCGCATAACCACAGCGCAGCAGCGGCATTCAACAACACAATATCACGCCCTGCTCCACGCTGACCTGCAAAAATATGGCGTAAAATCTCGGCATTGGTAGCAGCATCAGCACCAGCCAGCGTAGCTGGTGTAGTCATCGGCACACCAAAGTCCAAGGGGTCAATCTCAAAGACTTTTAGCTCTGCACCTTGCTCCACTAAAATCGCATCGGTAATCGCAGTGGTGGTAATTTCATCAAGACCATCACGCCCATGCACCACCAAAGCGCGTTGCACGCCCAATTGCTGTAGCGCGCCTGCCACCAATGCTAATTTGTCACGGCTGTACACGCCCAAAATCTGGAAGTCTGCCCCCGCCGGATTGGTCAACGGCCCTAATAGATTAAAAATCGAACGCACTGCCAACTCCCGTCGCACTGGCGCAGCATGGCGCATGGCAGGGTGATGACCCGGCGCAAACAAAAAACCAATACCTGTTGCATCAATACATTGCGCGACCTGTTCGGGGGGAATATCCAAACGCACGCCCAACGCTTCCAACACATCGGCACTGCCAGAACGCGAAGAAATCGCTCGGTTACCATGTTTGGCGACTGCCTGACCACAAGCTGCCACGACCAAGGCCACAGCGGTGGAAATATTGAAGGTATTAGCACCATCACCACCAGTACCACACGTATCCAGCAAAGGCGTAGCCGTTGGGTGAATACGGCAGGCCGCTGCTCGCATCGCACGCGCTGCACCAGCAATCTGCTCTGCTGTTTCGCCGCGAATACTCAAGCCCATCAAAATCGCCCCGATTTGGGCAGGGCTGAGTTCCCCTGCCATTAAGGCAGTGAACACGGTTTCAACATCGCCACCGCTCACGGCATCACCGTTTTGCAATTGCTGAATCATCGTTTGTGCATCACTCATGGGCGCATCTCCAAAAAGTTTTGTAACATGGCATGACCATGCTCGCTTAAAATAGATTCAGGATGAAATTGCACACCAAAGGTCGGATGTTGACGATGTTGCAACGCCATCAGCTCACCTTCGGCTGTCCATGCCGTCGCTTCTAACACTTCTGGCAAAGGCTCTTCCACAATCAAAGAATGGTAGCGCGTTGCCGTCATCGGTGAAGGAACACCCTTAAAAATACCTTTGCCATTGTGTTCAATTTGGCTGGTTTTGCCGTGCATCAAACGCGGCGCACGCACCACCGAACCACCAAAGACCGCCGCAATCGACTGATGCCCCAAGCACACCCCCAAAATCGGCAGCTTGCCTGAATAAGCAGCAATCATCGCCATCGATACCCCTGCTTCTAAAGGTGTACACGGGCCTGGTGAAATCAAAATCCGCTGCACCTGCCGTTCAGCTACTTCTTCAACGGTGATCTGATCGTTGCGAATAACCATCGGTGTTTCGCCCAACTCACCCAAATATTGCACCAAGTTGTAGGTGAATGAATCGTAATTATCAATAACCAGCGTACTCATGCCGTCTGCTCCTGTGCTTCTGCCAAGGCAATCGAGCGGAACATCGCCGTTGCCTTATTAATACACTCTTGGTGTTCATTCGCAGGGACGGAATCAGCCACAATCCCTGCCCCTGCCTGAACATGAATCTGCCCTGCCTCAATCACTGCCGTACGGATAATAATTGCCGTATCCATCTGTTCCCCACCGTAGGAGATATGACCAATGCAACCACCATACGCCCCACGCGGGCAGGCTTCTAATTCATCAATCACTTGCATCGCACGAACTTTGGGCGCGCCCGACAGCGTCCCCGCTGGGAAGGTCGCAGCAAGCAAATCCAATGCATCAGCATCTTCACGCATCTGCCCTTCGACTTGCGAGACAATATGCATGACGTGGGAGTAACGCTCCACCACCATCTGCTCGGTGACTTCCACCGTACCATAACGACAAACACGCCCCAAATCATTGCGCCCCAGATCCACCAGCATCACATGCTCAGCGCGCTCTTTGGCATCACCCAACAATTCTGCTTCTAAACGTGCATCATCGTTGCTATCGACACCGCGAGGGCGCGTCCCTGCAATCGGTCGCACACGCGCTGTTGCGCCTGACTTCTGCACCAAAATTTCAGGCGAAGAACCAACCAACACACAATCCCCCACATGCATATAAAACAAATACGGTGAAGGGTTGATATGACGCACAGCGCGGTAAACAAACAACGGATCTGCACGCAGCGGCGAACTAAAACGCTGCGATAGCACCACTTGGAACACATCCCCTGCTAAAATATATTCTTTTGCTTGCGTGACCATCGCCTCATATTGTGCTTGCGACATATTCGACGGTGGCAAGCTGGTATCGGTAAGCACATCCAAATCCAACGGCGCAAGCGGCGTTGGGCGCAATAAGCAACGGCTTAAACGCTCTAGTGCTTGCAATGCCGAAGGCTCATCCGTCTCAACCACACACACATGCATCACGCCTTGCAGATTATCAACCACCACAAAGCGATCAATCAACATAAATGCCGCCAGCACGCCGCAATCATCGCGTGGCGCAATACCAGGTTCAAAGGCAGGAATCATATCATAAGAAAAATAGCCTACCGCGCCGCCAGTAAAGGGAAGATTATGACTACTTTCCACCGCAGCTTGGTGAATCACCTGCTCACGAATCCACGCCTGCACATCACCCTCAGCAAGGTGTTCTGCTACGCCATCACGCGGCTGTAGGTGCAAGCCATCACTGCGTTGCACCGCAACACAGGCAGGTTCAATACCGATAATACTGTAGCGACCCCAACGCTCGCCGCCCTCGGCACTTTCCAATAGAAAGCAATCCCCTTCGCTATGCAAGCGGGAGAATATTGATAACGGTGTGTCGCGGTCAGCGGACAATGTGCGTTGAAAAAGTTTCATATTCGTTTCTTCTTATCCAATAAAGGCGTTCTCGGCATTGTCGTCATTCGCTCAAAAAGCGCGCAATGCATGAAAGAACGGGAATTAGCCTGAATCATTCAGCTTAAATACCCACTCATAAGGTGTAAGCCGTAGCGAACGCTAAAGGCTAGCCCATCGAACACAACCACAGCCATGTAACATCAGCCATGAGCATGATGCTTCACATCTACAGAATTGCCATTCTGCGACAGGCTTCTAGCATAAGCCGCATGGCTAATAATAATCGACGCAAGCAACTGGATTCTCTGCGCACGCGCATTGATGCAACGGATGATCAGATCCTTCAATTGATTCACCAACGGGCGGAACTGGCGCGCCAAGTGGGGGAAGTGAAGGAGGATGATGGTAACACGCCTTTTTATGTTCCCAGTCGCGAAGCCTCAATTATTCGCCGTATTTTACAGCGCAATGCGGAACTTGCCGACCAAAGTCATGCCAGCCGCATTCCTGACGCTGCGATTCATGGTATTTACCGTGATATTATCGGCGCATGCCTTGCCCTAGAACACCCCATGACCATTGCCCATTTGGGACCAAAAGGCACGTTTAGCCACGCTGCCGCACGTCGTCAATTTGGTGCTACAGCCAGCTATTTAGCTTGCGAACATTTAGAGCAAGTGTTTGATGAAGTGGAATCAGGGCGTGCCACCTATGGCATCGTCCCCGTAGAAAATGCCTTTGAAGGTGCCGTCACCCCCGTGCTGGATCTCTTTGCCGACCATGAGCGTACAATTCAAGTATGCGCCGAAGTGCAATTATCCATTGAACATCATCTATTCACGTTTGCCACCGACTTATCCGACATCACCTGTGTATTATCTCACGGGCAACCCTTGGGGCAGTGTCGTCGCTGGCTGCAAGAGCATCTACCGCATGCCCAATTACGCGAGGTCAATTCCACCGTACGTGGCGCGGCGATGATTGAAGAGGCAAAAGCAGGGCAACGCGACGATATTGACTGGCAACACAGTGCTGCTATCGGACCTTACGCCATTGTCGAAAACACTGAGCTTCCGCTATTACAACGCAACATCGAAGACTTCCACAACAACATCACCCGCTTTTTGGTCATTGGTCAACATGACTCACCACCATCTGGCAAAGACAAAACACTGATTGTAGCCTCCTTGCATGACAAACCTGGCGCTTTAAATGATCTGATTCAGCCTTTTGCCCAGCGCGGCATCAGCCTTAGCCGCATCGAATCGCGCCCTTCGCGCAAGCGTCATTGGCAATACTTCTTTTTTATCGATATTTTAGGGCATCGTGAAGATGCCGAAGTTCAACAAGCAATCACCGCTATTCGTCAGCAAGATGTAAACCTGCTGATTCGCGGTTCTTACCCCATTTCGAGTCCTTTATGAATAATTTTCCTGATTGGTTATCTCGCGCTGTACCACAAACCAGCGATTTACACCCTTATATCCCAGGCAAACCGCTGGAGCAGTTATTGCGTGAAACGGGGCTATCCGAGGCCGTCAAACTCGCCTCGAATGAAAACCCTTACGGTCCGCCGCCTGCTGCCATTACCGCCATGCAACAAGCATGCAACGACGTTCATCGTTACCCAGATGGTGATAGCACGCAACTGAAAAACGCACTAGCAAAGCACCACAATATCGACGCTACGCGACTATTGCTGGGCAATGGTTCCAACGAGGTATTGGAACTGATCATCCGTTGTTTTGCCAACAGTGATGCACAAGTTATTTACAGCCGCCGCGCCTTTATTGTGTACGCCTTGGCAACCGTAGCTGCTGGCGCACATGGTATTGCTGTAGATGATGACGAAACCTTGGGCCATGACTTGGCTGCCATGCTCGCTGCTGTTAGCCAATACACCCGCGTTATTTGTATTGCCAACCCCAATAATCCTACTGGTACGCTGTTGGAGAATAAGAAAATCCAAGCCTTCCTTGATCAATTACCACGCGATATTGTGGTGATTATTGATGAGGCATACCACGAATACGTAGCCGATGTGGATAGCGATAGTATTCACCACCTCTACCACCCTGGTTTGGTGATTACACGCACCTTCTCTAAAGCATATGGTTTGGCGGGCTGTCGCGTGGGTTATGCCATTGCAACGCCTGATCTCATTGCCTGTGTTAACCGCTACCGCGAGCCATTCAACCTAAACAGTATTGCCCAAGCAGCAGCCTGCGCCGCACTCGGCGAGCAAGCATGGGTAAGCGAGCATGTAGCTCAAGCATTGGATGAGCGCGAGCGTTTAGAGCAAGCACTAAAAGAACGTGGTCTATCGTTCGGTCACAGCTTTGCTAACTTTGTACTCTTACGTCATGCACAAGCACATACCATTCACCAAAAAATGGAATCACAAGGGATTATCCTACGTCCACTTGCACCTTACGGCATGGCTGATTTTTTACGCGTCAGCGTAGGTACAAACGAAGAGAACACGCGCTTGCTTGCTGCACTAGATGACGTATTAAGCAGCTTATGAAAGATCTTCGGCATTTGGTGATTATTGGTGTCGGGTTAATCGGCGGCTCGTTTTCCCTTGCTTTACAACGCACCTTGCCCATCGAACGGATTACGGGCGTAGGACGCAATGCCAGCAACTTAGCTTGCGCCCAGCAACGTGGGATTATTCATGCTGGCACGCATGATGCTGCCGCTGCAGTAGCTGATGCTGATGCGGTATTTATTGCCGCGCCTGTCGCTGCCTATGCCGAAATTTTTGCCACCATCGCCAAATCTGTGCCAGCACATGCCATTATTACCGATGCTGGCAGCACCAAGCAATCGGTCATACGCGATGCACACGCCCATTTACCGCATATCGAACGCTTTGTTGCAGGGCATCCATTGGCTGGGACAGAAAAGTCAGGCGCTAACGCAGGCTTTGCCGAATTATTTCAGGGGCGCAAATGCATTTTAACACCCGAAGCAGGCATCACCGATGAAACCGCCGTACATACAGTCAAGCAATGGTGGCAAGCCACAGGTGCACAAGTCATGCAAATGGATGCGGCAGAGCACGATCATCTACTCGCTGCTGTCAGCCATTTACCCCATATGGCAGCCTATGCCGTAGTCAACACCGTTTCAGCACTGGAACAAGGCACACATGACCCCTTCCACTTCGCCGCTGGCGGCTTCCGCGACTTCACTCGCATTGCATCCTCATCCCCTGCAATGTGGCGTGACATCGCCCTATGCAACCGTGAAGCCTTATTGCACACCATGGACGGTTTACAACAAGAACTAACCCACATCCGCAGCGCACTAGAAGCCAGCGATGGTAATGCCCTACTGCACCACTTCACCGCCGCCCAACAAGCCAGAGAAACATGGCTAAATGAAACAGACACGAAAAAACATCCTGATGATGCCAGCAAAAAGCCTTCGTAAGTAAGAATGCAGCGTATGTGAGGAATGAGTTAAGGCTTGCTTGCTCTGAATCGCTGTAGAGCTGCGGTAAACCAGTCGGCACTTCTTACTTCAGCCTGCTTACCACACTGGACTTTGTAATCCAAACCACTCCAGCTACTTTCTGAAGCACCGCGTTCAATAAATTGTTCTGCGCTGTGCACTAAATCTTTACGGTGCAAATAATCATACTTCATGCGCAAGTGTTTTACTGCCTCAGCAGACGTATGCCAACTACCGTTGCGATAAAAACGGCATGGCGATTCACCGAGAAACGCAAATAAATAAGCCACTTCGGTTTGCATTGTTTTTGTCTGTGGTGATTCAGCAGACTGCACAGTCCACGGTACAACAAGACACCCCAACAAACAAAGTACGCCTATCACTCGCATCATGATGAACTCCTTTAGACTTAAGCCGTTTTGCTTACATACTTGCCTTAGTACACACCGTTGGCAACGATGGCTACAGCTTTGTCACTGACGGCAATGCAACGATTGTTGGCAGCGTAGGTATAAGGCTCTGTTAACATTTCATCAAACCCAGTCAACCTACGCTATCGTAACTGAATGCATTGTAAATACACCTAACTTGAGCTATACTAAGAAGCTAACTTTTCAAGACTACCCCTCCTCATGAAAACATAAAAGTAGCTGTACCCTTACTGCTGGAGAGAGTCGATTAGATTTTGTTCAATAGTACCTTCGGTTAAATTAACCACTACTTACTCTCCATCTTTCTTAGCAGGTGATAAATAATCTCTAATTTATCAATAAACTCTTTCGTGTCTAAGAAGTAATTCGGGTAAGCCTTCCTTAGATTTTCAATCGACCCTGCTGATACTAAAACGGCCTGAATCGGAGCTCCTGAATTAACTTCTTTTTCAATGTTGGTATAATCTATATTAGCTTGCGCTAGCTGACTGCCAGAGTAGTTTTTTATCGACACAACTCTTTTTTTAGTATTAAGTGTTATTAAGTGATATTTACTATTTCTACTCCTCTGTGAGATGTGATTCACAGCAACTGTAAATGCACTAAGTTTCTCATTAACCTGCAATCGAACCGATTCAGATCTAATTTTACTAAAAACTTCAAGCATTGTATGATCTTGGTACGCAGCTGGGACAGGCGTTTTTTCCAGCAGGGCAAAACCCGCACTAACCAAGCGAAAATATAAAAGCCAGTCCTCTGGCCCTTGACTAGATTTTAGAGGCTTTTCTAAGAATGTTCCCATTGTTTCAACAGCTGTAGCCCATGCATGTTGAATTAATGTTCTTAACTGGAGTTCAAGTTTTAATCCATCGGCTTCTATCTGAGAAGGGTTCGAGTACTCATAAATGAGATGAATTCCACGATAGCCTGAATGGGCTGGATTTTGAATATAATCAACTTCATTAATTAGTGAATGGCTAAAAATTGTTGCTCGGTAATTTTCCTCAAGGTTTCGAACTTGTTCAATATTCTTAACGACTGCTCTCAACCCAGCAATATCTTGCATGGTTGAAAGCTTCATTGTTCTTTCTCTACCTAGTTTAGACACAATGGATTCACTTCTTTTTATTCTTTGGGCTACAAGAGCATCAGAAAACCCTAGCTTCTTTAATTTACTCCTGAGAGTACCCTGAAAAGTATTGAGTGGGATGGCATGAATAGTTCTCCAATATGTTAATACATTTTGAGCAAACTCAACCTCTGAATCAGAATAATCTAAAGCTGATTTAAGTACTTTTCCTGCCTTTTTAACTTGGTTATTCGAGTATAGCCGGCTCATACTTTAACTTTTCCACTCATCAATTTAGGCAACAGCACATCTCTAGTTATCGCTAAATCTTGTAGGTAGTTAATATTGTCAATAATTCTATTTTCCATTGAAGAAACACAATCTGAAAAGTTTTTTACTAGCTTCAAACCCTCTGGAAGGGCA
The DNA here is from genome assembly GCA_964645625.1 of uncultured Zetaproteobacteria bacterium. GTDB lineage: Bacteria > Pseudomonadota > Zetaproteobacteria > Mariprofundales > Mariprofundaceae > AB-137-C09. The sequence goes on from CAZYAI010000019.1 coordinate 22,822, forward strand.
AGTTTGTATTCAGGGGTAGCTTGTTTGGATAGGTGTAAAACAGTTGTCCATTTGAAGTACCCAACACAGCACCCTTTGAAGCACCTATCTTTCATCTTCGAATTCATCTTTACCAAATCCATAGTGATAAACATTTTGTTAAAACCTCCATATTCAAAGTCTGGATTAGAGTCTGGGGCAGTACTGACATTTAGATGTTTTAAGGAGAGGAGTTCAACAATATTTTCTGATTGTTCTGCAGCTATTCATCACCTTTCATGCGCTTTCTGAGTATACTAGGTGACTAGCTGAGTGCCGAAAGCGTAATATCCTCATAGTCCCGAATACGAACAACTACTCATAAACCTTAGCTGCATACAATATATCCGCAATCATTTTCCAGCTCGGTTGCCTTGGAAACTCTTCACCCATATTTTCATATGCATATTCCATGGCGCGAATCCAAGCCTCCATAGATTCGAAATAACAATCAAGCGTTTGATTTCCCCAATCACTAGGAGAAGAATGCAAGTCGCTTCTTAGCGACCCTACAAAATCAGCTAAGTCTTCCTTTGTATTAATTAAATCAATTCTCTCATGTGATTCCATTAACTGTCACCTCTAATCCAATGGTTCACGGATACCAATAATTACCCCTTAGTTTCGTATGGTTAGCCCTAAATTCAGAGTATTAAAGTCATTTTGTATGCCTACTTATACCTCAACAACCACCTGCAAATCATCGTTTAATTCAAGCTGATTCATCAAGGTTGCCAAATCATGCAAGGCTTCACCTTCCATCGCTGTAAGCGGCAGGCGCAGCGTATTGTCCATCCAACCAAGTAAATAACAGGCGGCTTTAACAGGGATCGGGTTACTTTGACAAAACATCATATCTGAGAGCCTTTGCAAAGCGCGATGGGCTTGGCGTGCGTCAGCAAGATCACCACTGTTGAAGCTACGAATCATACGCCCCATCGTCTTAGGTGCGATGTTCGACACCACGGAAATCGTACCGCGTCCACCAATCGCCATAAAGGGTAACACACTGGCATCATCACCAGAATAAAACTCCATATCAGGGCGGCATGCATTCATGGTTTGGGTTAAACGTCCCATATTCGCTGTAGCATCTTTAATACCGACAACATTGCTCATTTCTGCCAGCTCTGCCACCGTAGCAGGCAACAAATCAACTTGGGTGCGCCCTGGCACATTGTACAAAATCATAGGAATATGCACTGCGTCATGAATGCAACGGTAATGCGCCAACAAGCCTGCTTGGGTAGGTTTATTGTAATAGGGCGTAATGATTAACGCCGCATCAGCACCAGCGTCTTTGGCGGCGCGGGTGAGTTCGATGGATTCTTCGGTATTATTACTACCTGTGCCAGCAATCGTTGCCACGCGACCATTCACATGACGGACGCTGATGTCGATCAAATGTTTATGCTCTGCCATCGTTAGGGTTGCCGCTTCACCCGTGGTACCTGCGACGACCAAAGCATCCACGCCAGCCTCAATTTGCCGCTCCAAATGCGCTAAGTGGCGATCTTCATCAATCGTTAAACGACCATTCTGTTGACGATAAAAAGGGGTGACCAATGCGGTCATAACACCATGAAACATGCAAACCTCCGATGTCCGAATGCTACGTCAGCTTCCACCAAGACGAAAGCTCGATCTGTTTATGGGTAAAATCCCCATGACATTCATCGCCTTTTTCGGCTACTATGCGCGCCACGACACAACACTTGAAGGAGTACATGTGACACGTTCAACAACGATTGACAGCACTGAACGCCGTGCTGTTAGCTCTCTGGCGGGTATTTTTGGCCTGCGAATGATGGGGCTATTCCTTATTCTTCCTGTATTTTCCTCTTACGCGCACGGACTACAAGGCGCGGCAGAACACCCCGAATTGGTGGGAATTGCATTGGGAGCCTATGGTCTCACGCAAGCGTTGTTACAAATTCCTTTTGGTATGTTATCGGATCGCTGGGGACGCAAACCTGTGATTGCCGCAGGCATGCTATTGTTCGCCATTGGTAGTGTTATCGCCGCCATGTCCGACTCCATTGTAGGTGTCTTGATCGGACGTATCATTCAAGGTTCTGGTGCTGTGGCTGCTGCCGTCATTGCCTTGACTGCGGATTTAACCCGCGACCAGCAACGAACCAAAGCCATGGCAACCATTGGTATTACCATCGGCGTATCTTTCGCCTTATCAATGGTGCTTGGCCCGCTGCTAGATCAATGGATTGGCGTGGCAGGCATATTCTGGCTAACGGGCGCGCTCTCGTTATTATCAATCTTGGTACTGTACTGGGTGGTTCCTGACCCAGCCAGCCACACTCACCATAGCGACAGTGAAGTCACGCCCGCACTGTTTGCCAGCATGTTAAAAAATGCCGACCTGTTACGCTTGGACTTTGGCGTATTGTGTTTACATGCTTCGCTCACCGCCCTGTTTGTGGTGTTACCATTATTATTGGCTGACCCTACAACAGCATTGTTGGCAAAATCCGATCAATGGAAGCTTTATTTGCCCGTCATGTTGCTCGCCTTCGTTGCGATGGTTCCCTTGATTATTATCGCAGAAAGCAAACGCAAGATGAAACAGGTATTCATTATTTCTATTGTGTTACTTATTACTGCCTGTCTGTTATTGGCAACAGCACATAGCTCGCTAGGCATGATTATTGCCGCTTTATTTATCTTTTTCCTTGGCTTTAACACCTTAGAAGCCAGCCAGCCATCATTGGTATCAAAATACGCACCTGCGACTGCCAAAGGCACGGCAATTGGAATTTTTAATACCAGCCAATTCTTTGGTGCATTCGTCGGTGGTGTCTTGGGTGGTTTCATGTACCAACCAGCAATGCATAATTATGCCACCGTATTTTTGATGTTAGCAGGTTTATTAGGCGTTTGGCTGATGGTGGCATTAACAATGAATCAACCGCCATTTCTTGCCAGTCGCGCTATCCCCGTCAGTGTAGGCAATGCGCAGCAAGCCCAAGCATTAGAACAAGTATTGCTCGCCATGAATGGTGTAGCAGAAGCTGTTATTATTGTAGAAGAACAAACGGCCTATTGCAAAGTGGACAGTAAGGTTGTTGATGAAAACTCCCTACGCATCGCCGTTGCTGTTGGCTAAACAATAACTGATGTTACGCACGGTTACATACGTGTTTTTTGAGTAACAATGCGTCATTGCGGACTGGATGCCGCATCAAGTGCGGCATGACGGAGAGAACGGACGCAAGACTGGACACCGCATCAAGTGCGGCATGACGGAGAGAACGGGCGCAAGACTGGATACCGCATCAAATGTGGTATGACGGATTTTTAGATTACAATACTGTATAAAAAAGCTCCCATGCTTTACATAACATCAGTTAACAACAAGAAAGAAAGGATATATTATGGAACAATGGTTTGAAAAATGGCTGTGGCGTTCACGGTTTATTGTTTTATTGGCGGTTTTCTCGTCATTAGCAGGTATGATCTTGCTATTCGTTTTATCCGCCATGGATATGGTGCACCTCATCCACATGTTTATCGACATCACCTTTTTTGGCGCGGTAGATGAAGACTTCCATGTCACCGCCGTTAGTCATATTATCACCGCTGTTGATGACTTTTTGTTAGCGACTGTACTACTCATCTTTGCTATGGGGATGTATGAACTGTTTATCAGTGATATTGATATTGCCAAAGAAGAAGCAAATTCATCTAAAATCCTCATGATTACCAGCCTAGATGACTTAAAAGATCGCTTAGGTAAAGTGATCCTTATGATTCTGATTGTGGCATTCTTCAAAAACGTACTGCATGTTAAGTTTGATGACCCATTAAATATTCTTTATATGGGCGCGGGTATTTTGTGCGTTGCTTTAGCCAGTTACTTTAGCCACAAAAGCAGCAAACATTAAACGCAGCCACCCCTGAATCATTCATGAGCACAGCCGATACTAAACCACCCATCAAAAGCTGGTATCGCCGTGTGCTCGGCATGCTGCTTATACTTGCGACTTTATTGGTACTATTGGTATCGATTTGGGATGGTGTGGATGCATGGGTGCAATTGTCATCACTGGCGTTCTTCCTATGTATTTTCACCCTAGACGGTCATGCCAGCGGCGACTGGAAACAGTACCTTAAAGACAACTGGTTTGACCTGCTACTCATTGTCATCATGACCATGCCATTGCTACGCCTGCTGATGCTATTGAATTTAGTCGGCTTGCTGCCTGCCATTCGCATCGGCGCGATGATCCATATGCATCGTAAACGCCTGTTAGATCTCATTGTTCTATCACAAGACAGCCTACCTGTTGCTATGGCATTGCTATGCGGACTTATTTTAGCTTTCGGGATTGCAGGCTATGCCTTCGAGCATCATGTCAACCCCGCTTTTTCCACCCTCGATAACGCCTTATGGTGGGCCATTGTAACACTGACAACCGTAGGTTATGGTGACATTGTCCCCATGACGGCTGGCGGTAGACTTGTTGCGGTATTAAACATGATCTTTGGTGTGTTGGTCTATTCCTTAGCCATTGCCAATTTCACCAATTTGATCGAAAGTCATAGTGCGCTGCGCAAAGCAGAAAAAGAAGCCTTGGAACAAGCTAAAAACACTCAAAACAGCACCTTAGAATCCAAGTAGGCATCACGAGCTACAAACACCTCCATCACAGAGACACCCGCACAAACATAATGATTATTCCTATTTTCCACCATCATTATTGTGTAGCACTAAAACATCCGTCAGGGTTCTGAATCTGTGTGCCTTTCCTGCTTTTTTGTATGTAATACAAGAAGTAACGAAAGGATCAAACGTTAACGTACTTCACCTTAATATAATGATGCGATCCGAACAGGAAACCATAACCATAGGGTTCAATGCGTTAACTATCTATGGAGGGAATATGAATAATAAGAAAGTCATCTTACTCGCATCGTTATGTGCTTTAATGGCTTCTGCTTGTGCGCCACAAAAGCATGCCAACAATGAAGTAAGCAGCCTGAAAAACCAGCTTAAAGCAGAGCAGAGCAACAATGCAAAATTACAGTCTGAATTAGCAGCAGCCAAAAAAGCTGCCGCAATGAAGACTGCACCTACCGCATCAGCACCTGCAGCACCACAACAGCAGCCATCAGGTGCTGACAGTTTGCTGCCACCTAACCCTAAAACAGGGGAGTGCTATGCTCGAGTATTGATTCCTGCTGAATACAAAACGATGGAAGAGCGTCGCCTCAAGAAAGAAGCTTCATTCAAACTTAAAGCGCACCACCCCACCTACAAATGGGTTGAGAAAAAGGTGTTGGTTCGTGGCGAGTATGAAGTAGCAAAACTGGTTCCTGCTAAGTACGAATGGCGTGAAGAAAAAATCATGGACAAGCCTGCTCATGAGCATCTGAAGGTCGTACCTGCAAAATATGACTGGAAAGTTGAAAAGATCTTGGTTAAACCAGCTTACACCACTTGGAAGAAAGGACGTGGTCCGATCGAAAAGATCGATGGTTCTACTGGCGAAATCATGTGTTTGATCGAAGTTCCTGCTGAATACAAGACCGTGAAAACACGCGTACTGGTTAACCCTGAACACACCGTTAAAGAAATGCATGAAGCACACTACAAAACGGTGAAGAGCAAAGTCATGGTTGCTGAACCCAAAATCGTGAAGCACAAAGTACCTGCGCAATACAAGACGGTGAAAGTGAAAGTCATTGATCAACCTGCTGTGGTTGATAAAACTGAAATTCCAGCCGTGTATGAAACTGTGAAGACACGTAAGAAAGTCAGTGAAGGTAAGCTTGAGTGGCGCACCATTCTGTGTGAAACCAATACCAACGCTAACGTAGTACGCCGTCTTCAAACTGCGTTGCGCGATGCTGGTCACAACCCAGGTCCGATTGATGGTGTGATTGGTTCTAAAACCATGAGTGCTGTAAAATCTTACCAACGTGCTAACAAATTGGCTGTTGGTCAATTGACCATTGAAACATTACGTTCGTTAAATGTACTGTAATTGAATGAATCAAACGGAGGCTTTATGCCTCCGTTTTTTTGCTTATATTGACTATATTAGAATATTATAATATAGTTCGCACATGCAGACTATTCCTCAAGAAAACATCCTACAAGCAGCCGAAGGCCTACGCGCTATTGCGCATGAATTGCGCTTGTCGGTATTGTGTCATTTGATGAATGGTCCAATGTGCGTAGCAGAACTGATTGCAGCCACAGGCGCATCGCAATCGAATGTATCACAACACTTGGCGAAAATGCGCATGATGGGAATTGTAGCCAACGAACGTCATGGCACACAGGTCTATTACCGCATCGCCAACCCCGATTTTGAAGGATTAGTCATGGCTTTGAAACAAATTTACTGCCCTGAAATGTGCGCAAAATGAAACAACATCCTTTTTTTTACACGTTTATATTAGCTTATTCTTATATAGTAATGTTGCCAACAGCATCAGCCAGCGAAGTCAAGCAACTTACAGTGGACAGTGCTGTGGCTCGTGCCATGCAAGCCAACCGTCAACTGCTGGCTGTCCATAGCCGCGTCGATGCTGCTGATGCACATACCCAAGCGGCGCGCTCGGCACGCCTACCTCGCCTATCTTGGCACAGTTCCGTCATGCGCAGTAATGCACCATTAACGGTATTTGGTAGCCGTTTATCACAACAGGCGGTAACAGCAGCGGATTTTGCCCCTTCTCGACTCAACTTCCCGACAGCCATCACCCAATACCAACATCGTTTGGTCATGGACGTACCGATTTACCGTGGCGGGGCATTAACGGCTAGCATAAACCAAGCCGAAGCCAACCGCGAAGTCCAACAATCAACGGTAGGGCAAACACAGCAACACATCACCTTTGAAGTCGTCACGGCGTATAGCCAAGCCTTACGAGCGCAACATACTACTGTCGTCGCCAAACAGGCATTAAAGTCAGCAACGGCGCATGTTCGCAGCGCGCAAAAGATGCTTGATAAAGGCATGTTGCTCAAAAGCGATGTAATGGATGCCGAAGTCCATCGTCTGAACGCCGAGATTGCAGTCAACCAAGCACAACACCGTTACCAAGATGCCGAAGATCAACTTCGTCAACTGTTGGCATTCAAACACGATCAGGCACTTCAATTAGCACCGTGGGTTGATGCTGGTATAAAGCACGAAGAAGAAACGTATTGGTTACAACAAGCAGCCAGTCACCGCCCTGAGTTAGCAATGATGCAGCACCAGCTCTCTGCCTTAGAAGCTGCAAAAGCGCGTAGCGAAGCAAGTTTTCGCCCGACTGTAGGGCTACAAGTCGCCCAAGAATGGAACAATAACAACCCCACCCCGCAACATGGCAACACCACAATGATCGCCGCTTTAGAATGGAATATTTTTGCAGGTGGTGCAGACCGCGCTGCCTACCGCGCCGCTGAAGCAGATGCTGCGGGGCAATTATTAAGCATCGAAGACTTACGGCAGCAGATTGCTGTACAGGTTCGTGCTGCCTTGCGTATGCGCCAAGAGACTGCCTCCCGCCTGCGCGTACGTCATCAAGCCAACGAACAAGCAGCGGAATCTTTACGTATTCACCGCCTGCGCTTTGCTCAAGGCATGGAAAACATCAACACCATGCTTGATGCACAAACACGCCTCGATCAAGCTGCGGCAGCCGTAGTGCAAGCTCGATTCGACCACCAAATAGCCAACATCCAACTGCTATTAAGCGCGGGCATGCTCACCCCTTCTAGCCACCTAGAAACAGGGCTTGAATAACTTATACACGTCAACATGCTAGTGTGATCCACACCATATTTTGCGCCTCAGATACACGACTTAGCACCATTCTTTACCCCAAAAACACGAGGTTTTCCCATGATGAATGTTATACTTATACTCAGTACGGCACTGCTTTTGTGGTCATGCCAAGCCAATGAACCCGCAGTAAGCCAAAGTACAGCACCGGCAACCGTAGCTGCCACCACTGCCACAGCCGTTGAACAGACCATTCCCGTTTGGCTAACAACAGGCGGCGTAGTGACCACGGATCACCGCGTAACCATAAGTTCACGATTATCTGGCTACATACGCAAACTCAACATCCACGAGGGGCAAAGCATCCACAAAGATGATTTATTGTTTCGTATTGACCCTGTCGATGTAAAACAAGCCTTGGCACAAGCACAAGCCGATGCAGCTAATGCACTAGCGGACAAACGACGCTTCGCGGCATTGCTAAAAGCACAAGCGGTAACACAACAACAATACGACACCGTAGCACTACGCTACACCGTGGCACAATCCCGCGTGAAACAGGCGCGTAATCAGCTACACTACACCAATGTCCGCGCGCCGTTGGATGGTGTCGTAGTGAGCAAGCTGCTACACAATGGTGACTTGGCTTCGCCTGGGCAGGCAGTATTGGTGATAGAAAACCCACAACAATTATTGGTTGAAACCCACGTTGCCGAATCTCAAGTCACTCGCCTACACGAAGGTGACAGCGCGCAACTGCAATTCACCGCCAGTAATGTGCCTGTCATGGCAACCATCGATCACATTATTGAAGACAATCGTGCCGCCTCGCATCAATTCCTTGTGAAGCTTTCGCTACAAGATCAAGCAAACGTGCGCCCTGGCATGTTTGCGCATATTCGCTTTCACCAAGGTCAACGCCAAGCCCTGATGATTCCACATCAGGCAGTGGTTTATCGCAATGGTTTAACGGGTGTGTATGTGGTCGATGCCAATGCTCTACTGCACTACCGTTTAGTACGTCTTGGCGAAGTGTACGGTAAACAGGTTGAAGTTAGCACAGGGCTTCATGCTGACGAACGCCTGATCGCTACGATTACACCTGAGCTTCACAGTGGGCTGCGTTTAGCGGAGTCAAAGCATGAATAAATCAACGGCTCCGCTCAACATTGCAGGCAAGCTGGGCAAGGCAGCTATGGGCAGTCACGTTACGCCCATGCTCAGCATCTTGGTGTTTTTCATCGGTATTGTCGCCTTATTGCTAACACCAAGGGAAGAAAACCCTCAAATTGATGTACCTGCTGCCAATGTATTTGTCAGCATGGAAGGAGCCAGCCCACAAGAGGTAGAAAACTTGGTCGTGCGTCCGCTGGAGATGGTACTGCGGGAAATGACTGGCGTGGATCACAGTTTTGGTATCGCTCAAGAATCACTCGGCGTAGTCACCGTGATGTTCAAGGTTGGCGAAGACAAAGAAGCGAGCCTGGTTAAGCTGTATGATAAAATCATGCACAATATGGATCGCCTGCCACCTGGTGCTGGTCAGCCTTTAATCAAACCCTTGGATGTCGATGATGTCCCCGTCTCTGTCATCACCCTATCGTCCCCCGATATGGATGGCTTAATGCTCAAAACCTTAGCTGAGCGGGTTCGTGATCTGCTGTTACCGCTCGAAGGTGTATCCGTCGGTGATATTATTGGTGGTCGCGACCGTCAGTTACAAATCATCTTGGATTCCAGTCGCATGGCGGCCTACCACATCACGTTAGATCAACTACATGCTACCTTAGCAGCAGCAAATCATGGTGGTACTGTGGGAGCGTTGATTGGCGACCAACGTGTTCAGCCGATTGTACTGGATGCCTACTTAACCACTGCCAGCGATGTTGCCAGCCTGATTATTGGTTCATGGCAGGGCAGCCCTGTTTACCTGCGCGATATTGCCAGCGTACAAGACACACTCAGCGAAGTGACCGCCGTTCACCGCATCGGTTTTGGTCCTGCTGCTACGACTGACAATCACGGTGAGCCAGAAATGGCCGCCGTGTCCATCGCCTTAGCCAAAAAACGTGGCACCAATGCGGTATTCGTCACCCAACGCATCGCCGAAAAACTCGCCACCTTGCAAGGCGACATTATCCCCAGCAATGTACAGGTTCACATCACCCGTGATTCAGGCGAACGCGCCGATAATGCGGTCAACCTTTTAGTCGAGCATTTGGGCATTGCTATTGTCTCGGTGGTAGTCATTTTATTGTTCTTCCTCGGCTGGCGTGAAGCAGCGATTGTGACCATGAATATTCCGCTGATTTTATTCATTGTGCTGGCAGTGGGCTTACTCGCAGATCAAACCATTAACCGCATTACCTTGTTTGCATTGATTTTATCGCTTGGGCTGTTGGTCGATGATGCCATTGTGGTGATTGAAAACATTCACCGTCACTTACACCACGGTATTCATAGCATCAAAGATAAAGCAGGCGCGATTATCACTGCCACCAATGAAACAGGCAAACCCACCATCATCGCAACCATTGCCGTGATCTTGGCGTTTATTCCTATGGGCTTTGTTACAGGCATGATGGGGCCTTATATGGGGCCGATTCCCTTTAATGTACCCGTTGCAATGGCGGCATCCTTGGTCGTTGCCTACATGCTCACACCATGGGTTGCACTACGCTGGCTCCCTTGTGTAATCAAAGAACCCAACATGGAAGAAAAGAACGAAAGCCCGAAAGACTGGGTGCATCGCAGCTATTTGCGCATGGCTCGCCCACTTTACCAACATGCTTGGTTGCGCTGGTTTTTTGCCTTGGTGGTACTGCTACTGTTTATTGCTGCGATGCTACAACCCGCTTGGCAATTTATTCGCCCTCAGGGTATCAATGGTCCTATGACCCCTGGTAGCGTAGAGCTAAAAATGCTACCCAAAGGTAACAACAACACCTTCAACATCACCATCGACCTACCCGAAGGCACACCGCTAGAAGAGACCGATCGCGTCGTGCGTGCTATCGGGGACGTATTGCGCCAACATCAGATGGTGAAGGATTACGAAGCTTTTGTTGGTCAGGCAGGTCCTATTGATTTTAATGGCATGCTACGCGGTGCTGTACTGCGCCAAGGTTCCGAGTTAGCCGACATTCGCGTTAACCTACGCGACAAAGCAGAGCGTCATATCCGCTCCTATGACATTGTGTTGCAACTGCGCGACATGCTCAAACCGGTACAACAAGCCAACCCCAAGGCGAACATTAAACTGGTGGAAGATCCGCCAGGTCCACCTGTACGTGCCACCCTGCTGGCAGAAGTTTATGGTCCCCATGAAGCTGGTCGGCAAGCCGTCGCCAAGCAAGTACGCGAACGATTTGAGCAAACATGGGATGTGGTTGATGTTGATGACTCTATGGGTGATGACATGCAACGTTGGCGCATCCTACCCGACCGAGAAAAAGCAGCGCGCTTAGGCGTTTCTATGAGCCAACTCGCCCATGCATTGCGTGATTTCTTCCACGGTTGGTCGGTCGGTACCGTCCATGCCGATAACAGTCGCCACCCTGTTGCAATCACCGTGCGTTTACCACGCGAACAACGCATGCAAGTTGCAGATTTAGATCGCATCTATGTCTCTGGCTCGCAAGGCCCCGTGCAACTCTCTGCCATCGCCCGTATCGTGCAAGAAACAGCCAGCAAACCGCGTTTAAGCAAAGATGGTCATGGCGTAGTGTATGTCATGGCAGAACCCAAGCAGGGTTCACAAGTGTACCCTGTGTTGGATATGGACTGGAAGCTGGATGAGCAAACAGTGTTACCGCAACAAACATTGCACACCGCAGGCATGCAATTTATACGCGCCACACCAGATGACACATTCGGTTACCAACTGCTATGGGATGGTGAAATGCGTTTGACCTTGGATGTATTCCGTGATTTGGGTTCGGCATTCATCGTCGCTATGTTACTTATCTACCTACTGATGGTTGCCTATTATGGTGGCTTGCTCTTACCGCTATTAGTCATGGCTCCTACGGCATTAACGATGATTGGTATTTTCCCAGGTCATTGGATCACAGGTCAACCATTCACCGCCACATCCATGATCGGGATGATTGCTTTAGCAGGCATTGTCGTGCGCAACTCCACACTGCTGGTAGATTTTATTTTGGACTATCGTCGCCGTGGTTACAGTGTACGTGATGCCGTACTCGAAGCTGGTGCTGCACGCACCCGCCCCATTATTTTAACAGGGCTTGCCGTCGTTGCAGGCAGTGCAGTCATGATTTCTGACCCTGTATTCGGTGGTTTAGGCGTATCAATGGCATTTGGTACAGTAGCATCCACTGCCCTAACCCTATTCATCGTGCCACTGCTCTATGATCGCATTCCCTTACTACAAGGTCATGCAACAGATAAGCAGGTATGTAACGTCTAAAACGGACATAAACAAAAAGGGAGGCTTGTATAAGCCTCCCTTTTTTTGGTGCATACTATTTGGGTGGGTGTTGTATGCACCAAAAGCGGTATCGTTGTTGGGACGAGACCCTAGACGATTATTTTTTGGATGTTGAAAATTCAGGGTAGGCTTCTAGCCCACATTCGCTCACATCCAAACCTTCGTACTCCTCTTCTTCGCTGACGCGAATACCAACCACTGCTTTAATGATAAACCATGTGGCAAAGCTTGCTGTAAATACCCAAGCAAAAATCACACCGATACCCAATAGTTGACTGCCAAGATGCGCTGTTGGGTCACTCAAACAAACGGCTAACAGACCCCAGATACCACAAACACCGTGAACAGAAATAGCACCAACAGGATCATCCAACTTAAAGGTGCGATCCAAGGTGATAATTGATGCAACAACCAGCATACCACCGATACCACCGATTAAAGTTGCCAGTTCAGGCGATGGCGTGAGTGGTTGCGCGGTAATCGATACCAAGCCTGCCAAAGCACCGTTCAATGCCATCGTCAGATCTGCCTTACCGAACCATAAACGCGATACAATCAATGCGACTATCGCGCCACCAGCCGCTGCCATATTGGTGTTAACAAAAACCAATGCCACGGAATTAGCTTCAGCAATGTCCGATACTTTCAACTCCGAACCGCCGTTAAACCCGAACCAACCCAACCATAAGATGAATGTTCCCAAGGTTGCCATCGGCATATTAGAGCCAGGTATGGCGTTCACTTCGCCATTTTTACCGTACTTACCTTTACGCGCACCAAGTAATAACACGGCGGCTAAAGCTGCTGCTGCACCACACATATGAACCACGCCAGAGCCAGCAAAATCAACAAAGCCTTGTGCGTCAAGGAAGCCTCCGCCCCATTTCCACATGCCTTGGATTGGGTAAATAAAGCCCGTCATCACAACGGCGAAGGCAAAGAATGACCACAACTTCATACGCTCTGCAATAGCACCAGAGACAATAGACATCGCAGTAGCCACAAACACCACTTGGAAGAAGAAGTCAGCCATTTTGGCGTAATAAGGTGCGCCATCACCGCCTGCCAATACTGCTTTAGGGTCATTGTCTGCCCCTAAACCAAAGCTCAAATCAGGTATCCAGTTAGGATCGGCTGTTCCGTACATGATGTTATAGCCCACAAACATATACATCACACATGATATGGCATACAGCACAATGTTTTTGGTGAGAATCTCAGCCGTGTTTTTAGAACGAACCAAGCCTCCTTCAAGCATGGCAAAGCCTGCTGCCATCCACATGACAAAAGCACCCATGACCAAGAAATAAAACGTATCTAACGCGTATTTCGTTTGTAAAATATCCGATGATAATGCTTCCATGACTGCTCCTTTTATTGTAACGCTTCGTTATCTTCTTCGCCGGTGCGGATGCGAATAACACGCTCCACATCGCTGACAAAGATTTTACCATCACCCACCTTACCACTACGCGCAGCGTTGATGATTGCTTCAACCACACCATCCACTTGCTCGTCATCAACGATTGTGGTGACCTCGGTTTTAGGGATGAAATCAACGCTGTATTCTGCGCCACGGTATAATTCGGTATGCCCTTTTTGGCGACCGTAGCCACGCACCTCAATAACGGTCAAACCCGTTACATGGAGGTCTGCTAGGGCATCTTTCACATCATCGAGCTTAAATGGCTTGATGACTGCGGTAATTTTTTTCATAGTACTGCTCCCTTGAATTGCTTGTTACATGTTAATAAACTTAAAGATTTGAGGGTAAGGGGCGGATTTCTTGCCGGGCATCCGCCCCTGTTTCTTAGTAAGTGAAGTTCACGCTGGCGACAAACTCTTTTTGCACGCTTACGCCATAAATATTGCGATTGCCTGCGGGGTCTTTCTTGGCAACAGGAAGGGTTACAGTGAAGCCTGGTGTCATCGTGCTTGCACCAAGGTCAACATCTTTGCTGCCACCTAAAGTAATCACACTGGTACCACTCTTAAATGACGTTGCCACGGGACGATTCACCACATCTTTTTTCCACTTGGCATAAGAAACCGTGCCAGAAAGGTCAAAGCCACCAAGCGATGCATCGGCTGATAAATCCACCCATGTATCACCACGCAAATAGGCCTTATTAAAGCTATCTTTCAGGTTGTAATACGCCGTTAGAGAAACAGGGCCATAGGACAATCCAGCATAAATCTCGGGGAAGTTAGATGCTGCGTCATACAAATAGGTATAGCCAATTGCACCTACGGAATAACCCACGCCACTATCACCGAAGCTGCTGGAGTAATCTAAGGTCCAATCAAATTCGACTACATCACGACCACCAAACTGTGGTGCAGTGGAAGGGTAAGCATTGGAGAACCACACCGATGCAGACGCATCACCAAGGGCAACGCCAAGATCGCCTTGAATAGCTGTTTTGCCATTGGTTTGGGTTACACCGCGCCATATGTATTGGCTGGCAATACCAACATCACCACTGACGACTAAACCTGCGTCCGTGATTTCCTCCGCTGTAGCAGAACCGACACCCAACAGCATCGAGCCAGAGAGTAAAAGAGATAAAGGAAGTTTTTTCATAAAGATGCTCCTAATGGTGACATACCCCAAGGTATGTTGTACTTGATGACCATAAGCAATGAACATGCCAACTTTGAAGAAGCAGGAAGAATGATTTTAAGTTGTTGAAAAGTAAGGGATTATATCAGGAATGTATTTTATACGAACAAATACGCACTTGCCTATTTTATAGCTGGAATGTGATTATAATTTAGGCAAACAGCTCCTTTGTTGGGTTTCGTGCCTCAACCCAACCTACGATGCCACGCATAGCCATATTGCTTTTGCCCCATCTTAAACGGGGAGTCATCAAGCGCGGCATGACACAGAGAAATCACGTCATGACTAACAACCACAAACAAGCAAAAAAACACCCCCGCGATGAACGGAGGTGTTTTAAAGTTCCACTTATAAGGTGAGTGCAGGCGTTATATACGCGGACCAATCACCAAGAATGGCGTTGCACGGGTCTGAATACTTTGAATGTACTGCTGCACCCATGCTGGTGGCAACGCTACGGGTTGTTGCGTTTTGGTCACAGGGTCAAAATTAAACATCGTCACTTGATTGTTAATGTCTTGATTGAAACCGAAGAAGCCACCATCTTGCGCCACCACCACTGCACGAACGTTTTGGTACGTCGCTGCTGGTGCGGTGGAATAAGGGTCAGCGGCAAAGGTGAAAGCACCAAAGCCCTTGGTTTTACCCGTCACCAAATTCAACGCATGTAGCTGATCGACACCCTGAACCACCAATTGGGTCGCAAAGGTCGCATTGCGCCATGCGTAAGCAGCAACATAGTTCTTGCCCTGCATCTTGGTACGCCATTGCGGTACAACGGTAATGTTTTGCACATTGGCTGCCACTTGCTGGTCTAAGGTTGTTGCATCAATCAAACCAACGTAGAAATCACCATTATTACTAGCAAACTGCGCCAACTTCGATTCCATAATCGCTTGCAGTTCGCCAGGGTTGCCCGTGTAAGGGTCAGCAGGTCGCCACCATAGCAAATAGGTGGTCTGCTTATGCCCAGCACGATCGGCATTGGGTTGATGGTTCATGTGAATGCGGGTGATAATCTGAGCATTCGTTTCATCCACCACATACACAATTTGATTGGCTTGATCGTTAAAAAACAACCAACCACGGTCGGCTCTGCGGTACACCGTTGCCCATGTTAAGGTGTTCGCAGGAATAATACCGACGACGGTATCCACCCCTGCCTTGTCGATGCGATGCAAAGAATTATCCGCCTTCACGGTGTAGAAGGCATAAAAATCATTGGTCAGCGTTGGCATCGGTGGTGGTACAACGTAATCACTGGTCACGGTGACAGGCACGCGCTGCACTGCTGTTTCCAGCCCATCAGTCAAAATAAACTCTAACTGCTTTTGACCACGATCACCCAAAATAGCATAGCTTTGAATCGCCGCTTGGGTAAAGCTGTAGTAATCAAACGCCACCATAGAATCGTTCATATCATAACCTGCGGCATTGACAGGACGCATCTTCATCTGCGCCAAATCACCATCAGCATCACTCCAACTGATAGGGCCTTGCCACATCGGCGGCGCATACTCTTGAATCACAATCGGCGTAGCTGGTTGAACCAAGGTCGGGGCTTGATTGGTATTCACACCGCCACTTGCCCATGTGTAAAGGTCGTTATAGTCGGCACTACCAACGGCGAGAACAGGGGCATGTTGCACGGTCGCAGCATCCAAGCCCGTTGCCGTGGCATAACGGAACAATGGCGAATTAGGCAGATCGTTAAAGTCCAACATACGCCGCGCTGATTGCATGGTTCTGCTCATCGAAGCTGTGACATCGCTTTGCCATGTAAGCTTGGAGAACATCATATCCGTCATGTAAGGGATATGCCCATCAACAACAAAACGATGATTGCGTTCACGCATCTTGGTTGCATCGTTAAAGCGTTTCTTCAGCGGGAAGCCAACAGCAGCGGTTTCCAAGGGGCGCAAGGCATCGGCCAAGCTGTTTTTACTGTTGCTATGACACTGGAAGCAACGTTTCACCATCACTTGGTAAGCGCGTTGCGCCGCCACACTGTTGACCGATAATTGGTTCGGTGTGAACTGAATACGGTTACTCAAGCCGACCCGCGATTGGGTGCTGGTGTAGGTAATAAACGCTTGCGTTTGTGCTGCCGTCCAATGCTTACTATGGTCATATTGCGCGTTGATCGCAGTAATATCCGCCAGTACATTGGCATCATACACCGCACCATAATCACCCGCACGATCCAAATTACGGCTGGCGTTATTGGGGTGTGTGGCATCAGGTGGCACGGTTAAATCGTCATTGAGCAACAACGACCACAGGAAGGGAGCAGGATGATACTGATTATCCATCCCCATAGGATTGATCGAGTCATTCACGTAAGGAATCAACGCCCCAGTCACACTGGTGGTATGCGCTTGGGAGAGCAAAGCCAACCATGCAGGCACTTGTGAATCAGTCCCTGTATGATTCGCCAAATTCAAATGGCTGCCATCGTTATGGCAAGACGCACAACTACGACCAGACACAGCATTTGGCGTGGTCAATAGCGGTACAATATCTTTATGGAAATCAGGTACGTTAGCATAAGCATCATACCCTGCCACATTGGCTACACCTGCTAAATTACCTGCCATTTTTTGCCCAGCAGTACTGTTGTAAGCTTGGTAAAATTGGAAGTTGGCTTGCGAGCGTTCCTGGTGACACTGGTTACAAGCATTCACGCGATTGGGAACAAAGCTCACTTCTTGACGTTCAGCACGTACAGGAATCCACACATTCGCGCCTTGTAAGTTAAAGCGTTTATTCACCTTCCAAACATACAGACCATTTTTGACTACCGCACCAAATGAACCATCTGCTTCGGGGCTAATAAAACCACTGGCAGGTACGCTGAGTTCAGGGCTAAGTACACCAGTCATTTTACCAATAGCTTGCGAGTTATCCAAGGTATGGGATGGAATGAAAAACTGCATCGAAAGTTCGGTGGCGTTCACCCCGCGCAACTGGTGTTGCACGCCATTATCGGAACTGGCGAGGTTTTGCACCAAAAAGCCTGAACTGCCATTGAGTGCCGTATTGGTAAACGAGGTACGACTTTGACCCAAGCTACCATTGGTCGGCGCGTTATTGACTGCCGTAGGTGGGTAATAGCTGCGTGGTTGTACAAAGTGGTAAAAGTTACTGGTCGGACTCAGTTGTTTGCGCGCACCTTGACCCAAAGGTGTAAAATCACGCGTAAAGACATTGTAGGTGACATCTTTATTGGCGCGATAAGCATAAACAAATGCTTGATCGTTATAATGTTCGGGGTTGCGTGAAAGGTTATCATTCACCGTGTTACTGCTGACTTGTTCTAGGTAAACACGTGGACTGCGAATATCCAAATTCACCCGTTTGGTCATCACAATATCCCCTTCTAAAGCAAAGGGGTTGGTCGCCAAAGGACGGCTACCTTGAGTCATCAAGACATAACCTTGGTAAGGACCTGATTGAATTTCACGCGGTTGCGTTAAGTTCATAGCAAGTTTATCTGTCGCCGATTCTTGCCCATAAAAGGTAAAGTTATCACTGCCATCAATCTGCATTTTCCACAGACTAAAACGGTTCACGGTCGCCTGATGCTCCCATTGGGTAAACACAACCAAGGGCAAACCATTATGATGAATCAATACAGGGTCTTGTTGATGTGAGTTATTAAAACCAATACGCACTACATCGCCTGTTAATGCATCCATTTTATGAATCAAGGTGGTGGGTTGGCGGTCGTACTCATCACGTAACACTGCGCCATAATTAAGAGGGATTTCTGCGCCAGTCACCGTCTTACCAACAAACAGCATAGGGTGACCAGTATAAGGATCGTTGCCGACATAAGTTGGAGTGATAAAATGAATATTGTTCTGCAAGCTTATTTTGCGCAAAGCGCGGGTATTAATATTCAGTTCGTAAATACCGAGGTTGGTGTCTGCACCTTGACGCATAGAAATGTACAGGTGACGACCATCAGGGGCGACATCAAAACTGTGGATTCTCACCCGTCCCGCATCGGTGCAATCCACATTGCGCGCAGGCAATAGCTGCCATGTACGCACCGTGCCATCGGGCTGCTCGCGAGAGACGAATAGTTTGTCTTCATAAGCCGTATTGCCATCGTAACCCGTGGTCGGTTTGCGCAAATCGTTGCGCGTATCGAGCTGTGACCAACCAGCATAAAACACATCAGGGTGCAAACGACCATTAAACAACTGCGGACGTTGCGGCACATAGGTCGCGCCATCTTCGGCAGGAACAATACCGCAAGCGGTAATCGTGGGTGTGCCAAAGCCATCGACGGTAGGATTATCAGTGGCTACGCAGCTACTTAATAAAACAAGGGTAAGGAAGCTTAGTAATAAACGCATGATTAGAACCGCCTAATAGAACAAGCGCAGACCGAAGATCGGTCCTTTTAGCGTTGTATCCGTTTGTAATTGACCATTGTTTTGAGCATTAAGCTTCACTTGAAGCTGACGGTAGCCGGCAAACAAGTTCACCGTATAAATATCGCTATACCAAACCAGCGGGTTAATATCTAACATGCCTTCAATATCTTTTAAGCTGCTACCATTCATACGAAAACTGGAGTATCGCCCACGCAGCGTAAACCACGTTTTAACACCAATATCACCACGTATGCCAAAGCTGGGAATCATCGCCGAATTGGATACATCCTGTGCAATCACCGTGTCTTTCACCTGCACACGGGTACGCAGCGATTTCACGGCAAGTTCCGCGCCCAAACGCAAACGCCATGTATCGCGATCAATAAACAGCGGATAATAAGTGAAACCACCATCCAACATACGCAAATCTACATTGAACTGGTAAGGACCAGCAGAAAAAGTGTTACCATTAAAGTTAAACGGCGCACGATTGGAAGTGCCGCGCAACGATGTTTTAACCCAAGAAAGATAAAATCCGTGTTGGCTCCATTCGGCAGAAAGCTCACCATAAGGCAGCGTGTCTTTGTTAAGCTTCATATCTTGTTGCAGGTCCAACGTAGTAGCAGGCAACACACCTGTAGCTAACGATGCTGTACCTGATGGCGTTAACGCCATTCCGCCCAAACGCACACCATATTCAGCGGCGTATGCCGACGTTTGCCCCACACACAATAAGCACAATGCGATAATCCATGTTTTCATGACAACCTCCCGAGTTCCCCAGTAAACTGAATCGTCCAAGCATAAAAACATCACGAAAACTGTAAATAGTTAAAAGTACTAGCAAAATCACCCACGCTAAGCATGGCTAAACCGCAGCGCATCAAGAAAGCTCAAAACCACCTTTCAAAACAAAGTCACGCAACAACTGTTCGGCTCTAACATTCACCCTGAAGGGCGGAATACTTTGTCCTTCATGTACTTCAAAATAGACTTTGGCTTTTTGTTTATCGACGCTTGCTTTAAGGTCATCAAAGCGACCATAGTCATTCAGGTGGCTTCCCTTTTAAGACGGGACGCACGTACACTACAAGACCACCATGTAGGTTAGGTTGAGGCACGAAACCCAACAAAGAAGCATAGCCTAAATAACGTATTGTTGTTTTAAAGTTGGGTTTCGTACCTCAACCACAACCTTGTATGTTTCGCATATCCATATTGCTTTTGTCCCGCCTTAAACGGAAAGCCCACCCGATGCGGTATCCAGTCTTCCGTCTGTTCTCTGGATTGCGGATCAAGTCCGCAATGACGTGGTTTCCTTCAGTCATACTGCACTTGATGCGGTATCCAGTCTTGCGTCTATTCTCTGGATTGCGGATCAAGTCCGCAATGACGTGGTTTCCTTCGGTCATACTGCACTTGATGCAGTATCCAGTCTTGCGTCCGTTCTCTGGATTGCAGATCAAGTCC
>CAZYAI010000020.1:0-41345 GCA_964645625.1 uncultured Zetaproteobacteria bacterium
AAGAAGCTTGTTTGAGAAACAAGGAGGATGAAATGACTTACAATATACTAAAAATATATGTTGCGGCATGGATAATATCTTTTGCACCTGTTTGTACGATAGCGGATGCCTCAGCAGATGATAAGGATGGGATGAAGAAGGTGCATGGTGGCGATTTTGAAAAAGAATAAATATTCGTATTATTCATCACTTACCCGCTGGCTTCATGCCGGCGTTGCTCTAGGGGCAGTGTATCAACTAACCACTGCCCTGTTTTTGTTGCCGCCAGATGAGAATGGTGATGCGTTCGGGCGAAATATGATGGAAGCGCATGAGATAGGTGGATTTGCCGTTGCAGCGATAGTTGTTGTTTATTTCATGTGGTCTGTGTTTTTTCGAAACAAAGGCCATTCGCATATGTCGATTTTATTTAATCGCGATCATTGGGTGCAGTCCATATCGCTTGTTCCAGATTTTTTATCTGCATTGACTGGCAAAACGACTTTGCCACCACCAGATAATCATTTGGCGAAACTTGTTTCGATGATGGGGGTGCTTGTGATAACGTTTATGGCTGTTTCTGGCTTTGCTATCTGGGTAGGTATTCCTGGTGGGGAACCTGCAGTCATTCTTCACGAAACCGAGTTTCTTATGCATGCTCATTCTTTGATATCCAACTTGTTATGGGTCTATGTGATTGGTCACGTGTGTATGGTTATAGCCCATATTTGGGCTGGACATACTGAAATAAAACGAATATCCCCCTTCTATCAAGAGGATGAAGCGATGCAGGGTGAAGAAGTTATGTGGTCAGCAAAAAGGAGTAAAGATCATGAAGATAGTTAAACGAGCGGTTGTTGCACTGTTGGTTATTGGATTGGGTAGCGTTTCTCTGCTTGCCCAACCTATTTCCAATCTGCAACTCATGGATACTTTAGGTGCGATGGAATCACCAGCTGAAGATATGCTGGATGCGCTTGAAGTTAAAGATATACACAAACTGCATTCACTGTATGGCACATTAAATAGTTCGATGGAAAAACTGAATAATTTGCCCACGAAAAGCAGCCTTCAGGACAGGGAATTAGCCATGCTCAATTCCTGGTTTGATTTAATCTCGCTGGAGATGGACGAAATGGATGATTTGCCAGCTTTGGCGAATGCCATCAATCAGTTTTCAGGACAGTTAATTATAGCTACCAAATTTAGCTCTGCTAACCAGAAGAACGTGGCTTGGATGGATTATCTTGGTCGGGAGATATTGTTGTTAAACAGGTATCCATCAAAATCGCTACATCATGAAGCATTGCTTAAAGCCAGAAGGGCAGAATTGCACCAGACATGGGGAAATATCAAGTTTCTGTTAAATGAACACGATGGTCAAACGCTTGTAAAAAAGGTTGATCCGGTCATTCAACGCATGCTGGAAGAATCAGACCCAGATAAACTTATAGCATTGTCGAAGAGAGAACTGGATTTGGTTGATGACATTGAATCCTTTTTTCATATCGATTAGCGGTGAAGGTCATGGAAGCGTGGGCGAGAAACAGGAAGCGATGTAACATACTGTTTTGTTTGTGTTTGATTGGCTTTCTCAGCGGTTGTGCCACATACCAGCCTATAAAGCTGGATGCAACAGATGCGCTTCGCCTCGGGGTTGAACAACTTAAAACAGACGCATCGCGACACACTGAACTGCCCAGGGCATGGCGCAGTGACAATATAAATTTGATGGACGGTCTCAATGAGAATGAAATCATTCAACTGGTCGTGCTGAATAATCCGCATCTGACAGCTGTTCAAACCCAATTAAACGAGGCTAATGCGCAGCTGATACAGGCTGGGCTGTTGCCTGATCCGCAGCTGAATGTGTCAGCCGATTTCCCGCGCGGAAACGATCCGACGTTATTCACCGCGTATGGCATTGGACTTGGCTTTGATTTGCAAGCCCTGATGATGCGCGGTGCACGGCAAAGCACGGCTACCCGTCAGGCAAGGGTTACCTATTTGCAGGTACTCTGGCAGGAGTGGCAGGTGATCGGGCAGGCTCGCATGCTCTATCGCCGTGCATTGATGCAGCAACAACAAGTTAAATTGACTCACAGCCAGTTTTTGCAAACCCAGAAGAACTGGAAAATAGAACAACAGGCATTGCAGCAGGGCAACGCGACGATTGATGCCGAAGGGCTGGCGCGCACCGCCATAATGGATGCACAAGCCGCCTGGTTTGAAGCCAAACGACAGCAGAGTACAACCCTGCATAATCTGAAGCTATTGCTGGAGCTCTCGCCTCTGGCACGGCTGTCGCTGAGTGTGCCTGAAGATGAGCTGTCAGCGATGATGCACGCACCTGTCGATGGAACGAAACTGCAGGATTTGCTGTACAATCTTGATCATAAACGGCCTGATCTTATGGCATTAAAAGCTGGATATTCGGCACAGGAAGCGATGGTGCATCAGCAAATTTTAGCCCAGTTTCCCAGCATTACCATTGGTGCAAACAGTTTGAGAGATACTGGCAAAGTCTGGACACTGGGGCCATTCATCAATCTGAATCTGCCGCTGTTGAATGGCAATCGCGGCAATATCGCCATGGCGCGAGCCACGCGCAGTCGTTTGCGGGCGGAATACAGGGATCGTTTGACGGCTGCTAGGGTTGAAGCAGCCCGGCTTATCAGCGATCAGCAACTGGCGTTTGATGAGTTGAGAGCCTTGCAGGATAAACTGCCTGATTTGAATTCGATGATGCAGCGCATGCACAAGGCGCTTTCGGGCGGTAACGTGGATATGCTGACCTATACGACCTTACAAAGCAGTCATTTCGCCCAGCGTATGAAGGTACTCCTGCTTGAGCAGGCTGTACTGGAACAGTCGGTTGCGCTGGATACCTTAACGGGATCACTGCCTCTGTCTGCAGGAGTGCATGAATGAACAGAATATATCCTTATTTCTCAATACTAAGACTCCTTGGCGTGTGCATGTTCACCATGGCTTTTTCGCCTGTAGCCAGTGCGGATGAAGGGGCGGCTGTCTATCAGGTGCGTGTTTCCCCTGTCGTCGAGAAAGATGTGCATGAGCAATTGCATGTGTATGGGCAGGTCGGATTCGATGATGCCACTCTCGAGAATATCAATCTGCCGTACAGCGGACAGGTCATTCGCCTCCCTTTGCTGGCCGGTGAACCGGTTCGCAAAGGAGAAACCATCGCTGAAATTGCGGTTGATCCATCGGTCGCATCGGCCTATCAGCAGGCATTGAGCAGTGTTCACTATGCTGAGTCGGAAGTTAACCGCATCAAAAAAATGCTGGCTGACCATCTGGCGACCAAATCGCAGTTGGCTGTTGCAAACAAAGCATTAAGCACGGCTCGTACACAACTGAATCAACTGCGCAAGCAGGGGTTTGGCAGATCGATTCACCAGATTCGAGCTGCCTCCGATGCGGTTGTGGCTTCGGTCTCGGTTCAGGCTGGGCAACGCATCACAGCTGGAACCACGCTGATGCAGCTCGGGCATCCAGATCGCTTAAAGGTAATTCTCGGAGTGGAGCCTGCAGATATCAATCAGATCAAAACGGGGAATACAGTGCTGCTTCAGAGCGCGCTGTCCCCAGATCGCAAGGTTCATGCAAAGGTGGATCGCGTGTTGCACGCGGTGAACCCGCAAACACGCTTGGTTGATGTGCTGGTGCGTTTGTCTGGCGAACAGACCAAACCGTTTTTACCCGGCACGATCGTTGCGGCAGATATTTCCGGCAGATCGATACCGCATACGCTGACGGTTGCAAGCTCCGCCCTGGTTCAACGCGGGGAAGCAGTTGTCGTCATGCGCGTACATGAGGGAATGATATCTGCTGTTCCTGTCCGCGTATTGCTGGACTCGGGCGACTTGGTGGTGGTCAGCGGCGCATTGACTGCAGGGCAGATGGTGGTGAGCAGTGGCGCATCCGAGCTGCATGATGGCGACCGCGTGAACATATTGGATCATTCGGCAGTCACTCAGGATCAGCCGTGAGCTTCTCCAACTGGATATTCAGCCATCGCCGATCATTGCTGACGCTGCTGCTGATTCTAGCGGCGATGGGAGCCGCACGCGCTTTTCAAATGCCGGTCGGCCTCTTTCCTCAGGTCACCTTTCCGCGTGTGGTCGTGTCGCTGAATACCGGGGATCGGCCGGCTGAGCAGATGGAGATCCAGGTTACACGTCTGGCTGAGATGGCGGTCAGGTCTGTACCCGGCGTAAAGGATCTTCGCTCCAACACCAGCCGGGGCAGTGCGGATATTTCGGTGAATTTCGACTGGGGCACAGATATGGTGTCCGCATCTCTGCAGGTGTCTGCGGCACTCAACCAGATTCAGGCGCAATTCCCGCCTGGCACCGATTTCACGGTGCGGCGCATGGATCCCACCGTATTCCCTGTCATCGCCTACAGTCTGACTTCGGATCGGGTCTCTGCCGTGAAGCTGCGTGATATGGCGATGTATCAACTGGTTCCCCTGCTCTCGGCCATTGATGGTGTAGCGCGTGTTGGCGTGCTCGGCGGCAATCAGGAGGAGTACCGGGTTGAAATGGATCCTGCACGTCTGCATGCCTTTGGCATTAGCATGCAACAGGTGGCCTCGGCACTGGCCGCGAGCAATGTGCTGACGACTGTCGGAAAACTCGAAGATCGCTATAAACTGTTTCTAACCATTGCTGACACGCGTTTTGACGACATTGACGCGATCAGGCACACGGTGTTGAAAAGCGGCGCAAATGGTATCGTTGAGCTGGAGGATGTTGCAAGCGTGTCGCGCGCCGCCACACCCCAATGGATTCGGGTGACTGCCGATGCAAACGATAGTGTGCTGTTTATGGTCTATCAGCAACCAGGCGGTAATACGGTGCAGATTGCCGATGATGTCAAAGCTCGTCTCTCCGCGTTGAAAGGACAATTGCCTGCGGGGGTCAATGTGCACAGCTGGTATGACCAGAGCGAATTGATATTGGCATCGGCCAAAAGCGTGCGCGATGCGATTCTGATTGGTGTCCTGCTGGCAGCACTGGTGTTGATTGGATTTCTGCGCAACCTGCGCATTACCCTGATCATGGTTGTGGCGGTGCCAGCTGTTTTTGCAACCAGTGTGCTGATGATCGATCTGTTTCACTTTAACTTCAATATTATGACGCTGGGAGGCATGGCAGCGGCAGTCGGGCTGGTGATTGATGATGTCATCGTCATGATTGAGCAGATTATGCGTCAGGTACGGCAGCGCAAGGGAAGTGGAACAGATTTTTCGCAAGGGGTAATGGTGGCTGCTGCGGATTTCTTTCATCCGCTAGCAGGATCATCGATGGCGACCACAATTATTTTTCTGCCGCTGGCCTTTCTGAGCGGTGTGACCGGTGCTTTTTTCAAGGCGCTTTCGGTCACCATGGCCTGTTCGCTGGTGGTGTCCTTTCTGGTTGCGTGGCTGGCCGTACCGTTATTGGCCGCGCATCTGTTGCGACGGGAAGATGCAGAAGCAGAAGATGAAGGGCCATGGCAGAAAAGGATACTCAAACTGTACGAGGGTGGGCTGAACAAACTGTTATCCCGACCAGTTATTCTGTTGCCGATTGTCCTTGCTTTGCTGGCAGCAGGCTATGTCGGCTATCGCGGGGTGGGCAGCGGTTTTATGCCGCACATGGATGAGGGCGGCTTTGTGCTCGATTATGTCGCTCCGGCAGGCATGTCACTGCGTGAGACAGATCGGCTGGTTGCCAAAGTGGAAACAATCCTCAAACAGGTACCCGAGGTGGATACCTGGTCGCGGCGCACCGGGGCTGCGCTTGGCGGGTTTATTACCGAAGCCAATGAAGGCGACTTTTTTGTTCGGTTGAAAGGATTTCCACGGCGCGGAATTGAAGTCATCATGGATGATGTGCGCGAGCGTATTCATCAACAGGTGCCAGCACTGGATATCGATCTGGCGTTATTGATGGAGGATCTGATTGGCGATCTGACTGCGGTGCCGCAGCCGATTGAAATCAAACTATACGGCGATGACCAGCGGCAGCTGATGGATTTAGCTCCCAAAGTCGCCGAGGCTGTGACCCACATTCAGGGCGTAGTGGATGTGCGCGACGGCATTGTGATTGCTGGTGATTCACTGATTGTGAAAGTTGATCGCGCCAAGGCAGCTCTGGATGGACTGGATCCCGATGCGGTGACGCGACAGCTCAATACCCTGTTGTCCGGGCAGGTTACCACGAGCGTTCAACAGGGGCAGAAGATGATTGGCGTGCGTTTGTGGACGCCGGCTGCCGATCGCGATTCGGTATTAAAGCTGGAACGCATGACCCTGCAGGCGCCCGATGGTCACTGGTTGCCGCTCAAACGCATTGCATCAATCCGGGTGCTTACTGGTCAGCCCCAAATTACGCGGGAAAATCTGAAACGCATGGTGGCGGTGACTGGGCGCATTTCCGGTCGTGATATGGGTTCGGTTATGGCGGAGGTAAAAACTATGCTGGCATCCGATCTCATCCCCTCCAGCATCCGGGTTGAACTGGGCGGTCTCTATTTGGAGCAGCAAAAAGCATTTCGTGGCCTGATGCAGGTTTTTGTTGCCGCTGTCGCGCTGGTGCTGGTTCTGCTGCTGTTTCTCTATGAGCGATTCAGGGCGGCACTGGCGATCCTCAGCATGCCCCTGCTGGCCATGGGCATGGTTTTGCTCGGTTTGCGTATTACCAGCACGGAGTTGAATATCACTTCAATGATGGGGTTGACCATGATTGTCGGTATCGTTACTGAAACAGCGATTTTCTACTATTCCGAATTCCGCCGAATCAGCCTGTCGGATATGCATCGCCTGCCTGACTATATCCAGGCCGGACGCAATCGGTTCCGCCCCATCGCTATGACTAGTCTGGCCGCCATTCTGGCGCTGATGCCGCTGGCACTGGCGCTGGGGGAGGGTAGTGCAATGCTGCAACCGATGGCGATTGCTATTGTATTCGGACTGATGGCACAGTTTCCGCTGGTGCTGCTGGTGTTGCCCGTGTTGCTCTATCTGCTGGATCGGCGGGCTGGACTGGTGATTGACCATGCTTACGAGGGCTCAACATGAGGATTTTTATTCGTGGACTCATCTCTCTCTGTGCGTGCTACATGATTCAGACGGGTTATGCCAAACCGTTATCGGAATCTGTTACGACAGCAAACGTGGAAACAGCCCATCGTTTTGTCACCTCATTGAACTGGTTTGGGCAGGTCAAAAGTATCCGACGGATCACGATTCCGGCCAGAGTGAACGGTCTGATTGTCAGCATCAATGTTGCGGATGAAACAGCGGTGGAACAGGGAATGGTACTGTTCACGCTGGCAGGCAAAGAGGTGGAAAGCAGTGCATTGAATCTGCAACAACAACTGAAACAGGCTACCAATGAGGAGGCGACTGCTGGGAAAAACCTGCAACTCAAGCGCAATCAGCGCCAACAGGGTCTGGCTACCAACGAACAGGTGAATCAGGCAGAACAGGCACTCTTTCTGGCACAAGCTCATGTGGCCGCAGCCAGACAGGCAGTGACCAACATGCATATTGGATCCAAAATCACTGCTTCGGTGAGGGGCGTCTTTACAGCACGCACAGTGCATGTTGGTCAATATGTGAGCAGCGGCATGATACTCGCTACTATCGTCGACCCTGATCATGTGCGCATTCAGGCGACGCTATTCGCGCCGACGGGGATGCGACTGGAGGGAGAAGGTGCTCTGATTCATACCCCGAATGGCGTTCTCCATGCTACGGTTGCGACTGTGATGCCAGAGCGAGATCCCCGGGGCGCGTCACAGGTCTGGATTGAGGGTAGTGCACTCAAAACACTGACACCAGGGATGCAGCTATCTGGTGAGCTAAAGCTGACGCATACTGGCATGGCTGTGCCAGCATCGGCAATTGCCCGTGATGAGATGGGCGAAAGCTATCTGTTTGTTCGCGATGGTGATCAATTGCGCAAGCAACCGATCAGGATCGGAGCTCGTGATCACGATTGGGTAGAGGTGACTGGCGGCGTGCGCGGTGGCGAAGTGGTCGTGACAGAGGGCGTGTATGAGCTGCTCTATCAGGATTTCGGAAAAAATTACCATGCCCCTGATTAAAGGTATCTGCTAAACATGTTATCTCGCATCATTGAAAGCTGCATCCGACGCCCGCTGCTTCTGGCACTGGGACTGATCCTCATTGTCGTGGCAGGCATTCAGGGTTGGCAGCGTATGGCAGTCGACTTGTTGCCCGATCTGGATGTGCCGGTTGTCAATATCATCACGCATCTGCCTGGCGCGTCTGCGCCGGATATTGAACAGCTGATTAGCAGACCGCTGGAATCGGCCATGCAGGGGATCACTGGGGTACACCGGGTCGCTTCAACATCGGCGCAGGGTATCTCTCAAGTCAGCATCCAGTTTGACTGGGGTACCAGCGTCAATGATGCGCGCCAGTTGGTGCAAGCACGCCTTGCTCAGGTATCTGCTACGCTGCCGCAGGGCATTGTACCACGGCTGGAGCAGATCGGCACGACGCTCCAGGGGGTGGCGGGCTATACCATCACCTCTGCTGGCGATCCTGTTGACCTGTTTAATGCGGTTCACAACCACTTGATCCCCCGACTGACTCAGGTCTCCGGCGTGGCGAAAATTGATCTGCTGGGTGGTGATAGGCGAGCTTTTGTGGTGCACCTGAAGCCTGAATCCCTGATGCGCCTGCACCTGCGCCTGCCTGATATCGAACAGGCGCTGCAATTAGTCAACCAGGTGGATGTTGCGGGTTACGCTGCCGATGGCGGACGCGAATGGGTGGTGCGTTCGGACGATCGCATTCGTTCACTCGATGATCTGCGCCATGTGGAGATCCCTCTGGCGTCAGGTTCGCAACCGCTGCTGTTGCAGGATATCGCTGATATTCGAGAAGGACGCGCGCCGAAACACTATGCTGTTCACGGCGATGGGCGTCCCGCTGTGGCTCTGCTGGTTCGCAAGCAGCCCGGAGCCAACGCGCTGGATGTGGTGCGCGCTGTTGACACTGCCCTGAAGCATTTGAACAGTCAGTTGCCGCCCTCATCCAGCGTGAAAAAATTCTACGACCAGTCCGAAATCATTGCTCGCGCTAAGGGTGAGATCGTGCAGGATGTCTGGCTGGGAGCAGGGCTGGTCTTGCTAGTGCTATATCTGTTCCTCGGGGCAATCAGACCAGCGCTGGTAGTTGCTTCACTATTCCAATCAGTTTGCTGGCGACGCTGGCGGTCATGCAGGCAATGGGACTATCCCTGAATATCATTACCATGACAGCGCTGGCACTGGTTATCGGCATGATTGTCGATGACGCTATCATTGTGGCTGAAAGTGTTGCGCGTCACGGGCGCGATTGCGAACCCACCAAAGCTGCCTTGGATGGTGTCATGGAGATTGCCAGCTCTGATGTCAGTGGCACGATGACAACGCTGGCTGCCTTTCTGCCACTGCTGTTTGTCGGAGGTATGGTCGCCCTGTTTATGCGACCATTCGGCTGGACGGTCTGTGTGGCACTGCTGTTGTCATTGTTGATGTCGCTAACGCTGGTACCAGCCCTTTCGGCTGCGCGTTGGTTCAACTGCAGTGCAGAAGAACCGGCGTGGTTAGGGCGATTGCATGCAGTGATCGATCAATTATGGATGCATTGGCTCCCGCGACGAAAGTTCCTTGCCTTGATTGCAGCGATACTGGTGATTGTTGCTGTCGTGTTGAGTGCAACCGGGCGAGTCTCTCTGTTGCCGCCGATGGATGAAGGTTCGATCCTGATCGAATATATCATGCCCCCGGGCACGTCGCTGGCCGAGAGTAATCGCATAGGAGACCATCTTGAACAGATGGCGTTAAACGATGCCGATGTCAGTACAGTTTACCGTCGTACCGGCTCCCCTATGGACGGTTACCAGATCGAAGGTCCGAATCGCGGCGAGGTGATGCTTAAACTCAAGCCCTTAAGCGATCGCTCACATTCAGCCGATGAGGTGATGGCTCGGTTCCGACAGCTGACCAGCGATTTCTCTGCTGCCAGTTTTCTGTTTCATCATCCGACGCAGGAGAAGATGGATGAGAGTTTCTCCAGTCTTCCGGCACTCTTCGGGGTAACTATTTACGGCGATGATGAAACCACGCTGATCAGGCTCGGCAACAGGGTTGAGAAGCTATTGAAGCAGGAGCCAGATATTTCCAATATCGTCAACAATACTCGCGTGCGCAGCAATCAGTTGAGTGTACACCTGCGTCCGGATCGTTTGGCACTGTACGGATTACATCCGACCGATGTGCATCAGGCATTACGTGCAGCTGGGTTGGGCGTACAGGCGACGCTTGTGATGCGCGGACAGGAAACCATTCCTGTGCTGCTGCGTTGGTCCGGTGCGTCTATCAAACAACCAGAAAGCGTGGCCTTACTACCCATAGCCACGCCTGATGGAGGCTGGATTCCTCTGGGGCAGATTGCAGACATTGATCATGTTCCAGTTGCTGCATCCATCACACGCCTTAACGGCGAACGGCAGGTTACCTTGCTGGCTGAAGCCGAAGGCAATCTGGTTGAAGTGGCTAATGAGATTCAGCATAAACTAGACCAACTGACTATGCCGGAAGGTTACAGTGCCCGCGTTAGCGGACAGTATCTGGTGCTGATGCATACGCTGGGCGAATTTGCTTTCACTGCATTGGCCGCTATTGCTTTGATCTACATAATCATGGTGTTGCAGTTCGGTTCATGGAGACAGCCAGTGATCATTTTGACTGTGATTCCCTTGACGCTGGCTGGTGGGTTGATTGCTGTTTCGTTTACCGGTCATGGGCTCGATGCTTCCATCGGTATGGGGGCTTTGACACTGATCGGGATCGCTATAAATAACGGGATTGTATTGGTGGATTATGCCAATCGTCAGCTACGTGCCGGCATGTCGGTGATGCAAGCATGGCGACAGGCTGTGCATGTGCGTCTGCGTCCGGTGTTGATGACAGCAGCCACTACGATTGCCTCACTTCTGCCACTTGCATTTGGAATTGGTGAAGCCTCAGAAATTTTCCGCCCCTTTGCGTTCATGGTAATTGGTGGATTGCTGGCGGCTACCGCAAGTACACTGATCCTTTTGCCGATGCTATTGATTCACCGTTCGCGCATTTGATAAGTGAGTTCAACGAAAGCTATACTTTAGACTATGAATACAGAGCCCATAACCCCAATCATTACTAATACAGAGCGCGTTAATGACATTCCACTGCTTCTTGTTCAGATGAATAAGATCAACTTAGCAGCACACTTGAACAAACACTTCGTCACCCACGGTAACTGGAAGGGGCTTAGCCTTGGTTTGACGACTATGGGCTGGCTTGCGCATATTCTATCTGAGTGCAGTCATCGTCTCAATCATGTTGAAACATGGGCGGGAGGAATGTTGCGAACCTTGCGGTTTGGATTGGGCGATCAACGAGTTCGCTCGCTTGATTTCAATGATGATACCTTGGCAATACCTTCGCCAAAAAGTTGAGGGTTCTCCCAGTATTGGCTAGGGTTATGTAAGCAAAAAGACCACTGCCAAAAGGAAAACCCCCATGCCCGAAATCGTACCCCTTCTCTCTTCTTTGCTCCAGTGTTTGGATGGAAAAACATGGCGTCAGTTACTTGTGATCAGTCAGGCCGTCCTGTCGATGACGGGGCGGGTAACGATGTTGGGAATTTCCCGCTGGGCTGGCAAAGGAGGCAGCTACCGAACAGTTCAACGTTTTTTCGGTGTGTTGGATATGCCCTGGTTGAGGATGAACTGGCAACTCAGCAAACATAGCCTGAGCGATGCAAGCGATGAAGTTTTGCTGGTGGCTGACGAGGTGGTGGCGACCAAAAGTGGCAAGCACACGTTCGGCCTGAATATTTTTTTCTTCGCTGCAACGGCGAACACTGCCGGGGGTTGGTTTTCTGGGTGTAAGTCTGGTCAGCGTCAAGCACCGCCGTTCGTTTCCGATGGATATCGTCCAGATCGTGAAGGGCGACCTTCAGGGGTGTTCGAAGTACAAAACCCAAAAGGTCAAAGCAGGTAAAGACTCTGCCAGCGATTCCAAAAAGAAGTCTGGTCGCCCGAAAGGAAGCAAGAACAAGAATCGCCGAGATGTAGAGTTATCGCCGTATTTACAGTTCGTTCAAGGTGTTTTGAGTAAGGTTCTTGGTGTCGCGCGAACCGTATGCCAGCCTCGTTATCTGGTTTTTGACGGCGAGCTGGGCAATAACTTCGGCGTGCAGATGGCTTCTCGTCTTGGATTGCACCTGATCTCCAAGCTGCGTCGGGACGCTGAATTATACCTGCCATGGGAAGGAGAATACAGTGGTCGCGGTCGTAAGCGGATATATGGCGAGCGACTTCAGGTGGGCGATATTCCCGAACGTTACCAGGTGTCGTCAGAAGAGAAAGATGGCGTGCGCACTGAAGTGTTTCAGATTCGGCAGGCACGCCACAAGAAATTTCCTGATGCACTGAACGTGGTCATCATTCGGAAAACGATCCTTGATGAGCAACGGGTTGGACACGTCATTTTGTTCTCCTCGGACAACGGGCTGGAGTGGGAAAAGCTAGTCGATTACTACAGCCTTCGCTTTCAGATTGAGTTCGATTTTCGCGATGCCAAGCAGTATTGGGGGCTCGAAGACTTCATGGTGATCCGTGAGCAACGGGTGCGCAACAGTGCTTCGTTCTCCTTTTTTATGATTAACCTCAGTCGCTCGCTGATCACAGAATATGGCGGCCGAATGGGGAAAAGTGTGCATGATCTGAAAATCTGGTTTTTGGCTCGCAAACAGGTGCTCGATGTATTAAAACTATGTGGGGAAAACTCCGAAGAGGTTTTTATTCAGGAGCTCATCCGCAAAATATCGGCTGAAATTACTGTTAACACCGTCTGACAGCCTTGTTTTTGGCGAAGGTATTGCTTGGCGAGGATTCTTGATTGTTTGAGTAATGACGTGAACTGGGAAGGCTTTGAAAGAGATTTGAACTGCTCTGTTTTGCATGTGTATGACCTAGAAGCAAAGCGTATTCGCATTGATAGTACGACCAGTAAATTAGTAACTTCTCATTAGTCACAGGTAATTCCGCTTTTTCATGTTAGAATCCCTCTTGGAATGCATCAAGCCTCAACTGCCTGAAATAGCCCCCGACGACCACAGTCTTCTTGTTGGTGCGTTGCTAGAGCTTATTGCATGGCAGAATAAGCAAATAGAGGTATTGCAATAACAAACTATTGAACTCAGGGGTGAGACAATAAAGCCCGATGTTAAACCCAGTGTTATGGATGCAGAAACTGAATCTGCCCAAGAAGATAAAGAGGCTTGCCTTTTAAGACGGGATAAAAGCAACATAGCTATGCGTAAAATCGTAGGGTGGGTTGAGGTACGAAACCCAACAAAGGAGCATAACCTAAATAACTTATAGTTGTCTTAAAGTTGGGTTTCGTACCTCAATCACAACCTACATTATAGGTCTTGTAGTATATATGCATTCCGTCTTAAAAGGGAAGCTATTCATTTTTGCTCTGACGTTGTTCTTTCCATCCAGTGTGTCATTGTATCGCAATGTACTAGCACTGTGTTTGATTATGTCGTTTGTTTCGCCAGTTTCGCTGTTGACTTGACGGTGACGGCGAAGCTTGGCAATGTAGCTCGCTTAGCGAGCGTTTGCTTATTGGAGGTATTATGAATACGACAGCAATCGGTAGCAGCCAACTGGCTGATGATCGTATTACGTTTCTTGGTAAAACCTATGGTATGTTGGCATTGTGTATTGCCGCTGCGACTGTGGGTGCGTTTTTATCGATGGGTGTGGCATTTCCGTATGAACACCCGTGGATTATGTTGGGTTTGATGATTGGTGGAATCTTCTTGGTGCAGATGGTGCGTCATATACCTGTGGTGAACTTTATCGCTTTGCTTGGCTTTGGTGCTTTAACAGGCTTGGCGGTCGCACCGTTGGTAGGCATTGTTGCGGATCGTTCAGCATCCTTGGTGATGCAAGCTTTTTTCACCACAGCGATTACTTTTGCCAGTCTTACAGCTTATGTCTTTATTTCAGGTAAAGACTTTTCCTTTCTCAAAGGTTTTGTTTGGGTGGGCTTGGTTTCTATTATTGTATTGGGGCTAGGTAATATCTTTTTCTTTGAATCACCTACGCTACACTTGGCAATCAGCGGCATGAGTGTGTTGTTGTTCTCTGCCTTTATTTTGTATGATACATCCAGTATTTTACGCGAATACCCCAATGATGAATACATCGCTGCAGCATTAACGTTGTACTTGGATGTGTTCCTATTGTTTGAAAACTTATTGTCTTTGTTTGGTGCTTTAGGTAGCGATTAATTATCGTTGCTACATTGCGCGCTGCCATGTAAGTAGGCAACCAAAATTATTTCAATATTTTCTTCTTGTGTATTTCGCGATCTTCCGCGTTACAAAAATAGTTATATAGCGGTGCTATACGCCCATTTTTGTGCCTTGAATATCGCAAAATATCCTGCGATAAAATGTTAAAATAATTATGCTCGCCCACTTGTGGCGGCGCGTTTTTTTTTGTGGCTTCGATTGTCATATAACAAAAGGAAATACTATGTGTGGAATTGTTGGTGCTGTTGCACAGCGTAATGTGGCTGCTATTTTACTAGAAGGTCTTAGCCGCTTGGAATACCGTGGTTATGATTCAGCAGGGATCTCTTGCATGGATGCAGAACACGGTTTGCGTCGTACGCGGGCGATGGGAAAATTGGTGAATCTGCGCCAACGTTTGGAGCAACAACCCTGTGATGGCTTTGCCGGTATTGGTCATACCCGCTGGGCGACCCATGGTGTTCCTGCTGAACATAACGCGCATCCACACCAGTGTGAGTCTTTTGCTTTGGTGCATAACGGTATTATTGAAAATCACGATATTTTGCGCGCTACGCAACAATCGCGCCATGATTTTGAATCTCAAACCGATTCGGAAGTCATCGCCCATTTATTGCACGATGAATCCGCTGCTGGTGGCGATTTGTTGGCCATTGTGCGGCGTAGTATCGCTCAACTGAGTGGTTCTTATGCCTTGGCTGTGATGCGTGCCGAAGAGCCTGACGCCATGGTGGTGGCGCGTCAGGGTAGCCCTTTGGTTATTGGTGTGGGCATTCATGAATATTTTATCGCTTCGGATATTCTTGCGTTATTGCCTGTTACCAACCGCTTTATCTATTTAGAAGAAGGCGATGTGGCACATATTAGCTGTGACTGCTTGCGCATTTGGAATAGCGATGGTGAGGCGGTAGAACGAACGGTAAACGAATCGATGGTCAACCCTGAATCGGTAGGTAAGGGCGATTACCGTCATTTCATGCTTAAAGAGATTTATGAGCAACCGAAAGTGTTAGCCGATACTTGTGAAGGGCGTTTAATCAATCATCGGGTGATGGATGAGATTCTTGGTCCGCAAGCTAAGGATATGCTCGATGGCGTGAAGCAGATTCATATTGCCGCTTGTGGTACCAGTTATCATGCAGGGTTGACTGCGCGTTATTGGTTTGAAGAGCTTGCAGGCATTCCTTGCCGCGTCGAAATCGCCAGTGAATTGCGTTACCGTCATCCTGTGATTCCAGCGGGAACGCTGTTGATTGTGATTTCGCAATCAGGTGCAACGGCGGATACTTTAGCGGTGTTGCGTAATGCCAAAGAAATGGGTTATTTCTCTACCCTCGCTGTGTGTAATGTGCCAGAGAGTTCGATGGTGCGTGATGCTGATTGTGTGTTGATGACCAGAGCAGGACCAGAAGTGGGTGTGGCATCGACCAAGGCATTCACCACCCAGTTGGTCGCCTTGATGCTGTTGGTGATTGTGGTGGGACGCCGTTTTAGCATGAGTACAGAACGTGAAGCTTCACTGGTGGAGCAGTTGCGTAACTTGCCTGCAAATATAGAAAAAGCCTTGCAACATGATGGTGTGATTGAGCAATTAGCCAATGACTTCGTAGATAAAAATAACGCCCTGTTCCTTGGTCGTGGTACAGGCTATCCTGTAGCAATGGAAGGCGCGCTCAAGCTTAAAGAAATTTCTTACATTCATGCCGAAGCCTATGCTGCTGGCGAGTTGAAACATGGCCCGCTCGCTTTGGTTGATGAATCTATGCCGATTGTTGCGGTCATGCCGAACGATGCCTTGTTGGAAAAACTTAAATCTAATTTGGCTGAGGTTAAAGCGCGTGGCGGTCGCCTTTATGTGTTTAGCGATCACCGTAATATGGAAGAAGATGAGCAATTACGTCTCATTGATATTGACGTTCATGCGGGTGAACTTGCTCCCATCGTGTTTACCATTCCGTTGCAATTATTGTCTTACCATGTGGCAGTGTTGCGAGGCACGGATGTGGATCAGCCACGTAACTTGGCCAAATCTGTTACCGTGGAATAATGAGTGACCGTAGCAACACCCTGCCGCCGCTTGCGCTAGCCTTTGGTGATTTTATTGCCCGCCAAACAGGGCAAGCAAGTGATGGCTTGGTGGCGCGTACGGCAGCATGGTTGAGCTGGAGTTACACGCAAGGGCATGTCTGCCTTGATCTGACAGAAAAGTGTGAACAATCTTGGTTTGATGGTCTGTTCATGGATGAAACGCGCACACCCTCGTTAGACGACTGGCGCGAGGCATTATCCGCCTGCCACTGTGTTGCTACGCCTGATGATTACGCGCCGATGGTGTTAGATGGCAACCGCCTGTATTTGCATCGTTATTACCATGATGAAGGGGCGATTGCCACCGCGCTGTTACAGCGTGTCAAGCAGGTGGTACCGTGTGATGAATCGGTATTGCGTGCTTCTTTGTCGCGCTTGTTCCCTGATGTTCGTTTTGTCGAACAACAACGCGCCGTTGCATTGGCTGCAAATCGTGCCTTTAGCGTTATTGCTGGTGGTCCTGGTACGGGGAAGACGACATCGTTGGTGGCATTGCTCGCGGTGTTGTTGGAGCAGCAAGCCAACTTGCGTATTGCTATTGCTGCACCGACGGGTAAAGCGGCAGCGCGTATGATGGAGTCCTTGCAGCAGATGCAGGCGCAATTACCACTGGATGCACGTGTGCGACAAGCTCTGCCCACCCAAGCTGCGACCATTCATCGCTTGTTGGGCTTTGATGGTCATCGCTTCCGTCATCATGCTGAACGTCCGTTGTTATGCGATGTGTTGGTGGTTGATGAAGCATCGATGGTTGATGTGTCACTGATGGCAGCCATCATTCATGCTTTGCCAGCGCATGCGCGCTTGATTTTGTTGGGGGATCGCGACCAATTGGCATCGGTGGATGCAGGCAGTGTGTTGGGTGATATAACAGGGCATGGTCGCAGTATGGATTACAGCCCTGCAACCTGCGATTACCTTCAGCGGGTGATGGGTGATGAGGAAAGCCCTGCTGAAGACACGTCTTTGGCTGGCTCGACTATCGCCGATTGCGTTGCGTTGTTGCAACGTAGTCACCGTTTTTCTGCCAACAGTGGTATTGCGCAATTGGCGCAAGCTTGTAATCGTGGTGATGGTCAAAGCGCGCTGGCATGTTTTACGCACGCCAATGATATTCGGTTGGCAGCGGGTGATCCTGACCACGCACTCACTCAAGCGGTTGCTGCTTACCGCACTTGTTACCGCCAACACCGTAACCCAGATGACTTGTTACAGGCTTTGGGTGCGTTTCGGCTGCTTTGTACGGTGCGTCAAGGGCGTTTGGGTGTTGAATCGCTCAATCGTCAGATTGCCCGCGCCTTGCGTGCCGAAGGGCTTATTTACGGTCGTCACGGGATGCTACAGATGGTCACACGCAATCACCCCACACATAATGTTTTCAATGGAGATCTCGGCATCATCTGGCGCGATGCCGATGGTCAAGAACGGCTTCATATACGCATGCCCGATGGCACATTAAAAGCCTTTGCGCCAGCGATGCTACCCGATAGCGAAGCGGCGTGGGCGATGACCGTTCATAAATCCCAAGGCTCCGAGTTTGATCATGTGGCATTGTTGTTACACGATGATCCCGAACATGCTTTGCTCAGCCGTGAGTTACTTTACACTGCCATCACCCGCGCCCGTCAACACTTCACGCTGTATGCCGAACCCGAAGTCATCACTGCCACCATCGAACGCCACATTCAGCGCAACAGTGGCTTGGCGCAACGTTTAGGTTGGTAGCTTTTATCGCTAAGAAGCAACCCCCTACTGGAAGAGCGCGATAGTGATTTCGGGCTTCTCGTTTAAGACTGGACAAAAAAGAACGACGACTTGTTTTTTACGCTATTGAACTCACCATTTTCCTTGCTTAACAACGAGGCTGGTGAGCGTTCCTAAGTTTAAATATTTATCCGCAGATGAACGCAGATAAACACAGATGATGAAAGAACTTTTGTGCCGACAATCCGTATAGCAGCTTATAGTTTCCATCATAAGCATGCCTCGATCATGAAGTGAACTGCAACTGTTCACTCTTATCTGTGTGCATCTGTGGACTATTATTCCAGCGGTTGCAAATGAATTCACCGACCGCAGGTAAGCTATAAGCTATTGATTTTTCTGTCTGTCCCGTTTTAAAAGGAAAGCCTGATTTCGCCTATGATATGAATTCGGTAAAGATTATATATTGTCCTTTATAATCAATTTTGTTAGGTTATGGATATTATGTTATCCTCTAATGAGCTACTATCTTTACTGTCACCGCAAGATGTTCAACAGCAATTAGCAGCCGCTTTCAAGCATGCACGGTTGGAACTTAAGGGCTGGAAACGCGCCACCTTGGCGGAAAGATCGGGTGTTCCATCAGCGACGATCAAACGATTTGAAAATACTGGAGAAATATCGCTGCGCCAGTTGCTAATGTTGGCGCATGCGTTGGGTCAGTTGGAGGCGTTTGACCAACTTTTTCACCATGATCTTGAAGGCATGAGCATGGATGAATACATCTACCAGCACGAGCACAAAGCGCGCAAAAGAGGTGTTCAATGAAAATGCTTGATGTTATATACAAACCGCGAAATATGCTGCTGGGGCGATTATTGCAGCAAGGACATCAGATATGGTTTGAATATGATCAGGCATTTCTTGCCACTGGGCTAAACCTATCTCCATTCAAACTGAAATTTAAAGAAGGCATGCAGAAAAGTGATGCGAAGTTCAGACACAATTTGCATGGTTTGTTTGATGATTCCTTGCCTGATGGTTGGGGACTGTTGCTTATGGATCGAGAGCTCAGGCAAAGAGGTGTAAGCTTCCCTCTAAGCCCGTTGGATCGGTTGGCGTATATTGGTGAATCTGCGATGGGCGCGTTAAGTTACCAACCATCCGCAGATTCAGCTAACGATGATGCAATGTTTAACATAAGCGATATTGCCGAACATGCTATCAAGCTTTTTGAAGGCGAAATTGAGACGGTACTTCCAGCGATGGCTAGAGCTGGTGGCTCACCTGGTGGTGCAAGACCCAAAGTGCTTGTTGGCATTCACGGCAAGCAAATTGTTTCGGGTGAAGGCGATCTGCCAGATGGATATGAGCATTGGATCATTAAATTCGCTGCCAGAGATCAACTAAAAACGGCAGGCAGAATGGAATATGCTTATTATCGCATGGCAGTGGATGCAGGTTTGAATATGATGGAGTCTCGCCTCTTTCATGTTGGCGATAACAGTTTTTTTGGTACCAAGCGATTTGACCGTCTCGGCAATCAGAGGGTTCATATGCACACTGTTGCAAACCTCATCGATGCCAATTTCCGAGAGCCAGCCTTGGACTATGAAACCCTGTGTAAAATCACTTTGATGTTAACCAAAAATCATCAAGATTTATTGATGATGTACCGCATGATGGTGTTTAACGTGGCTATTCAAAACCAAGATGACCATGCAAAGAATTTTTCCTTCCTCATGGATGATGCTGGCGAATGGCGACTTTCCCCAGCCTATGACCTAACGCAATCCATACTTGCTGTAAATGAACACACAACGTCAGTCCTTGGGAAAGGCAAAGCCATATCGCACCCTGACATGCTTAAGTTAGCCCATGCTATAGGGATTACTACTTCCGAGGCAAATGAAATCATTGATAAAGTTAATGAAGTCGTGAACAACACTTCGATTTATATGAGCGATTGA
This sequence comes from uncultured Zetaproteobacteria bacterium, assembly GCA_964645625.1. GTDB lineage: Bacteria > Pseudomonadota > Zetaproteobacteria > Mariprofundales > Mariprofundaceae > AB-137-C09. Next base: position 20,146 of record CAZYAI010000020.1, read on the forward strand.
TGTGTTCTGAATTCGTTCAACGTGCATGTTATTGCTTGATGTAGAACCTTGCTGCTGGCTGCTGCTATGCTGCTGCTTAGTGTTGGTGTAGCAAAAGGGTGTTCACCTTGCAGATTGCTGACGACGCACGCTGCCTCTTCACACAACAATAAACCTGCGGCGTAATCCCAGAGCTTTTGACCACCGTGGATGATAAAGTCACCTCGACCTGCGGCTAACCATGCCCATTCTAGGGCGCAGCTACCGAGATTGCGCTGACTGCGGTATAAGCCTGATGTTACCCAACGACCCGCCATATCTTTTGGCAAGCGTTTGAAGTCGATGAAGCCGATGGCTTCTGTTAACGCTGTAGCTGCTGGGGTTGGCTGTATGCGGCAGCCGTTGATCTTCAGTCCACCACCTTGGCAGGCACTAAACAGCTCGTCACGACTGGGATCATACACCCATGCCATGATGGGTGTGCCGTGGTGAATTAAAGCAAGGGAAATCGAGAATAGCGGTATATTACCCGCAAAATTGCCCGTACCATCAAGCGGATCTAGGCACCAGTAGCTATCTTGTTGCAAACAAGCTTGCTGTTCGCGTTGGCTCATTTCTTCGCCCATAAAGGCAATGGTGTGATGGGCTAATACACTGCTGCTATGCATTTGAAGCTGTTGTTGCAACCATTGCTGGCAGCGCGTGTCTGCCTCGGTTACCAAGGAAGCATCGGCTTTGTGGTGGCGATCAAAATCTTGCTGTGCAAACAACGGCAATAACACCTGTTTGCCAGCCTGCATCAACAGACTGGCAATATGGTGTTCATCCAACACAGCGATCAGCGTTTGCGGATCGTGTCTATGCATCAGATCAGTGGCGGAAGTGACGCACGCCAGTGAAGATCATGGCAATACCATGTTCATCGGCAGCGGCAATGACCTCTTCATCACGTACTGAACCACCTGGTTGAATCACGGCTACCGCGCCTGCTTCAGCCAATGCATCCAAGCCGTCACGGAAGGGGAAGAAGGCATCCGAAGCGACAACCGAACCGCGAATAGCTTCACCGCCATGATGTGCTGCAATGCGGGTGGAGTTCACTCGGTTCATCTGCCCTGCACCGACCCCTAAAGTGGTCGCGTCTTTAGCAAAAACAATGGCATTGGACTTCACATGCTTGGCGATATTCCATGCAAACAATAAGTCTTGCCATTGGTTGGCATCTGGCGCGACACGGGTTACCACACGGCAGTCCGCCTGCTTCAGTAGGTGCGCATCGCGTTCTTGCACCAATAAGCCACCATTCACACGTTTGAACTCCCAACCACCCGTGACTGGCTCTGCCGATGGTGCTAACAACAAGCGTAAATTGGGTTTGGCTGCCAAAATCGTGCGCGCTTCTTCGCTAAAGCCTGGGGCAATAACCACTTCCATGAATGTTTCTGCAATCAGCTTGGCTGTAGCTGCCTCTAAGCTTTGGTTAAATGCAGCAATGCCACCAAATGCGGAAACCGAATCGGCATCTCGAGCCTGAATGTATGCGGTTTCTTGATCGTCAGCCACCGCAACACCGCAAGGGTTGGCATGCTTCACAATCACTGCCGCGCAACCATGTAAATCACGCACACAGGCATAAGCTGCATCGGCATCGCCGATATTATTGTAAGAAAGGGCTTTACCTTGTAAGACTTCACAAGCAGCCAACGATAGCCCGCAATCTTCAGGGTCAGCATAAAAAGTGCCTTGCTGGTGTGGATTTTCACCATAGCGCAGATCACCAGCACGAATAAATTGGCGGGTGAAAATATCAGGGAAGGTGCGCCGTGAACCATTATCGTTGAGTGCGGAGAAATGGTTGGCAATCGCGCCATCATAAGCGGCGGTATGGGCAAAGGCTTTCACAGCCAAAGCACGACGTTGTGCGGCATCAGGGCCGCCATCTGCCAAGGAATCAATCACCGATGCGTAATCGTCAGGATCGACCAATACCGTTACATGGGCATGGTTTTTTGCCGAAGAACGAATCATACATGGGCCGCCGATATCGATGTTTTCAATCGCATCGTCGATAGTGCAATCGTCACGCGCCACTGTTTCGCGGAAGGGGTAGAGGTTGACACAAACCAAGTCGATGGTGCTAATACCATGCGCTTCCATGACTGCATCATCGGTACCACGTCGTCCTAAAATGCCGCCATGAACTTTTGGATGCAGGGTTTTGATGCGTCCGTCCATCATTTCGGGGAAGCCTGTGTAGTCAGACACATCGCGTACTGCAATACCAGCATCACGCAACAAACGGGCGGTGCCGCCTGTCGAGAGCAGTTCAACCCCTGCATCTGCTAGGGCGCGTGCTAAGGTTTCAATACCTCGTTTGTCCGAAACGCTCAATAGGGCGCGTTTGATTTGATTCATTCATCATTCTCCAGAAGACAGAGCAGGTCATGTCCTTGTATAACTACGACTGTTTGAAAAAGCAGTGAAAAAAGCGCAACCTACGCCGCCTTCAACACAGCGCAAGTTGAAGGTTAGGCTCTGTTGACACTTAACAGCGGCATGGAATGAAATGCCAACAGAGCCCTAGGGAGAGGACGTTCTTATGAATCATATTGTCAGGTCGGATACACGGCTCAGTGATGCTTTTGCAACAGGCGATGCACACGCCCGCACAGTCGTGGATGGGCAGCGCGTCATTGGCATGTTATTGATGCGTGATTTGTTGGCGAAAGCTGCCGAAGGCATAGCACCAGATACGATTACCGTAGCAGATGTCATGCATGGTATGCCCGTCACTATTCAAAGCACACACAACAAATTAGCCATGGCACGCACTTTTGCCGAGCATCGTATTAAATCGCTGGTTATCACCGATGATGCGGGGAATTACGTTCGTGATCTTGATCCTCCTGAAGCGATTGCTTCTTTGCCTTCGGGGCTGATGGGGTTCTTTCAACCTGCTGAACGTTGCATGATTCGTAAACCGTACGGCATTGATGCTGACAGCAGTATGGCTGATGTATTGCAACGCATGGTGGAACATAAAGTCAGCTGCCTATTGGTGCGTGATAACAGCGGGACTACTATCGGCATGATTAGTGAAAGTGATGTCACGCTGTGGGTGATAGAAGGGCAAGCCGCACAATCAGTCAGTGACCGTATGAGCTCCCCCATTGCCAGCATGCCTGAACAGTCGAATCTGATGCAGGTGTGGAGCGAAATGAACGCCATGCAGGTGATGAAAATGGTGCTGGTGGACTATAATGGCGCAGTCAGTGGCCTGATTACTGCCACCGACGTGCTGTGCGCGCTGTGCCAAAGCATGCTGGACAACTTCGCCCGCTACCAATGCCCGAAAGAAGCCGACATGATGATGGAATGGCATAAAGGTGGCATGATTATGGCAGTCAGTGATGCCTTGTTAGAGAAGCTTGGCTGTGAACGCAATGAACTCTTGGGGCTGGCATGGGGCGATGGTCTTGATGGCGATTGCTGCGATAGTTTATTAGGCATGAGTGGAAAGGCTGAGGTATCAATCGCTTGGCTGCATCACAATCAAGAAACCCCTATCAATTTCATTGCAAAAAGAGACTTGGAACAACCCATGATGTGGTGGAGTTTGCTATAATGCGTTTATTCTTATGTTTGTTGTGTTGCTTGCCAGCTTTGGCGCAAGCCGCGAACCTTCAACGTGCCAGTTTTGATAATGGTGTGCAGTTGGTGGTGGAAGAGGATCACGCTTCACCCGTGGCGATGGTACAAATCTGGCTGAAAGTCGGCGGACGTGATGAGGTTCCTGGTAAAACAGGCTTAGCCCATGTGTTTGAACACATGATGTTCAAAGGCTCTAAGGCACTGGATGCTGGGGAATACTCCAAAACCATCTCCGCCATGGGCGGTAACGATAATGCTTTTACCAGCACCGATTACACTGCCTATTTTGAAACCGTGCCAGCAGCTAAGGTGGATCAAATTATTGCCATGGAGGCAGAACGTTTTGCCCACCTGCGCCTTGCTGATGAGGACTTCCAGAAAGAGATTAAAGTGATTATGGAAGAGCGGCGTATGCGCACCGAGGATGATCCGAATAGTCACATGTTTGAGGAACTTTCCGCTGCGGCACTGCGTTTGCACCCTTACCGCAACCCTGTCATTGGTTGGATGCAAGATCTGCAACGTTTAACGATTGAGGATGTGCGCGCCTTTTATAAGCAACATTATATTCCTGCCAGCGTTACCGTGGTGGTGGTCGGCGATGTTCAGTTTGCTGCTGTGAAGCAACAAGTAAGCAAAACCTTTGGCAGTATGAAGTCACGCCCTGCACCTGCCCGTTTTAATCCGCAAGAACCTGACCCCTTGGGAGCAAAACGCATTGATGTGCATCTGCCTGCTAAATTGCCTGTGATGGCAACGGTGATTCCTGTTCCCGTATGGCAGCCTGGTGTGAATGATAAAGAAACCGCTGCTTTGAGCGTCGCTACCTACGCTTTGGCTGGTGGGCGCAGCGCGTTGATGTCGCAACAATTGGTCGATCAATCGCGTTTGGCATTTTCGGTGGATGCAGGCTATGACCCGTTTGGTATGGGCTTGGATTTATGGTATGCCTATGGCGCATTGCGTGACATCAAAGATGTCGATGCCTTCCAAACTGCCCTGTGGCAGTTGATTGCACAGTTGGCAGATACGCCATTGAGTGATGAACAATTGCATACTGCACAACGCAATATTGTCGCATCCGAAGTGTTTGCACGTGATTCTTTGTACCTACGCGCCAAACGTATTGGACGCATGGAAACCGTCGGTATTGGCGCAGATCACTTTGATGCTTGGTTGGATGCAGTGCGTAAGGTAACGGCTGAAGATGTACAAACAGCCGTGAAGCAATACCTGCAAGCACGCCGTGCTACTACTGGTGTTTTACACCCCGAGGCGATGAAATGAGAAGCATTATCACAGGCTTATGCCTTTGTTTATTAGCAAGTACAGCAACAGCCAGCACCACTATTGAAGAGGCGCGGCTGGATAACGGATTACGCATACTACTGACTGAAGCGCACAATGTCCCTATGGTGTCGATGCAGTTGGTGCTGCCTGCGGGCAGTCGTTTTGACCCAGCTCAAAAAGGCGGTGTGGCTACTTTGCTCGCCGAAATGCTGGGCGATCATAGTGCCAAACACGATCATGACGCATGGTCACGCTGGTTAGACCGAGAGGCCGCACACCTTGGCAGCGGTGCCAGCAAGGATACCATGGCATTATCCCTCACTGTCTTGCGAGAAGCCTTGCCGCAGGGCTTAGATATGCTCAGTGAAGCCTTGTTGCAGCCTGGCTGGCAAGCAAAACGGCTGAGTATTTTGCAACAAGATGCGATTGCCGCTGCCAATAAAGCATTAGAAGAACCTCGCGAGCGCGCTGCGGAATATACAGCGGGTGCATTGTATGGTTCACACCCTTATGGTCATCGCGCCAGTGGCTCTATTGCTTCATTAAAACGTATTACCATGACTGATTTACAGCAATTGTATGATGCACAGTGTAAGCCCCAGGGTTCAGTATTAGCCGTTAGTGGCGATATTACCATGAAAGAGCTTGTGCCTCTGTTGCAAGCACGCTTGCAAGGCTGGCAGGGTGCGCCAGCAACGGCAGCCATGACTATTGAGCCAGTGAAACCCCAAGCGATTCATGACGAGCATATCGCTATGACGACGACGCAAATGTTGGTGCAATTCTCACGCCTTGGCATTGCCCGCTCAAATGTCGATTTTTTCCCTGTGTTGGTACTCAATCATTTGCTTGGTGGCAGTGGTTTTGGCTCAATCTTGATGGAAGAAGTGCGTGAAAAACGCGGCATGGTCTATGGCGTGTATTCTTATGTTATACCGATGTTGGCACAGGGGCCGTTCATGATTACCTTGCAAACACGGGCTGACCAAGCGGACAAGGCGATTGCTGTGGTAAAAGAACAATTGCAAACCATGGCGGATGGTCATATTGATGCTGATCGTCTGAACAAAACCAAAGGTAATTTAATAGGTGGTTTTGCTCAACGCATGGACTCCAACCGTGAACGTGTGGGCTTGATTGCCATGATTGGCTTCTATCATTTACCACTGGATTATTTACAACGGTGGACGAAACAGATTGAATCCGTCACCCTTGCCGATGTCAAACGCACCGCTGAGCATTATCTACCACCAGAGCAATGGAATATTGTACAGTTGGGCCCTGTAGGAGAAAACAGATGAAAACCATTTTGATCGCTGATGATTCCGATTCCAGTCGTGATATTACCAGTCACTTTTTGCAACAAGGTGGCTTTCGGGTGCTTGAAGCCGAAGATGGACTTGTTGCCCTTGAAATACTCAAGAACCGTCATGTTGACTTAATTCTTACCGATATTGTCATGCCTAATTTGGATGGCTGGGGCTTGCATGCCGCAGTGCGCAAACAGCGACATTTCAACCTTACACCATTCGTGTTCCTCAGCGTTTTGGATGACTTGAACGATCAGATCAAGGGTCTAACCTTGGGTGTGGATGATTACCTATCCAAACCCATTACACCACAACAGTTGCTGGCTCGTGTAAACACCGCATTGACGCGCCGTGATCGAATGGCACCTTACTTTTTTGACAATCCAGTCACAGGTTTGGCAACAGAGCATTTCTTCCGTGAAAATCTAAAACGAGAGAAGGCACGCTGTGGTGTTTCCAAACGCCCATTAAGCTTGGTGATCTTTGGTATTGGTAACTACGTATCCTTGGTGCGTGGGCATGCCGAGTGGTTTGCTGAATCGGCTTCACGCAAAGCTGGGCGCAACCTCCATCAACAAGGTCGTGTGTTTGATACGATTGCAGATATGGGTCAAGGTCGTTTTGCGGCTTTATTGCCTGAAGCAACATTGGATGATGCTAAAAACTGGGCGAGCAGTGTGGCCGCAAGCTGGAATCTGTCTTTAGTATGGCCAGCAACGGAACAATCCATCTCCATCGACATTGGTTACGATTGTGAATCGATCTCTGACACTACGGGTGACCCTATAGAGATTCTTGATAAGCAGTTAGAGACATTTGAACGCAAGTGGTGAGTTGATGCATGCGCATCACGGCAGGTGAATTCCGAGGGCGCAGGTTAACTGCGCCCTCAGTTGCTGGATTACGACCGACTTCGTCAAAGGTACGTCAGGCTTTGTTTAATATTATCCCGCCATTGCTGAATGACAACAGTCTGCGCGGGACGCGTGTGTTAGAGCTGTTTGCTGGCAGTGGCATTATGGCTGTCGAAGCCCTGTCTCGTGGCGCAAGCCATGTCACTTCTTATGAATGCGATGCGCAAGCATTGCGTGCTATGCGCCAACTGGCTCAGACCTTACGGCTAACACCAGCGCAATGGCAACAGCAACATCATCGTTTGCCACGGGGGCTTGTCGCCGTACAGGGGCAACATTTTAACCTGATTTTTGCCGATCCACCTTACCGTCAACAACTTGCAGAGCAGATTCCTCTATGGTTGGAACAGCAACACATCAGTTGTGAGCTGTTGGTTATAGAAGAAGCATCTGATACTCATCCACCATGGCCGCAACACTGGCAAGAGGTTATTCCTCCACGGCGTTACGGCAATACCACTTTACACTTTATTTGCCCTATTTGAGATTAACTTACCATGTCCCGTTGTGCAGTTTACCCTGGAACTTTTGACCCTATTACCTTTGGCCACGTTGATGTGGTGCGGCGAGGCTTAGCCCTTTTTGACTGCATCACCATTGCCGTTGCGGATAACCCTAATAAAGGTCCGATGTTTGACCTACAGACTCGCGTTACGATGGTGCAACAAAGTTTTGCCGACGAAGCGCGGGTACATGTGATTCCTTTTGATTGCTTATTGGTGGAACTTGCCAAACAGCAGCAAGCAACGGCTATTTTACGCGGTCTGCGTGCGGCATCTGATTTTGAGTATGAGTTTCAAATGGCAACCATGAACCGTAGGCTTGATGCTGCGATTGAAACCGTATTTGTTATGGCGCGGGAAGATTATACGTTTGTTTCTTCGCGTTTTATTCGTGAGATTTCCAGCATGGGGGGGGATATTACTTCACTGGTTCCATCGCCTGTTATTCCACATCTGCATGCTAAAATGCAGCACTTATAAGCCTCTTATCGAAGTTATCAGTCAAGCTGTTAGGCTTGGCACTCGTCCACTTTTACATAACACGGAGTACACAGTATGACATCCATCCCTACCCAAGCATGGCCGATTATTGAGGCACGCAGCCACGATCCATTCTCTTACCTTGGTTGTCATCCACTGGCTGAGGGAGGCTTCATCATCCGTGTGTTTAAGCCTAGGGTTGAAAGTATTCAGCTATTACTCAATCAAGGTGATGCCAAAGCGATGACACGCATCGAAGGCACGGATATTTTCACCATCACGCTTGGCGAAGATTGTGATGTCAGCAGCTATCGTTTACGCCTAAGTAACCACGAAGGTCATAGCTGGGAACAAGATGACCCTTATCGTTTTGCGCCGCTGCTGGGTGATATGGATTTGCACCTTATTGGTGAAGGCAACCATTTTGAAAAATATAATATATTGGGTGCGCACCCACGCGAACATGGTGGCGTTCATGGCGTAAGCTTTGCCGTTTGGGCACCTTCTGCCTCTCGTGTCTCTGTGGTTGGTAACTTCAACCACTGGGATGGTCGCGAACACCCGATGCGCGTGCGTGGCTCTTCTGGCGTGTGGGAGCTGTTCATCCCAGGTCTTAGCAGTGGCGAGGTTTATAAGTACGAGATTCGTACCCAATCAGGTGATCTGTTAGAAAAAACCGACCCTTACGCGCAGCAAATGGAAGTACGCCCTAACACCGCCAGCGTGGTACATGATGCCCATCAATACCAATGGCAAGATGATGAATGGGTCAATAATCGATCACGTCGCCAAGCCTTAGATCAACCGATGAGTATTTACGAAGTTCATCTTGGCTCATGGCGTAAAGATGGCGAGGCATTCATCAATTACCGCGACTTGGCGCATCAATTGGTGGAATATTGCACGTGGATGCATTACACGCATATTGAGTTATTACCCATTACCGAACACCCTTTTGATGGCTCTTGGGGCTATCAAACGGTGGGCTATTTTGCACCAACCAGCCGTTTTGGTACGCCAGATGATTTCCGTTATTTCGTCGATTATTGCCATCAACATGGCTTGGGGGTGTTCCTTGATTGGGTTCCTGCCCACTTCCCGAAAGACAGTCACGGCTTAGCACGCTTCGATGGCACGCCGCTGTATGAACATGAAGACCCACGCCTCGGTGAGCACAAGGATTGGGGTACGTATATTTTCAACTTTGGACGCAATGAGGTGCGCAACTTCTTGATTGCTTCGGCTCTGTTTTGGTTGGATCGCTACCATATTGATGGCTTGCGGGTCGATGCAGTGGCGTCGATGCTGTACCTTGATTATTCCCGCAATGAAGGTGAATGGCTGCCCAATAAATATGGCGGCAGAGAAAACTTAGAAGCAGTTACCTTCCTTAAACAGTTCAACGAGTTGGTACATGATCGCTTCCCTGGTGCGGTGACGATGGCGGAGGAATCCACCTCTTGGCCGATGGTATCACGTCCCACATGGCTGGGCGGGCTGGGTTTCACCATGAAATGGAATATGGGCTGGATGAATGACTCCCTTGATTTCTTTGAACACCAACCCATTCATCGCAGTTATCACCACAATCAAATGACGTTCTCCTTGGTGTATGCCCATACCGAGAATTTTATTTTGCCATTTTCGCATGATGAAGTGGTGCATGGCAAAGGCTCGATGCCACAAAAAATGCCTGGTGATGATTGGCAGAAGTTTGCTAACCTACGCTTGCTGTATGCTTATATGTTTTGCCACCCAGGTAAAAAGCTGCAATTCATGGGTATTGAATTTGGTCAATGGGCAGAATGGAATGAGGCAAACAGCCTCAATTGGGATCATTGTGAACACATGCCACACCAAGGTTTGCAAGCGTTGGTACGCGACCTGAATCAGCTCCATAGCAGTTTGCCTGCCTTGCACGAACTGGACTTTGAACCACAAGGCTTTGAATGGTTGGACTGCAACGATTCAGAACAATCGGTGTTGAGTTTCGCTCGTCGCGATCATCATGGTGGTACGGTTTATATTATTCTCAACATGACCCCTGTGATTCGCGAAGGCTACCGCTTGGGTGTATTTAGTGCAGGCGATTACCAAGAATGTTTGAACACCGATGCTGCGTGTTATGGCGGTAGCAATACAGGTAATGCTGGTCGTATCAGCAGCGAGGCTGTGCCTGCGATGGGGCATGCGGCATCGTTGTCATTGCGTTTGCCGCCATTGTCATGCCTTGTGTTGCGTCAGGAAGATTAAGATGGAATACCTAACTTACAGCAAAAACATACGCACATGGCTACTGCTATTATGCTGCTTGGGACTTTGTAGTGGCTGTATCGGAACCGTGGTAGGCACAGCCGTAGATGTCACGACAGAAGTGGTCAAAGTGCCTTTCAAAGTGGCAGGTGCAGTCGTCGATGTAGCGACTTCGGATGATAAAGAAGAGTAATCGCTCAGCGAAGCAAGAGAGGCGCGTGCGCAATATGCTCGTGTTTCTCTTGCTGGCAATGTTGATAGCTTTAATCAGCATCAATTTGTACAGCATGGGGAAATCCGCACAATTACGCGAATCTTCTGCGATACAATTGCTTAACCTCAGTCACTATTCCGCTAATGTGGCGACTGCTCATTTGTGGTTGGAAGAAGGACTATCGAGCAATAACCAACAAACCCTGCAACTGTATTACCAAGCAATCGACCGTTCTATACAAGCATCGACACGTTTGCTTGCTACCAAGAACCCCATTTTGCAGGGTGATATGCTTCGTTTGCAGGAACAACTCCATCAGCTGCAAGCATTAGCGCAACAACGCATCAAACGGCCTTCTACATCGGGGACTAATTCCCCAGCCGATGAACGTTTTGACCGTCTATTTAATCATACGATGGAAGCAGCAGCTAGCATCAGTCATGCCCTGTCTCAAACGGTAGAAAAAGAACAAAAACAACAGCAGTGGTTGCGTCAAGTTACTGCGATTTTAGGTTTTTTGCTGTTATTGATTGGTTTGTTGATATTACACATGGGCAAGCTTCGTATACGTCAGGTAGAACAAACCGAAGCGATGAGCATCGAAGCCCTGAGGCAGTCAGAACAACGCTTCCGTACTTTTTTTGAAAATTGCCCCATTGCTTTAAAAGAAGAGGATCATAGCGCGGTTCGTTGCTTATTGGATTCACTCGCGCAAGAAGCCAAGGATGATCTGCGTCATTACCTGCAACAACACCCCGCGTTTGTCACCCGTTGCATTGCCAAGCTCACCATCTTGGATGCTAATCATGCCGCTACCTATTTGTACGGCTACCAAGATAAGCAACAATTGATTGACGACAATCAACGCTACTTACAGCAAAGCAGCCAGCATCATGCATTTATTGAAAAACTGGTGCTTCTTCAACAGGCTGACCCTCATTGTTCCTCGCATATTTCGTTCTGTAACCAACAGGGGGCAGTGGTTCATGCCATGCTTAGCGTCAATGTGTTACCAGGTCATGAGGCAACATGGGGCGGGGTTGTCGTTTCCCTCACCGACATCAGCGAGCAGCAACGTGTACAGCAACAACTGATCGAATCCGAAGAACATCTGCAACAAGCACAATCTGTTGCCAACATCGGTAGTTGGGAGCTTGATAGTTGTAGCAACACATTGCAATGGTCGAATCAAGTCTATCAGCTTTTCCACCTCGATAGGCAATTGCAGCCATCGTATGACTTTTTTATTGCTGCTATTCATCCTGATGATCGTCAACGTGTGGCACAGGCTTGGGCTAATCACGCTGAGCAGCAAGATGAATATAACATTGTTCACCGCATTGTTTTACCGCATGGCGAGGTACGCTATATGCAAGAGCGATGCGAGAGTAGCTATGATGAGTCGGGGGCAATCACGCGTTCACTCGGCACCGTGCAGGATGTCACCCGTTTAATGCTTGCCGAGCAAGATGCACAATTATTACATGGTGTGCTGCAAGCGTCTTCGGATATGATTGCAGTTGCCGAGCGCGACTTGTCACTTCGCTATGCTAACCAGGCGTTGCGCCGTAACCTTGGTGTTGATGCGCAAGCCTCCCTTCAGGGGTTTTGTATCGCTGACTGTTTTACGGTTACAGCACAAGCAGAGCTGAATCAAACGTGCTTACCAACCTTGCTGCAACAAGGCGCGTGGCAGGGGGAGATCCAAATGCGTGGGCAACAGCAGGGTGCTATTTGGGTATCCTGTACCATGCAGGCACATCATGATGACGATGGGCAATTGTCACATATATCGTTGATCGCACGGGATATTAGTGTAGAAAAAGAACAGCAAGAAAAACTCGAACACACCCAAAGGTTAGAAAGTTTAGGCGTACTTGCTGGCGGTATTGCTCATGATTTCAACAATTTGCTCACCGCTATCATGGGGCATGCCGCTATTGCACAAGAACGTTTGAACGACCCTGCTGTTACCCAGCAGCACCTAGAAAATATTGTTCAAAGTAGTCAAAACGCCGCCGATTTATGCCGTCAAATGCTCGCTTACTCTGGCAAGGGGCGATTTGTACTTCAGCCGATTAACCTTTCCACAACAGTCAAACAAATGACCCGCCTGCTCGCTGTCAGCATCGATAAACAGGTTGTCATGGATTACAATTTAGCTGATTCCTTGCCTTATGTGGTGGCTGATCCATCACAAGTACAACAGGTGATCATGAACTTGGTGATTAATGCCAGCGAAGCCATTGAGGCTCATACGGGTCATATTCATATAGAAACAGGCACGAGATTTTATCCAGCAGAGGCATTACAGTCACCGTATGTCGATGAGCCATTGCCAGCAGGTGACTACGTGTATGTTGAGGTTTGTGATGATGGTTGCGGCATGAGTGAGTCCGTTCAATCGCGTATCTTTGAACCATTCTTTACCACCAAATTCACAGGGCGAGGCTTGGGCATGAGTGCCATTTTGGGCATTATTCGCGGGCATCATGGCACGATCACTATTGATTCCCATACAGGTCAAGGCACAACATTCTGCGTCCTTCTTCCTGCTGATAATACGACCCTAAACAAGCAAGTCACAGACACGCCTGCCGCGCAACCTGTTGCAAGTAAGACGTTGGCACATGAAGGTACTGTGCTTGTCGTCGATGATGAAGAAGGCATTCGCCAAGTCGCATGTATGATTGTACGCAGTATGGGCTTCAAGGTTAAAGAGGCGGTTGATGGTGTTGATGCTCTAAGCATATTCCGCGATCACCAGCATGAAATCAGCTGCGTCGTGTTGGATATGACGATGCCACGTATGAGTGGTCGGGAAACATTGACTGCTTTGCGTGCTATACAAGCTGATTTGCCAGTTATTTTATCTTCAGGTTACCATGAGCATGAGGGCTTAGAAGAACAAAAACATATGGCTCACACAGCCTTTGTTCATAAACCTTACCCACCCAAAGTGCTGCAAGAAACCATCACCCGCATGGTTAGTCAGGGCTTTATCAAAGGAAACAACTAAAGCATGACAAAACCAGCCTTTATCGCATGGATCGTTAGCTTGTTTCAGAGCCTGCGCGGGCAAATTATCCGTCAAGAATCATTTTACCTTGGCGTTTTAGCACTGATGGTTGGTGCCTTGGCTGGTTATGGTGCGCTGGCTATTCGCTGGGGTATTGAACAAATGAGTTACTGGTGGGTACACGCGCCTAATTGGTCATCGGCGATTGATGCTACCCCATGGTATATTTATATCCTTGCCCCTGTCTTTGCAGGTCTTTTGGTGGGCTTAATCAATAAATACCTGTTACCAAGCAACGAAGCTAAGGTGATTCCTGGGGTGATCGAAGCCCTATCAGAGCGCGGCGGTTATTTAAGCCCGCGTAAATCATTTGGTGAAACACTGAGTAATATTATTTCCGTGGGGAGCGGTGCTTCTATGGGGCGTGAGGCTCCAACCATTGCTTTAGGTGCTGCTTTGGCTTCACACCTTGCATCGCTATTGCAATTGAGTGAAAAGCAAATGCGTACCCTCGTCGGTTGCGGTGTGGCTGCTGGCATTGCCGCATCTTTTAATGCTCCGATTGCAGGGGTTATGTTCGCCTTAGAGGTCATTTTAGCCGATTACGCCGTCACTACCTTCACGCCTATTGTATTAGCCTCGGTGGTTGGCACTGTCATTTCTCGCGCCCATTTTGGGGCTATGCCAGTCTTTAACATCCCTGAGTTTCGTCTTGTTTCGTCATTGGAGATTCCCGCTTACATCTTGCTCGGTGTGTTTTGTGGACTGATTTCAGCCGCGATTATTCGTACCATGCCAGTCGCTCGTCAAACCTTTGCCGAACGGGTTAAAGACCCTATGTTGCGCCCCGCTACCGCAGGTTTGTTGCTGGGCTTTTGCGCCCTGCTGATACCAGAGATTATGTCGATTGGTTATGGTACTTTAGATGCTGTATTGACGGAAAACCCTGAGCCTCATTTACTGGGTTTTGGTGTGCCGTTGGTACTATTCTTGGCCGTATTATTTGTTGCTAAAGCTGCAACCAGTACGATTTGTGCGGCGGGTGGTTTTGGTGGCGGGATGATTGGTCCCTCGGTATTTATTGGTGTCTCCGCTGGTGGTTTCTTTGGTATTATTGCCCATGCTGCATTCCCTGGTATTTCAGAAACTTATGGTGCTTATGCACTGGTCGCCTGTGGCGCGATGATGGCAGCCATGTTGCAAGCCCCTATCAGCAGCATTTTGATGGTGTTTGAACTATCAGGCAATTACGAGATCATGGTTCCACTGATGGCAGCCTGCGTGGTTGCCGCGCTGGTCAAACGTGCTTTTGGCGAGCAATCGGTCTTAACCGAACCACTGGAGGCACAAGGGCTTGAACCCAGTTGGGGCTTGGAGCGTTCCTGGATGCGTTCGGTACCGATCAGCCGTATTCCGCGCCGTAGTATTCCTGCGGTAGCCATGAATGCTCCGCTTCACGAATTGAAAAAAACCTATGTTGATTGCGGTAAGGGCTGTGTGCAAGTGATTGACCATCAAGGTAAGATGTTAGGCATTGTTACCTTTGCTGATTTACAACAATGGTTGCTGGATTCCACCTTGGATCAAATCGTTGTTGCTGCTGAAGTTGCCAACCGTGATGTCATCAGTGTTCGCGAAGATGACAGCTTACTTGATGCCATTCGTATTTTAGACCGCGAAGGCTTTGAGCAAATGCCCGTCATGTCCGCTACTGAAGATGGCATCATGTTAGGTATATTGTCGCGCAATGCTGTATTTTCTACCTACCATAAACTCATCGTGAAACATGGTGAGTAATCAGACTGTTAATGATTTAAAAGGAATACCTATGACCGTATCCATTCACGTTGCTGAACTCATGAACAGCAGCGGCGTACAATTTGGCACCAGCGGTGCGCGTGGGCTGGCAACAGCGATGAACGATCGTGTGTGCTATGTCTATACCCGTGCTTTTGTGCAGCACATCATGACCCAATACGAGGTGAAGCAAGGCGATAGCTTGGCGATTGCGGGGGATTTTCGCCCCAGTACGCCGCGTATTATGCAAGCGGTGATGCAAGCGGTTCTGGATGCAGGACTAAACCCTGTGTATTGCGGCTTCATCGCCACCCCTGCATTGGCGTGTTATGCCATGGCAAATAATATGGCGAGCATCATGGTTACAGGCAGTCACATCCCTGACGATCGCAATGGCATTAAGTTTTACCGTGCCGATGGCGAAATTTTGAAGGATGATGAGGCGGCGATTCGCGCCTGCGCTATCGCTATTGATGAAGCTGCCTTTGATGCCCAAGGGATGTTGCGTACACCGCCTAGCCTCCCCCCTGTTGAACCAGCAGCGGCGGAACACTACCTTCAGCGGTATCAACAATTCTTCCCCGCTGATTGCTTGCGTGGGCGGCGCATTGGTGTTTACCAACACTCGACGGTTTTGCGTGACACCTATGTTGCGGTATTAGAGGCACTTGGTGCTACCGTTGTGACGCTGGGACGTTCGGAGCATTTCATCCCTGTGGATACCGAGGCGATTCGCCCCGAAGATGTGCAACTGGCAGCCGCTTGGGCAGCGGAATATGGCTTTGATGCCATTGTTTCTGCCGATGGCGATGGCGATCGTCCACTCATCAGCGATGAACACGGGCAATGGTTACGCGGCGATGTAGCGGGTATTTTGTGCGCCCAGTATGTGCAAGCAGACAGCGTGATTACCCCTGTCAGTAGCAACAGCGCGCTGGAGCTTTCGGGGTGTTTTGATGATGTGCGGCGCACGCGCATTGGTTCACCCTATGTGATTGCCGCCATGCAAGCGGCTGTTGCCGAGGGGCGGCAAACCGTGGTGGGCTACGAAGCCAATGGTGGCTTTTTGACTGCCACCAGCATCACGCTGGAAGGGCGTACACTCACAGCTTTGCCTACGCGAGATGCAATCCTCGTGCCATTAACCCTTTTGATGGCAGCAGGTGATGCGCCAATTTCTCGCCTTGTGCAGCAGCTACCACCACGATTCACCAGCAGCGGTCGCCTCAAAGATGTGCCAGTGGCGTGCAGTCAATCCCATATTGCTGACTTACTGGCAGGTGGTGTGGATGCCATGAACGCATGGTTGAGCCCCGAGTTAAGCCATGCGCAAACATTCGACACCACCGATGGTTTGCGCATTACCTTGGACAATGGCGAGATCGTACATATTCGCCCCTCAGGCAATGCCCCTGAACTGCGCTGCTACAACGAAGCAGATCATCCGCAACGGGCAGAAGCACTGAACGCATTGTGTCTAAAAAAATTAGCTGCGTGGAAATAATCGTAAGCAGGGAGCGTAAAACACCTTGATTGTTGATGTTGCCGTAGCTTCACCATTGCGGCGCAGTTTTCATTACCGATGGCCTGCCCATTGGTCTGCGCCGCAAGTGGCTGTGCGCGTGCGTGTGCCTTTGGGTCATAGTGTGCGCCAAGGGGTGGTCATTGCTGTGCTTGATGATAGTGATTACAGTGATGATGGGGATGCTTTGCGCGATGTCAGCGATGTGCTCGATGATGCGCCGTTGTACGATGCTGTTCGCCAGCAGTGGGTGGCGCGTTTAAGCCGTTATTACGTCACGCCATTGGGGATGATGTGGGATGCTGCATTAGCATGGGCATCGGTGGATGATAAACGACGCTTTTGCCCTGAAGATGATAGGGCGTTACAACAACAATTCCCCGTACTGCATCAGGCATACCGCAACAAAGGCGCGTTGACGCTCAAAACATTGCGCCAGCGATGCCCCGTGGATGACCTTTGCCACCACGTACAACAGGCCGTAGCCCAAGCTTGCTTAACCGAAGTGTACCCGCCAACAACTTGGCTTACCTCAGATGAACAAAAAACCACCCCGCCGCCTTTGTACCCTGAGCAACAAACGGCTGTGGATGGCATTGTCGCGCATCGTGATCGATTTCACCCTGTGTTGCTGTTTGGTCGTACGGGTTCAGGCAAAACAGAGGTGTACCTTGAAGCGGCGAAACAGTGTGTGGATGATGGCGGTCAGGTGCTGATTTTGGTGCCTGAAATCGGCTTAACACCGATGTGGCAAGCGCGTTTGCGGCAACGTTTTGAACGCATCATCATCTGGCATTCTGCGCTAAGCAGTGGGCAACGCATCGCCACACGCGCCCATTTGGCGCAAGCACAAGTGTTGATTGGCACACGCTCTGCGCTATTTCTTCCTTTGCCACGCTTGGCGATGATCGTCATGGATGAAGAGCATGATAGCAGTTTTAAACAACTCGATGCCCCATGTTATTCAGCCCGTGATGCTGCTTTGATGCTGGCGCAACAATGCGGTATTCCGATGGTTATGGGCACAGCAACTCCGAGTCTGGAGACGTGGTCACAAGCACAACAAGGACGTTACCTGCGCCTTGATTTAACGCGCCAAGCGGTTGCCACACAAACGGTTAAACAGCTTGTGGTGGATATGCGCAACCACAAAGACGTACTCTCACCCGCGCTTGTTTCGGCATTGCAAAGCACCCACGAAGCGGGCGAGCAATCCATTTTGTTCCTCAATCGCCGTGGTTATGCACCTGCTTTGCAATGCACGGCATGCGGTCTTATTTACCACTGTCCTGCTTGTAGCGTGCGCCTCACGCTGCATCGCCGTTTGGGTGAATTGCATTGCCATGTGTGCACCTACACACGTCGTGCGCCGCGTGTCTGTGAAGGCTGTGGCGAAGCAGCGTTATTACCGATGGGCGCAGGCACAGAACGGCTGGATGAAGCACTGCAGGCGCAGCTTCCTGCACTGCGCGTAGAACGCTTTGACCGTGACCAAGTCACCAGTCACCAGCGATTGGTTGAAATTTTACAACGCTTTGAGCAAGGCGATATTGATTGCCTTATTGGTACACAGATGTTGGTGAAGGGGCATGACTTCCCCAATGTTACCTTGGTTGGCGTGGTGCATGCCGATATGGGACTGTCTATCCCTGACTTTCGCGCCAGCGAACGCTGGTGGCAACAGATGACACAAGTTATGGGGCGTGCTGGGCGTGGTCATAAACCAGGGCGGGTGTTGTTGCAAACATGGATGCCCGACGCTCCGTGGTTGGCACGCATCCGCGATCAATCCGCTGCTGATACCTTAGATGAAGAGCTTGCCATGCGGAAGTTATTGCATTTTCCACCTTTTTCTCGCTGGGTGCGTGTGGTCTGTAGTGGCACCAAAGCAGAGAAGGCAGAACAAGCGGCACAACAACTAGCCGCGGCCTGTCAACATATCCCCGATATTCAAGTTATGCCTGCCATGCCCTGCGCCCTAGAGCGGCAAGCACATCACTACCGTTATGAGGTTTTGCTACGAGACAACAGCAAGCAGCACCTACCGTGGAAGCTGGCTCCTATCCTCGAACGGCTGCGCTTACCGTCACAAGTTCGTTGCCGTATTGATGTTGATCCGCTAGATATGGGCTAATGACGATGTTTCGTATTACATGTTTTATCATCTTGGCAGCATGCTTGAGCGCGTGCCACCCACAACCACACATGGCGACAACGATCAAGCCTGTGCTTACGCCGCCTGAACAAGTGGTTGTCAACGATGTGGTAAGTAAGCCCGTACGCCCTGTGCCAGTATTGCATCCTCAGATTACCTTTGATGCACCACCAGCTTTTCCTTTGTTGTTACAAGGTTTACCTGAAGATGACTTAACCATGTTGGAGCAGCGCGCCGAAGAAAACTTCCCTGACCAGCATTGGCAAGTGGTGGCAGACAATTCGCGCTTTGTGCGTGGACGGGTGCTTGATGTACTGAATGAATCGGGTTTACCGACTGAATTGCAAGTGGTTCCTGCTATTGAGTCACGCTATAACCCTTACGCTGTTTCTTCGGCTGGCGCAGCAGGTTTATGGCAGTTTATGCCCAGTACAGCACGCGGTTTGGGTTTGCAATGTAGCGATGATCTTAACGAACTGCGCGATGTGGAAAAAAGTACCCGTGCTGCGGCGCGCTATTTGCAAGCCTTACAAGAACGCTTCACCTATTGGCCATTAGCCTTGGCAGCATACAATTGCGGACCAGCACGCCTTGCTAAGTTCCTAAAAAAACAGGGGGATTGGCAGCCTGCTGATGGACTGGATGCGCTGCCCGCACCACGCGCCAGCAAAGCCTACGTCAAAAACATTCTTAGCCTGGCTTATGCTGAACACAGTGGAACACGCACCTTCCCACAAGCGGAGAGCGTGCGTCATCTACAACAGCGTGGTTTGGATATTCATCATTTAAGCAAAGCAACACATTTATCTAGCGAGACGTTATTGCGCTACAACCCACAGTTAGAACGCATACGTTACCACCATGATGCCAACATCCCCCTATGCCTGCCCGATAATGCGCCGTGGCAAGCGGATGATATACGTTACAGCACAGCAACGCGCCGTCATCAGGGCAAACGCATTACCGTCAAGCAAGGTGACAGCCTATGGCGCATTGCCCATCGCTATCACGTAAGCTTAAAACAACTGCGAAAAGCGAACCCAAAGGTAAGCAAGCACCTGCGCCTAGGTCAAAAGTTGCGACTACCCGTGAACCGTCCCAGTTGGCGCAATCCGCTTTGTCAGGATGGTTGAGGAAAGTGCACATTCATAAGTGAAGCCTGATTTACCACGAAACACACGAAAGGTGATGTTTTTTATTGTTCGTGTCGTTCGTGGTTTATGTTTTTCCCCACTACGTCATTGCGGACGCGATCCACAATCCAGTGAATGAAGGCAGGCTTCGATATCGATTGAGCCATAATACCAATCAATCATTCTTTAGAACGATTGTGAGGTCATTCTAGTACTACTAGGATTTCGACCTATTCTATACAAGGAGCAAGGAGTGTATCTTATGCATAGCATATTTAAGCATGTACAGCATGCGAAAAAATTATTGACCAGTATATACATTATACTGGCTGTGAGTGTACCTTCGGTAGCACAAGCTGATGTGGTTGCTGGCATCTATGGACCAGCGCAGGTTTTTGATGTTCAAAGAAACCCTGCATTTCCTGTTGCAAATCAAACTTTTACAGTATCTAGTATGACGGATCCCTTTGAAAGCGTCAGCACCATAGGACAATACGTCATGACCGCAGGTCAATACATTCAACTTTATTACACCGGTGTTGGCGGCCCTGGAACCTGCGATATTGGTATTAAATTATATAATAGCGACAACACACTTAACCGCATTATCCATTCAGGCGGAACCATTTATGGTTTGGGTTCTGAGGGCTACTTACATGTTTCTTCACCTGGTGGTTATGGTACGTTTATTGCTAATAGTATGGGGTATGCAAAGGGTGGTTCTCTTGTCTATGTCCCTACGACTGGTTTGGCGACATGCCCACAACTTGCCAATTACACACCTTCGACAACGCCGTTGGGCGTAGGTCAGGCAGCTGACACCGTCCCTCCCGTCGTGACTGCGCCTGTGGATATTTATGTCTCTGCGGTGGATGTGTACGGCACACCAGCCAGCAATACCCTGATTGCCGACTTCCTTGGTCGCGCTGCGGCGAATGATACCGTTGATGGTGCGATTGTGCCGACCAATAACGCTCCTG
>CAZYAI010000021.1:0-40714 GCA_964645625.1 uncultured Zetaproteobacteria bacterium
CGTGATTAAACCAAGCGATCATACCGATGCCTTGATCTTGCACATATTGGAACATATCACTCACCCACTGCGATTTATCAGCATAAGGATCAACACCTGCTGAATCACTGCTACTGGCAACTTCAGTAATCGCCAAAGGCTTGCTCGGGCTTAGCAAGCGCAAGCGGGACAACATATCACCAAATACAGCAGCAGGAGATTGCCAGCCAAGACCAGTCCACGATACGCCCCAGTTATAGCCATCAATAGCTAACCAATCGACGTAAAAATCACCTGGATAATACTGTTCTGCGGGGTAAAAACCTTGATCTGTGTTATTAACACTCCACACCCATTGCAGACGAGTGGCAGAAATACCCTTGTTGGCAAAAATATTATACACATGCTGCCACATCGCGATGTAAGCGGAAGGATCAACACTCCACAAATACCAATTACTGTTCATTTCATGTGCAAAACGCAGGTAAACACGGCGATCATCAGCGGTGTTGAGTGTACCATCGGGACCTGCAAGAAAGCTTACCATGCGGTTGCTCCAGTCATCCAAGTAAAGGTCATACTCACCTGCTGCAATGCGCGCAGCAATATCTACAGGGGTAGCTGTACCATGATACGGCATCCATGACACCATTGGTACGCTGCCGTGGTTCCAAATCGCTGTCATTTGTTGATCGAAGACATTAGCTGCCGTAGCTGGATCCCAATCGGTAAACAGGTTAATCACCGCGTTAGGCGTTCCTTGCCACTGCTCTTCTTGGCTAACTTCCGCCATATTCCAGCCTTCCTGACCGTAATAATTACCCAACAAGACTTTAGCAGAGGCTTGCAGCGGCAATAACAAAGCAATACTCACAAAAACAAGCTGTTTAATGATAGACGACATACGCTCCCCCTACCGACACTGACCAGGAGCAGCGCTGGCACTGCATGGCACGCCATCAATCCAAATAGCACCAGCCAAACGCGCACCGCTAAAGTTCGCACCCTTAATCTTTGCACCCGTTAAATTAGCACCAAATAAGTCAGCTTGCGATACGTTAGCTTGAGTCAAATCAGCTTTGCGCAGATCCGCCCCCATAAGGTTACATGAGGAGAGATTAGCATTTTTCAGTTTCGCCTTTTTAAGAATAGCGCGGGATAGATTCGCACCGCTCAAATTGGCTTTTTCTAAATTTTTCTTTGTTAAATCACAACGGGGGCAATCGCCAGTTAAACCCAACTCTTTATCCGCTTGATCTGCCCATGCAGACTGGCTAAATAATATCAACACACACACTGCAATAAACTGTTTCATTGGTAACATCCTCTCCATCAGCTTAGTATTTTTCACACGATGGAAACACTACGTGACATTTACCACATAGCAAATAGGATTTCCACCTAAATTTACGCACATTTATAACGTTATATTTAAACATACTAATACCGATAACACTTGGATGCCCCCTCCTTTATGCTGATTTCTCTGATCAATCAATTCACGGAATATGTGCAATTTATTATTGTTTTCAGCACCTTAGTTTACCTATGGTTTGACCATAAGAGCGAAACTAACAACCACCCCTACCGAGGTCGTGTGCTGCTGACTGTTGGCTCTATTGTGTTGGCACACACCATGGTACATGTATTCGGGAGCTTATGGATTCATGCCACACCACCACGGTTCTTCATTGAGCAACAACCATTGACGACACAGGGCTGGGAAGCATTTTACCTACAGTGGTACAACACCCCATCATCTGTTGCAACATGGTTAGCATTTGCTATTGGCATCATGACGGTGTCACGCTTCACTGGCTTACTATTACTTTGCTTTTCGGTGCTACTGGCATGGTCTTATATTGTCTCAGGGCTCGCTTACCCATCAGATATTCTGTACGCCATGATGATCGGCAGCCTATGTGCGCTTGCTTTACACGGGCTGTACAAACACTTTACTAGGGTGATTGAGGGCATAGAACAGCTTTGCTTTCATATCCCCCATATTATCTACCCGATGATGCTATTATTGATGATTGACCTTGATAATGACCTACGCTTTATGACTGCGGTATTTCACTTCATGTTCGGTTATACGAGTTCTTAAACATGGATACAACAGGTTTATTATGGTTAAATCACCTCATTGGAACATCGCCCCATTTATTCCATCTTGCTCTTACCATATCGGATCGTATTCCTTGGATCGTGATGAGCATGACTTTGTGCTGGATGTGGTTCGTCGGCTCCCCTAGTTTATTACCACGTAAACCTGGCGGAATTTTGAATATTCACGCACGCCATTTGGCATTGATGAGCATTCTGTCACTACCTATTCTGTTCATCTTATCGCAAGGTATACAAGCGTTCATTTACAAACCACGCCCCATGCATATGCCTGAACTGTTAGCCATCCCTATCCCACCCCAGATTTGGACGACGATTATCAACAGTTTTCCTTCTTATGGGTCATTCCCCAGTGATCATGGCGTGGTGATGGGCTTAATCTTGGGCTGCGTATTTCGTTTGCACAAAGGCTTAGGACTGATTGCACTATGCACTGTACTATTCTTCTCTGCGCTACGCATTGCCTTGGGCTTCCATTGGCCTAGCGATATGACCGCTGGCGTGTTACTCGGACTCCTTGCTGCTTGCCTGATTGTATTCACCATGCCCTATTATTTACGCATCACCCAAAGCTTCAACCGCCGAGCTGAGCGTTACCCTGCAGTGTATCACCTGCTATTATTCTCTTTTTTCTATGATTTTTCTCAAAAATTTTCTTGGTTGTTTGCTTTTTTACATGAAGTAAAAGAGATGGTGGGCGCATGATTGATATAAAAATACTGGATTACCAACAAGGAGCTGTCGTCCATTATGAATGCAAATCTTTAGATGCACGCGTTGCAACACGGCTACATACATTCTGGAAAAAACAATGGTTGAACAAAGAACATCATTACGATTACTTAAACTGGATGGTGGTAGATATGCATCATGTCTTGGTCATGGATGCCAGCGGTTTAGCGGTATTGGTTCACATGTACCAGCAATTACCTGCGGGGGTTCCCTTGTATTTGGTCGGTTGCAATGTCTCTGTTAGTCAATTATTGCAAGAAACGCATTTATCTCAAATATTCCCACAATTTCACGATTTGGCAGCCATACCTGATATTGGAACCCTGTTAACCCATGAAGCTACAATGCACTATCGTAGCTATCAATTACACTCCCCTTGGTCACTATGAAACATTCAGATTGGTATTTTACTGCGTTTGAAGATCGCGTTCCACCCCAAGCTCAACCCTATAACGAACGCTTACTGTTTCTCTATCAAGTCTTGGCAGTGGCAAGTTTGGGTTTAGGCGTATGGTATTTGTCGTGGCGTTGGACGGCATCGCTTAACTGGGAAGCACCTGGCTTTTCACTCGCTTTGGTCATCGCTGAAACATTAGCTTTCTTTGGCTCGGTACTCTTTACCATCAACCTTTGGCAGGTACGTGACACGCGCTGGCGTTCCTCACCACGCCGTCTATCACAAATCGTGCGCCACGCGGTGCATGACCGCCCGTTGGTAGTCGATGTGTTTTTACCCACTTTTAATGAAGAAGAAGAGCTGGTTCGACTCTCTATTCAGGACACAAAAAAGATGCGCGTACCTGAAGGCGTTCAGTGTTACATTCACGTGTTGGATGATGGCTGCCGCCCGTTGATGCAAGCCATTACTGAACAAGAAGGGGTGAACTACATCCCAAGGGAAGAAAGCACCGGCTTTAAGGCAGGCAACATTCGCCACGGCATGCAGCAAACGTGCGGCGATTTGATGGTAATTTTGGATGCTGACACACGCCCGCTGCCAGCATTTTTAGAACGCACACTAGGCTATTTCCGCGACCCTGATGTAGCATGGGTGCAAACACCGCAATGGTTTTTTGATCTTCCCGCAGGCATTCCTCTGCCTGATTATTTAGCCAAGCGATGGCATTTAGGCCGTGTTGGTCAAGGACTTGGGCAAGTATGTGAACGGCTGATTGGCCCTGTACATATTGGACAAGACCTCTTGGGGAATGATCCACGCCTGTTTTACGATGTTATCTTGCGCCGTCGCAATGCTGTAAACGCCTCATTTTGTTGCGGTGCTGGCAGTATTCACCGCCGAGATGCCATCATGCATGGCGCATTAAAAACTTGGGTGCGCGAAGCCAGCGATAAGGCAAAAGATCTATCACGCAATATTCCTAATCCTGCACTGCGTGCTTCATTTTTTGACCTAACCCAACAAGAAATCACACGGCAAACACCGTTAATGCCATACCGCTTTCATGTGTCAGAAGATATTTACACTGGTATGTTACTTCATGCTGACCCTGAACGGGAATGGAAATCGGTGTATCACCCTGAATCATTGAGTAAAATGTTATCTCCGCAAGACCTACTTAGCTGGACGGTTCAACGCTTTAAATATGCTGGTGGCACCTTGGACATTATGGCGCATGACTCCCCCTTGCGTTACCCAGGTATGAATTTACGTCAAAAAATGATGTATGGTGCAACCCTCTATTCCTACCTATCACCCTTATGGGTAGTGCTGTTTTTATTGGCTCCCATTTTGTTCTTTTTTACAGGTATTGCACCCGTTGCAGCATACGATGCTACGTTTTATATGCATATCATCCCCTTTTTGATCGCCAATCGTTTGGCTATTATGGTCGCAACATGGGGCGTTCCCAGCCTGCGTGGAGAGCAATATTACTTAGCCTTTTTTTGGCAAAATATAGGCGCCATGTGGGAGGTTATCTGCCGTCAACCCATTCGCTTTCATGTTACGCCAAAGACCCTACAAAGCGGCAACTTCGTTGGGCTTGTATGGCCACAATTAACGATTATTGCACTTACCTTATTAGGCATAGGGTACATGGGCTGGAACGTGTACACAGGGGTAGAAAAACATATCCCTGCCTATATTGTTAATGTTTTTTGGTCATTAAATAACTGCCTTGCCCTATCTGTCATCGTGCGAGCAGCCTTCTTCCAAGGGGAATCATCATGACAACTTCATGGCTGTATGCACGCCATCACCTGGCATTTATTGTAGGCTTATTATTAGCAGTAAGTATTGCTTGGTGGGCAGAGGCAAACATGCCGCGCCCCATTCAGGCGTGGATTGATAATTTTGACGAAGTTTTGGCCATCGATGATGGCAAACCACCCTTACGGGCCGTGCCCAGAGAACTCAGTGAGATGGAAAAATACTGGGCGCGCACAGCTTGGAAGTATTTTCAAAACAATTACCAACAAGAAACAGGTATGGTCAACTCTGTCGATGGTTACCCTTCAACAACCCTATGGGATTTAGGTTCCTATGTCATGGGCGCATTATCAGCACGTGAGTTGGGGATTATTCAAGAGGATGAGCTAACACAACGCATCGGCACCTTGCTTGACAGCTTGGCTAAAATTCCACTGGTTAATGGCAAATTACCCAACAAAGCCTACGACACCCGCACCTTGAAAATGACGGATTATAACAACAAACCCACCGAACAAGGCGTAGGTTGGTCAGCCATTGATATTGCCCGTTTTGGTGTACCGATGCAGATCATCGTATGGCGACACCCACAATTAGCAGCCAAGGTAAAAGCGGTAATCAACCGCTGGTCATTCGATGAAATGGTAGAAAATGGCGAATTATACACAGGCTCCTTAGGCAGCGACTTTCAAATGCACCGCTACCAAGAGGGACGTTTTGGCTATGAACAATACGCTGCTAAAGCCTTGGTTTTTATGGGGTTGGATGTAACGAAGGCTGCCCGCTATGATGTCGGCGTTGCCGTCACCCCTGTTGAAGGTCAACCTATTGCTTATGATACGCGTTTACCACGCAACTATAAGGGAACCCATAACG
This sequence comes from uncultured Zetaproteobacteria bacterium, assembly GCA_964645625.1. Lineage (GTDB taxonomy): Bacteria > Pseudomonadota > Zetaproteobacteria > Mariprofundales > Mariprofundaceae > AB-137-C09. Next base: position 5,885 of record CAZYAI010000021.1, read on the forward strand.
CTGTGGTCTCCGAGCCTTATATTTTAGAAGGTATTGAATATGGCTTTAATGCCATCACATTGCCTTTGGCGCGTTCGGTATTATTAGCACAAAAAAACCGCCATGCGCGCACCAATATATTAACAGCGGTATCCGAAGACCATATTGATCAAAAGCCTTGGTTTGTCTATTACAGCGTATTAAACGACCTAAAGCCTTGGGCGGCCTTTGATTCCGATCATCATGATGCGAGCGACTTCCGTTGTCTATCTAGCAAAGCTGCGATGGGTTGGGCTGAATTGTTCGAAGGTGCATACCCTTTGCAGCTACGTAATGCTGTTAAAGGTTTAATCAACGAAGAGCGCGGCTGGTACTCAGGCCGCTATGAAAAAAACGGTAACATCAACACCGCGATCACAGGCAATACCAACGGTATTATCCTGGAGATTTTGGCCTACCAAGCCAAAGGGCCTTTGTTGACCTTAGCGACAAAAAATGAATAACTGATGTTACTCACACATAGTTATATACGTGACTTTTTTGAGTAACAATGCGTCATTGCGGACTTGATCCGCAATCCAGTGAACAGATGCAAGACTGGATATTGGATCAAGCTAAGTATGGCGAATTTTTAGATTAGGATACTGGGCATCCTTCACCAACCGTAAAAAGTAGTTTACACATTCAAAGCTGAGTTGGGGCTAGAAGTGATGCGTGTAGTATTCAAAAATCATGTGGTGAAAAAGAATATAAACCACGAAAGACACGAAAACACACGAACAATAAAAAGCATTACCTTTCGTGCTTTTCGTGTCCTTCGTGGTAAACAAAGCATCTTTCAGCAAGCATGAAAATAATGAAAGGGTAAACCACAATATAAAGGATGCTGGATGCTGTATAAGGAAGATCCCATGCATTGCGTAACATCGGTGAATAAAAGAGGTGATAAATGAGCATACGACTATTATTGATATTGGTGGCAACGTGTTTGGTTGCAGTGTTAATCATGGAATTCTGGCAAGTGCAGCAAATTAAAATGATTACCCATCAGTTACGCGAAAACGACCAACTGACAAACGATGTCCAGCGTTTATTATACCAACAGCAAACGATACTTAAGCAAGCCGAGCGTGCCAACAAAAGACCCGCGCCAGCTCCCGCCCACAATGCAGAAAAACCCGCCGAAAAGCCAGCGGCAGAAGGTGCTTCACCTGATGTTAAAGTGTTGCTTCAAACGGCACAAGCAGGGCTACAACGCGCTATCGAAGCCAACGACCGTAAAGATTTAGCCGCATCGGCAGCGGAAGTCGCGGCTGTGAAAGACGCGATATGGAAGGCAGGTGATATGTGGCCAAAGTATAAAACACCGCTACAGGAATTGATGGGTCCCTTGGACTATGCCGTTAAACGCCTCAATCGCGGCGACCAAGCAGATTTTTCTAAACCTATGAAGACCGTATCTGCCCTATTACGCAAAGGGCAATAAGCATGAAGCGAGCATTGATTCATCGAGATACGCCCTTATGGGGCTTGGTACTGGGTATTATTGTAGCCTTACTGGCAATTTTGTGGCCAGACTATGACGACGACAAAACAAATTGTTGCTGTCAGCAGCAGGCAGCCCCCCACCCTGTGTGCAAACTAGCAGCGCAATTCACCGCTGATGAGCTACAGCGCGCGCGCATAGCATGGAAGTATTTTGAAAATAACTACCAAGCAAGCACAGGACTGGTCAATGCTTCGAATGATTACCCTTCGACCACCATGTGGGATACTGGTTCAGCGGTGTTTGCAACAGTAACGGCACGGGAGCTATGCTTGATTGATGCTAAAGAGTTCAATGACCGCATGAGCACCCTGCTGGGCACACTCAACAGCATGCCTTTGTATGCCAATATTGCTCCTAACAAAGCCTATAATACGATCACAGGGCAGATGGTGGATTATAATAACCAAGACGCACCACAGGGTATTGGTGTATCCATTATTGATTTAGCGCGATTGGTCGCCTCATTACGCACCCTAAGCAGTCGCTTCCCGCAACTCAAACCAATGGCCGAGCAGGTCATCAGCCGCTGGAATTATTGCGACCTACTCAAAAACGGACAGATGTATGGACTTTACCACGACACCGTGATGGATGAAATGCATATCTTCCAGGAAGGTCGCCTCGGCTACGAGCAATACGCGGGTAAAATATTCCAACGCTTGGGCTTTGATATGTATGTATCATCGACCTATAATAATGAGTTTCGCGCTGACACCACCATTGATGGTGTCTCCATCGCCTACGATAAACGCGATCCTCGGCAATATGGCGCGTATAATTATGTCGTCAGCGAATCGTATATTTTAGAGCAAATGGAATCGGGTGCAGATGCCGAATTCACCCCATTATTCGATAACGTGTACCAAGTCCAACAAGCACGCGCTGCTAAAGTAGGTCGCGTCATTGCAGTATCAGAGGATCATATTGATCGCGAACCATGGTTCTTGTACAACACGATTTTCGTTGCGGGTAGCCCTTGGCAAACTATTACCGATACTGGGGTCGATCATCATCAACTCAGTAGTATATCAACCAAAGCAGCGATGCTGATGGCACAACTCTACCCTGATCGTCCCTACAGCCAGCAACTGGATCAAAGTGTCGCTTATGCCTACGATGAAGATCAAGGCTGGTATTCTGGGGTCTATGATGCAGGTCTTGGTTATAACAAAGCATTAACGGAAAATACCAATGGTATTATTCTCGAAGGTTTATTGCATAAGGCACTGGGTTCATTTAACGCATTACCAGCGGCGAAAGCGTTTCAGTTTCCGCTGGCATTAAGTCAATCCAATCGAGAGCAACAGTGCATTCCCTCCGCAACAGAAGCACAGACTAACGCAGCAAAAGTAGATCATGTAGCAAACGGATGACAAAACACACAGGGATAGTGAGAGCCCTAGCTTACAGTCTACTATTGGGCATTATGGGGTATATGGGCATGCCAGATTGCATGGCAGCAACTCTGCCTCTATCGGCACTGCGCACGGCAAGCATAAAACTTAAAGCCGTCCAGTCGGTACAACGAGCCCGCCTACTCATGCAAACATTAAACGGTGCTAGCCTGTGGAATACAACAGGCTGCACCCCTATGCTGTGTAGCGCGCAAGCGAGCGCGGATTACACCAACGCCACGAATGCTGTATCACGTCAACTGGTGGCAAACATCGGACGCTGGCCGCAGTTGGCACAAGATACAGCAAGCATGATGCGTAGCTGGCATTACCAAAGTACGCCACCACTGGATGTGCAGCAGAGGATCGCAACAGATCATACGCTACCATACAACTTCCGCCACAACACCTCTTTCACCCCAATCATTTACCCGCAAGCACATATCCAAGACACAAAGGCGATGGCATCAAACAATGGCACGCCAACAGCAAAAAAAAATAAACACACACAACAAGCCTTAAAAACATCACTTCAAACACATATTGCCACAGATGAAGCAACAGTATTGCAACCCATTACGATGCACACTGGTGTGGATCATCGGTCTGTGTTACTGGCGCAAGCCATTGCTTTACGCGATGCCGACAATGAGGAAACCGTCAAAACGGTGTTGCAACGCCTCAAACAGGCCAACATCGCCGTTTTTGGTCTGCCTTGTGAAGATTTGGACTGCCATGCGCAAATACCCAAGCTGTATGCCGCAACGATGGATACCCTATTGCTCGAGCTGGCTTCAGTGATTCGTCGTTGGCCAGATTTGGCGCAAACAGTGGGTCGCATTGTTCTTAGCTGGCAGTATTGTGATATTCGCTATCGCAACCGTAGTCGCGATTTGGTCTATCGTCAGTACCGTATGAAGCGGCTGGTTGCGACGGGACCTTCGCCTGTCATAGGTCAAGGTTGGCAACAATGGGGGTTTAACGAACAGGATGATGATCGTCGATTGATTCCCTACCCTGCCCGTCATCATGGTTTAGGTGGTGCTGCTAAGGCTGAGTTCTTACACCGCTACATTCAGCAACGCTGCTTCCCAGACCCAGAAACAGGGCGCACGCCTTATGATCCAACAGAGCTGATGTATTCAGGCCCTACTCACGACTTCCCAGAGCAACAAGAAGGCGGAAGCTACCCTTATATGCAACAATGGCGCGCTGTATCGAACACGCCCACCCCAGCAGCAACAAAAAAAGTAGAACCATCACCCACAAAAAACAATAAGCATCGTGATGTCATACAACAACCTACCGCCATTGAGCCGAAAAAAATACACAAACCCTCGCCATCTCGCTCATCGACGACACAACAGCACATGCCCAAGCTGCCATCACAGCCTTCCATGCAGGCAACACAGAAGCAGCCCAAAAAAGATACGACATTAACAACACCGAAGAACTTGCCATCAACCACCACAACGGACGATCCAGCGCATCCAATCCATCCACGCCATGATATACCCATGGACGAACAAACACCTGCTGCTAGCCCGCCAGCTTCTAGCCCTGCAGCCAAACGGATTCAAGGTGATGCCCACATCAAATGGAAATTGAATAACGCTCAAGCAGAACTGGGTGTGAATGCCCTATGGAATCCCTTTAGTTATTTTTACCTGCGCGGTGGTATCAGTGCCAAGCTAACTGCTCGCCATAGTCGCCCCGCTTACACATGGGGTTTCGGTTATAATGATTGGCACCCAGGCGGCTGGGTCGTGGAGTTCAACCAATGGAATCCGCAACAACTAGGTTTAGGCAGTAGTATAAAGAATGCAGAATTCAATGTAGCTTATCGTTTACCACTCGCCGCATCATGGGAGCCCTACCTTAGCGGCACGTTAAATGCTGGACTAACGGGTACAATGCCAAATTTAGGCGCGCAATGGCAGCTCAAGTACCATGATTACTTCGCCCGCTTTGGCATACAGAAAGATTTACGTGGGCTTGGTGGCTGGCAATGGACCTATGGTTTTGGTCGCTGGAACTGGCGCGCAGGATCACTCAATCTAGAATATGCCAACTGGGGTTCTAACCGTGCCTTCCAACCAAACTTCCGTCGCAATGGCGAAATTATATTAGAATACCGATGGGATTACTAAGCCAAAATCAGCACTGATAAGACCTAGCCTACACAGTAATCATATAAGGCAAAAATAAGTGTTGACAGTTTATCTTTTCGCCCTAAAGTTCGCGCCACTTTCCCTGGTAGCTCAGTTGGTAGAGCAGGTGGCTGTTAACCACCTTGTCGCTGGTTCGAGTCCGGCCCAGGGAGCCATACACGATAAAAAATCCTGCAAATACAATAGTGTTTGCAGGATTTTTTTATCCTACTCCCGACGTTCATTATACCATTCACCACGACCATGTTAAACCAAAGTCACACAGCAACAATGAACAACTTACACAATCAATTTCAACACACCTTACTTATGCTTGGCTTGGAAGATTCACAAGCTACGTTTAACGACTTAATAACCGCGTACACACAAGCTGACCGCTATTACCACAACCTCAATCATATATCCGAATGTTTACAACTACTGCATGCCTATCAGACATACACAAAACATCCACACGAAGTCTCACTGGCCATTTGGTTTCATGATGCTATCTACAACCCCAAACGTGATGACAATGAGGAGAGGAGTGCCCATTGGGCACAAACATTTTTACAATCAAACAAACAAAGCACGTCCGTTACTCATCGCATATACAACATGATTTTAGCAACCAAGCATCATCAAGCGGATAATTCATCCCAAGCACTCATGATGGACATTGATTTGGCTATCCTTGGCAGCAGCCCCTCACGCTTTAATCAGTATGAAAAAGCCATTCAGCAAGAGTATGCTTGGCTTTCAGCAGACAGATATTACGCTGGACGCTCCCATATCCTCAAATCATTACTTGCCCGTGAAACCATTTATTACACGCCAGCGTTAAGACGCGTGTTTGAACAGCAAGCAAGAGAAAATTTAACTGCTACCTTACAACGTTACCACAAAAACGGTTTTCACGCTTAACCCACACAACGAACGGACAAACGTTTTAACGCGCTGCGCAACGATATTCCATAATGCATGCAAAATGGCAAAATACGAGACTCGTTATCTACGCGTATCCATGCGGATTAAAACTTGATTAAATAGTAACCATTCCTAGTATGCGCCGCCTTTTCAAGGTGGTTGCCTCAAGCTATATTTAAAAATTGTAGGGCAACTACTTAATATCGCTAAGTTTGCCCTAGGTGCTGGCTTGGCTGAGTGGGAACAATCAGTTCAACTGATTCCCTGATACTGCCCGTGGAGGACCGTATGGCCCTGAATCAAGAGCAAATCAATGAGTTTGAAAGTCTATTAAAAAATTGGCGCGATGAACTCAAAACCTCACTAAATCGCAGCATGCTTGACATGCAGGAAGAACCTAGTGTTTTTGCTGACCCCAACGACCAAGCTTCGATTGAAACAGAACGTGATTTTGACATTCGAATCAAAGACCGTGAACGGCGTTTGATTCGTAAAGTTGAACAAGCCCTGTGCCGCCTAAAAGAAGGTGAATACGGTGTGTGTGATGGCTGTGGCACCGATATCGCCTACAAACGCCTGCTCGCTCGCCCTGTTACCACCTTGTGCATTGAATGCAAGACAGAGCAAGAACAGGGTGAACGCACGCATATGTAAGGTTCATACGGGCATGGTATTTTGACGCACTGGGCGACGATGTTCCATAGCACAGCGGTAACAAAACACCATGCCCGTTAAGCGAATCCTAAAGCATCAAGGCTTGCCGACTTTGTAGGAAGCCTCAACGAATCATAAAGCCCTTATCACACAGCTGCTGTGATAAGGCAAAACTCATTTGTTCCACCGTTGCTGTTGCAGGCCCACCATCGGCAAACCAATCTAACATAGCCTGAATTGCACTGGCTTCACCACAGATCAATGCTTCTACAGAGCCATCGCCACAGTTGCGTACCCAGCCTGAGAGCATCAGGGTTCGCGCCTGCTGACAAGTGGCATAACGAAAACCCACGCCTTGTACTGAACCCATGATGGTCACTTCGTAACATAATGTTTGTTTATTCATCAGCGAAAACTGAACATCATGGCACAACCATGCAACAGCAGGAGAGATACGGTGAAAGAGCTAGAGTTTTTTGACACGACGCTTCGTGATGGCAGTCAGACTGTAGGCATCAATTTTTCCGCCCGAGATAAAGTTCAGATTGCCCAACGACTTGCTGATTTTGGTATGGATTGGATCGAAGCGGGTTGGCCTGGAGCCAACCCCAAAGATGACCGCGTATTTGCTGAACTACGACAACGGCAATGGCAATACAGCAAATTGGTTGCCTTTGGCAGCACAGCCAGACCACATACCACGGCTAAGCGCGACACTGGACTACAAAGCTTATTGCAAGCAGAGCCCGATGCGATTTGTATTTTTGGCAAGACATGGTCACTGCATGTGCATAAAGCCTTAAACATCAGCTTACAACAAAATCTTGATCTGATTCACGACTCCATTGCTTTTCTTAAACAACATATCGACACTGTGTTTTTTGATGCTGAACATTTTTTTGATGGTTACAAAGACAACAACAACTACAGCATCCTTGCTCTGCAAGCTGCTCATGAGGCAGGAGCAAACGCGTTGGTATTGTGCGACACTAACGGTGGCTCTACCCCGTTTGAAGTTGCTTCGATTGTGAGTCATGTTATCCGCCGCTTCCCGCGTCAAACCATTGGTATTCACGCCCATAATGATTGTGACCTCGCTGTTGCCAACAGTATTTCCGCAGCCCGTGTGGGAGCACGTCATATTCAAGGGACAATCAACGGTATTGGTGAACGGTGTGGCAATGCAAACCTTACTTCGGTGATTCCTAACCTCAGCCTCAAGATGAAACTTCCTTGCCGCTTGCCTGCGCAACAATTACAGGAACTCCGCCCACTGTCCGACTTCGTTAATGAAATGGCCAACCGCTTACCGTGGCGGCATCAGCCTTATGTCGGTCAAAATGCCTTTGCGCACAAAGGCGGCATACATGTTTCTGCGGTAAAAAAAAGCTCTGCTTTGTATGAACATATCGCGCCTGAGTTAGTCGGCAATATGCAGCGTGTCATGGTTTCTGACCAAGCTGGGCGCAGTAATATTATTGCCAAAACAGCAGGCTTGTCGTTAAAACGTGATATTGATCCACACGACCCTGCCATTCAACGCATGGTGGAGCAGGTCAAAACGTTGGAAAACCAAGGCTATGCCTTTGAAGGTGCCGAAGCTTCCTTTCAATTACGTTTTAAGCGTGCCTTAGGTGAATTTCGTCACTACTTCACCCTCAAAGCCTTCCGCGTACTCGACACCAAGTACGACCACGATGAACCAACAGAAGCCGAGGCCACGGTTCAACTCTTGGTGGGAACAGAGCACTGCCACACCGTCGCCTTAGGCAACGGCCCTGTCAATGCCATCGACAAAGCCTTGCGTCTAGCATTGGTGAACCATTACCCATGCTTAAATGATATGCGTCTAGCCGATTTCAAAATGCGCGTACTTAGCACCCGTGAAGCAACCGAAGCTACGGTACGGGTGTTGATTGAATCCACCGATGGCACCAACAAATGGGGAACCGTAGGTGTTTCAACCAATATGATTGAAGCAAGCTACCAAGCTTTAGTCGATGCGATTGAATACAAACTGATGCGTGATGGCATCGAACCACCGCAGGATTGATATGATCTTTAGCCCACAAGAGCGCGATACGCTGTATCGTGTGATTCATCAACGGCGTGATATTCGCCATTTTTCTGGCGGCACAGTCGCAGCGGATGTATTGGCGCGAATCATTGCAGCAGGTCACGCCGCACCATCGGTAGGTTTAATGCAGCCGTGGCGGTTTATACGCATCACCGATAGCAGCATACGCCAACAATTAACCGCTTTGGTCGAGCAAGAGCGCCTGCGTACCGCTGAGCAAATGGATCAACGTCACGATGATTTTATGCGCCTAAAAGTTGCAGGTATCGATGCTTGTGCTGAACTACTGACAGTCGTGTTAGCACCTGATGATGGTACGGTCTTCGGTCGCCGCACCATGCCTGAGGCGATGGCGTTATGTTCGACGGCTTGCGCGATTGAAAATATGTGGTTGGCAGCACGGGCAGAAAACCTCGGTCTGGGTTGGGTGTCGTTCTTTGAACCGCAAGATGTGGCAACGCTGCTGCATTGTCCGCCAGAGGCGCGGGTGATCGCGCTGTTGTGTATCGGGCCTGTGGCGGCATTTTATGACCGCCCCATGTTAGAAGCTGAAGAATGGCGCGAGCGCGTTAGCCTTGATCAGGTACTGACTGAAAACAGCTACGCACAGGATGATAATATTGCGCGCTGATTGCATGATGTTGCAAGGCACTGCATCGGGTGTAGGCAAATCGGTGCTGGTCGCTGGTTTATGCCGTTTATTGGCACGTCAGGGCGTGCGCGTTGCCCCTTTTAAGCCGCAAAATATGAGTAATAACGCGGCAGTCACCGCTGATGGTGGAGAAATTGGTCGCGCCCAGGCCTTGCAAGCGTTTGCTTGCGGCATCGAACCCAGTGTTGATATGAACCCTGTGCTGATTAAGCCTGAAGCAGATCATCAAGCGCAACTCATTGTACGCGGTCAAGTCGCAGGGCGTTTGCAAGCACAACGCTTCCGCGAAGATCGTATCGCCTTATTGGACACCGTATTGGCATCCTTTGAATCCCTAAAAGCACACTATGACGTGGTGCTGGTTGAGGGTGCAGGCAGCCCTGCCGAACCCAATTTGCGGCGCGGCGATATAGCCAACATGGGCTTTGCCGAAGTCGCCGACCTGCCTGTTTGGTTGGTTGGAGACATTAACCGTGGTGGTGTCTTCGCTGCCCTGCGCGGCACTTTGGATACACTGGCAGCGTCTGAACGTAAACGTGTGCAAAGCTTGCTGGTCAACGGCTTTCGAGGCTCGCGCTGTCTGCTCGATGACGCGCTAGACTGGATGAAACAACACAGTGGCATCAGCGTGGGTGCTGTGATCCCCTATCTACCCTTAGAACTCCCCGAAGAAGATAGCCCCTACCGTCATGCGGATACGTCAGACGATGGTCTGCTGCATATCGCAGTGATTGCTTACCCACGAATGTCCAATCATGACGATATAGACCCACTGGCAGCAGAAGCAGGCGTTGCCGTTCGTTTTGTTCATCACATCAACGAAGTTCAGGGCGCAGATGTAATCATCGTGCCTGGTTCCAAGCATGTTGCCTCGGATGCCCACTGGTTGCGCGAACAAGGATTTGATCGCCTCTTGCAACGCCATCTACGCTATGGTGGCTATGTACTCGGCATCTGTGGCGGCATGCAGATATTGGGCGAAACCGTGCGCGATGACGATATCGAAGGCGGGACGTTCAAAGGCTTAGGCTTGCTACCGCTGCATACGGTGATGCAACCGAACAAGGTCTTGCGCCGCATACTTCAAACATCCTGCCAACCCGCAGGTCACACCGTGAGCGGTTACGAGATCCATCACGGTGATTCCGATGCAAACAACAAACTCTTCCCCTTTGCTGCCTGTAGCGATGATGGGCAGGTGTGGGGAACCTATGTTCACGGTCTGTTTGAGCAAGGTGCATTCCGCCGCGCATGGCTTGCCAGCATCGGCTTTGATGGCAGCAATGGCATCAACCAAGATCAACGCACATCAGCTTCTTTGGACTTACTAGCCGATCATTTAGAAGCCGAGTTAAGCCCTGAGTTATGGCGTCATTGGTTACCATGAGCTATTGTTATTTGATACACTTACCGCTTATCAGAGCGACCAAGACGCTTGTGCATTCTTCTTGTTGGTTACTTCTGCATAATAAAAAAACGTGGCTGTATGCTGTCACGCTGAACTATTCTCTCTTATCTGCGTTCATCTGTGGATAATTGTTTCCGTAGCTTCATCTGGTCATCATGTTGAGTGACACCCCAAACGTGCTTTTATTGCTGGTATTCGCCTTGGCTTTATTGCTCGAATGGCGCGTAGCTGAACCATCAAACCGTTGGCATCCTGTGGCGTGGTTTGGTTCTTTTGCCATGTATGCAGAACGCATCATGTATGGCGATAAACGTTTGAATGGGATCTTGGCTTGGTCACTTGTCATCGCCCTATCTTTACTACTGTGTCATACCTTGCACACGCTAAGCTGGGGCTGGGACGTGCTTTTACTGTGGCTTAGTCTTGGCTGGTCATCGTTATTTAGCCATGTGCAAGCGGTGGTACAAGCAGCTAGTACGGAGCAATCACGCACCGCCGTCAGTCGTATTGTTAGCCGCGACTGCACCGCGATGACGCGAGAGCAAAGTCATCGCGCCGCCTTAGAATCGCTGGCGGAAAACGCTTCTGATGCGGTGATTGCGCCACTCTTTTGGTTCTTCGTCGCAGGCGTGGAGGGTGCAGTGCTATACCGCATGATTAACACCCTTGATGCCATGTGGGGCTATCGCCATGCACATTATTATCATTTCGGGTGGTGGGCAGCTAAAGTGGATGATGTTGCGAACTATCTGCCTGCGCGCATCACCGCAGCATTATTGGTCATCGTATCAGGTGGTTATATATGCTTGCATCACTTAGCAAGGCAGGCACGCTCTCACGCTTCCCCCAACGCTGGCTGGCCAGAAGCAGCATTGGCACATGCTGCCTGTGTTCGTCTTGGCGGTGCAGTCATACGTCGTGGTGTAGTCGATGAACGACCTGATTATGGTACGAGCACTGCGCGTCCAGCCGACGATAAACAAGCCGTAACCGATGCCTTAAGTTGTGTACGCCACGCCTTAATCCTTGCCTGTATATTGTTGGCTATGGTGTTGTAAGTAGGTACACAAAATGATTTCAACATTTCTAACTTGCCCATTCGCGCGATCTTCTGCGTTACAAAAAACGTTACGTAAGCAAGCACCGAAAGTGCGCGATAGCCTTATGAATATGCGCCCTTTTTTGTGCCTTGAATATCGCGAAATATTCGGCGCGATAAATGTCAAAATAATTCCGCGCACCTACTATCATGAACTTTGAAGCATGTCCGCATGGTGGCGGCATTGAAGCGGCGGCACGTCGTTGGTGTTGTAAACCCAACGATGTGATTGATCTATCTACAGGTTTACATCCTGCGGGACCACCAGCGTGGTTGGGAACATGGTTACAGCAACACAGCGATTTGGTTGGACGCTACCCCGATGCTGATGGTGAACCTGCACGTACAGCCTTAGCGACATACTTTGCCGTACCAGTCAGCAATGTGCTGATGATTGCAGGTGCGCAAGCGATGATTGAAGTCATCTTCCAAGCGATGCCTTGGCAATCACTCGCCATACGTACACCATGTTACCGCGAACCATTACGTTGCGCCCAACGTGCCGCTTGTCGCATCCACAGTTACGCCATAGGTGATCCGATTCCTGATGCCGATGCTGTGTGGATCACTTCACCATCAAACCCTTTTGGCGATCAACAGCCACTGCCCATGAATCGGCTGGGTGTGCTGGATGAATCCTATATGGCATTTGCCCAGCGTCGCGATTTAGGCTTATTGCCACAATGGATTCGCTTGGGCTCATTAACCAAAACTTTTTGCATTCCAGGCCTGCGCTTAGGTTATGTGATTGCTGAAACGCATATCATCGAAGCTTTAACACGCTGGCTACCACCGTGGCCTGCAACCACACTGGGCTTGCACCTGTTGCCTTTATTATTAGACGAAGCGGATCAACGCGACCAACAACTGACACAAGGTTGCCAACGTTTAGATGCCCTACTCCGCTCGCATGGCTGGCAAACCCACCCTTCCACGGCATCGTTTGTATTGGCTACACCAGCACATACTTTGCCAGACCCAGCACATCACCGCCTTTTGCTACGCACATTCCCCGAATGGCCTACCTTAAAACACCGTATCCGCTTAGGCATTCCCGCCAATGAAGCAGCATGGCAACGACTGGATGATTATTTAACACGGTAGTGTGATCTAAAGAATGAATGAACATACAAAAAAGACAGATCGCCACTTGACCCTTATTACTCGCAAGCCTACGCTAGGCACTTGCCCATTTCTTTATTGCCGTGAATGTTTGTTTTGAGGTAGTGATATGAATATGGATATAATTCGTGCTAAAGCACGTGAATTGCATGTTAATGGGGCAGAAGTGATGAATCAGACGCAATTGATTCAGGCAATCCAGATGAAAGAAGGTAATTTGCCATGCTTTCAAACATCATGGTGTTCACCCATGCATCGTGAAGGCTGCTTATGGAAGGACTTGTGTCATACCCAACCCTATTTTGGGGGATGATTAAGCATCAATGTGGGTACCCACAATGGGTACCCGACATCATCACTGACGGCTCAATAATAGTTGTTGAATCACCACACCAGCGAGCATAAACCCAAACAGATTCGGTAGGTAAGAGATCGTACCATTCACCGCACGCGGGAGAATAGACGCATCATCCGAAACGGGAGCTTGTGGCAACGGCTTAATCGGTGATTCTGATGAAAAAATCACTGGGTAATCCAACGATGCACCCATCCGCCGCAATTTACGCCGTAAATTTGCCGCCAATCCGCAATGATGGGTTTGTGCCAATGTTGACACTTGCGCTTGCCGCACATCCAAACGACCACCTGCGCCCATGCTGGATGCGACGGGAATGCCTTTTTTTTGACAGGCTGCGACCAACAAAGCTTTACAGGCCACTGAATCAATACAATCCAGCACATAATCAAAATCACCTTGGTCAAGAAAGGCATCGATATTGTCATACTTAAGAAAGTCCACGTGCACGTGAAGTTCCAATTCGGGGTTAATATCTTTAAGGCGTTCACCCATGACAATCGCCTTCTTTTGCCCCAGCACACGATGCGTGCAAACCAATTGACGGTTCACATTGGAAAGACCAACCACATCATGGTCAACAATCGTCATCCGTCCAATAGCAGCACGGGCAACAGCTTCTGCTGCTGCCCCACCTACGCCACCAAGCCCGACAATAAGTACGTGCCTAGAGGCCAGCCAAGCCAGCCCCTCATCACCCGTTAAAATAGCAGTACGTTCATGCGCGCTCATGCTTTCATCCTTTGAGCTTACTCGATGCCGATTTCTTCATCAGCATATACGGCAATACCGTCTTCAGCGTTGTAATAGAGTAAAATCCAACCCTGGTTTGCTTTCATCGCTGTAGGTTTAATCACCCCTTTGTGTTCAATTTGACGGTTGTTTTGATCCACCATCAACAACTGGCAAATACCTGCGATGGTTACATCATCACCATCAAGGTGAACATTCAGTTGGCAATCAACACCATAATCTTCAAAATTGCCTGCTGCCTCACGCAGTACATCATTACCAATGGTGATGACATCACCATCTTTCAGCCCTGCGGTATGGTTGATAGAAATAAACTGCGCCTTACCCGCCAAGGACTTAAGAATATCTCCTTCGGCTATTTTTTCTGGGTAAACAAAACTCTCCTGCCCATGAAGTTTATGGAATATGGCAATGTTGACGTGTGGTGCTTTAAAGCCCCCTGTAATATCCCCAGCAGTCACCGATGACTGTACAGGGACAGCCAGTGCCAACAGCACAAGTGCCAACAGCGATATTGATGTTGTAATAATTTTCTTCATATTCATCCTCCTGATGAGATCATTGCGGGCTGTCTATTCCCTCATGGGGAATAGGCTTACGAATTCTGCTTGATTTATCAAGCCTGAATGTGACTTATGATGTATTAACAGGGTAATGTAACGTGAATAATAAACGGGCATGGCGTTTTGACGCGCTGTGCTACGATATTCCATCACACGTAGTGGCAAAATGCCATGCCCGTCAAGCCAAATAACGAGAGAAAAAACAGTGCCAACAAAGCAGTCCTCAAACATTTTACGCATCATCGGTATTGACCCAGGCTCTAGGAAGACTGGTGTGGGTATTATCGATACACAAGGCAATCGCATGCGTCATGTATTTCATACAGTCATCACCCCACGTGATGAACTCGCCGCAGCGCGGTTGTATTATTTGTTTACTGAACTAAAAAAGATTATTGCCGGTTATGCCCCAGATACAGCAGCCATCGAGGATGTGTTTGTAGCCAAAAACGCCAGCTCTGCACTCAAGTTAGGGCAGGCACGTGGCGCGCTCATTACCGCCTGTGGCGATGCAGGTTTAATGCCTGCGAGTTATAGCCCAACCAGCGTTAAACAATCCATAACAGGCTATGGCCGAGCTGATAAAACGCAAATACAACGCATGGTAAATATGCTACTGCACCCTCCCCTGCCTTTACCCGAAGATGCTGCTGATGCATTGGCTGTGTCTGTTTGCCACGCCCATCATTATACTAACACAGCGCGATTGTTACGCTAAGTATTCTTGCATTTTTTTGCGCAATACTTGAATCGAATACGGTTTTTGGATGAAGCCTGTCAACCCTTTTCCGGCAAAAAAGCTAATCGCCTCCTGCTCGTTATAGCCACTAGAAAGAATCACACGAACATCGGGATTAATATGCCGCAATGCTCGGAAAGTCTCTTCACCATTAAGTCCTGGCATGGTCATATCCAACAGCACAGCGGTAATTTCTTGCTGGTGTTGACGGTAATCAGCAATCCCAGCTTCACCATTACTGGCAAGGCGTACCGTAAAGCCAATCGCTTGCAGCATCAGTTGAGCAGTAGCGCGGATGGTCTCTTCATCATCAATCACTAAGATAACACCCTCACCCTGCCACGGCAGCACTTCGCCGTTCTGTTCGCTCGCCTCTTCGCTAAGTTCTGGCGTTACATGGTTCGCTTCGGCAGCAGGTAACATAACATTAAACGTCGTACCTTTCCCCTCCTCCGAATACACTTTTATTGCACCGTGATGACCACGAACAATCCCTTGGGTTGCACTCATACCTAAGCCCCGCCCAGTGAACTTTGTGGTAAAAAATGGGTCAAAAAGATGCTTCTGCGTCTCTTCACTCATACCACAGCCCGTGTCAGATACCTCGATACAAATATAATAACCCGCTTTGATGTTGTCTTTGCTGTATACGCCCTTCAGCATCGCTTCTGTAAGATGCGTTAGACCTGTACGAACGGCAACCGTGCCACTTTTCCCTTCAATGGACTCCGAGGCGTTAATCACCAAGTTCATGATAACCTGTTGCAATTGTGCCGCATCACCATGAACAGGTGGCAATGCTTGCTTGCTTGCTCAGTTCAAGCCGCAACACTGTCGATTTATTGATCGAAACCTTCAGCAAATTGGTCATTTCTCGCACCAATTCATTGATGTTGATATGACGCACCACGAAACGCCCTTTACCAGAGTAAGCAAGCATTTGACGGCATAACTGGGCAGCCTTTTCACTCGCTATTTCAATTTGTTCAATCATGTCCGCTACTGGCGAAAGATCACTGATGCGCATCCTTGCCATCGCTGCATTCCCCATGATTGCTGTAAGTAAATTGTTAAAATCATGGGCGATACCACCGGCAAGCACCCCCAGCGACTCCAAGCGTTGGGTATGTTCAAGTTGTTCGCGCATTTTTTGCGCTGCCGAAACATCACGAATCAACAACAAAAACATTGGACGTCCCGTTTTTTGATCTTCTTTATGCATATCACTAAGCGATACTTCCATAGGGAAGCATTCGCCATTGCGACGTAGCCCTTCTAATGCTGTCGCTGGCGATGAACTATCTTCATGATTCGGGATATGCTTAACCAACGCCATAGCATTATCACAAGGATTTTTTGCCGAAAAAATATGGGATATATGAAGTGTTAAAAAGGTTTCTTCATCATAGCCAAACATATGACAAGCCGCAGGGTTAGCCATTTCAATGGTTCCATGCGCATCAAGGATGATGATTCCATCGGCAGCATGTTGGATCACAGCTGCAAGGCGTGCCGTTTTCTCAATAACGGTTTGATCTAACATCTCGTTTTGATGGGCTAATTGTAACAATAAAGAACGATTCTTTTTATCTGCTTCCTCTACTTTATCCATCATCGTGTTCATATCACGCATCAAAACGCCCAGCTCATTGCCAGGCGGAGGAATCATTACCCGCGCTTGATGGTCACCAGCGGTAAAACGACGGCTCACTTCGGACAACCCCGTCACAGGCACAACAACCCTACGAGCAATAACATAAGCCAACCAAAACGCTGCAATCAAAGCCAGCAACAAAAACAGCATCGCCCTGTAATAAACAGCAAAGTCTTCCTGCATCGCTTCATCTTGATCGACCTTACTCACCACCCCCCAACGCAAGTGCGGTAAATACTCCCAAGTGGCAAATACCGATTCCCCACGCCAATCCAGCATGAGACCATGCCCCGTGTAACCTTGGCTTCCTTGGATGATCGGCTTGGCAATGGGCGATTCAAACGACATATGACGTTGAAATGCTGCCATCGGATCATGACGCAAAGGAATGGTCACCTGAACAGAACGCCCCTTTATTTGACCCGCGACCGTTTCGCCAGTATTGCCTAAGCCTGTTACATCCGTCATCCGTGCGTATATTTCATTGATGTTAATTTGCAGCGCCACCACACCCAAAAACTCACCATTATGAATAATCGGAGCCGCAAGGAAGCCAGCAGGCTCACCACCTGATGGTTGATACGGTTCAAAAGTGGAATTGTTTGCCTGCAAAAAAAACAATGCCTGCTTATAAGCCTTCGCCAATTCGCTATCAGCATAAGCACCATACTCCAAATTAGTCGCAAAGTCTGCTTCATGCTTCACGATATAGACAATATCACCCTCACGGTTGATAAGGAATAAATCATAATATTGCCAATAGGCAACATAACGGTGGAAATAGCTATGAATCGCACCTGCGGCATGCTGGTAAGCAACAGAGTCCACACCATGCTGTTTAAAGTTTTGATTCGTCGTCCGCATGGCATCGGCAACATAAGGCGAATAACTCAACACCTGCACTTGGCGAACACGATCATTAAGGTATTCCACCACAGTACTAATTTTTGCTTCACGTAGGCTTTCTAAATCAAGCAATTGGCTTTGCTCTGCATTACGTATAAAAGCCTGCGTAATATATAAGCCAACACTGCCTATAGCGACCAATAACAGCAGCGTGATGGGGAATAAAACACGCAAAAAATAGCGCGAACGTAGCATCTTCATGGTGCTGACCAGTGTTTATTCCAGCGTTCGTACCACTCCTGCTCAAAATCAAGTGCTTGTTCTTTTGACACCATAAGCGGGAATGGTGTCGGCTGAATAGGGTATTCACTCTGCCACACCACATGGAATTGCCCTGTGGCATCCGCTTGCCCGATGCGTACCATTTTCCAACTGTGTAGCGAATCATGGTCAATCGACACAATACCTTCAGGTGCACGCATACTGCGGTGACGAATCGTAGCTAGCACTGCATCGGGTTTGCAAGTTTGAGCCGCCGTTGCTGCATCTACCCATAAATGAACACTGTTCCACGCAGCTTCCATAGGGTCACTGATCACACGTTGCTCACCATAACGCTGATGGAACGCCTGAATGAAACGGGTATTTTCTGCACTTTCGATGCTTTGAAAGTAACTCCAAGTCGTATAATTGCCTTGCATGGCTTGCTGCAAACCCATGCTTTTAATCTCATTTTCACCCAGACTGAACGACATCACAGGCAGCCGCGCTGCATCCCAATCACTGGCATAATGCTGAAAAAATGCTTGCACAGAACTTCCGTTGATGGTGTTTATCACCACATCGACCGCATCACGCTGAAGGTCATCCATCACCGCTTGCACGTCGTTGCTACCCAAAGGAATATAACGCTCGCCAACAACCGTGCCGCCAAGCAAGGCTACCTGCTGACGAATCAGCCAGTTAGCAACGCGAGGAAAAATATAATCTGAACCAACAAGGTAAACACGTTTACCCAAATGCTCCAAAGACCAACTCACGGCAGGGATAATTTGTTGATTGGGTGTCGCCCCAGTATAAATAATGTTGGGCGACGCTTCCATTCCTTCGTATTGAAGAGGATAAAAAAGGATGTTTTGATGGGATTCTACAACCCTTTTCACCCGCTTGCGGCAAGCAGAAGTCCAACACCCAAAAATAGCATCAACATGTTTCTGGCTAATCAACATCTCGGCTTTATCAGCAAAGATAGATGGATCAGATGCACCATCTTCTACCACAGGCACAATGGTTCGCCCCATCATACCACCAGCAGCATTAACTTGTTCAATCGCCAACAAGGTCGCTTCCATCACAGGGCGTTCACTGTTTGCCATCGTACCACTAAGCGAGTGCAACACCCCCACATACACAGGGCTAGGCTGCGGCTTGTGCAACAGGCCGTACAACAAAAGAATAACAATGATAACGCTTAAACTGATCGCATACCGCATGTGTATTAGCCCTTGAGGGAAAAAATTTCCTTAATACCGCCAAGCGCACCCAGTGTGGCGGATGCATCGACAGGAAGAAACACCGTTTTGTCACCCGCAGAACTATTACCAATATCTTTAAGCGTATCAAGGTAGCGGATAGCGATCAGATACTGGCTAAAACCATCTTCACCCAATGCTTCACGCAATTTTTGCAACGCCTCTTGTTCACCTGCTGCTTCGAGCACTCGTGCCTCGCGTTGCCCTTCCGCCACCAAAATCGCTGCCTTTTTTTCACCCTCGGCACGCAAAACATTCGATTGCCGTGCCCCTTCAGCCTCAAGAATAGCAGCACGTTTATCACGCTCGGCGCGCATTTGTTTTTCCATCGCTGCTTGAATCTCTTGCGGCACATTCAAGTCTTGCACCTCAACGCGCTTCACCTTCGCGCCCCAGTCATCAACCGCCTCATCTAAGGTGGACTGTAACTTGGTATTAATTTCTTCACGGGAGGAAAGTGTGCGATCCAATTCCATCTCGCCGACCAAGCTACGCAGCGTGGTTTGAGCCAACTTCTCCACCGAGTTTGGCAGATTCGCAATACGGTACACCGCATCATGGGGGTTAGTGATTTCGATATACATTAAAGCATTGATCTCGACGCTTACATTATCCCGCGTAATCATAGTTTGGGTAGGGAAGTCCAATACCGTTTCTCGAATATCAATACGCGTAACCGATTCCAGCGCAGTAAACTCATTCGTCCCTTGATCGCCCAAAATACGCGCTAAAGCACCAGAACTAGGGTGCGCCTTCCAAATAAATTCGCGGGGACGTTCAAAAAAGGGAACAATGAAATTCACCCCTGGGGTCAATGTACGTTGATAATTACCCAAACGTTCAATCACCATACGTTCTGAGTTGCGAATAATGATGACCCCTTTATAGATAAAAACAATCACCAAGCCTACTAAAAAGACGATAAAAATTTCAGAACCGTTCATCATCAAACCTCCTCTTTTGTAATATAAAGCGTGCTACCTTGAACGCTTTGAATCCTTGCCCATTCGCCACTTTCGATCACCTGATCGGCATGTGCTTGCCATGTCACGCCCTTGTAACGCACGCGCCCATCTGGTGCGACACGCTGAATCACCTCAACACGTTGACCATGCAAACGACTCACATCATCAGCAGGTTTCCCTTCATCAGATTGCCCATCACGCCAGCGCAACAACAGGAACACAGCAATCATACTCGCCAATGCAAAAACAGCACATTGAACCATCCAGTTCATAGGCAACACCAAAGCGACGAGACCTGTGCATAAAGCCCCACCAGCCAACGCCAGCAAGTAATACGTCCCGACAGTCATTTCGATTGCCCCCAGCAGCAAACCCAACGCTAACCAAGCATAACCATATTCCATCTACTCCCCCTCTAACGAGCAAAATACCATGCCATAAAACATGATCGCAGCGTAGCCATGCACACATATTTACGATAAGCTTTTGCCTCATGGAACGTCGCACCCAAACTATTCCCTACCAAGTCACAGTAAATTTAATGAATGGTGAACATTTACAAGGAACCATTCGCTCGTTTTCTGCTGATGATGACAGTGTAGAATTATTCACTGAAGCACCAACTGCCGTGACAGGTACAGCCTCGGCAATAAGCAGTCGCTTGAATGCCAACCATATCGCCCACATTGCTTTTCTCAAACAGAAACATCAACCTGTATCATTGGCTGCTTCAGAAGATGCCCAGCAAGTGCATATTGAGTTGTTGCATGGTGATGTTTTTCACGTCATTACCGCCCGAAGCCTTCACCGCGCACATGGCTTTTACGCTTTCCCCGTACAAAATGAAACAAGATTTTCTTGTCATTTCTTTTATCACCATGCTATTTCGACCAAAAAATCCAGCGATTTGATAGGGAAAATGTTACTCGATGCAGGCTTTGCCAGCAAAGAAGCAGTCATAGAAGCACTACACATACAACAAGCGCAACGCGAACAGCGTATCGGAGAGATACTACAAAGGAACAATGACCGTATCACCCCTGAAATAGTGGACGAGGCATTGAAAAAGCAACAAACCGTGCGCAAAAGACTGGGCGAAGTCTTACTCGAAAGCGGCTTGGTTGACCAACAAGATTTACAGCGTGCTTTAAAACAACAGCAACACGAACGCGGTAAAAAAATTGGTCAAATTTTAATTCAGATGGGAGTCATCAGTGAGCTTGAATTGGCTTCAACACTGGCAAAAAAATACCACCTACCTTTGATTGATTTAGACGATTACCCCATTGATCCCAGTGCCATTCATGAGGTTGATGCGGCATTGGTTCGGCAGTACCAATGGTTACCGATTCAAAGTGATGATACCACCATCACCATGGCAATTCCCGACCCTTTATACACCGATGCAGAAAGCAGCATGAAGTTTCACGCCAAAAAGCGTGTGAAACAAGTCATTGCTGTGCCTTCCCAAATTCATAGTCATATCGAACGACTGCTTTCTGGCAGTGACGATGATGATTGGCTGTGGCTGGAAACCTTAGAACAAGATGAAATAACACAATCCAGTTCTGATGGCGAAGCCTTGCAATTAAGCAAAGCTGTTGATGCGCCACCGATTATTCGCATCGTCAACAAAATCATCTTGGATGCACATAAATACGGCGCATCGGATATTCACCTACTGCCACAAAATCATGAACTCACCTTGGCGTATCGCATCAATGGTGAATTGGTACGCATGTCAGGCTTAGAACGGTGGTTGCAACGACGTATTACCTCACGCTTTAAATTATTAGCAAACATGGACATCAGCGAAACACGGCTGCCACAAGATGGACGTTTACGCGCCAGAAAAGAGCATTTATGCCTAGACTTCCGCGTCTCATGCATGCCTTGTGCTTACGGTGAATCGTTGGTCTTGCGCCTGCTACGCGCCAGCGCGCCTAATTTTACCGATGTGGGCTTGCGTGATTCCGATGCTGTATTGATTAAACAACTGATTAAACGACCATTTGGTTTAATTTTAACCACAGGACCAACAGGCTCAGGTAAATCCACCACACTACAAGCATTGGTGCGGGAGATTATTCAATCGCCTGTACATGTGATTACAGCAGAAGACCCCATCGAAGCTGAAATCCCTGGTGCCAATCAAATTCAGGTTAATGCACGCATTGGTCTGGACTTCTCCCGCATTTTGCGCAACGTGCTACGGCATGACCCTGATGTGGTCATGGTGGGGGAAATGCGCGATGAAGAAACCGCACGTATTGGCATCGAAGCAGCCCTAACGGGGCATTTGATTTTATCCTCGCTGCATACCAACAGTGCTGTCGATACTATTACACGCTTAACAGATTTAGGCATTGAACGCTATTTACTCGCCCCCGCCTTGCTTGGCATCATCAGCCAAAGCCTTGCCAAAGTGTTATGCCCACACTGCAAAGTACCCGCACCCAACAACGATGATATGGCTATCATGCTGCGCAGCTTGTTGCATATGCCCCTACCACCGATGTTTGATAAAAAAGGTTGTGAACGCTGCCATCAATCAGGTTATAGTGGTCGACGTATGGTTTATGAATGTTTGATCGTCGATGATGCCATGCGTAACAGCATCAATCATGGTGATGACAGTCAAGCCTTGCAAAAGGCTGCCATACGTAGCGGCATGTATAGCAAACAAGACTACGCACTAGAGCTGGCAGCAGATGGCATCATCTGTCGCAATGAGTTAATTCGCTTGTTGATTTAACGGGCATGATACTTTGGCGCACTGGAGCAGAAAGGCATGTCCGTTCATCGAAGGATGGTGTTTTGAGCATCAAGGTTTTATGGTTCGTGCCACGTTTAAATAATTAAACCTAAATCCTGCGGTGTTTTGTGCCGTATTGGGTGTGATATATTGGTTTGTATGGCTTTTTGTGGAAATATGCAGTCACCTTTTTGGTGATAAGTATTTTCACAGAATGTCAGACGAATCAATAGATTATGCTCAGTATGTGCAAAATATTGCAAAATTTAGGTTAAAGGAGTTCCACATGAGTCGATGGATGCGTCACCTTGTTGCTGCGATTGCCCTCTGTGGCATGGCAACGACTGCCACTGCGGAAAACATCAAAGTTTATACAGGTATTGCGATGGGTAGTTTTTTCACTGACTACGGCAGCAGTACCGCAGGGAATATTAAAGGCAAAGCCACATTTGGCAGCTACCTCACGGTAAGTTCGGATATCAATCCCTACCTCTCTTTTGAAATCCGTTACGGTAAAGCAGGTAAAAGCACATTAGAGCGTAATGGCGCAACATGGACGAGTAACACCACTTCCTTAGACAGCTTCAGCAGCATCCTGCTACGTCCACAGTACCCCTTTGGTCGCAAAGGTCATATTTATGGTATGCTGGGTACATCAACAGTAAACTTAGCATACACCAACACAGCTGGGTTTAAAAACATCACCAAAAAATCAGGCATCAGCTTTGGTGCAGGCTTTAAGGTACACCTTGCCGACACATGGGCGATCGGCTCCGAGTTTACACAGTACACCAGCAAGCAAAATTTCCTTCAAGGGCATGCGCGCACCAGTGGTTTTACCGCTACTGTCAATTACATGTTTGACTGATGCCATACTTATCTATTCGCACCAATTGCACGGTTGATCACCCTGAAGATTTCTTGCGCCAAGCATCCTCCTTATGCGCCCAAATGCTCGGTAAGCCAGAATCTTATGTGATGGTCAGCTTAGATGCCGCAGTTCCTATGCTGTTTGCTGGCAGCGATGAACCAGCAGCCTATTTAGAACTCAAAAGCTTGGGCTTGCCTGAAGCCGATACCAAAAATTATTCCCGACAACTGTGCAATTTTATAGAAGCCCATACGAGCATTCCGCCGCAACGCATCTATATTGAATTCACCTGTGGCTCACGCGAGTTATGGGGTTATAACTGTGGTACTTTCGCCTAAATACCAAGCATATAGTCCCCATCAGGATCAACGTCCTGATGGGGCTGTGATTGATTTGTTAATTCTGCATGCCATCAGCTTACCAGCAGGGTGTTTTTCTACCGCATCAATCATGGCATTGTTTTATGGTGAATTACTGGATAGCACAGAGCCGCAGTTTACTGACTTACGAGGCTTGCGCGTTTCCGCGCATTATGTCATCGATCGTCAAGGGCATATTATTCAATGTGTTGCTGACCACAGCCGTGCTTGGCATGCTGGTCAATCGTCGTGGCAAGGACGCGAACGGTGCAATGACTTTAGTATTGGCATTGAAATCATTGGCGATGAGCGTTCACCCTTCACCCTACCCCAATACCGCAGCACTGCCCAGTTAAGCAGTGAATTACTACAACGCCACCCGATGATGAACCGCAAGCGCATTGTCGGTCATTGTGATGTAGCACCTGGTCGCAAATGGGATCCTGGCAAACAATGGAACTGGTCACGCTTTCATCACATGCTGGATGACAAGCTTGCCTAAGCTTGAGTAGCATAGATAATAGCCCCGTGGACGAAATCAATACCTCAATCCCTATTCATTATGACACCCGAAGCTTCCCCGTATTAGCTTCGTTATCGGCGGGTGAATTAATTTACCTGCGCACACTTACCATGGGCATTCGCTGCCGTCGTGGCGTGCAAGTCATTAAAGAAGGGCAACAAAACAACTACCTATACCTGCTCAAGTCTGGCATGCTCAAGGTAGAAAAAACCTACCATGAACGCCTCTATTCCTTAGCTTATATCACCCCTGGGCAAATGTTCGGCGAGTCATCCTTTCTTTATGGGATGCCAGCTGGTGCAACCGTAACCACGATAGAAACCTGTGATATTTATCAAATCCACTCCCATGAAATGCATGCCATTCTTGATGGTAACGAACAGTTCAAACGTGAAGTGATCCAAACTGCGGAATACCGTTTGGCTTCTGGTGCCTTAGCTGTAAACCATGTATTTCACTCACTCCCCGCATCGGCGCGAGAAATCATTTTATACAACGCGCGCTTTGTAAAGTTAAACGAAGGTGAGTTGCTTTACCGCGATGGTGACTCCAGCAATCACTTTATGTGCATTGTGATTGGTGGTCGCGCTGAAATATCCGTCAATCACCCAGACCATTTTAGTGAGCGGATTATTCTCGGCGAAGTCGCTGTAGGTGATGAAGTAGGTGAAATCGCGCTCATTACCGAAGAACCACACATGGCAAATGTACGTGCTTTAAGCTCCTTACGCCTATTGATGGTCAGCACAGATACGATTTTAGCCTTTCGTGATCGCTACCCTGAATTTAGTACAGCCTTGGATCATTGCATCGAAAACAAACTTAAAGAGCGCGACAGAATCATCGAAGAGCAGCGACAATTTTTATAAGCAAAAGCAGCTAGGCAGCAATTATGCTTATGATGGGAATTCGGGAACTAAGAAAACAACTTGAACATCCAGTTTTAGCGATTAGTCTCAATTATTGTCAATAAAACCTACAATGTACAAACGATGTAATCATTTGCGCCAATCATGCATATGAATGCTTGCCGCCCTTTGTGCTTGAAAGGAACACTAAAATGAAACAATACCTTACAGCGATATGCATACTTATAGCCGGTGGTGTCAGTCCTGCACAAGCGGTGGATCTAGAGGCTTCATTTTCACCAGTTTTGTGGAATTATAAAGAAATGATGGCAAGCACCCCAGGCTTTGCAGCGACAACACCATTCAATTCATCCGTCAGTGGTATGGGGTGGCTGTTAGATTTGCGTTTTGAACAACGTTTCTTTGAACGTTGGACGTTTGGTATTACAGGGGAAGCTCTGAGCTCGATTCGCACACGAACAGAATCCGTAGCAAGCGGTGCTAATCGCAACAGCAATCAGTTTGACGTGAATCATAGTGAATTACGTGCCGATGTGCTCTACCGCTGGGATGCATTATCGCCACATCTTTCTATTGGTGGTTGGGCCGCTTGGCAAGATGATGTCCAATGGCGCAGTCAGTTTTACGTAAATGGCACACGTTTTTTTGGTGTAGCAGCCGAACCTGTTCGCCAAACAACACAAGGAACTTGGCTAGGGCTTTCCATGCAGATGCGAGACTTAATGAATGAACGTTTGCGTTTACGTTTGGATGTCGGCGTACCTTTGGCTGTTAAAATGGTCAACGATGCTGTACCTGGGGAGACATTCACTAACAATCAAGTATTGCGTTACAACCTTGCCGCTGATTACCGTGTTTATGCATTCAAAAATGGCATGAAAACCATGATTACCGCTGCATACCGCTTCCGAGAATTGGGTAACGAAGTACGCCCCACTGCTGTTTGGGGAAAAAATCAATGGCGCACCTTTTCTTTAGGGCTACGTCAAACGTGGTGAATCAGGTGTTTTGCCAAGCGTAACGTTAATGCTGCAATGGTCAGCGTTGGGTTCGCTGTTCCTATGCTAGGGAACACACTGCTGCTGGATATGTATAAATTAGGATGATCATGACTACGACCGTACATATCAACCACCGAAGTATCAGCCGATTTCCCCATGCGCGTAGTGCCGACCATATGATGAGCACTTAACGATGAAGTTAACACAGGGTTAGTCCCCTTCATCCACGTAATAAGTTGTAACATGTAATCCTGCCAATGCTTCTTAGCTTGCAACGTATAAGCACTTAATTGGTAATCCACTCTAGGCAATGGTAGCCCCAAAGGATCTCGTTTAGCAAAGTCTAGGCAAATGCGATTTCCGCTATGGGGTAGGGTTTCTAACTCAGCACCTATCATGCCAGTGTGCTTCATTCGCTGCCGAAGCACCGCAACAGGATTATGCCAATTCTCACTATTTTTAAGCAACTCAATACTTTGTTGCAGCACATTAGGATCATTGCCTATAAATACTTTGGCAGCCGCATACTGCTTACGGAACGCTCCATCACGACCATGTAAGATATGACTAATCGCTTGTGGACCACGACCACTATAAATAGCTTCAGGTGTGGTAAAGTGATAGAGCATAAACACATGATCCATCAAATTTCGTCCTACCTGACCAGAACGATTCGCCAAACCTGAAGGGTAATCTTTATTCGCCGACATCAATAACAATCGCGGTATTTCAACGCTGTTACATGCCAAAACCACCCGCTTGGCAGCAACGCGAATGCTGCTACCATCAGGGCGTTTATAATGCACTGCAACAATTTTTTCACCATCGTTTTCTAAACGGTAAACAGTCGCCCGATCGGTGAGTTTAGCACCCAAACGAATAGCGCGCGCAACATCATT
Organism: uncultured Zetaproteobacteria bacterium; assembly: GCA_964645625.1. GTDB lineage: Bacteria > Pseudomonadota > Zetaproteobacteria > Mariprofundales > Mariprofundaceae > AB-137-C09. The sequence goes on from CAZYAI010000021.1 coordinate 33,580, forward strand.
GGCTGCATCATAACGCGCAGATGAAGGGCAAATAGGCGTGCATGTGTTACTACCACAACATGCTTGGCGACCTTGATAATAACGACTATTGCGTGCTGCAGGTGATGAAGCGACACGTACGCCATGGCCATGTAATTGCGTAGCCATCCATTGCTCGCCATAACTCATAGGGATCGCAGGCATAGGGTAATCGCCACTACGTGGTGAACCATGATCGTCGTCGCTATCCCCTGCAACCCCCATGCGTTGCTCTGCTTGGAGGTAATAAGGTTCAAGGTCATCATAGCTCAAAGGCCAATCTTGCCCAGTACCGTACAAACTGCGAAGACGAAAGTCATTGGGAACAAAACGTGGTGTCATCCCCGTCCACAACCACGTACTACCACCCACCCCTTTAAGGAATAAGGGGGCATATTTCATATTACCCTTATCGCTATAATAGTGTGCTGCTTCATCGGCATGAGGCGTTTGCAGCCATCGCCAATCGGGGTAAGGTGCTTGGAAGTTACGATTCCAAGCATGACGGTAACGCTTTATAGCTTCATTGCGATGATAATAACCACCCGCCTCTAAGATATGAACAGCAACATGAGCCTCTCTCAACTCACATGCTAACAATGCAGCAGCAACACCTGAGCCGACGATGATAACATCTGTTTCAGCCATGATGTTCCTCGGGCTTTTTTTGCCAAAAACCAAAGGATTGACTGCAATCACAAGGCATAGGACGCAGATCTAATAAAGATTCATGCATCAGCGCATGGCGATAAGTAACCGTAGCGTTACCATCTTCATGAAAATAAAGACCTGTTAACCAAGTCGTTAAAACATGCCCTAAAAACCACATTTCCTCTTCATTTAGCACAGTAAAATCAAGCCTTTGATTGGCTCCCTCGGCTGAAAGTTTTGTAATCAGGCGTTGTAAGTGTTCATCGCCCCATGCCTCTTGGTGTAGATGAGAAAATATAAAATAGGCTGTTTTGCCGTCTATATTATCCTGTTTCGTTAACCGTTTACTTAATGCAACAAATTGCTGCAAGGTAACTGATTCAGTTCCTTGTAATATATTCGGGGTAAACGTAAGCCACAGCGGTGCAGAAAGCAGCACGCATAAACCCTTGATTACTTCGCGCCGTTGTGGATCGTGCGCCCTCTCATCCTCATGCGGCATCATCAATACAATGTATCAATGCCAAACAGCGGGTGATCCGAACTCATCGTTGTTGTTCGCTCTTCAGGCTGCCATGTAAGAAATACTGACATCAATAACTCACGGTAGTTGTTATACAATACAGGGGCAGGTGCAGAATAAACGGCATCTGACCAGGCAAAAGACGCACCGATTTGTAGGTTCCATGGTAAATCTCGCACGATTTTACCTTGAACTTGATACATTTTTTCTACAATCGTTTGCCCTAAAAAATTACGTCCATCAGGTGTAAAAGGCAATAATGGTGTTGTTTTAGTAGTATAGGTTTGCGCACCGAAAAAAGCACGAAACTCGTAATTATAAGTACGACCTTCACGACTGATAAAACGACTGTTTAAACCAAAGTAATTATTTCTTTGTGGACTGAAATAACCACCATGTCCCCACATAAAGTGACCTTGATCATTAGCAAAGGCTTCCCATTGAAACAACGGACCAACGCTCCACTCAGTGTCACGAAACCATTGAAAATGCCGAGGTATAAAAACATTCAATAACAGATGACGGTTTTTTTGAACCGCCACACCACGCATCCATTCAGCACGAAGTTGATAGGTTAAACCAACATCAGGAATCCCCGTTAAGTTGTAGCCATTAAGCTGAACACCAGTGCGTGTTACCCGTCCCCATGATTGGTTGGTGAAAGGGTCATTCATCCCTGCATAAGACAGCATAGATTCGCGAATTGGCTGGCGAAACACCTCGCCCTGTATAAAGCCCGCAAGGAACTCTTGCTTGAAGCCCACATGCCCTTTGAAGGTTGGTTGCAAACGACCATGGACAAACCCTTGACCAATATCACCATACCAACTTAACCAGTCCTCGTAACGGTAACCTATATTCCATTCATAACCAGTATGTCGTGTTTGCAGCGGGTAAATCGTTGGCGTAGGAATAATAGGGTTGGTGCCAAAATTATCACCCAAAGGAATAATGCCTTGCCCTACATCCAATTGTGTAGGCTCATAACGAAGAAACACACGATGCTTCTGATCACGGAATGTTCCACCTTCTAACACCAATTTACGCTGTAAAAATTGATTAAAGACAGGCTCAAGGGTATTACCCCCCCGACGACGCTGCATAAAACTAACTCGCGCATAATCAGCATCCAAATGTTTCAAGGAGGCATCAAACGACTCATCGTATGCTTGAGCCGTATGAAAAAGTTTACGCATATAAAAACGTTCAGCATCACCACGGGAAATAATCGCTTCAAATGGTCCGCCAAGTTCTTCAGCAATACGCGATGCACGATTGGTCTGCCCCAAACGCATCAGACTCACAAACAAGCCTTTAGCAACCCCTTCACTTTGTTTGTCGTGGTAAATCCGCTCAAAGTTATCAGCAGCCTTAGTGAATTGTTCCTTGTTGTAATAAATCCATGTTAACGCCTCGTCCTCATCAGCTTTAAGCGGGCGGAAAAGCTTTATCTTTTGGAATGTATCCAGTTGGCACGCATAGTCTTTTTGTTCACCACAAATCGCTGCAAGCAAGGGTAATAAATCAGCTAAAGCATTCATATTATCCAGCCGCAATTGCTCACGTTGCATCAACTCACGCATCGCAGCGCCTTGTTTTACGCCATATAATGCAATCACCTCACCTTTAAGTGCGGAATCTGTATCTTGCAGCAGACGACTAATGCGGAATTGCTTTAAAGCTTGTTCAGGGTGATGAAATTTAAGCTCCATCCATGCTAAGGATTCGTGGATATCAGGACGCTTAAGCTTCTCTAAACGCGGCATCATACTACGCAACTGGGTAAGCACCGTCTCAGGGGCATCATCCACCTGCCCTCGGCTGACCCAATGGTGAAAAGCAATAGCATCAACACGTGTCTGCAAACTTGAGCTTAATGATCGTTGTTGTAATACCGTCAACAGATGATCAATCGCTGTATCAGACAATGTTGCTGAAGCATGCTCCAAGGTTGTAGTCGCTTGTTCATCGCTACAATGCGCTACCGTGTCAGCATATAAGCTCTCAGCCTGTTGCTTGTTATTCAACTGTATTAACGCAGTGTTTACATAGAGCCGTCGATAAGCATGCGCACAATCAAATTCAGCTGGATGTTGTTGATACAACGAGGCTATTTTTTCCCATGCGCCGCTGTCTTTATGGCTATTGAGTGTCATTTCGAGCTGTTGCTGTCGCAATGCTTGGCGTAAATGAGAGGATGGTTCCCAACCATTTTTCTTCTTTTTCGCAGCCTGAACAGCAGCATGTGCAGCACGAGTCTTACCTTGATGCAGTAATGCCCAAATAGGACGTTCATCAATATAAACAGGTGTCTTAGTAATCGCTGACTTCTTTACCTGAGGTGGTGATTGAAGCATAACCTCTGATGAATGCTTAGGGTCTTCAACTTCAGCAGCAGACTTAGTCGGGACTGGTGGAGCAACAGTCTCAGGCGACACTTTTTCTTTTTGGTTTCGGTGTTTGATTGTGACGACTGAACGGCGTGAACGTGTAATTTGCGATGTTTTTTCAGGGTTATTTGCAGCTGCGGTAGCAGCTACATCAGCAGCATATACTTGTGGCGAAAAGAGTAGCATTAACATGGAACATGTGATCCACACAAGAAATGAGCATCGTATTTTAACGCGCTGTAACAATGATATTCCATACCTCAAGGTGGCTAAAACCATGTGCATTAAGGCATAACAGAGGCGTAATATAGAGGGCTGAATACTCATAATCCCTTCCTTTCTTGTTCATCCAAGGTCAACCAGGCCATTTGACTAAAAATTTGTAAAGCCGCTTCATAACTATTAATGTCATGATACCAAACCACAGTAGGAAATCTTGCTTGTTGATCTCCTACAGCATGTTGACACAAACGAGCAATGGCATCGACTACTGCGAAATGTGGACGAATGTGAACCTCGTCGCTGATTAGGTTTACACGATCAGGGAAGCCTCCCTGCATACTAAACATGCGCCAGAACGCAACAAAAGCATGTAAACTATCCCGTTCACCAACCCAAGCTAGAAACAGTGGAATACGAATCGCATCATAACTAAATTCAGCAGGACGATCAGGCCATGGCTGCAATGTTCCATCGTCATGCAGCAACAACCAATCAGCAGGTAATTGCCAATGACCAAAGCGTGCTTGTTGCAATATTCCCATAGCCGTACGATCCATCGCCGCCCATGCCAAAATAGGCTCAGACTGTGTTGCTAACTCACGAAAAGCAGGTAATACCCAATAAGAAGGATTCAGCACCATCCCTTTGGCGACCTCAAAACCTTCTGCACCAGGCCTTAACACATCGCCATGGACAGTATGACGAAGCAGGGCTGATAAATCTTCCGCAATGCGTCGAGCCTCTTGCCGATAACGCGGTTCTTGCCATTTTTTAGCCGCTTGATGCAACGCCCAAATTACAACAATATCAGCATCCGTTGCATTATTAAAATCAAGCAATCGTTTTTCTTCTTCACGCCATAGCCATGCCATTAAGGTATCATGAGGGCGAACCATTAAATGTTCTCGTGTCCAATGCCATAATGTTTCAAAGCTTGCGCGATCATCAAAAGTCACAGCCAGCAACATGGCATAAGCTTGACCTTCAGAGTGTGTAACATGGTGTTGAGCGGCATCAATCACACGCCCGTCTGCACTTATAAAACGTTGTTTGAATCGCTGCCAATCGTCATCACTTAATGAAGGTGGTGAAACAGGTGCTTGGCAATTACTCATCATACAAACAACAAAAAGTAATAAAAAACGCCAACACAACACATTAAGCGGAAATATCTGGGTGATGATTATGCCGATAACGACGCAATACCCACGATGTTAACCATGTAACCAAGAAGACAAACCCTAATATCACAGATAACAAAAATATTGGATTATACATTGCAAAATAGGTCATCCGCTGCCACCATGATATATCACCAATATGATATTCATGAGCGTTAAGTTTCAGGACGTTATAATCAAGTTGTTGGTTTTCCCCTTTTCGCCCCCAAAACAACGTGTCTCCTTTTGCATTGGATAATGCAGGCCAAAGTTCCACCAGATCCTCTGTAGCAAGTTGTATCTCTTGCTCCCCATCAGCAAGAATCAGCGTTAAAGTTCCATTGTTATGCTGTGGATTTTCCATCTGCATCATAATCCCAGAGTTTTTTAAAATTTGGGCAGAATGCTGCACATGAGCCTTATAATACTTATCTATTTGGCGTTGATTCCGATCATCCCACCACAACAATGTAAACAGTTGCTTTAATAGTGACTTATTCTTTTCACCTAGCGCTGCAGGATCACTTAATACAGGGTGATTTACCACGCCTTTTTCACTGAGATCCAGTGGTGCATGTGACCACAAGTCAGACTTAATATCCTTAATCGTAGCCAAACGGATGACATCAGCTTGGTTAGCTGCCGTACTGATATGTAAACCTTGAACAGGCGCGCCTTTGAGCATGCCTATTTTGGCTGCCAACGTCCATGCAGCACTGATATAATGTGCCGTCATGGTCTTAATTTGAATAACGGGACTTGTGCTATTACTACCAAGATACGGGAAGCCTGTGTTCAACGTGTAATGAACATTAGGCATGGCCACAAAGTGCGGTGCTTCAGGAATAATAATGGTAGAGTCATCATACAGGGTCATCAATAAATTATCGGTATTACCTGTGGTACAATTGCTACCAGTATTCGCATGCATACGCGCTTCAAATTGGAATTCATTAAGCCCTGGCCGAAATGCAATCATGGGTATGCTTACACGATAGTCTAGGACTTGAAGTCCGTTTGGATCACCCAATGACATACTTTGCAAAAACACCCCATTGTGATAAATATTCATCACTGAATCACCACGCAGAGCTGCGCCGTAACTAAAGTGTAATAAAAAATCAATCGTATCATGGTTTTTTGAAAATAAATCGGGCGGAAGCCACATCGTTACCCGTGTGTGGTCATGCAGCCCTCGTAAGGTTTGACTGTGGTAACCTAAATCAGCAAAACGATAGCTTCGCCCCGCCATCGTTGCCTGACGCGCAGCATAAGGGGTAGCTGGCGGTGGCGTAGCATCATGAATATCCATCGTAGCCTGTTCTTGCAGCGGTAATGATGCCCATGATAATACACTAGCGATATCAACCAAATGTTCCGTTGAATCTGCTAAAACTAGGAGTATAAAGTGACTTTCATCTGGCTGAGGAAGTAAAACAAGACGACCTTTTGCCTGTGGCTTCTCGGTCAATAAGGTTGGGATCTTCATCGCTTCGTCATATAAGCCAAATACGACAGCATCTTGATTCTCTGGTAATTCTTGCAATGTTTTCAAATGAGGAACAGCATCAATAACGAGTGTGTTATTGGCTTTTGCACCCAAGCCTTGTGCTAACGTCGTACCTGCATGCCAGTGTGTTTCCGAATCCCCTAAGGATGCAAGTGTCAGCCGTTGTTTACCCCATGTTGCATGGGCTAATCTAGCATCCAGTTCAGTCAGTTTAGTCGGTGCTGGCTTCAAATGCCCGATGACATGGATGTAAGATGCTTGCATATCAATGCTAGTCCATAGCTCTGGACTACCAGGATCTTCACATTCTGCCAAATAATGCTGCGACACCTCCAGTGAAAAAATATTCTTTCCGCTACGAACCAAGTCCAATGGCACATCTATATCCACTTCACCATCCGGAAACTCTGGGTCAAGAAGTGCTTGTGATACCACACCATTATTCCAACGAAAACGAATTTGAGAACGGTTACGCAGCAATGCATTGGAATAGGTGAAAACCACATGAATTGTTACCGAGTCGGCACTAACACGATTTGGCAATGGAATTTGCAATTGCTCCGATGCTTCTGATTGCCGCAACTCTAAGAAACGCTCAATATCTTCATCCTCTGTACACGACAAAAGCAGTGTTTAACTGTGGATAAAGCTCTATAAGTTA
>CAZYAI010000022.1:0-39687 GCA_964645625.1 uncultured Zetaproteobacteria bacterium
ATTCCCTATAGAAAACGCTATAATACTACCTCATAGTCATAATGAGAATTGCTGCCCGCAAATGGGGCTACGTTAGCGGGTACGAATCAAACATTTACTTGGGCAAACTCAGGAGCTACTGCATATTGGCTTATGGTTGGTTCAACTGTTGGTGGTTCAGGTTATTATAACTCAGGTCAATTGGGTGCGGGCGTTACTTCTGCAAATGTTACTGGTTTGCCTACCAAAGGTGTAGCCATTCATGTTCGTTTATACGAAATGATCAATGGAGCGTGGGTAACAACTGATACATCTTATGTTGCTTCTTCTGTACCTGTTGCCACGATCCAGAATTTGACTAATGGTGGCACTATTGCAGGTAATACACCGACTATCACATGGAATAATGTGGGAGCAGATGCCTATTACTTGATGTTGGGTACTTATGTTGGTGGTAATGATCTGTATTCTTCAGGTTACATTCCTGGTGGTACAACTTCTGTTGTTGCTTCTGCATTACCTAACGATGCTCGTACTATTTATGCACGTTTATACACTTGGGGTAATGGTGCTTGGCAGATTAGTGATACTACTTATCAGGTTGCCTTTGGTGCTGCTATTAACTCGCATACGAATGCTCAAACGTTGGCTGGTACTGCGGTTACATTTTCTTGGCCTTTGTCCTCGGGTGCTGGCGGTTATTACCTAGATGCAGGTTCAACGTTCAACGGTCACGGTGATTATTTCAAATCAGGCTTTTTATCTTCGGCTACGAACTCTGTTAATGTGACAGGTTTGCCTACAGGTAGCGTTCCTGTTTATGTTCGCTTGTACACTTGGGTTGGAGGTTCTTGGCAGCTTTCTGATACAGTATACACATCAGCTCCTTGATGATGTAGTTTTTTTAGTGGGGAAAGAGGCTGCTTGCAGCCTCTTTTTTCTATCTTTGGACATTGCTTTGCTGTAGCTTTATCATACTTTTGTATGATAGACGCTTTTTTTATATGAGTCAGTATTCGCCAAAGAGATAATTCTGACTGATATGGTTGATTGAACGAGTGTTGTGAATGAGTTGTATAGAAAAAGATGCCCATGATGTGTTTTATCAAGGTGGTAATGACCTGCTTCATGCGGCCAACACAGTCGACGATTATGTTCAATGGTATCATGGCTTGTATCTAAGTCCTTTTCATCGCGGAGGCATTACCAAAGGTTACGTGCGTAATCAAGCTGTTGAAGCTTTGTTGCAAGCTGTCGCGCTATCTGGGAAGAACTATAATCAAGTTCGTGTGTTGGATGCAGGGTGTGGGCAAGGCGGCTTGTCTGTTTATTTGGCATGCTTGGGCTTTGAAGTGATTGCTGTTGATTTATCTGAGGTGGCGTGCGCAGATGCTCGCACCTTGGCGAAAAAACTTGCTGTGGATAATCGTTGTGTTTTTCATGCAACCAGTTTGGCAGACATTCCAGAAGAAGATCATAGTATTGACTATATTATCGGTCATGCCTCTTTGCATCATTTTATAAAATATCGAGAAATTCCTGCTGAGTTATCACGCATTAGTAAGCCTGGTTGCGAAGGTTTTTTTGCTGATTCATATGGTGAGAACCCAATCTATCGTTTGTTTCATAACAAAGAGCAAATGACACGTTTGGGCGATGTTTCATTGACCAAGCCAATGGTTGAAGATTATTTTAATCCTCTGTTTAGTGTCCAGATGATTCCTGCCGATTGGTTCGCTATGTTGGATAAGTTATGGCTTAAAGTGTTACCTCGTTCAAGCTTAGGCTTAGCTAGAGCTATGGCGAAGGTTCACCATTCATTGGATCGTTGTATACCTATATCCTCTCGTATTGCTTTGCGTTTGTCAGGCTCAGCAATGACGCACATTAAACGTTTAGGTTGATCTAAATGTGTGGTATTGCTGGGTTTGTTGTTCATCATGGTAACCCTAACCTACTCCAGCAACGTTTAATGATGATGTCAGATAGCATCAAACATCGTGGCCCTGATGATTGCGGCTATTACTTAGATGGTTTTGATGTGGGCTCTTTTGTAGGTCTTGCACATCGTCGTTTATCCATTATCGATTTGTCGTCAGGGCATCAACCGATGAGTAATGATGATGTTACCACACATATTGTGTTTAATGGTGAAATTTACAATTTTGCTACATTACGTCGCGAACTTATTGCTGCTGGTTATTGCTTTAAAACATCATCAGACACTGAAGTCATACTCCGTGCATACGAAGAGTATGGTGCATCATGTGTGGAAAAATTGCGTGGTATGTTTGCATTTGCCATTTGGGATGCAAAGAAGCAATCATTATTTATTGCGCGAGACCGTTTTGGTCAAAAACCATTGTATTATACTCAATATGGGAAAGAACTTGTTTTTGGCTCCGAAATAAAAAGTATTTTGGCACAAAAGAATCATGAACATCCATTCAATGAACAAGCAATGGTTGATTATTTGCAATACCGTTATGTGCCTTCCCCAGCAACATTATTTTCGGGTATCTATAAATTACCACCTGGCTGCTATGGTATTTGGGGGCAGGGGGAATGGCGCATGGAGCGTTATTATACACCACCTGATCAATCGCCAAGGGCGGCGACTGCACGTCATTATACAGCACAAGACTTTTTAGCAAAGTTAGATGAATCAGTCCAGTTACGCATGATTAGTGATGTTCCATTTGGTGCTTTTCTTTCTGGCGGGTTGGACTCATCAGCTATTGTTGCTTTAATGGCTCGTCATAGTAGTCAGCCTATTAATACTTTTTCGGTGGGTTTCCGTGAAAGTAAGTATTCTGAATTGGCTTATGCACGTACAATAGCTGAGCAATTTAATACCAATCATCATGAATTAGAGGTCGATGACCGAACGATGATGGAAACCCTTCCAGACCTTATAGGTTTTCGGGATGCTCCTGTTTCAGAACCTTCGGATATTCCTGTTTTTTTATTGGCATCAGAAGCTAGAAAAACGGTGAAAATGGTCTTAACAGGAGAGGGGAGTGATGAAATCCTTGGTGGCTACCCTAAACACAGTTACGAACGTTTTGTCACACCGTTTCAATATATTCCTAGCAGTTTGCGAGGTGCGATGGAGGCAAGTGTTAATGCGCTCCCCTATCGTTTTCGTCGTGCTAAAACAGCGCTTGCTAATTTACAAGATGTTCAATGGGCTAGCCGTATGCCGAGATGGTTTGGTGCCTTAAATCATCAAGCTATTCAGTCGCTGCTTATGCCATCATTTCATCATTTGCTAGAATCTTCTAATGGTGATACGGCTTATCATTTGCAATCACATATAGGTAATAGTGGCTTGCGACGGATCTTATATTTTGACCAAACCAGTTGGTTGCCTGATAATTTGCTAGAGCGTGGCGATAGAATGACTATGGCGGCAAGTATTGAAGCGCGCATGCCATTTATGGATCACTGTCTTATTGCTATGGCATCGGAGCTGGCTGATCGTGATCGCATTCGTGGTATGACAGGTAAGTGGATATTGCGCCGCGCTGCCCAGTCAATTATTCCTAAACATATTATTGATCGCCCTAAAGTGGGTTTCCGTGTTCCTGTTAATGAATGGTTTCAGCATGGCATGAAAGATTATTTATGCGACCATTTGTTAGCTACCAAAGGTTTGAGTTCGCATTATTTTCAACGTGATGTTGTAGAGGGCGTTATTCAAGAGCATACCAGTGGTCGCCATAATCACGAAAAATTATTGTGGAGCCTCCTTAACCTTGAGTTATGGTATCGTCAATATATACACACAGAAGGTACGGGCTAATGCTGGGGGGAACAGGTGGTTTAGCATGGAAGGTTCGTCGCCTTAGCGTGATGTCGGGAAGCGAGATATATTGGCGTATTAAGCAATTTATTAGCCTACAGGTCGAGGCTTTATTAGTAAGATGGGGCTGGCAACCACGCCTTTTAGGCTCGATGAATCATAACATATCATGGCTTAATCACCATCAACCAGAGAACCTTATACGACCCATGATTGATGAACTAGGGCGCGAGCAATTACTCAAGGGAAAGATTGATTTTTTTGGTGGTTCATCGTTATGTGTTGGTATGCCAACACAGTGGCATAAGGATCCTCTGACGGGTAGAGAGACACCGCGTAGCTTTGGACCAAAGATTAACTATCGTGATAGTGCTTCCATTGGGGATGCAAAATATGTATGGGAGCTGGGGCGTCATCAACATCTTGTTGCTTTAGCCGCTGATTACGCCTTACATGGCGATTTGCGATGTAAGCAAAAAGTTGTTGCTGATATTGAACATTGGGTTGTCGAGAATCCCTTTGGTGTTGGTATTCATTGGTGTAGCACGTTAGAAGTCGCCTTGCGTTTGATTGCATGGGCGATGATTCACAGTTTACTTTATCAGCGTGACCAACAAGGTTTATTAGAAGCTGTAAATCAACGTGATGCCGTAGTGCAATCTATTTATCAACAACAGTGGTTTATTCGTCATCATTTATCATTGCATTCGTCTGCCAATAATCATTTGATTGGTGAACTAAGTGGTTTGTGGCTGTCTATTAGTGTGTTTTCACTAGGGGAACAACATACGCGCCAACAACAATGGCTGGATTTTGCGCAAAATATGCTGGAGCAAGAAGCAGAAAAACAGGTATACGATGATGGTGTGAATAAAGAACAGGCATTTTATTATCACCTTTGGGTTTTAGAGTATTTTTTGCTGTTGTGGTGTGTAGGGCAACGTACGCAACGGTTATTCAGTCAAGTATTTGAGCAACGTTTATTAGCGATGGCATCATTTTTGCGCACCGTAATGCCAGAACGTGGTGAACCACCTCAGGTGGGCGATTCTGATAATGGTTTTGTGCTTCGTTTTCGACACCGTTGGCCAGAACAACCTTACCATGAAGTGTTACATGCCGTGGCGATGGTGTTTGGGCAGGGTAGTATATCACCCTCGCCCCACGTTGATTCTTGCGATAAAGGATTTTGGTTGTATCAGATCGTTCCGCCAGCGTCATTGGGTCATATGTTAGCATGGCAACGTCATTATCCAGCCATCTATGAACAGGGGGGGTATGCAGTTTTAGGTGATGAACGGTGTCATATTGTTTTTGATGCTGGATCATTGGGTTACCCCGAAATTGCGGCGCATGGTCATGCCGATGCATTGAGTTTTTGTCTTGCGGTTGATGATCAATGGTGGTTTGTTGACCCTGGAACGTATGCTTACCATACGCAGGAAGATTGGCGACAATATTTTCGTGGCACATCGGCGCATAATACCATGTGTGTTGATCATCACGATCAGTCACAAAGTGGTGGTACATTTTTATGGCTGCGTCATGCCCAAGCACAGCTTAAGCTGTGCAATGCATCCATGAAAGAGCAAGTTGTATCGGGTTATCATGATGGCTATCAATGTCTTGGTGTGGAGCATCAACGTACGATGCGTTACCGTAGTGGTGATCAGGAACTCTATATCAGTGATCATATCATTTGTCATTCATTGCATAAATTTGAGTTTTACTTTCACCTTGACCCATCCGTTACTGTGGAACGTAATGAGAAAACTTGGCTGTTACGGCATAAAGATAACGCTGCCATGATGGTTTCCCTTAGTAGCACAGCAGATCTTCAATGGACATTGCTTTGTGGTAGCGATGATCCAAAAGGTGGTTGGTTTTCACATCAGTTAGGCTGTAAACAACCTTGTTATACATTGCTTGCTACAGTGGATGCTCATAGCGACATCACCATGCCATTTACTATAAAATTATTAAGTTCGGGAGAGCATATTATATGAGTACACACATTAGCGTAATAGGTCTTGGTTACGTCGGCGTGGTATCTGCTGCCTGTCTGGCAGAGGAAGGCTGCACCGTCATTGGCGTGGATGTATCCAGCACCAAGGTGGATTTAATTGCACAAGGGCACAGTCCTATTATTGAAGCGGGGCTAGCAGATATGTTAGCGCGTCAGACAGCCAATGGAAAATTAACAGCGACACAGGACGTCGAATACGCCATTCATCATAGTGATATGTCATTGGTTTGCGTAGGTACACCGAGTCGTGATAATGGCAGTTTAAACCTTGACTACGTAAAGCGTGTGTGCGAGCAAATAGGTATGGCTTTAAAGACCAGTGAACGTCCTCATTCGGTCGTGATGCGTAGTACTATGCTACCTGGAACGATGAATGATTTGGTTATTCCCACCTTAGAAAGTAGTTCTGGCAAGAAAGCGGGGGTTGACTTTGGTGTTTGTAATAACCCTGAGTTTCTGCGTGAAGGCACAGCAGTATATGATTTTTACCATCCACCAAAAACAGTGATTGGAGAAGTAGACAAGCATAGTGGCGATCAACTTGCACAACTATATGAGAAACTAGATGCGCCGTTACTGCGTACAGATATTGCAACAGCAGAAATGGTTAAATATACAGATAATGTGTGGCATGCATTAAAAGTTGGTTTTGCCAATGAAATTGGCAATATCTGTAAGGCTGTCAACGTCGATAGTCATAAAGTTATGGAAATTTTTTGCCAAGATACCAAGTTGAATCTATCACCGTATTATATGAAGCCAGGTTTTGCTTTTGGTGGTTCTTGCTTGCCGAAAGATGTTCGTGCTTTAACCTATAAAGCACGAAGCTTGGATTTAGATTTGCCGATTTTGAATGCGGTTATGAATAGTAATACGCTGCAAATTGAACGTGCTAAGCACATGATCCAAAGTACAGGGAAAAAACATGTGGCTTTGTTAGGGTTAAGCTTTAAAGCAGGAACAGATGATTTGCGCGAAAGCCCTCAGGTGATGTTGGTGGAATGGTTGTTGGGTAAAGGCTTTGATGTTTCTGTGTTTGATAGCAATGTCCATCTTGCATCGCTGATGGGCGGGAATAAAGAATATATCCTTAACCACATTCCTCACATACACCGTCTTTTAGATACAGATATTGAACGCGTTATAGATAACGCAGAAGTCGTTGTTGTAGGTAATAGTGGTGAACAATTTAAAACAACCCTTGCGACTTTAGGAGAGGATAAAATTGTGATTGACCTTGTCCGTATATTAGATTCAGCCAATGATACTGAGGCTCAGTATCAAGGTATTTGTTGGTAAGAGGTATGACGATATCTATCCTCGGTATATCAGCGTTTTACCATGATAGTGCTGCTGCATTGGTGCAAGATGGTGTTATTGTAGCCGCCGCACAAGAAGAACGTTTCACTCGCAAAAAACATGATCCCGCATTCCCTTCTGAGGCTATTAGCTATTGTTTGAAGACGGCAAATATTGAATTAAATGATGTTCAACATATTGTTTTTTATGATAAACCATTGGTTAAGTTTGAACGTTTGTTGGAAACCTATTTGGCTTATGCGCCTTCAGGATTTCGCTCCTTTTTATCGGCGATGCCTGTTTGGTTGAAAGAGAAGTTGTACTTAAAAACAGTGTTGGGCAAAGAATTGGCAGCTTTAGGTGGTTGCAAGCCAAGAGATTTACCACCGTTGTTATTTACGGAGCATCACCAATCTCATGCTGCATCGGCATTCTTTCCATCACCTTTCGAAAAAGCTGCCGTGATGTGCTTGGATGGTGTTGGTGAATGGGCATCATCATCCGTATGGTTAGGGGATGGTAATACCTTGACACCTCAATGGGAGATGGACTTTCCACACTCATTAGGTTTGCTGTATTCTGCTTTTACCTACTACACAGGTTTTAAAGTGAATTCAGGGGAATATAAGCTTATGGGTTTAGCACCCTATGGTGAACCACGCTATGTGGATCTGATTCTCGATAACCTTATGGACTTAAAGGAAGATGGCACCTTCCGCTTGGATATGTCTTATTTCAATTATGCGACTGGTCTTACGATGACCAATGATAAATTTGCTGACCTGTTTGGAGGCCCCGCACGAACTTCTGAAGGTGTGTTGACTGAGCGAGAGATGGATATTGCAGCCTCAATCCAAAAAGTCACTGAAGAAGTAGTATTGCGTTTAGGTAAAACCGTACGTAAAGAGTTAGATGTACCCTACCTTTGCCTTGCTGGTGGCGTAGCATTAAACTGTGTATCCAATGGGAAGTTATTACGTTCAGGTGTCTTTGATGATATTTGGATTCAACCAGCTGCAGGTGATGCAGGTGGTGCATTGGGTGCTGCTTTGTCGGTGTATTATGAATACCTTGAGCAAAAACGCGAGGTTAATTTAGCGGATAGCATGCGCGGATCCTATCTTGGTTGTTGTTACGATGACGCAAGCATTGAATCCTATTTGAACTCTGTGAATGCGGTGTACCGTCGCCTTGATGATGCGACGTTAATGACGCAGCTGGCTGCTATCTTGGATGATGGTAAGGTTGTTGGGTGGATGCAAGGTCGCATGGAGTTTGGCCCTCGTGCCTTGGGAGCGCGTTCGATTATTGGTGATCCTCGTAATACTGATATGCAGTCGGTCATGAACTTGAAAATAAAATATCGTGAGTCTTTTCGTCCATTTGCTCCGATTGTTAAGGCAGAGCGTGTCTCTGACTACTTTGAGCATCAAGGCAAAAGTCCTTATATGCTTATGGTTGCTCCAGTTCATAAAGATCACCGCTTACCGATGACGGAGGCACAACAGGCATTGTTTGGCATTGAAAAATTGAATGTTCCACGCTCTTCCTTACCAGCTGTAACTCATGTGGATTATTCGGCTCGTATTCAAACTGTCCATAAAGAGACTAATCCTCGCCTTTATCATTTGCTGGATGCCTTTGAAGATCGAACAGCTTGCCCTGTTTTGGTTAACACCTCGTTTAATGTACGCGGTGAGCCCATTGTTAATACGCCTGAAGATGCTTACCGCTGCTTTATGCGTACAGAAATGGATTGTTTGGTGATTGAGAATTACTTGTTAGAAAAAACAAGCCAACCAGCATGGCAGCATAATGATGCTTGGCAAGAGGAGTTCGCACTTGATTAGAATAGATTGTGGTATACGGGTATCATGATGAATCAGCCTATTCCAGAACTAGATCGTAAGGGTTTGCGACAATTTGGTTTGATTTTAGCCGCCGTATTGACACTTGTTTGTGGTGTATTGTTACCTTGGATTTGGCAGCTAGATAACCAGCCTAATGTTTTTTGGATGGTACTTGGAGGCTTGGTTGCCATCTGGGCAATGGTAGCCCCTGATACTATACGTGGATTTTATCATGCATGGATGCGTGTAGCTATGGTTATTGGTCATGTGATCAATACATTATTATTAGCATGCGTGTTCTTTGTTGTTGTTACGCCAATGGCTGTAATTATGCGAAGTATGGGTAAAGACCCCATGCGTAGAAGGCTTGACCCGCAAGTCAATAGTTATCGTATTCATACAGTAGCAAGACATAAAAAACATATGGAAAGGCCATACTAATGTTAGATTTATTAAAAGACTTATGGGGCTTTATGAAAGAGCGTAAAAAGTTCTGGCTGGCGCCCATTATTATTGTACTGCTGTTATTAGGTATGCTTATTGTGTTTGCGCAAGGTTCAGCTATTGCGCCCTTTATTTATACATTGTTTTAATCAGTATGACGACACGACATATTGTCATCATTGTAGAAAATTTACCTCTACCATTTGATCGCCGTGTCTGGCAAGAGGCTCAGGCTTTGCGTGATAGTGGTTACCATGTTTCTATTATAGGATCAAAAAGCGAGGCGTACCCTGAGTCCTATGTATGTCTTGATGGTATTCATCTCTACCGCCACCCTTTGCCTTTTGAGGCAGAGGGTGCGTTAGGTTATTTGCTTGAGTATGGTACAGCGTTGTTTTGGGAGTTTCTACTTAGTTGTAAGATCGCTTTGAAGCATAGGGTTGATGCGTTTCATATTTGTAATCCACCCGATTTATTGTTCTTGGTTGTAGCACCGTTTAAATTATTGGGTAAAAAAGTGTTGTTTGACCATCACGATATTAACCCTGAACTATTCGAGGCAAAGTTTAACAAGCGTGGTCTATTATATCGTTTAGTCGTTTTATTTGAGCGATTAACCTTTGCTTTGGCAGATATTTCGATTGCAACGAACGAATCTTACCGTGCTATTGCTGTAGAACGAGGGAAAATGAATCCAGATGATGTTTTTGTCGTTCGAAGCGGTCCGAAGCTTGATCGTTTGAAGATATTGCCTCCAGTTCCAGCATGGAAACATGGTTGCCGTTATATGATTGGCTATGTCGGGGTGATGGGGAAGCAAGAAGGCATTGAGTATCTATTGCAAGCTATGAAAACACTGTGTCAACGTCGTGATGATGTGCATCTATGTTTGGTGGGGGGCGGAACATCATTGGAAGCTATGCGGCAGTATGCGAGTGAACTTGGTTTGGCTGATAGGGTGACATTTACTGGACGAGTATCTGATCAAATACTGCTGGAAGTACTGAATACAGCGGATATATGTGTGAACCCTGATGTGGCTAATCCGATGAATGATAAATCTACAATGAATAAGATTATGGAATACATGGCGTTAGGTAAGCCCATCGTTCAATTTGATTTGACAGAAGGTAAAGTGTCTGCCCAACAAGCATCATTATATGCTAAAGCCAATAATGCGACTGATTTGGCTGCGAAAATTGAGGTGTTGCTTGATGACTCAGCATTACGCGAAAAAATGGGGGCTTTTGGAAGAAAGCGGGTGGAACAAGAATTATCTTGGGAATACGAAGTTCCTAAGCTATTAGCAGCATATGATGCGTTGCTTGGTTCACAATAATATTGTTGTTGTAGATCGATGTTGAATTTAATCCCAGTCTCTTTTAGGCTGGGCTACTATATTATCCTAATTTATGGAGGCTTTTATGCGTAAAGGATATTTAAGTTTTTTGTTTCAGTGTGTTGCACTGCTGACGCTAATGATTCCTGGAATCGTATCTGCGGGTTCGGCGTACCACTCGGTTACCGTTCAAAATGATGGTACAATGCAAGCATGGGGTTACAACGGTTATGGGCAATTGGGTGATAGTACCACGACTGATCGTGCCAACCCTGTTACAGTAACGGACAATGTAGCCACGGCAATCACTGGTATCAGTGCTGTGGCTACTGGGCAACTACATACTCTAGCACTCAAAATCGATGGAACCTTACTTGCTTGGGGTAACAATGAATATGGTCAATTAGGCGATGGTACGATTATCAATCGCAGTAACCCTGTAGTAGTTAAAGATGCACAGGGAAACCCTATTACAGGTATTACCGCGATTGCAGCTGGTATTTTCCACAACCTTGCTTTAAAAAGTGATGGTACATTATTGGCTTGGGGTACAAACTGGGGTGGTCAATTGGGCGATGGTACAAAAACAGATCGTCATAATCCCGTTGCTGTACTGGTTGCTAGCGGTATTGTCGCGATTGCAGCGGGTGATGCACACAGTTTAGCACTTAAAAGTGATGGTACATTATTAGCTTGGGGTAACAATGGTGCTGGGCAAGTAGGTAATGGTAGCACTGTTAATCAAACATCTCCTGTTGTCGTTACAGATGCTAATGGTGTTAACATCAATAATATCACCGCTATTGCTGGCGGTGGTTCACATAGTCTTGCATTACTCACTGATGGTACGATGTTGGCTTGGGGTTACAACGCCTTTGGTCAGTTGGGCGATGGCAGTAATAATAATAGTATTAACCCTGTTGTTGTTACGGATGCTGGAGCTACAGCAATCAGCAATATTGCAGCTATTAGTGCCGGTCAGGCGCATAGTGTTGCGCTTAAAAGCGATGGTACAGTGCTTGCTTGGGGGCATAACTTTTATGGTCAGTTGGGTGATAGTAGCACGACCAATCGAGCTAACCCTGTGGCAGTCACCGATTCTGTTGGCTCTACTATCACGGGGGTTGGTGCTATTTCGGCTGGTCTGATGCACACCTTGTTGTTAAAGAGTAACAGTACCATGTTAAGTTGTGGCTCCGATCAATATGGTCAATTAGGTTTTGGGGCATTGGTTAATAAAAGAAACCCTGTTGCAGTGAAAACTACAGGTGGCGCGGCTGTAACTAATATTGTGGCAACTTCAGGTGTCGTAAGTACTGCGGATACCATTCCACCATTGGTTAGCGCGCCCACGGATATTTACGTGTTGGCAACCGATGTTAATGGTACCGCAGCAGCACAAGCTACGATTGCAGCCTTCCTCGGTGCGGCAACAGCTACTGATATTGTTGATGGTAGTGTCGTAGTAACAAATGATGCGCCTTCATTATTTCCTGTTGGTACTACGACTGTAACGTTTTCTGCTACAGATGCAGCCAACAATACAGGTACGGCAACAGCACGTGTTACCATTGATAGTGCGGCAACATTTTATCCTACTAACGGTAGCTCGCTTGCAACCACCAGTCAGCGTTTTGCATGGACAGACACAGGCGCAGAGGCTTATTATGTAATGGTTAGCAATACTGTTGCTGGAGGCAATAATCTTTACAACTCTGGTTTCTTACCTGCGGGAACAAGCTCTGTAAATGTTACTGGCTTGCCAACTAATGGCGGAGCTATTTATGTGCGTCATTTTGCATGGAATGGTGCAGGTTGGACGACCACAGATTATACATTTACTGCAGCGGCAAAAACAGCAACCATTGCAAGCCCTGTGAATGGATCGACCTTAACAGGGTCAGCTCAAACATTCACATGGGTGGATACAGGTGCTGATGCTTATTACCTCATGGTTAGCAGCGCAGTAGTGGGTGGTAATAATCTATATGTATCGGGTGGATTAGCAAAAGGCACAACATCAGTGAATGTTACAGGTTTGCCCAGCGATGGTAAAACAGTGTACGTTCGTTTGTTTAGTTGGGTGAATGGCGGATGGCAGACTACGGATCATACGTATGTAGCATCAGGTACGGCCAGTATCAATTCACACACCAATGGTTCTGCTTTGGGAACAACAGGCGCGCAAACCTTTACTTGGGCGAACTCTGGTGCGCCTGGTTACTATTTAAGTGTGGGTCATACCTTGGGGCAGGCTGATATATTCCAGTCAGGCTGGCTCACAGGCACTTCGGTTACAGTAAATAACATTCCTTCAGGTGAATCATTACCCTTATTTGTTCGCCTTTATAGTTGGACGAATGCGGGTGGCTGGCAGGTCAGTATTTCAAACTTTACCACCAGTTATGCTACCTCGATCACTTCGCCTACAGCAGGAACAGCATTGACTGGGACGACGCAAACGTTCACATGGACAGACACGGGAGCATCATTGTACTATTTAGATATAGGTTCTGGTTATTATGGTCATGGTGACTACTTTAAATCAGGCAATCTCACAGGTCCTGTCAGTTCAATTCAAGTTACAGGTTTGCCAACAGGTAGCGTGCCGTTGTATGTACGTTTGTATACATGGGGAGCCAATGGCTGGAACACCTATGAAGCACTCTATACTTCTGCACCATAATGGAATAGTCGCTTGAATCATCTTTATAGGTGGGAAAAAAGCAGTCTTAATAGGCTGCTTTTTTTTCTTTATTTTTTCTTGGTTTCTAATGTATACGCACAAGATGATGTTTTATCATGGCGACCTATGGTGGAGCATGACTTGCGGGTTGTTGCGGGAAGTGCTTTAGATTTTTCTTACCTCAATAATGATGGTTCCATTAGTAGTCCTGTACAATTGTTGATGCAGCAAGGTCGTACTGTCAATCTTGCAATTAATCAAAAAAAGAAACGATTATTTTGTGCTGTGATGCCAATGCAAGATGTCTTTGGTGGTGTGCCGAACCATCAAGACGCGGATAGTTATGCCGAAGAGCTGTATCGCCGTGGTTACAATATGGTTCGTTTTGTGTCGCTGCAAGATGTCTTCATGGCAGGGCAGAAAATAGACTTTGATTATGATGAGGATAAATTAGATCGCTGGTTTTATTTTCTCGCAGCGTTAAAAAAACGTGGTGTGTATTGGCAACTGGATGTTGTTTCGTGGGAAAATGGAGGCTATGCCGCAGCGAATCGTTTTAATCGTAATAAATCACAACATTTGATCGCGCGTCTTTATAGTGATTCGCAAGCTATGCAGCACTGGCAAAAGATTGTTAAAACATTGTTGTTGAGGAAGAATCCTTATACAGGTGGCAACACACTCACTGATCCAGCATTGGCTCTTGTCACCCTAGTTAACGAAAATGATTTGTTACAAATCATTAACATTACCCAACGGTTGCCATCGTGGATAGATAGTGAAACCCAAGAAGCATTAAATGATCTTTTTATGGAGTGGTTACACACGCATAACGCTGGCTTATATAAACAGGCTAAGGATCAGAAAAACCGTTTGTTTTTACGTGCATCTATTGATATGCCATGGTCAGCAGAAGTGACCCGCTTTGCCGTTTCACGCAGCATTACCATACATCAACAAATGCGTAAATATTTGCGTCAGCAAGGCTATCAAGGCTTGCTTACAGGCATGAATAGCGATGGTAATCAAATAGGCTCGGCTATTCCTCGTCAAACATTAGATGTTCTGACCAGTCATGCTTACCATGATTTACCGCAGGAACTGGGTACGCTAAACCAAATGTTAGGACCGAAACGCAAGCATAGCATGCTGAGTTCCACCTCTGATTCCATTGAGTACTTACGTCGTCTCCTGTTGGCTCGGCAGTCCAATAAGCCTTTTGTCGTTGATGAATATAATCATGCGTTTCCTAATCCTTGGCGTAGAGAGGCAGCATTATTGGTTCCTAGTTACGCAGCATTTCAAGGTTGGGATGGCATCTGTCGTTTTGCCCGTCCTGTTGAACTGGCTTACGGTCATAGCAAAGCACCTCGCAATCATTATATTACTGCTTTTGGTGTGGGTATGGATCCTATTGCTCGCGGTGGTGAATCTGTTGCAGCGATGTTGTTTCTACGCCGTGATGTACAAGAGGGTCGTTCCATACGCTATTTAGAGCTTCAACCTGAACAGATGATGGCATCAGGGGCTGCATGGCAACGTTGGCCGAAAAGTTTAGGTGTACTGGGTTTGAATCACCGTATCGCGCTAGATTGGTCTGCTCGCCCTCATCAAAAAGGGGCTAAGTCACTTACGCCTAATTTTTTCTTACAATCACAGCAAGAGCAACAAAAAGAATTACTGATTGACACAGAACCGTCGATATACAATACCCCCGAAGGTCAAATTCATATTGTGGGTAAACAGATAGTAATTAACACAGCGCGTACTGAGGCTGTAAGTTTTGAACAAGGTGATAAGGTGATTGTTTCACGTTTGCGTGTTCAGAATTCTGATAGTCCTGGTTTGGTCGCCGTATCAGCATTGGATGATTATACGATCATGGAAAGTCGGCATTTGTTATTGGTGTATTTAACCGATGCACACAATACGGATATGAAAATGTCTGGAAAGACACTTGTTGATCATGGACACTTGCCTGTGTTATTACGTTCAGGTCAAGTACAGATTACCTTAAATCAGAAGGTTAATGATACATGTAATATCAAAATGTATAGTTTATCGATGCAAGGCACACGTATGGAACAGGTCACTAGCATGAAAAGTATACGTCAAAATAAGTTGTGTGTATTGGATATCCACTTGAATACCGCAACATTAAAGCATCCTGCATTGTATTTTGAGTTAGTTCGGCATTAACATGGAGTATGTGACCCGAATAATAGACGGGTATGGTGCTTTGATGTGCTGTGCGACACAGGGTGGAAAAACGGTATGCCCATTAATATAGAATATGTAATCTACACAATGAATGGATATTATAGCCATTGGGCGTTGAAATATGATAAGCGTTTGTTGAGGGGATTATATGCTTCGTGGTAATGTCTTGTCCCGATCATCATTGAATACTGCAATCCCAGAGCCGTTGCCGATTGCTGCGGTTGCGGGTGATATTGTTGCGGCATTGCGCCAGCATGCGGTGTTGATTGTTGCGGGTGAAACGGGTTCGGGTAAGACCACACAGTTGGCAAAGTTGTGTATGCAGGCGGGCATAGATGGACGTATTGCTCACACGCAACCGCGTCGTATGGCTGCGCGCAGTGTGGCAACACGCATTGCCGAAGAAAT
Source organism: uncultured Zetaproteobacteria bacterium (assembly GCA_964645625.1). GTDB lineage: Bacteria > Pseudomonadota > Zetaproteobacteria > Mariprofundales > Mariprofundaceae > AB-137-C09. The sequence continues at coordinate 16,057 of CAZYAI010000022.1, forward strand.
GGGTTGTAACCTAGGGCAAGGTGTGGGGTATCGGGTGCGCTTTAGCGATCAAAGTCATCGTGATGATGCGCTGTGTGTCATGACCGATGGTTTGCTGCTGGCAGAAATTCAGCGCGACCCTTTGTTGCGCCGTTATCAAGCCTTGATTATCGACGAGGCGCATGAGCGTAGTCTCAATATTGATTTTTTGTTGGGCTATTTGAAGAAAATATTACCGCGCCGCCCAGATCTACACCTGATTATCACCTCAGCAACCATTGATACGGCGCGTTTTTCTCGTTTTTTTGACGATGCACCAGTGATTGAAGTGAGCGGGCGTGGCTTCCCTGTGGAGATTTGCTACCGACCACTTAAAGGTGATGAAGATGATCGTGACCGCGATTTGCCGCAGGCGATTCTTGATACCGTGGATGAAGCTGCCCGCCATGACCCGCTGGGTGATATTTTGGTGTTTTTACCAGGCGAACGTGAGATTCGGGATATTCATCATAGTTTGCAGCAACATGGATTGCGAGACACCGAGGTCGTGCCGCTTTATGCAAGACTGAGCGCGGCAGAGCAAGACCGCGTGTTTCGTCCGCATAGTGGGCGGCGTATTGTGTTGGCAACCAACATCGCCGAAACCTCGCTTACGGTACCTGGTATTTGCTTTGTGATTGATAGCGGTTTGGCGCGTATTAGTCGCTACAGCCCGCGCCATCGCGTGCAGCATTTGCCTATTGAGCGCATTGCTCAAGCCAGTGCCAATCAGCGTGCTGGACGTTGTGGTCGTGTCGCAGCAGGTGTTTGTTTTCGCCTTTATAGCGAAGCCGAATACGAACAGCGTCCGCCGCATACCGACCCAGAGATTCGCCGCACGCATTTAGCCAGTGTGATTTTACGTATGGCGGATATGGGCTTGGGTTCGTTGCAAGCATTCCCTCTGATGCAAGCACCTGATGCTCGCACCATTCGTGATGGTCATCGTCTGCTGGAAGAGTTACAGGCATTGGATGAACACGGCGCAATCACCCCTTTGGGGCGGCAAATGGCGAAAATTCCTTTGGACCCACGTTTTGCGCGCATGGTGCTGGCGGCAATCGAACATCAAGCGGTTGCCGACGTGCTGATTATTGTGTGTGGTTTGTCGATTCCTGATCCACGTTTACGCCCCAGTGAGGAGCAAGAAAAAGCAGATGCCTGCCACAAACAATGGCAAGATAGTGCATCTGACTTCCTGACATTACGCCGTTTATGGCAATGGTTTGAAGAACAGCAGCGGCATAATACGCGCAGTAAAATGCGCCGTGTGTGCAAGCAGCATTACGTATCGTGGTTGCGCATGCGTGAATGGCATGATCTTCACCATCAAGTCAAACAAGCTTTGCATGGTATGAAGTTTTCGTGGCAAGAAGAATCAGCATCTTATGAGGCGATTCATCGTTCCTTATTGCGCGGTTCGCTATCGCTTATTGGTCAGCAGCAAGAAGAAGGCGACTACCTTGGCGCGGATGGTGTGCGCTTTGCGGTGATGCGCGGTTCAGGTTTACACAAAAAACAACCGCGTTGTTTGATGGCAGGTGGTTTGCTGGAACTACGCAAGCGTTACGCCACTACCGTGGCACGCATTGAAAGTGATTGGCTGTTGCATGAAGGCGCGCATCTGATTCGTCATCATTATGGTGAACCGTATTGGTCGAAGCGGCGCGGGCAGGTGTTGGCGCAGGAGCAACGCAGCTTATTTGGTTTACCCTTGGGGAAACGTGCGATTCGTTGGGCGCAGCATGACCGTTCTGCTGCGCATGCTGTTTTTGTGCGTGATGCAGTGGTGGCAATGGCGATGCAAGGACGCAGTCCTGTGTTGCGCCGTTTCCTACAAGATATGCAGGCATGGTGGCAGATGATTGAGCAGCATATTGGCAAATCACGTCGTTTGTACCGTGACGATGCCGAGGCGCGTGCGCTGCTATGGTTCAATGAACGATTGCCGCAACGCATTTGCGACCAACGTGGTTGGGAGCATTGGCTGAAACGACATGATGGTGTGTTGCCCCTGCCAACGCTGAGCGATATATTCAATCAACCTGATGAATTAATGGAAGACTACCCCGATCACCTTGATGTGGGTCAGCATCGCCTTAGCTTGCGTTATCGTTTTGAACCGCAACATGCGCAAGATGGCGTGACGCTATGCGTGCCGCACCATGTTTTGCCATTGCTTAGCGTGCAACAATGCCAATGGTTGGTGCCAGGTTTGTTGCTACAAGCCATGATTGTGCTGTTTAAGAAACTGCCAGCACCACAACGCCGCCCTTTGGTGCCAGTGCCGCAATTTGCCACCGCCTGTTTAGAGGCCATGCCGTGGGCGGAAGGTGATGTGTACATGGCAATCAGCCGCCAAGTGCAGCGTATGACAGGCATGCTTATTCCGCCGCAACAATGGTTGAGTACCGCTTTACCACCACACCTGATCATGCACCTTGAGGTGTTAGCCGATGATGGCAAGGTGTTAGCGCAAAGTGATGACCTGCAAGATTTGCAGCAGCGTTACACAGCACAACAACAAGCAAGCTCAAAGCAACCGCCAAAAGCAACCGCACACCCTATGAAACAATGGCAATGTGGTGAGCTCCCTAGCTCTTGTCAGCGGCAACAGCGGGGGCGTAGTATTACTGTGTTTCCTGCCTTGCGTGATGAAGGCGATCATGTACGCGTGCATGACTGTGATACCTTGGAGCAAGCTGAGGCAATGATGCGTCAAGGTTTAACGCGTTTATTTTCACTGCAACTGGCGCAACAAGTGCAGTGGTTGCAAAAAAAACTACCGCAACGGCAAGCCTTGCAATTACAAGCTGCAACATTGCACGAAGCTACGCCCCTGCACGAGCAACTTGCCATTGCCGCGATACAACATTTGTTTCTTAGCGAGCCATTACCACGCAGCCAAGCGGCATTTGAGGAACGTCTAGAGGCTGGGCGTGGTCGTTTTGTTGCCATTGCAGAATCGTTGGCAAATGATGTGTTAAGTGCTTTGCAATGGCGTAACCGTTTGCTGCCGTTATTAACGCAAGCCAAATCGAAAGAAAAACAGATCATTGCCGATCAGCTTCAGGCACAATTAGGGCAGTTGATGCAGACGGGGTTCATACTATCCACACCACTACTATCGTTGCAGCGTTTCGCATGTTACCTAGAGGCAGCGCATTACCGTTTGGAACATGGACCGCGTCGTTTTGCGCGCGATCAACAGGACGAAGCTGCCTGTGCAGCACTCTGGCAGGACTACCAGCAACATCTTGTGCATTATCCGCCTGCGGCGACACAAGTGGCGGTTCAGAATTTTCGCTGGTCATTGGAGGAGTTGCGTGTATCGCTGTTTGCTGCGCACCTTAAAACCCGCGAGACGGTGTCAGTTAAACGGTTAAAAAAACAGTGGCAGGAGGCTGTGCATGTCTTGTGAGTCCGTGCGTATTGACCGTTGGCTATGGGCGGCACGATTCTTTAAAACCCGTTCTTTGGCAAGTGCAGCGGTGCAGGGCGGACATGTGCAAGTCAATGGTGTGACCTCTAAAGCTTCGCGGAAGATTCATTGTGGCGATGAGATTCACATACAGCGTGAAGCTTACACATGGCGCATCACCGTCACTGCTTTAGCCGAAAAGCGCGGCAGTGCGACACAGGCAGCGACGCTTTACCAAGAACACCCTGCCAGCATCGAACAACGCGAACGGCAACAAGCAGAGCACCGCGCTCAACACGCCAATCAACAGACGACCACACGCCCAGATAAAAAACAGCGGCGGCAAATTATTCGCTTCACCCAAAAGCGGTGAGTTTTTTTACGAGCTGATGTTACGTAAGGTATAGGAGCTTTTTTCATACCGCACGTGGTGCAGTTTTAGCCAATAGTTGCATGACATCGTCTTTTTCGATGCAGTGTTTGAGTTGAACCTCCCCGTTCATGAGTAGAACGGGGACATCCATACCATAACGTGCTGCCCATAAGGGGGTAGCATCGACATCACACAGTTGCAGTTCAAACGCACCTGTGGCTGCGATCGGCTTTAATACCGCTTCGGCATCTTCACACAGGCAACAGGCTTGGCGCGTCATTAGTTGCAATTGCGGCACTGTCATTATTCTTTGGCTTGTACGGGGCGTAAAATGCGAAATGCTTGATTGCCGTGGCGATCCATCATGATGCGCAGCATTTCACCTTCTTCTAAGTTACGCAGAATCTTCCTGAAACCAGAGACATTGCGCACCTTTATGCCATTTACTTTGTACAATATATCACCAGCTTGAATGTCATTTGCTTGGGCGGGGGAGCCGCGCAACACACGTTTCACCAGTAAGCCACCATCCACACGTGCGCCAAGTTCACGTAAACTGGCAGCATCGGCGACTTCCAGAACCAAGCCTAGCATGGTTACTTCTTTTTGTTGGTGTGGGTTGTTCCTTGAATGCCCCGTGCTGTCGTCACCAAGCATTTCTTCTACCACAACGGGAATACGCAACTGTTTTGAGCCACGGATGACATTGAGTACTACGCGATCACCAGGATGATGACGAGCGATGCGAATGGGTAAATCATGGGCGTTGTTAATGGTTTCACCATCAACCGCTACAATAACATCGCCTGCCTGCACACCTGCTTTATCAGCAGCAGAGCCAGCTTCCACTTGAGGTACTAATGCACCATGACGGTTTTTTAGTCCCAAAGCTTCTTGTGTTTGTTTGTCCACATCGCGAATGACCACACCGATGCGTCCTCTTTGCACATGACCGCTTTCGCGCAGTTGATCGAATGCGGATTTGGCAAGGTTGATGGGGATGGCAAAACCAATACCATTATTGCCGCCACTACGTGAATAAATCGCTGTGTTGATGCCAATCACTTCGCCACGACGATTAAACAAAGGACCACCAGAGTTACCTGGGTTGATCGCTGCATCGGTTTGAATGAAGTCATCGTAAGGACCTGAGCCGATGACGCGTCCACGAGCTGAAACAATGCCAGCGGTAACGGTTTGCTCTAAGCCAAAGGGGTTACCAATTGCAACAACCCAATCGCCAACGCGTAATTTATCTGAGTTGCCCAAGGTGACAGCTTTAAGTTTAGCCCCTTTAATTTTTAATAGTGCAATATCCAGTTTGGCATCTGCGCCAATTAACTTTGCAGGGTGCTCTTCGCCATTGGATGTTTTGACGATGATTTCATCCGCGCCTTCAACGACATGGTTGTTGGTGACGACAAAGCCTTCTGTCGAAATAATAAAGCCTGTACCAAGTGCATGGGTTTCTTTTTGTGGCATTTGACCAAAAAAGTCTTGGAAGAATTGATCGAAGGGCGAGCCATGCCCTAAGTTAGGAATGTTAGGCATGCGCTGTGCAACTTTTTTGGTGGTACTGATATTGACCACTGAAGGACGCTGATTAGCCGCAAGATCAGCGAAGCTTTCTGGCATGGCATGGGCTTGTATAGCTGCGCTACACAGTAAGCCAAACGTGACAAGTGCGGTTGAGATAAACGCTGTGGTTCGGTGTTTCAATGGATACTCCTTGAGCCGTAGTTTCCTCGTTTATAGCGAGTGCAAATACATGGCACGGGCGAAGATTTATGCTTAAGCATGAAAAAAGAATGAATCGTGACGATGCCACGCATATTCATATTGCTTTTGCCCTGTCTTAAACGGAAAGCTATTTGTTAAATCATTTTTCATAGTGATAGCGACATGAAATTATTGTAAGTTTATTGTCATCGATCACGTATACTAGGCGATTACTTTCATCAATACGACGAGACCAAAAACCAGATAAGTTTTCCTTCAGTAGCTCAGGCTTGCCGATGCCTTCAAATGGAGTTCTCTGAGTATTTAAAATCAATTTATTAATACGTTTTAGTGTTCTTTTATCCTGACCTTGCCAGTATATGTAATCTCTCCAAGCTTCTTTTGTCCATGCTAATATTTCAGTCATCAACTAGCCCATGATGTTCGGTTTTTCCTGAGCGATATTGCTCGATGGACTTTGCTAGATGAGCTGCATTGGCTGGACTTCTCAACAGGTGTACCGTTTCCATTAGAGCATTGAAGTGAGCGAGAGACATGACAACCGCATCTTCAGCATCTCTGCGTGAGATGATAGTGCAATCAGAATCATCAACCACTTGATCTAATACGCTTTTTAGTCTATTTCTGGCATCTGAAAAGTTAACAACTCTCATAGAACCCTCCTGCATTTGTACAGTATAAAGGACAAGTCTACACCTGTCTGGTTAGTTGTGCAAGTGTAGGATGTGTTTTTAAATTTAATTCCGAAGATGAGGAACAAGAGCGCAGTGAGCGTCTCTCTCGATGCTTTGCTTAGGGTTTATCATGATGGCTTAAATACCATCCAGTAAATGTTTATCATTGGAATGATGGTTGCTAGTGAACCAAATACATTCCAAGCTTTACATAATTTCCAATACTCGTCGGGAATTTTCGTGTTTTCTGAAAACCCCCTTGCCATTTTCGCCTGCTTTATTTGCACTGGAATCAAAATTGTTATCCATATCACGCCAGAAATCATGAAAAGCCCATAACCCCAAGCAAGCCATTTTATTGAAAAATAATCCATATCGTGAATGATTGCATTTCCCATCCCTGCGCCTAAAACAAGTAGGACACCCCCTAATGTAAAAACATAATCAGTTAAGGTTACTTGCCTTTGAGCAAAGGCTATAATGACTGGGTTATTTGTTTTATCAGCCATAAATTTCCACCAGCCAGTAATGATGATGTTTCCAATAAAAAGAATAACACCAAGAATATGTAAGCTTTTCAGCAGTAGATAAATATCCATATCAACTTTTCCTCACTACTGGATTTAAACCCTAATGCCGAAGCCCCTGTGTCAGCATACGTCGCTGTCTCGATCTTCATTGTTGACCCTGCATTTGATAAACTGGTGAGTATGAGGTTGGAAGCTCCTCATCTTCGGCATTGCCCCCGAGGAACGAGGGAGGGAGTAACTAATTATTGTACGGAATGAAAGCCTCATAGCACTCTGCAATAGAGTGAATAAGAACTACTTTTGCTTTTCTTGTCAAAGCATTTTGATTTATTGATATACGGAAGCATGGTTTTTGCATGAAGTAGTTGTCTGATGGTATCGGCTTCCCTTTTAAGACGGGACGCATGTGCACTATAAGACCATCATGTAGGTTAGGTTGAGGTACGAAACCCAACTTTAAAACTATGCTGCTTTGTTGGGTTTCGTACCTCAACCTAACCTACGGTGTCACGCATATCTATATTGCTTTTGTCCCGTCTTCAAAGGGGGCTTGAATTAGGATCGCTACAGCGTGCCCGCTTTTACATGAACATGGCTTTTTGCCGCGCTGTGCAATGACGTATCGTTGTCACAGTGCGTCAAAAAGCCATGTCGATCAATTAACCTGCGAGCAGGCTGTTCATGCGGCGTACAAATCCAGCAGGATCCTTCGGTAATGCGCCTTCGGCTAAGACCGCTTGATCGAACAAGATTTCTGCCCATGTTGCTACGGTGTTGTCATCATCAAGTTCAGCAATGCGTTTAACCAATGCATGTTCTGGGTTGATTTCCAACACGGGTTTTAACTCAGGCATATCCTGCCCTGCGTTCTTAAGGATACGCTCCATATTGGTGCTCATGTCCATGTCGTCGGAGATCAAGCAGGCAGGAGATTCGGTCAAACGGTGGGTGATGCGAACCTGTTTAACCTTGGACTCCAATGCAGCGGCGAGTTTTTCGGCAATCGGCTCAGCAGCTTTATCTTGCTCAGCTTGCGCTGCTTCTTCTGCTTCGTCTTTGTCGCCGATGTTGGAAAGATCCAACTCGCCTTTGGCGATAGATTGTAATGACTTACCATCAAATTCGTTTAGGTGAGAAACCAACCACTCATCAATGCGATCATGCAACATCAAAACTTCCACGCCTTTTTTGCGGAAGATTTCCAGATGTGGGCTATGTTTGGCAGCAGCCAATGATTCGGCAGTGATGTAATAGATTTTATCCTGACCTTCAGGCATACGACTGATGTAGTCGGCTAATGATACAGTTTGCTCATCGGTCGCGGCCTCGCCACCAGCAGAGGCAAAGCGCAGCAAGCCTGCAATGCGTTCTTTATTGCTGAAGTCTTCGATTACGCCCTCTTTCAGGCAGTTGCCAAATTGCGTCCAGAATTCGTTGTACGCATCGCCCTCTTTCTTCGCTAGGTCTTCAAACATTGCCAAGATGCGTTTGGTCGCGCCTTTTTTCATCGCATCCATTGCTGGGCTATGTTGAAGGATTTCACGTGATACATTCAATGGCAGATCATTGGTGTCCATCACACCACGCATGAAACGCAGGTATTTGGGCAACAAATCATCGGTTGCTTCCATGATGAATACACGACGAACATAAAGTTTTACGCCATGTTTGCTTTCTGCCTGCCACAAATCAAATGGCGCACGCTTAGGCAAATACAGCAGCAAGGTGTATTCGTATTTACCTTCTAAACGCTGGTGAATCCACTCCATCGGTCCTTCAAAATCATGGGCGACGTGTTTGTAGAAATTGATGTATTCTTCATCGTTGAGTTCAGATTTAGGGCGTGTCCACAAAGCAGAGGCTTGGTTGACTGTTTCAATCGTCTCAACGGTTGCAGGTTCTTCGCCATCTTCACCTGTTTCTGCTGGGGTGGATGTGGTCATGCGAATAGGGAACGGGATGTGGTCGGCGTATTTGTTGATGATGCCGCGTAAACGGTAGTTTTCTAAAAACTCTTCAGCATCTTCACGTAGGTGCAAGGTGATTTCAGTACCGCGAGCAGCGCGCTCAACGGTTTCTAATGTGTAATTACCATCACCCGCAGATTCCCAGCGGACACCATGCTCTGCGCCAAGACCTGCACGGCGTGTTTCTAAAGTAACACGATCGGCAACCAAAAATGAGGAGTAGAAGCCGACACCGAATTGACCAATGAGGTGGGCATCATTTTTGTTGTCGCCTGTTAATTGATCGAAGAACTGGCGTGTACCTGAGCTGGCAATCGTACCAATGTTTGCTACGACTTCGTCATGATTCATGCCGATACCATTGTCTCGAATAACAATGGTGCGTGCTTCTTCGTTGACTTCTAGGTAAACATGAAGATCAGAATCGCCTTCAAACAAGGCATCGTCGGTGGTGGCTTCAAAACGCAGTTTGTCGGCAGCATCTGAGGCATTGGAAATCAGTTCCCGTAGGAAAATTTCTTTGTTGGAGTAAAGTGAGTGGATCATTAGATCCAATAACTGGGTTACCTCCGTTTCAAACTGACGTGTTTCTTTATGGCTTGTGTCGCTCATGCGTGCTCCTTAGTAAATATAGGTGGAATCTTATTTGCGTTGCTTTAAAGCATTGACGCGATCTTCGATGGCGGGGTGGGTTGCGAATAAACCAGCGATGGTTCCGTGTGCGCCATAGATTTTCATGGTTGCTAAGGCATCTTTTTCATCCACTTCTTGTTGTGGCAGAGCTTGTTGCGATAAATATTCGATTTTACGCAAGGCTTTAATCATGGGTTCTGCACCGAGTGCATCAGCAGCATAGGCATCAGCGCGGAATTCACGCTTGCGAGAGAACCAGCATACCACAATAGAAGCAAGTATAGAAAAGAGAATTTGCAAAATAATATCAACAACAAAATAGACGATCATATTCATGCCGCCCTCTTCACCCTCTTCATTATCACCAGAGGCGACAGATGCCACTAAGCGGGCAATCATGGATGCAAGGAAGTATACAAAGGTATTCATCAGCCCTTGCAACAGCGTCGTTGCCAACATGTCACCATTGGCAATGTGACCAACCTCGTGCGCTAATACGGCTTTGAGTTCATCATCGGCTAAATTCATCGCCAAGCCTGAAGATACAGCTACCATCGCATTGTTGCGTGTAGGACCAGTAGCAAAGGCGTTAGGAACATCATCCCAGTAAACCCAAACTTCGGGCATTTTGATGCCTTCACGTTCAGCAAGTTCTTGTACCGTGTTATAAACCAAGGCCTCTTTTGCTGTTTGAGGCTCTGTTACCTGTTGCATATTCATGCTGCGTTTGACCATGAACTTGGACATGAATAGCGAGATAAATGCGCCACCAAAACCAAACACCATTGCCCAAGCAAACTGGCTGCTCGCCACGCTGCCGCGCAAATCAATGCCAATCATGGGTAATACAAAGTAAATTAAGATGTTACCCGTGATTGCTAGGGTAAGAAAGATGAGTAGATTGGTAATAATCAATAAGGCGATGCCTTTGAAAGAACGCATAAAAAAACCTCCGCGTAAAATAGAATCAGGCAAAGCCATCATCATAGCTGATCGCCATATGGGGATTGCAGTATGAAAATTCAAGGCTGTCTGTAATAGACTTACATTGTTACAAGACTTGTCCTGCGTTATTCATAAACATTGTCGCAGCCTTATTTACCCCTTGTCCACAACGAATGGTTTGTCAGTTGGGCGCAGCCTCTGCTACGCTATTCCCGACAAAACATCCGTTGCAAACAAAGGTTTTATACGATTATCCCTACCTGTTTACGTTAAGGAGATGTTCGTTAACAGCTTGTGTGACCCGTTAATTCAAGTCCTCTGGCTTGTTCTCTAATGTTTTTCGACCTGAGAACATCGCAGAAACCAAGCTTCCGCCCTCGCTTATTTCGGCGCGAACTACGGCAAAGATATGCAGTAAGATGATGGCTAACAAAGCATATGCCATGTAAAAGTGAACCTTGCCGAATGGTCCTTTAAAGGCTTTAAGTTCTTTGTAAGCTGCTGGGTTTGTGCCTGTTTTATCATAAGGCTTGATGCTGGCAGGGTCAACGCCTTCTGCGGCTATTTGTGCTGCAAAAGTGGCACCAAATGGTGGGTAATAAATATCGGTTCCTGCACGCACTAAACCTGTAATAGCCAAAGTGATTAGCATTAACATCATTAACGTAACCGCCAAACGCCCTAGGGGATTGTGACCTAAAAACTGTTGTGGTTTACCGCTCTTGATGCTGGTGATGTAAGAGGACAATACAGCAGGAAATGATGCACCAGGTAGGATGTTACTCCAGCGGGCATATTGATTGCCGATAAAGCCCCATAGCAAACGAATACCTAAGTTGATGGCGAATACATAACCGATCCAGACGTGGATTTCTTTAATTGCAATTTTTGCTTCAAGCCCTGTAATGCCAAGGTCTTTCTTGAAGTACATCAGGGTACCAACCAGCAATAGTAATATAACAGTGGTGAAATTAACCCAATGGAAAATGCGTGTTGGCGCATCCCATACCTTGTATTGTTGTAACATCTTGTTTGTCATTATTACTCCTTTTAACGGGCATGGCTTTCTGCCAGCCTGTGCAATACCACAGCACATCAAAACACCACGTCAGTTTATTGTTCGGGTTACACTACCATGTTGACGAATGCCCTAGAAGACCGTGCATGAAAGTATTTATCCGCCCGCAAACCTGCCAATAATAGTCCGTAATGTTAATATAGCCTGAATAGTGCTTGATCGAACCTTGCTTGTGGCGCAGAAGTTGCGTTTATCTATAGTCCTATGCTACGTTACGCTGGGGTGGAGGTAATATGAGAGTAGCAATTGTAGGCGGTGGCATTAACGGGTGCTTGACGGCTATGTACTTAAAACAGCGCGGTGCTGAACCTGTGATTTTGGAACGTGGTCGTACTGGTATGGAGGCATCATGGGCTGGCGCAGGGATTTTATGCCCGATTCAGCCGTGGCTTTACCCAGATGCATTCAGTCATTTGGTGCAGGCTAGTTTGGCGATGTACCCCGATTTGCAAGATTATTTGTTGACCGAGACAGGGATTTCGATGCAGTGGCATCGTTCTGGTATGATGATCCCCTTTTTTGATGATGACCAACACAATCACGAACAGATGGCAACGCAATGGGCTGCACGTTTTGGCTGGCCGAGTGAGCAGGTGAATGCCAATGATTGCCTAGATTATGAGCCTTGTTTGTCCTCTGAAGGTTTGCGTTCTGGTTTGTATTGGAAGGATGTGGCGCAGTTGCGTAACCCCCGTTTGCTGAAAGCGGTGCGTACCATGTTGGATAAAATGAATGTGCCTGTGTGGGAAGGGTGCAGTGTCGATGGCTTGATCGAAGAGCATGGGCGCATCTGTGGCGTGAATATTGGTCAGGAATCGATGGCTGCTGATGCTGTTTTGTTGGCTTGTGGTAGTTGGAGTGGTACTTTTGGTAAGCAAATTGGTTTGAATATTCCTGTGCGCCCTGTCAAAGGTCAGATTGTTTTGCTTAAAGGCAACAATATGAATGTGCGTCATATTGTGAAGCATGAAAGCATGTATTTGGTGCCGCGCCTTGATGGACGTGTGTTGGTTGGCGCAAGCATGGAGGATAATGGCTTCACGCGTGGTAATACGGTGCGCGTGGTGCAGCAATTACTTGCAGCGGTTATGCGTATTACCCCTGGTATTGCTGATTTAGAGATTGAGCAGCAATGGATGGGCTTTCGTCCTGGTAGCCCTGATGGTATGCCATTTATTGGTTCTGTTGAGCATAAACCAGGTTTGTGGGTGGCAACAGGGCATTACCGTAATGGTGTTGCATTAGCCCCTGTAACGGCAGAGATTATCACCCGTCAAATCTTGGGTGAGGAACCCTTGGCTATTGATATTGAGCCTTTTGAAGTATGTCGAACGATTGAGAATATTGAGGCTGTAGGTTATCCTGGTTCGTCAACATAGTTAACCTGACATTCACAAATACTGTCGCGTCCTTGCTTGCCCCTTTGCCCGCGACGAATACCTTGTCAGTCGAGCGTATCCATTGGTACGCTGCTCCCGACAAGGCATCCGTTGCAAACAAAGGTTCTACGCAATCATCACAACGATTTATGAATGACAGGTTAGATAATACTGTTTCACTTGATGCAGCAATGAGGTTGTAAGTATGCATGATACATCATTACCTACGCATTATGGGCGTAACGGCTTGTTGCAACTGCTGTTGTTCGTGATGTTGCTTGTAGCCACTGTTTATGGCTTGTGGTCACAAATAGCGCAGATTTATGTGGCTTGGACGTTGACCTATGCAGGCTTGCTGATTAATGGTTTTATTGTGCTGTTATTTGTGTTTGGTGTCTTTCGTATTGCTTATTTGCTGTGGGCGTATCATCAAGAGGAAGTGGCTATTGGTGGCTTTTTGCCATTATGGGCCAACAAGGGTGATATTCATGGTAACAGCTTGATAGCAGGACGTTATTATGCCATGCAAAGCCTTCATGCTCAGCAATCACCGATTCATCAAGGTGCTTTGGCTGCTTCCTTGCAAGCGCGAGAAAAGGCGCGTACAGCCACCTTGCGTTACATCAATAATGTACTGATTTTATGTGGTGTTTTTGGCACGATTGTATCACTTTCTATGGCTTTGGTGGGTGCTTCTGGTTTACTTGAAGGGGCGGTGAACGAGCAAGGGATGGGCTTGGTGATTCACGGTATGTCCACGGCATTGAGCACGACGATGACGGCGATTGCTTGTTATTTCTTTTTTCATTATTTCTTAGTGTTGGTAGAAAATGCACGTATGGCAGTGCTTGCAAGCATTGAACATTTAACCACCACCTTGTTGGCACCAGCTTTCCATGTGCAAGCCGAGCATATCCCTTACCGCATGGCAGATCTGATTGAACAATTGCAGGCGGGATTGCGCACGGTGCAGCAGTCGCAACAGCAATGGATGGAGCAGCAGGCACAATCGCAGCAAACGATGGAGCGGCAATTGTTGCAATTGGCACGAGCCGTCGAGGCGACGTTGTCGCTGGAGGGGCAGTTGGGTGATGACAAGGCAGAGCAGAATCGTCACCTCGAACAACAACTGGCGCGCAGCATAGAAAGTTTGCGTTTGCAACAAGAGCGCGCTCATGGCAGCGAATTAGCAGCGTTAACTGAGATTATTCATCGTTTAGATCAAGGCTTCCGCCTGCCAGAGGCGTGATATGGATCAATCATTCCCCTCCTTGGTCGATGATGAGGCATTAACAGAGGATAGTTTCTGGCCCTCGTTTACTGATATTTTAACCGTGATTGTGATGATATTCTTGATGGCTATGTTGGTGCTGTTGTTGCGCAATATGGAGCTTATCTCACAGTTGCAAGATACCATGAAGCAAAAAGAGCAGGTGTTCCGTCAAAGTGAGCAGGTTAAGCAACAAAACATCTCATTAGCAGCGCGGCTACAACAGGCTGAGGCTCATTTGCATGGTTTGCGCGAGAAGCAACAGCAATTAACCGCACGCTTAGATGTGGAAGTGGCACAACAAGAAAAATTAAGCGCGCATATTCAGGCGCAACAAGCGCGCTTGGAACAGTTGCAACAACAGAATAGTGAGCAAGAAAGCCAGTTGCAGGCAAAGGATTTAACCATTGCGGAACAGCAGGCGTATCAGCAACGTTTGGAGGGGCGTTATGCATTAGCGAGCCAGTCCTTGGTTGAGGCAACGGCGAAGGCAGCGGCGAACCAAGTGCAATGGGAGCGCGCCGCACAGCATAGCCAAGAGCTGGAGCAACATATTAGCGCGCTAAAAGATGAACAGACACGGCAACAAGCTCTGATGCGTAAAGAATTGCAACAATGGCGTGTGCAAGCTGAGCGTAATAGTCGTGATTTGGTGCAGGTCCAAGATGAATATAGTGCGTTGCATGCGCGTTATATTCGCTTGCTGCGACCTGCCCGGTCGCCGCGTAATAAACACGTGGTTGAAGTGTTGTATGATGATAGAGACGGTGTGCGTGTGTATGGGATGCGTGATTCATCGAATCAGCCATGGCGAGAAATGGCACAGCGTACGCTGGAAGAACAATTGGCTGTCATGAAGCAGCAATACGGTGCGCAACTGTATGTGCGTATCATTATTCCAGATAATAGCCCTATATCATTCAATGAAGCTTGGGATTTTACCCACCGTATGTTGAAGCGTTACGATTACTACTATCAAAAACAACGATGATGTGCGCAGCCTTATGGGGATGCTTGTTGATAATTGACCTCGCTTTGATTATGTTACCGCGTCCTTAGTCTGAATGACTAAATCCTCGCGATGATTGCAGACCAAGGGGCAAGGACGCGACGGTGTGCATCATTCAGGTTAAATACCGTTCTATTTTATTATTGTTACTCCATTGATGAGAGGTTATGTGGGATGAAAAAAATATTTGTTGCGATTATGCTTACTGGATTGTTGTCAGGCTGTCATTTTCTGAGTGAGCGTGAGCATGAAAATGTAATGAAAATTCCTCAGAATATGTATAATCTTGACAAGAAAGATAAGGACTTAGCAAAGAGTGATCGTGCGCTTCAAGCTAAAGCTGAAAAGATTGAAAAGAAGCAAGCTAGTTTAGAACGCGCTGATAAACGCGTGAGTAGCAAGGTTTCTACGCTTGATAAAGATGTCAAAGAGCTGAAAACCACTGTTAATGAAATGAAAGAGAATATGAAAAAGCAGATCGAAGAACAGCAGGTTACGATTCAGCAAATGTCTGAAAACTCTGTGAAGGTTACGCTGCAAGATCAGTTGGTGTTCAATAAGCGTAGTGTACAGATCACCCGTGATGGTCGCCGCTTGCTGAATGATTTTGCTAAGTCAGTGCAGGACGCAGGCTTCCCCGTTCATATTCGTATTGTTGGTCACACCGATAATCTTCCGATCAGTAAATTTCAACGAGCTGATTTCTTAGATAACTGGGAACTATCAGCAGACCGTGCAGCCGCAGTAGCACGTTATTTGATCTGGGCAGGTAAGCTTGATGCAACATCCATGCATGTTGAGGGGCGTGCCGATACACAACCTGTTGTTGCCAATACTTCAGAAAAAAACAGGGCGCAAAATCGTCGTGTTGAGCTCTATATGGAACATGCTAAGCATGATGTGAATGCTGCCTCGATGGCTGCTAATCCTTGTGAAGCCGCATTAAATCCTTGCGCTAGCAATAACCCATGTGCTGGTAAAGAGCCTGAAGTAACGCCTATTATGTGATTGAACCATTCAACTAGCGGGCATAGCGCGTCAAAACGTTATGCCCGTCTATTGCGTGTGGATTACACTACCAGGTTAAAGGAGCTATGATGCAAATATATGTACTTCGCATGGTCTTATTGTCTTTGCTTGTATCGGTTTCAGCCTGTGCACCGACGATTAAGGTGATGCCGCCAGATAAACCGATTACCATCAATATGAACGTGAAAATAGAGCATGAGATTCGCGTAAAAGTGGAAAAAGATTTGGATAATGTTTTATCGGATGAGAGTGGTTTATTTTGATGGCTGTATTGGTTCCTGAGTATACTTAGTGCCTGTATGGTTGACTGGAGGTG
This sequence comes from uncultured Zetaproteobacteria bacterium, assembly GCA_964645625.1. GTDB lineage: Bacteria > Pseudomonadota > Zetaproteobacteria > Mariprofundales > Mariprofundaceae > AB-137-C09. The sequence continues at coordinate 32,439 of CAZYAI010000022.1, forward strand.
TATGAATGTCTTACGATAATCATCGAAAAGTTATGATGCGTATGATGGCGTTGTTGTTTGTTTTATTGCTTAGTGTCTCTGCTCATGCGGCGGATTTGAGTGCAGCCAAACAGGCAGGATTTATTGGCGAGCAACCCAGTGGTTATTTAGGTTTGGTTACGGCTTCGGTACCTGCTGATGTGCAAGCTCTTGTCGTTGATGTAAATAAGAAACGCAAAGCGCATTATCAAAAGATTGCCAATAAAAATGGTATTCCGTTGCGTAAGGTTGAGCTTTTGGCTGGTCAAAAAGCCATAGCTAAAACACCAAAAAATCAATTTGTGCGTTTGGCTTCGGGGCAGTGGCAACGTAAATAATGGTACTTGCTCGCCTTTATTTTTTTGTTGATTAGCATGCGCTTTTTGTGCTTGTTTGTATGTTTTCTCAAGGAATAAGGTTGTATCGTGTTTGAGAGTGTCTTGCTTGTCTGTATTGCTAATATCTGTCGTAGTCCGATAGCTGAAGCCTGTTTGCGTCGTTCTATGGCGCAAAAGGGTAAGCAGTGTCGCGTCGCTTCAGCAGGTATTTACGCCTTGGTTGGGCATTCAGCAGCACCTTATAGTATTGAGGTGTGTGCTGAACATGGTTTGGATATTTCAGCGCACCAAGCGCGCCAGCTAACCCGTGAGATGCTCGCTGAATATGAGTTGATCTTGGTGATGGAGGAGCAACACATTGCCATGGTGTTGGAGATAGCTCCCTTTGCACGTGGGCGTGTACATTGTGTGGGTAAATGGCTTAAACAAGATGTTTCCGACCCTTATAGGAAAGAGCGGGAAGCGTTTGAAAAAACGTATGATTTAATTGAAAAAAGCGTGGAGGAATGGGTTGAAAAACTTTAATAGCATATCACAACGGTTGGGATTATTAGTCCTTATATTGGCTTTTAGTGGCTGTGCTTTGTCACCAGGCATGCGTATGGATGAGTCCTCTTTTTCCTACTTGGATAAACCTGATACGGCGGAAGCACGTAAGGATATTGAAATCACACCGATTACGGCGGCACTGGTTGCTAGCCAACAAGGGCAAATACGCCAAGATGATATGATTGCCTATGGCGCAAATAATAAGCGTTTAGAAAAAGATATTCATGATTATCGCTATTTGATTCAGGCACGTGATGTGGTCAAAATTACGGTATGGGATCATCCTGAATTAACCAATCCTGCTGGTATGACTGCTGGTACAGGTGCTGCGGATGGTAGTCTTGTACGTCAAGATGGTACCATATTCTATCCTTATGTGGGGGTTATTAAAGTGGCGGGTATGACGGTGGAAAGTGTACGTCGTATTTTAGCTAAAAAGTTAGCAGCTTATGTGAAAAACCCTCAAGTTGATGTTCGCATTACTGCATTTCGTAGCCAAAAGGTTTACATTACAGGTGAAGTGAAAAACCCTGGTAACCTCTTTTTGGATGATACCCCTTTAACATTGCTTGATGCGGTAAATAAAATGGGTGGTATTACGCCTACTGCTGATTTAAGTCATGTTACGGTTCATTCTAATGACGGTTCATTACTTACCGTTAGTTTATTCCGTTTGCTCAATCGCGGTGATATATCGCAAAACATGTTGTTGAAAGACGGTGATACCGTACATATCCCCAATAACACCAATAATAAAGTGTTTGTGATGGGTGAAGTTGTAAAGCAAGCGGCTTTACCATTGCCTGATGAGGGTATGTCTTTGGCGGAAGCTATTTCAGAAGTGGGTGGTTATGATATGAAGTCATCAGACCCAAGTAAGGTCTATGTGATTCGTGGTGTTGATGCTAAAGGTGTGAGTCGCCAAGCTCCGCGTGATCGTTTGATGGTGAAGAAAGACACCCAAGTGTTTCATTTAGACTCTGAATCCCCTGATGCATTATTACTGGCGGATCAGTTTCATCTTCAGCCTCGCGATATTGTTTACGTATCGGTTAAAGGTGTAGCTCGCTGGGGACGTGTGTTTAATCAAGTTAGCGGTGCGATATCAGCTATCGGTGTAACCAGAGCCATTACCCGTTAAGACTTTTGCATGATAAAGCGGCATGTGCATTTTGGTGTGCATGCCGCTTTTTTTATACCTAAATCCTGCGGTGTTTTGTGCCGTATTGGGTGTGATATATTTGTTTGTATGGCTTTTTGTGGAAATACGCAGTCACCTTTTTGGTGATGAATATTTTCACAGCATGTCAGACGAATCAATAGATTGTGCTCAGTATGTACAAAATATTCAGGATTTAGGTTATACATTATAACCCTAGGCATATTATGACGACAGTAGCAGATAAAAATATTTATTGGCAAGGCAGCCATGTTGATCGCAGTAAGCGTGAAGCCTTACAAGGGCATCGTGGTGCTGTGTTATGGTTTACTGGTTTTTCAGGTGCTGGAAAATCAACCTTGGCAAATGCTGTAGAAATGCGTTTGCATGAACTTGCTGCTCACACCTTTATTTTGGATGGAGACAATGTTCGTCATGGTCTATGTTCAGATCTTGATTTTTCTGATGCAGCGCGTAAGGAAAATATCCGTCGTATCGGTGAGGTGGCGAAGTTGTTTGTGGATAATGGCACATTGGTTTTGACCGCCTTTATTTCGCCATTCCGTGAAGATCGTGACAGCGTTCGTCGCTTGCTTCCTGCAGGTGATTTTATTGAGGTGTATTGCGCTTGTGACCTAAGTGTTTGCGAGTCACGCGATGTCAAAGGTCTGTATAAACGTGCCCGCGCTGGCGAAATTAAGGATTTTACAGGTATCGACTCCCCGTATGAAATTCCTGAAAACCCTGAAATCGTCGTTGATACTGGTGCTATACCGCTATCTGAGTGTGTCGATCAAGTGTTAGCCTATCTGGTTCAACAAGGTGTTATATCTGATAAAAGTTAGGGGACGATTTGGGCATGGAAAAGCTATTGCAAGAGCCATGCCCGTTCATTGTTCGTGTGTTAAGAACCTTTACGTGAGGCGAGTAAATCTGCTTGATAATGATGCGTTAATTGACCAATCAACTCATCCATATCGCCACTAAGAATTTGCTCTAATTTGTACAATGTTAGGTTGATGCGATGATCTGTTACGCGACCTTGTGGGAAGTTGTAGGTGCGAATGCGTTCGGAGCGATCACCCGAACCAACCATGCCTTTGCGTGCATCGGCACGTTCTTGATCTACAGCTTGTTGTTCTTGATCGAATAAGCGTGCTTGCAATACCTTCATGGCCTGTGCTTTGTTTTTATGCTGGCTGGATTGATCCTGACAACTGGCGACTATTCCAGTAGGAATATGGGTGATGCGCACAGCGGATTCGGTTTTATTGACGTGCTGACCACCAGCACCTGAGGCGCGGAATACATCAATACGCAGGTCTTCGGGACGAATTTGAATATCTACCTCTAATGCTTCAGGCAGCACAGCTACAGTGCAGGCAGAGGTGTGAATGCGACCACCAGACTCTGTTTCTGGCACACGTTGTACACGGTGTACGCCTGATTCAAACTTGAAGCAAGAGAAGACATTGCGCCCTGAAATTTGAGCGATTACCTCTTTAAAACCACCGATGCCTGTATCATTGGCGGATAATATTTCTACCTGAAACCCTTGTTTTTCGGCATAACGGCTGTACATGCGGAATAGATCTGCGGCAAATAACGCAGCTTCTTCGCCACCTGTGCCTGCGCGAATTTCAAAAATCGCATTGCGATTATCATTGGGGTCTTTAGGTAGGAGTAATACTTCCAAAGTTGCCTGACTGGCAGTAATTTGAGTGCGAAGCTCTTGCAACTCATCTTCGGCCATTTCTCGTAGCTCTGCATCGCAATCGGGGTCGGCTATCAAAGCGCGGTTTTCTTCCTGTTGCTGCACTAGAGCGAAATGTGACTTTACTTGTTGCGCGACAGGGTCAACATCTGAAAATTCTTTGGATATTTCGCTATAACGACGATTGTCTGAGGTAACTTCGGGGTCAGCCAATAATGCGATCAGTTCTTCATGGCGGTGAAGTATACTCTCAAGACGATTGTTCATGTTTTTGCCCTTGTGTCTTAGGCGTTGTTGCCGTTGCAGGTTTGATTTCTACATCAAACAGTTTGCGGGCAGCACCCATCAGTAGATCACCTTCAATATCATCAGGTAATGTCTTAAGGGTGCGCAAGGTTGGGTGCATGAACCGTTTACTTAATGCTTTGCTGAAACGTTCAACGGCTTCCATCTGGCTATCATCAAAACCTTTCATATAACGCGCTGCTTTTTCCAGTTCATCGCGACGCAAAGCATCAATTTGTTGTTGAATGCTGCGGATTAAAGGTACTGACTCCAGTGATTTTAACCATCCGAGAAACTCTTTTTCTTCTTCCGCTAACAGTGCGTAGGCGGCAGTTGCCTCTTTTTCACGGTTCTCTTTATTGCCTTGAACGACCTGTTGTAGGTCATCAATATCATACACATACACGCCATCAAGGTCGCCGATGCGTGGGTCAATATCACGTGGAACAGCAATATCGACCAAGAACATCGGTTTGCCTGCACGTTTTTCTACCGCATCAGCAATCATATCAGGCAGCAGTACATAGGTGTTTGCTCCCGTGCTGGAAATAACAATATCTGCGGCATCAAGGTAATGGGGTAATTGTTCTAGGGTTAGGGCATGACCATCGTAGTTCATGGCTAAGGTTTTAGCGCGTTCTAAGGTGCGGTTAGCGACTAAAATATCGGTGCAACCTTGACCACGCAAATGTGTGGCTGCCAATTCAGCCATTTCCCCTGCGCCAATCAGCATCACCGTTTTACCAGTGAGATCACCAAAAATACGTTTGGCTAAATCTACGGCACAGGAAGAGATATTGACTGTGTTTTTACCAATTCCCGTTTCGCTACGGGCTCGTTTGGCAGCAGAAAACGTATGTTGATACAAACGGTGAAGAATGTGACCTGCGGTATTCGCTGCCAAGGCACGGTCATAAGAGGTTTTAACCTGACCAAGAATTTGCGGTTCACCCAAAACCAATGAGTCCAAACCTGAAGCTACAGCAAACAAGTGGTGTACAGCTTCATCTGTTAAATGAGAATACAAGTGCGGCACAACTTGATCCAATGGCATGTTGGCTGTTTCTGCAAACCATTGATGAACACGAGCGATGGCAGCATCAGGGTCATGGGTGACGACTGTCATTTCCACGCGGTTACACGTCGAGAGCAAGGCCGCTTCACGAATGGCAGGATGAGCAACCTTTTGTTGTAGCAAAGCACTAATTTCATTTTCATGAACAGCCAATCGTTCACGCAACTCCACAGGTGCTGTTTTATGATTAAGACCAATATGACAAATACGCATGCCCATAAGCTAAGAATGACTTCAAGAATGGCAAGCTAAGATGAAGTGATATTGTGCAGTGCGTTTAGCGAATCTGGTTTTGATACAACCTTGTATGATGGAATGTTATTGCCACAGCGCGTCATAGTGTATTGCATCTATGATGCAAATTTGTATTGTTATTCGCTAATCATACTTTAGATGGGTTGTACAACAGGTTTGAAAAGCTAGTGTTTGTTCGCTGTTGAGGATGATTTAGCTGTTATTTTCATAGCTTTAATGAGGGTGTTTTTTATGTTTTTTTTACGAATAATAGCGGCATGCTTATGTCTACTAAGCGCAACATTGGGGTGTGCAGAAGAAAAACGTGCGTCGGTTTATCTTAATCCTGGTTCAACATTTGGTACGCCTATTGGTTACGGTGCAGCGAGTAAACAGGGCTTTATTGGTATTGCAGCCACCGATGGTGTGGGTAGGCAAAATGGCTGGGATGGTTCGGCAGTCGTAGGTGCTGGTGTTGGGAATCCAGAAGATTCAGTAGCATTAGAGGCTACAGTGTCGGTAATCAGTGTTTTTCGTCATTTTGGGCGTAGTGGTACGGTAAATGTGAAGCTGCATCGTTGGCTGCCCTTTAATACAGGTGGTGCTATCGGAGCTGAAAATATTGCTACATGGGGCTTTGCTAAGACAGCTAACACAAAACCAAACTATTATGGTGTATTAACTAAGGTTTTTGTGTTGGATAAGGATGTAGCAGTACATGAAAAATTACTTACATTGTCATTGGGTGTGGGCAATGGTCGCTTCCAAAGTCAACCTTACTTTTTACCTAACCGCAATGCTGCTGTTGCAAACCCTCAAGGTGTAGGTGTGTTTGGTAGTGCTGGTTTGCAATTTCATCGTCAAGCATCGCTAGTCAATAGCTGGACGGGGCGAGACTGGAATGTTGGACTTTCGCTCGTTCCATTTAAAACAAAGCCTATTGTTGCCACTGTTGGTGCAGTCGATGTGTTACACCGCAATCAACCTGTTACACGCTGGGTTGTTGCTATCGGCTATGCCTTTTTATAATACATAGGAGCTTATAATGAAAAAATTATATTGGATTACATTAGCTGTAGCGTCTTTATCTTGTGGTACAGCGTGGGCTGGAACATTACCTGTGCAAGGTGCTGGTGCTAGTGGTTCGGGCGTTGCTGGCGGTGGCTTTTTCACCCCTGTTCCCACCCCTGTTACGGGTACAGGTGCGCAAATGAATGTGGATATTCCAGATTCAGGCACTGGTGCAGATATGAACGTAGATATTCCAGATTCTGGTGGTACAGACTCTAATATTGATATTCCCGATTCTGAATCTACGGATTCAAACATTGATATTCCTGATTCTGAAAACAGTGATCAGAATACTGGAGAAGGTGAAAACCAAGGCAAAGCTAGTGGCGGTGAGAACCAAGGCAAAGCCAGTGGTGGTGAAAACCAAGGCAAAGCCAGCGGCGGCTCAGACAATGATGAAAATAGGGGAAAAGACTGATACGATAGTATTACGCGGTTTAGATTAGTGGTGCTGTTTTGCATGAGTTTTTAAGAAGTGGAAAACAGTGCCTACTTATGTTGATGTATATAACTTTCTGCTACTTTGTGCGATGAAACCTTGTTGTGAGGGAGTGGCGGAAAGTTATGTGCTTTGCACGTATTTTTATCTCTATCCTTCACACGTATAGTTTTTCAGCATTTGTTGACTGAAATGTTTTGTTAATGTCGATGTGAAAAACACTATCGTATACTTCGTTTGTATCAGACAAAATTTTATCGCGATAATATGATTTTTATCCTCTTTTATGCGAAACAAGGTTCTTATGGGTTTCTTCTCTGTACACGACAAAACTTTTTCATTGTAGCTCATGGCCCAGTTCTTCCTT
>CAZYAI010000023.1:0-36569 GCA_964645625.1 uncultured Zetaproteobacteria bacterium
GCTTGTTCGGCAGCCTCGGCTTCAGCTTGTTTGCGGGCTTGTTCGGCAGCCTCGGCTTCAGCTTGTTTGCGCGCTTGTTCAGCACTATGTCCTTCATCCGTTAGTGTGTCTTTAGATGTTTCCTTACTACCATAAACAAAAAGACCATCATCAGCATCAATGTCGCCTAACAAGGCCTCAAGACTTGATTCATCCAAGCCATCATCTAATTCCCCTAAGGTGAATACTTCATCCAAATCATCGAGCCCAACAACTTCATCAGAATCATCGATAGAAAACACACCAGTATCATCAGATACTTCTTCGGAAGTGGCAGAATCAGTGAGGAGATCCGTCATAGAGTCTTCTACAAACATACCATCAGGCATCATTGCATCTATATCGGGCTGTGTATCTATCGCTTCGCTAGGTTCTGGTGTTGCTGCAACTGCTGGCTCAATAATGGGGGATGGCTCAACAATGGCGTCAGATGTCGCTGTGGGTACAGCCTGATCGTCTTGTGCTTCTGCTGGGTCAATATTTTGTTTTTTCCAACTCGCAGCTTCTTCGGCTCCAATCATGTTATGGCTATCATCAACTTTAGCTACTGGTGCTTCAGATGAACCAGACTGAACTGTTTTTAGTAATGCCTCATATTGTGCTTTTAGCCCCTTGCTATCCAAGCGAGGTTCGGTATCCACCTCTTCAAGTCGCTCATCAAGCTGATCATGAAGGTCATAAAGAAACTGCGTCATTTTAGGAACACGCAAATCAGGGTTTTGAATGAGGTTTTCCATCGCGTCTTCGAATAAATGCGCAACAGCTCCGACATCCACCACACCCAACATCAAGGCCGAGCCTTTAATGGTATGGGCATCACGCCGAAGTGCGACCAACCCCTCTTCGTCAATGGTTTCAGATTCAAATTCAACCAGACCACGGTTAATAGATACCAGCCTATCTCGGGCTTCATCAAAGAAAGCGGCTAAAAAGTTGGATAAATCAAAACCAGACATGGGAACTCCTGATGACATTCACGGATGGCAATCGCCTGCTTGAAGGCATACCAATCCAAGGTAAGCGTTCCAGCTAAAGACACCCTATTAACATGGAACATGTGATCCGCACAATAAACGGACATGGTATTTTGACGCACTGTGCGATGATATTCTATCGCACGGGGTGGCAGAAAGTCATGTCCGTTAACATGGAATATACAATCCAAATAAAAACGCTCACGCCTTTTCTTGGCTCGCTATGCTCTTATAACCACACAGCAAAGGAGAGAAGGCATGAGCGTTATACGCGCGGTGGGGGTTACAGTAGTTTCTGTAAATCACCAGCCGCTGCATTCATGCGGTTGGCTGCTTCTCGTGATGCCTGCATCTGTGTCGCAGAATCTTTCAATAACTCAGAAATTTGACGCATGGTCAACACGAACTCCTGAGAGGTTTCATCCTGACGACTGGTTGCCTTCGCAATCGTTTGAATCGCTTGACTGGACTTGTTAGACATGCCCTGCATTTTTTCTAGCGCAACACCTGCACGCAAGGCAATTTCCACACCTTTCGCGACCTCTTCTAGGCCTCGTTGTGTTACTTCCATGGATTCATGGGTGGATTTATGTACATCATCCACCACGGTTTGAATTTCATTGGTGAAATCACGCGCACGTTCGGATAATCGACGTACCTCACCAGCAACCACGGCAAATCGTTTGCCAAACTCGCCCGCTGCTGCAGACTCAATGGAAGCGTTCAATGCCAATAGATGGGTTTCATCCGCAATTTCTTGAATCGAATCAATGGATTCAAGAATCTGCTCTGCTTTACGACTGGCATCAGTCACCTTGTCGGCAATGGTGTTCACTTCTTGACGAATACGATCCATGTATCCAATCGCCTCATTCACCGCTTTAGAACCATCAGCGGCTGAAACGGCGGTCGCCTGTGCCACACGTTCTACACTGTTCGCTGTAGCAGCAATTTTCCGCGCTGCCTGCGACACCTCTTCAAGCTCCGAAGTTACGCCTGCCACGGCACGTGCTTGGGTGTCCGAAGCGGTAGCTTGTTGGGCAGCACCGTGCAAGATCTCTGTTGCTGCATCGGTCACACTGGCGGCTACTTTTTCAATGTTACCAGACATCTGGCGAGAGAATCGAAGGTTCAAATAGATCATCATAATTGCAAGACCTACCACCAAAGCCATAACGAAAAAGCTCAGTTTGGTCATTGCGCCTTCTTTTTCTTCGGTTTGCTGTACCAGTAACTTTTCCATCTGTGAGGAAATGGCCTGCAATTTGATCTGAGATACGAATACCAAGTTTTGCGCCACGATGGACATATTACCCGCCATACTCAATGAGATCGTGCCACCAGTAATGTCATTGGCTAATTGCATCACCTCTTTCATCAGGTCATTCACTTCTTTCAGCTTGTTTTTTGAGCTTTCACTCAAGCCAGGCATCGCCTGAACCTCTGCCGAAATCTTAGAGAACTCCGCCGATGCTTTTTGTACCTTAGGAATATCTTCTTTGTTCGAAGTTAATACGAAGTCATTCAACGGTAGCAGAATATTGGATAAGGTGGATTTAAAGTGCTCCAATGTCACACGTTGTTCATTAAGCTTACTTAGCTCGCTCACGTCACTATTCGCTTTGGTGAAAGCGCCAGAAAGAATGACAATCAGAAAGATAAACAATCCGATAGAAATGAAGATGTTGGTTTGTGCTAGTGCTCGTAAACCGACTACCTTCGCTTTATTTTTTTTCTCTACTGTTTTCGCCATAATATGCACTCCAATGTCAAATCAAAGATGTACGCAGTTTCTTGTCGCTCTGGTATGCGAGTTCCAGCTGTGCCTTGCTTGCCACAGTATTTTATAACACTTACCCTGCTTGTACTGAAGCAGGAACCGACGGTTATGACCCTTCCAGCCTGCGCTATGGAACATCGTCGCGTAGCGCGCTAAAGCTATAGCTGTTTATTGTGCAGATCATACTGACATGTTCAACACGTTTAGCCAAAGCTACGATGTCGTGCAGGAGGATCATGATTCCCGTAACTCTGATCCTGACATTCCCACGCTTTCCCTTTTTTCTCTGCTGTCAACTGAGTATTAACGTCGTTTGCAACCATAAGCTTTTGCTTGACTGTAAACAGCACGTTAAGAGCTATAGCAGAATGCAGCATCATAACCAGCGGTTATCCCTTGGTAAAGGGTTGACTACGGGATGTTTCATTTCATCCAGCCACTATTGAAACAAAACATTTAAATCCAACAGAGGATATTCATCATCCTCAATTTGTACCGTACCACGAATATTATGGTGACCATCACTAACAGGGAGCTGATCTTCACGTACGGAGTAAACCTTACTCACATCATCAATCCATAACCCTACTTTCATACGTGGATGCTTATAAAGTACGAATCGTGTTTTTTCACCCTGCGGTTCGGTCTCACCTTTGACGTTTAATACTTTGATCGGGTCAATAATACATACCACCAAGCCATGAACGTTACATACACCCAGCAGGTGATTAGGCGCCATAGGAACAGCAGTTAAAGGTTGATACTTCACCACTTCCTCAGCTTCTTTCACGCGGATTAAATAACGGTGTTCGCCAATATGAGTCAACATCACTTCTTCATAATCGACTTGCTCCAACACGGCCTGTTCCATTGCTGCATTTGCGGCAGCATCTTCGTTACGTTGCGCGTCACTTGGTGTTGCTTGTTCACTCATTGGTGTACTCCCATTATCCAGCATTCAAAATACGATCATACATTTTTAGCATTTTTCGCACACGGGCTTGCAGCTTCATAGGCTCTAAGGGTTTAAAAATATAATCATCTGCCCCAGACTCCAGTCCAAGAACCTCATCATCCTCATCACGTCTGGAGGTCAACATTACCACGGCGATGCCATTATAGCATGTTTGTTCGCGGATTTTTGTCACCAATTCAGGACCAGTCATATTAGGCATTTCATAATCGGTAAGAACCAGATCAATTTGAGATCCCATGCGCTGGGTGGTATCCCATCCTTGTTGCCCATCTTCGGCTTCAATGACATCATAACCCTCTGATTGCAAAACAAATTTAACAAGGTTGCGAATGCTTTTAGAGTCATCTACCACCAAAATGGTTTTTTGGTCAGAGTTTGTTTTTTTGCTGCTTGCAGCACTGGCAGCAGCCTGCAAGGCATCGCCTAAGGACATCAATCGACCTTCTGCCGTAAGCCTTTCGGTGAGCTTGAAGTCTTCCAGTGGCAAGGAGTTGCGCATGACCTCATCCATCGTGGTAATGCCCTGTAAAGCCTTGTCTAAACCATCTTCAAACAGTGCGTACATGTGTTCTTCACGGGCGGCATGGGCAAGATCGCGATCACTCGCCTCACGACCGATCATTTCGCTGATTCTTCCTGTTACATACAATATCTCATGAACACCAACACGTCCTTTGTAGCCGATGTTCATACATTCTTTGCAACCGACAGGTACATACAGCTCAAAACCATCAGGGAAGCCGAAACGTTCGGCAATACTTGGCGGTACAAGCTCTTTCTTTTTGCAATGTTTACACAAGCGACGCGCCAATCGTTGTGCGACAATCATGTTAATCGAGGATGCAGCAACAGCGGGAGGAATACCCATTTCCACCAAACGTGACACCGTAGAGGGCGCGTCATTGGTATGCAGGGTTGAGAGCACCAAATGCCCTGTTTGCGCCGCATGCATGGCGATTTCTGCTGTTTCTTCATCACGAATTTCACCCAACATCACGACATCGGGATCCTGACGCAAAATAGAGCGCAAAGCAGCGGAGAAGGTCATACCAGCCTTGGCATTGACCTGCACTTGGTTCACGCCTTTTAGCTGAAATTCGACGGGATCTTCGACGGTAACAATATTGGTTTCTGAGTCATTAATATGATTAAGGAAAGAATACAGCGTGGTGGTTTTACCACTACCCGTAGGCCCTGTAACCAATACAGCACCGTTGGGACGTGCGATACATTCACGGATACGTTGATCGCCACGTTTTTCAAAACCCAACAGATCCAGATCAAGTGACAAACCACTTTTATCCAGAATACGCATCACGCACTTTTCACCAAAGAGTGCTGGCAGCGTAGAGACACGAACATCAATGTTCTTGCCCCATAGTTTAATTTTTAAACGACCATCTTGCGGTGTGCGAGTGTTAGAAATATCCAACTTGGACATGATTTTAATACGCGAGATAGCGATGTGATGAATCTTAGTGGGGTATTGGATTGCTTTACGTAAGCGACCATCGACACGCATACGCACCATACTGGTGCGTTCGCCCGCCTCAATATGAATATCGGAACTGCCCATTTTCATCGCTTGTACAAAAATACCATTCACCAGCTTGATGATAGGCGATTCATCAACACCTTTTCTAACAGCGGCTAGGTCAGCTTCTTCTTTTTCTTCTTCCTCTTCAACACCAAGCTCGTCACCATCAAGCCCCGTCATGGCATCTTCTAGTGCTGCATCACCTTGGTAAAAATCGCGGATTTTTTTACGAATAACATCAGGGCGGGCAAAAATAGCGCGCACACGTTCACCCAATTTAAACTGCAGAGCATCAAGTGCCTGAAAGTCCATCGGATTGCCCGTGGCAATAATCAATTCACCGTTTTTTTCATCAATAGGGACAAAGCCAAAATCATTACAAAGTACTTCAGGGCACTTGGCGATCAACTTCTCTGACGGTTGGAAATGACTGATGTCAAGGAACGGTGCTTTATACAGACCTGCCAGAGCCTGCATGACTTTATCACCGTTGACACCTTCAACCATCAGCAATGAATACAGTAAGCCATGTTTCTTCGTTTCCGAGTTGGCCATAGCATCGTCTAATTGTTCAGATGTAACAATACCTTGCGCGATCAGATGTTGCCTGTGTTTCTGTAGCATGGGCTATCTAGTTATCCTTGCGTGGATAGTGAGGCATCTTTACAAGAGGGGATGCCGCTCTCCGTGTTGGCGTTCTCTGATTTTTTACAATGAGGCGATAACGCCCAAAATCGTGTTGAAAGGTAGAGGGCAGCGCGTGAAAATCAAGTGCAATCATTGTTTGTACCCATGGCGGTGCAAAAGTGATAGTTTTGGGAGCTTTCGTATTACACACCTAAGAGGGATGCCATGCGCATAGTTTTTTCTTCATTCACTGCGATATTACCATGTTTGCTCGCCTTGGTATTTATCGGTTTAACTGCTTGTAGTAGCGAACAGACGCAACCATCGCCACAAGCAACGGTCAGCAGTGATGCCAGTACAACACCTGCTACCCCTGCAATAGGCGATCGATTGGTTAGCGCGAGCATCGGTGATGCTTCCAACCTTATTCCGATGATTGCAGGTGACTCCGCCAGCCATGATGTCGCAGGGCGTTTGTACTTATCATTGCTTAAATACGACAATAACCTTGCACTGTCAGGGCAACTCGCCGAGGGCTGGACGGTAGCGGAAGATCAATTATCCATCACCTTTCATCTACGCCACGGCTTACGGTGGACGGATGGTGTCCCATTAACCAGTGCCGACTGTCAATTTACACTGCAATTGATTCAAGATCCTTACACCCAAAGCGCATTCAAATCAGACTATATGCTGGTAAACGGCAGTGAGACCCCTGACCCTTACACCTTTATCGTCCACTACAGCGAACCTTTTTCGCCCGCGCTTTCCAGTTGGGCGAGCTTGGCGGTGTTACCAGCACATATTTTCCGCAGTGTGGATATTATGAACACCACCTTATCCCGCCAGCCACAAGCGACCAGCGGTCCTTACACCTTAAAGCATTGGGATGCGCAACAAAGTATTTTATTGGCGGCGAACCCTGATTATTACGATGGCACGGTGTGGATTCAAGAACGTTTAACCCGCATCATCCCCGATACGGCAACACAATTTTTAGAGCTTTCTGCAGGTCGCCTAGATTCCATGGGTTTAACGCCGATGCAATACACCCGCTTGTTTGATAGTGATGCAAACCTAAAAGCGCGTTATAAACGCTATCAGTATTTAGATTTTGGTTACACCTATTTGGGCTTCAATTTAAAACGTCCGATGTTTCAAGATGTGCGCGTGCGTCGTGCGCTTGCCTTAGGTATTGACCGCCAAGAAATTATTGACGGCGTGTTGATGGGGCAAGGGGAAGCCATCGCCTCACCTTATAAGCCTGGTACATCATGGCAAAACACGAGCCTCACCCCGCGCCCTTTTGACCTAAAAAAAGCAACCGCCTTACTAGATGCAGCGGGCTGGAAAGATCACGATGGCGATGGCTGGCGAGACAAAGAAGGGGTAACCCTCACCTTTACCCTGCTTACCAACAACGGCAACAAACAACGCGCCGATGCTGCCACCATTATCAAGGAACGTTTAAAAAACTTAGGCGTGCAAGTACAGGTGCGCTTGGTCGAATGGTCAGCGTTTATTGAAAATTTCATCAATAAACGGGCGTTTGATGCGGTTATTCTTGGCTGGTCGTTAAATCCAGAGCCTGACCAATACAGTATCTGGCACTCTTCGCAAACGGGTGCACGTGAGTTTAACTTTCTTAGTTACCATAACGATCATGTTGACCAAGCATTGGATGCCGCACGACGCACTTTCGATGTAAGCAAACGCAAAGCACTGTACGATCAAGTGCAGGTGGAGCTATTCAACGATGTTCCCGTTGTCTTTTTGTACGCTCCTTACGCCTTACCCGTACTAAGTAAGCGCGTTCATGGCGTGCAACAAGGGGCGGCTGGCATCTCCTATGATAGCGAACATTGGTTTGTACCAGCGAACGAACATGTTTATCAGGTTAAAAGCATTCGTGAGTAATTTAAGTACGGTGTTGATTCAAGATGCCTTGGATCAATTCATGCAAGCGCAACAAGACGAGCCGCAAGTCGAAGTAACAATAGACTTGTTATGCCAATACATTGCCTATTTTTCTGACCTAGCATTTGAACAAGAAGAAGCTGATCCGATGCAAATGCAGGACTGGGAGCAACCCCTAGAGCAACTGATGGAAGAATTGCTCGAAGGCGATGTGGAACCCGTCACGACCTTGGGGCAACTCAGCCTAGGGCAGCTTGATGGCGACCATCTACGCGACTTTATTGCATGGTTTTTATTGCGTGAGCCAGATATTGATAGTTTGCAAATCAAGCGGCATAGCCACGTGTTACGTCAATGGCTGTCTTTTTTACGCACCTTGCCGCATAACGATGATGTTGGTTTACTGCTCGATTTTGAAGATGCCATAGAACAAACAAGCATTGATGCCGTTCGAGTCTGTCAGGCGGCGCATATTTTATTTCATTTTGTGCGTCTTGGTTCAGGCATGTCACCGCGCAATCGTGAAAAACAGTTTAGTGCCTTTATCGAAGGGCATGCCCGTATTGCCAGCACTGGCGAAGGTGTATTGCAGCTAAGCTTTGATGATCGTGACCAAGTCATTGGCCCGATCGCCCTGCCTGACGCGCTGATTGCTTTGCTGCATCAAGGCGATGTGTTGGATATAGAACTAGGGCAACGCGACGGTGAATGGCTGATTGTCGATAGCGGCCCTATTTACCCAGCCTGTATTTACGTTGAAGCTGAATGCTTTGATGTGCCAGAAAAAGTAATTCCAGCCTAGGATTCTCCTGGGTAGAGGCTCCTAGTATGCACACAGCACCTACATCTTATATTATTGGTTTAATGACAGGCACTTCCTGCGATGGCATTGATGTTGCCGTACTGGAGGCAGACAGCCACCAGCTACATGGCTTCAAAAGTTACCCTATCGCTGCTGGCATGCAGGAAGCTATTTTGCGGCTGTCAGAACCTGGCATTGATGACCTCGATCAGCTTGGGCATTTGGATCAAGTGATGGGCGAAGCCTTGGCAACGGCAGTCAATGCCACGCTCGAAGCCTTCGCGCTACCCAATCGCTGTATTCGTTTTATCGGTAGTCATGGTCAAACCATGCGTCACCGTCCTCAGCGGCGTGATGGTGGTCACCCTTTTACGTTGCAAATTGGTTGCCCCGCTCGTATTGCAGAAGCCACAGGCATCACCGTTATCAGTGATTTTCGTCGCCGTGATATGGCTGCGGGTGGACAAGGCGCGCCCTTAACACCGTGGGTTCATCAACAGTTGTTTGCCCAAGCAGGGGTAAATAGTGCGGTGTTGAACATCGGTGGCATTGCCAACATCACATGGCTGGGAGCGGACGGCAATGTGTTGGGTTTTGATACAGGGCCAGGTAATATGGTCATGAACGCCATGATGTTACATTTTACCGATGGACGTTACGCCTACGACCAAGATGGCGATATGGCTGCTATGGGTACACCCTGTGAGGCATTGTTGGCATATTGCTTGCAAAACCCTTATTTTAGCACCAAGCCGCCGAAATCCACAGGGCGTGAAGCATTCGGGCATCAAGTGGTGGATACGCTGTTAAGCTGGCCCGACCTCGACAACGCCAGTCGCATGGCAACCGCTGCTATGCTGACCGTACAAACGATTTGCGACAGTGTGCGTTTTTTGCCCGAGTCACCACAGCAGTGGTGGGTTTGTGGCGGTGGTGTTCATAACCGCTACCTGATGCGTCAACTACAACAACAATTATACCCCGCCACCGTCGCCAGCACCGATGCTTGCGGTTACCCTGCCGATGCGATTGAAGCCATCAGCTTTGCCTTACTCGCCGAACAAGCCCTATACGGCAAGACCAATACCTTAGCAGCAGTCACGGGTGCGCATCACGCCACCTGCGGCGGTCAAATCACCCCAGGTCGTAATTGGCAGACCTTGTTGCAAAGTTTGGTAACATTGTAATAGAGCATACCCATTAACGCGAAAACTTCGCTAAAATATCACGCATCGCAGCCATGTGGGCTTCCGCTTCTTCTTTGGCTTCGTCGGAGTGTTGATCTTGATCGACCCAGCGCATGGCTTCATTGTCCATTTCTTTCAAAAATGGAGAAGGCGCGCTTTTTTCTTCTTTACCAAAACGCCGCCGCGCTGCCACCGTACTCAAAGTTAAACGGAAGCGCGCGCGCGTTACTGCCACATACATCAGCCGTCGTTCTTCTTCCATGCGATTTTCTTCTAGGGCGTTTTTATGCGGGAAAACGCCATCTTCTGCCCCTGTGATATAGACATGGTCGAACTCCAACCCCTTTGCTGCATGCACCGTCATCAAACGCACTTGCCCTTCGGGTTCGTCTTGGTCGCGGTCTGCTAGTAGGCTAAGTTGCTGTAAAAAGTCAGGCAGCTTCATGCCACTTTCGCTGCTACGTAACCACCAACGGCGCAATTCCATGACGTTACCCATCCGCCGCTCTTGCTCATCTTCATCTTTTGCCTCATCACGAATCGCTGTTTCTAAGCCGCTATGCTCCAGCAGCGCATCAAACGCTTCATCAGGCTCACCATAGGTGAATCGATGATCTATATCGCTAATCATTAAACCAAAAGCGCGTAAAGTATGGGATAATCGATGTTCTAGGGCATCATGAGTGCATGCTTCAAGCATGGAGCAACTTTGCTCCCAAGCGAAATCTGCCAATAATCCCAATGCTTTATCGCCCACACCACGCCGTGGTCGCGCAATCGCACGCATGAATGCCAAGTCATCAGCAGGGTTACTCAGCAAGCGCAAATAAGCCAACACATCCATCACCTCAGCACGATCAAAAAACGACATGCCGCCACTTACATGGTAGGGAATACCAACTTCGCGCAATGCCAACTCAATCGGCCGTGATTGATAGGATGCACGGTATAAAACACAGAAATCATCCCAGCCTTTGGCCTCAGCTACAGCGCGGCGCGCTTTGATGTCCCCAGCAATACGGCGACCATCTTCATCGGCATCTGGGCTGTTCCAAACGCGTACCGCTTTACCTGGCCCTAAGTTGGAACGCAGTGACTTACCTAAACGTTCACGGTTGTGTGCAATCAGGGTGTTTGCCGCCGTTAAAATCGATTCTGTGGAGCGATAATTCTCTTCTAAGCGAATAAGGTGCAAATCAGGGTAATCTTTTTCTAGCTGAAACAGGTTGCGCACCTCTGCCCCGCGCCAACCATAAATGGATTGATCGTCATCACCCACAGCGGTTAAGTTTGAACCTGCTGGTGCCATCAATTGCACCATGCGGTACTGGGTTTTACTTGAATCTTGGTATTCATCGACCAAAAAGTGGCGCGCCCGCGATTGCCACAAAGCACGCACCTCGGCATGTTCCTCCAGTAAACGAATAGGCAATACAATCAGATCATCAAAATCAACGGCATTCATGCGCGCAAGTAAATCGTCGTAACGCTCACGAATGGTAATCATGCTGCCATCTGCACCTTCCAGCGAATCGTTTTTAAGCAGCGAAATGCGTTGCAGCACGCGGTTGATCTGGTCACTGTCGGCAGGCAACTTTAAATCAGCCAAGACCGAACGCATCGCCGAACGCTGTTCCGCAGGAGAAAATACACTTAAGCCATCACGCCGCTGCACCAAGTGCGCATGCTCTCGGATGATGTTCAAGCCCAGTGCATGGAAAGTGCAAATACGCAAACGCCGCGCCAAAGGACCAAGGCGATTTTGCAAACGCTCACGCATTTCTTTGGCCGCTTTATTGGTAAAGGTTACAGCGGTAATGGCATCTTCTGGTACATGACGTTCAACCAAAACAGCAATGCGCTCAGTAATCACGCGCGTTTTACCCGAACCAGCACCCGCCAATACCAGCATAGCACCACCGCGATAATGCACGGCTTCATATTGTTGTTGATTTAACTGCGATCCACTCATAACGCCGCAGTCTATATCAAACAAAAAACTAATCTGTAACGAAAGTACATATGGACTTGAAGTGACAATTTACGCCTGCTTTATTTAGATTATAATAGGCGAGTTATTTTGTAGAGATTAACTCAAACAAGGAGCAAGGCAATGCCTATTGTTCGGAATAGGAAGAAGACAAGAACAGCGATTCAGCAAGGGGACTTTTTCACAGCAGCACATGCCCTAGCCGAGCTGTGTAAGCTGCAACCCAATGATTTAGAAGTCGCATTGTTATACGCCGATGTAGCAGAGCAATGCGGTGTGATGAACGATGAGGCTGCTGATGCCTATGCCCGCACAGCACGCTTATGTGTCGATCATCATGATTGGACTGGCGGAGCCAGTAGTATGGATCATTATTACCGCCTGCGTCCCAATGGCTTTATGTTAGGGCGTGAGTTGTATCATCTAGCGCGGGCTAGCCAAGCAACATTGGCGCAAGCAACACGTTTTTTGCACAGAGACGATGCAGCAGCATTTGCTGTGCGCGAACACCCTATGCTTTCGGGTATCAG
The DNA here is from genome assembly GCA_964645625.1 of uncultured Zetaproteobacteria bacterium. Taxonomy (GTDB): domain Bacteria; phylum Pseudomonadota; class Zetaproteobacteria; order Mariprofundales; family Mariprofundaceae; genus AB-137-C09. The sequence continues at coordinate 12,360 of CAZYAI010000023.1, forward strand.
TGACGCGGCCTTTGATGAACTTTTTTCCGCCCTGCAACCGCAAGAACTCCTTGATGGCGAAACGGTGTTTCAGCAAGGTGACCTCGCAGATTACCTGTACATCATCGCCAAGGGAGCGGTGCAACCTTGGGTAGAGTCGGAGGATGGAACGCTACAAGGCATGCAAATCACCGAAGCTGGTGGCATTTCTGGCGAAGTGCCCTTTTTGACAGGTAGCAAGGAGCGGACAGCTGATGTATTGGCTGTTGGCAGCACCTTGCTTTATCAGCTACCCTACCAGGCACTACAACAAGTTACTGATCGTTACCCCGAAGTTTTAACGTATATTAACGATTATTACAGCGGTCATGCTGCTGAACAACAATTGGCACAAACACCATTCTTTCACAAACTAACATTGAAGGAACAGCGCGATATTGCACAACAGATGGAACGAATCACTGTGGCTGCGGGTGAAACCCTATTTAGCGTCGGCGACCGTACGAACTTGGATCTGTATATTGTTCATGCTGGCTGGCTATCGGTGAACGTCGCGGCCAACGGTCGTCAGCACTTATTATACACGGCAAAACGTGGTAATGTCTTGGGTGAATTGGGCTTACGAAGTAATCAGCGTAATGTCACTGTGCGGGCTATCTCTGAAGTCCAACTGTTCCGCTGGCCAGAAAACCTGTACCGCGATTATTACCTGTCTCACGAATGGTTGCGCTTTAAGTTAGCGGACCGTCTTGTGGATTTGAACAAGAAAATCCATAGTTTATAAACTACCTGCTGTTGCGGTCTCTCTTCATGCAGCATAGCAATCTAAAAGAACCGTCACGCCGTTGTGATGCGGCATCCAGTCTTGCGTCCGTTCACTGGATTGCGGATCAAGTCCGCAATGACGCCTTATTACTCAAAAGTTACGTATAGAACCATGAGTTCGTAACATCAGTTATCACGAAAAGCACGAAAGATAATGCTTCTTATTGTTCGTGTGTTTTCGTGTCTTTCGTGGTTTATGTTTTTCACCGCATCGACGTTGAAGCCTTGATTTCCACGTCGATGCAGGCTTAAAAACGCATGATGCGATCAATACTCTTTCAGCGCAGCCTCAGTTAGCGGTGGCGCATAACGTTGTGACAAACGGTAGGCACTTAACATACTGCTGGGTAATGGCACAATGCCTTGCATGACCAATAATCCCTCCTTCCCCACCATTTCATCGGACATCATCGCTTTCACATACGCAGTGAGGTCTTTCTCTGTATTGATATGTTGCGACTTAACATACAGGTACAAAGGACGCGCCAAAGGGTAATGCATGGTGGTAATATTCTCTTCCGAAGCGGCAGTGTTATCAAGTTCTACTGCGCGCAAGGTATCCATATTCTTGATGTAAAAACTGTAACCAAAAATGGCTAATACAGCATCATCATGCGTTGCAGCTTCTGCTGAGGCTTGATGTTTTTCGTGATCGTTGACATACGCGTCGTCCTCACGAATCTTATGGTAAGCCGCCGTGTAAGCAGGCATGGTTTTACTCACCCGTTTCATCAAAAGGTTCTCTAAGGTGTCACGCGTTCCAGTTTTTTCTGGTGGTCCCCAAATAGTGATTTTTTGATGCGGTAACACAGCATCAATATCATCCCAATAATGGTAAGGGTTGGCAATCAATGACTTACCCTTCGCATCAGGTACTTGCGCAGCCAGCGCAAGGAATAGCTGCTTGCTGCTAAGCTTTAAACGTTGACCACGATGCTGAGTTACCACGATGGCATCGTAACCAAACACCATTTCGGACACAGCAATGCCATTACCGCTACATTGATGTAACTCTTCGGGCTTCATGCGTCGTGATGCTCCTGTAACATCGGCGGAATTTTCGCCATTACTGCTACAAAACAACGCGATTCCTTCACCTGTTCCCGTAACTTCGATGTTCGGTGCTTCAATGTCACCACGCTCGGTTAATATTTTTGCTACCTTTTCTGCAAAAGGTGCTACCGTGGATGACCCGACCATATAAAGTGCTTTAGCTTGCGCACTTTGCACCAGCATGAGTGACAACATTAACACCAAGGTTGCAATCATATTTTTGTATTTCATCTTCCTACTCCCCACATCAGCACGACGTTATAGGTAATGCGTCGACTGAAGCGGCAGTGTGATTACAAATCATCGTATCAGAAGGATAAAAGTCACATTGACAGGGAGTATGCAGAGAAAGCTTACACTGCGACACAACGGGGTTGGCTTTGGAGGGTATAGGTCGCACTTTACTCCTCGTCTTTGACGATTGCTTTGTTGCCTGTGATTAACGCTTTGGTGGTTTGCCAATCTGGCGAGGTGGCTAGTAGTAAACAGCATAAGGGAATCGTAATCCAAGCGGATACTTCGTGGTAAACCAATATGATGGCAAAAAATAGAGCGGCGCACCATGTGTAAAGGTAGCGGCGGCTTACCCAAAACACTTCTTTGCTGCCGACATCTACTTCTGACTCGGTGTTCATCACTTACTTTAATCTCTTAACTGACATGGTTTTCTGCCTCTCTGTATTTGCAGTCGATTGTATCATAAGTCTGCCGATAAGCGCGTGTGATTCAAAGGGCGTATCATTCACACCACGCTTTCCATTGCCAGCAGGGGGTTAGGCTGCAAGCATGCGCGACTTTTGCAGCATCGCGGTTGTGATGACTTTCGTGATGCTGAGCATGGAACATGTGATCCGTAGAAAATAAACGGGCGTGGCATTTTGACGCGCAGTGCGATGATGTTCCAAGCATGGGGTGGCAAAACGCCACGCCCGTTATGTGGTGAATGCACATTGTGTGCTGGACAAGGGGTTGTAGATGGCTGCTTTTGATGATCGTGATGGCCTAATTTGGTTGGATGGAGAAATGGTTCCTTGGCGTGATGCCAAGGTGCATGTGCTTACGCATACGCTGCATTATGGCATGGGCGTATTTGAAGGTGTACGTGCTTATGATGCCGATGGTGGCACTGCTATTTTCCGCCTACAGGCGCACACGGATCGCCTGTTTCGCTCTGCTCACATCATGAATATGGCGATGCCTTTTTCTAAAGATGAATTAAATGAAGCGCAACGTGCAGCAGTGCGTGAAAATGGTCTTTCTTCTGCCTACTTACGCCCTATGGCGTTTTATGGCTCTGAAGGCATGGGCTTGCGCGCTGACGGTTTAAAAACGCATGTCATGGTCGCAGCTTGGTCATGGGGTGCTTACTTGGGTGACGATGGCATCAACAACGGCATCCGCATTCGCACGTCTTCTTACACACGCCATCATGTTAACATCGCCATGTGCAAAGCTAAGGCAAATGGTCAATATATTAACTCCATGCTGGGTTTGGCAGAAGCGCGTCGCGATGGTTATGACGAAGCTTTGTTCCTTGATGTTGATGGTTTTGTTGCCGAAGGCAGTGGCGAAAACGTTTTTATCGTTCGTGATGGTGTGATTTACACTCCTGAACTGACCTCTGCCTTGGATGGTATTACCCGTGCCACCATTATGTTGTTGGCAGCAGAGCATGACCTAGAAGTGCGTGAAAAACGCATCACTCGCGATGAGGTTTATGTTGCTGATGAGATGTTCTTTACTGGCACAGCAGCGGAAGTCACACCTGTTCGGGAAGTGGATGGGCGCAGCATTGGCAGTGGCACGCGTGGTCCAATCACCAAGTTATTGCAAGACAGTTATTTCGATGTCGTACACGGTCGTGACAACAAGCATCAGGATTGGTTGACGACGGTCGAGTGAATACTTTGAATGAACGCCGCCAGTCCTTGCTTGATGATGTAGCATGGTTGCGTGGTCATCGTGTCATTGCAGCCATGAGCGGCGGCGTGGATTCCTCCTTGGTTGCCGCATTGCTGCATGATGCAGGGGTGGATGTCATTGGTGTATTCCTACATGTGTGGGATTATTCGCGTGAAGATTCCTGCCGCCAAGGCTCATGTTGCGCCAGTGAGGACAGTTACGATGCGCGCCGCGTTGCCGATCAATTGGGCATACCATTTTATGTGATGGATATGCGCGATACCTTTCGTCGTGATGTGATTGACCCTTTCGTTGCCGATTACGCCAGCGGACGTACACCCAACCCCTGTGAACGTTGCAACCGTTTTGTGAAGTTCGGCGCGTTGCTTGATATCGCCGATCAACTCGAAGCAGATTATATCGCCACAGGGCATTATGTACGCCGTCGTGACGACGATGATGGCATGCACATTTACCAAGGTAGCGATCAACAAAAAGATCAAACCTACTTCCTTGCTACGACCCGTAAGGAACAAATTGCGCGTATCGTCTTCCCAGTTGGTTGTTTGCAGAAAGAGGAAACACGCCAACTATCGTTGGACTACGGCTTAAAAACCGCGTTGAAGCACGAAAGTCAGGATATTTGTTTCATCCCTGCGGGTGACCGCGTGGCATTTTTGCAGCAGCAAGATGTTAGCGCGGGCTTTGTCGCGGGTGATATTGTCGATCGTGAAGGTACACGTTTAGGCGCGCATCAGGGGATTGCTCATTACACCTTGGGTCAGCGTAAAGGTTTAGGTCTGGCCGATGGTCCATGGCATGTGGTGGCGTTGGATGGTACGACTGCGCGAGTCGTGGTTGCACATCCAGAAGATGCGCTGATTCGTCAGATTCGCGTTGGCGAAGTGACGTGGTTACATCAGCCACAGAACGACGCGCCTTTGCTCGCTCGTGTACGTTACCGTATGAAGCCAGCTCGCTGCACGATACAAGCAGATCAAGGGGATGCTACAACGCTTTCCCTTACCTTTGAACACGCGCAAAAACCGACCGCACCTGGGCAGGTGGTCGCTTTTTACCGCGATGATGAACTACTCGGCGGCGGCATTGTGATGAGCATCCAAGAGCCCCGCAACACGACAGGAGACGACCATGCCGCAATGGTATCATGATTTAGAAGCGTGGTGCTTCGGCCACCGGATTTGGGCAACTGCCCCTGTGATGGTGGTGCTGTTTTTATTGGCACACCCCAGCATCAACAGCTTATTGTTAGGTGGTTTGGTGGTATTATTAGGCGAAGCAGGTCGCGCTTGGGCTTCGGGTTACATCGAAAAAAACGCACGTTTGGCAACCGCAGGGCCTTACCGCTTTACCCGCAATCCCTTATACTTTTTTAACGCGGTTATCTTTTTAGGTTTCTGTTTGATGGCAAACAATCCGTGGGCTGCGATGATCGGTTTGATTGCTTTTACTGTGATTTATCGTCCCGCTTTACGTAATGAAGCGGCTTATATGCATCAGCTTTTTGGTGAAGAATTTGAACGTTGGGCGACAGTCGTGCCGTTGTTTTTACCGCGTTGGACGCAATACCCTTCACAAGGTCGTTACCAATGGCATTTGTTGCTGCAACATCGCGAACATAAAAACGCCCTAGCCATGCTTGGTGGTATTGCCTTGTTTGTTGCTATTTGGTGGTTGCAGCGCGGGTGAAAACGGCGTTAATTGTACCCTACCGTTATTTAGGTGACACCTTGTTGGCCGTGCCGCTGGCACGTTCAGCACAGGCGGCTGGGTACCGTGTGGCGTGGTTGGTGCATAGCGGTTCAGAATCGCTGCTGGAAGGTCAAAGTTTTGCCGATGCGGTACATGTGTTGACGGCGGATAATACCGCAGTCATAGCCCGCACCTTGTACCAAAGCTGCGATATAGCTTTGGTGGTGAATGGGACAGATCGTTTAACAGGCTTGGCTCGTTTGGCTGCACGCCGCGTCTATGTCACGTTAACAAAAGATCGTTTTGCCGATGCTTGGAAGCGTTTGTTGTGTACGGCATGGCAACCCTTTACTGCTGCGACCCATACCATGGATTATGTGCAAGGCTTGCAGCAATTGGCAGCATTACCTGCGCAATGGCAGGCTGGCTTAGAGTGGAATCACGATGATGAACAGCGCGCCTTACAGCAAGCGCATGTGCTGGGTAAACCGTATATTCACATTCACCCCTTTGCGCGTGTCGCTTATAAATATTGGCCTGACCATTGCTGGCAAGCACTGCTCGGCATGATGCTTAGCTATGGCTTTGATGTGGTGGTAACAGGCTCACCACAAGACCAGCAAAAAGCGGAAGGATGTTTTTCTGCTTATATTGAGCATCCACGCTTGCACCTATGTTGCGGCAGCCTGAATTGGCGTGAATTAAGCGCGTTGAGTGCGCAATCCGCCGCTTATATTGGGGTGGATACGGCTAACACCCACCTCGCTGCGGGTAGTGGTGCAAAAACCATTGCCTTGTTTGGTCCTACTGACCCGCGTTTGTGGGGACCTTGGCCAACGGCTTACCATGATGCTACGCCGTGGCAGGCTGCCAGCAGCGATGGTGTGCAACGGCAAGGCAATGTGGTGTTGGTGCAAGGTGTACGAGATTGTGTGCCTTGCCAAGCAGAAGGCTGCGATAATACACAACACAGCGCATGCTTGAATGAGGCAATCCCCGCCGCCCGTGTTTGGGCATTATGTTTGGAGAAAATCAATGAATAAGGCAATCATACAACACTGCCCTGTCGGCTGTCATAGCAACTTGGATGTAACAGATATTACCTTGCCTGAAGGACCATTGTACCGTTGCTCAGGTTGTGGCCAATTGGTCAGCTCTTGCACGCAAGAACGTTATGACCTTACGATGCAAGATTTTAATAGTGACGAAGGCACGATGCCACAAGGTAAAAGTGCCATCCGCCACCGTCAGCGCATCGGTGCTATTTTGCGCCAAGCTATTGATGCCATGGATGGCGATGTGATGGATATATCGCTGCTTGATATTGGTTGTTCCAGTGGTTCGGTATTACAAATCGCGCAAGATATTGGTATTGCCGATGTGCGTGGAGTCGAACCCGCACCCAAAGCGGCCGCTACTGCGCAAAAGCTAGGTTTTGATGTGTTCAGTGGTTATTTGCACGATGCTCATTACCCTGATAACAGTTTTGAGATTATCACCATGTTTGAAGTGATCGAGCATTTGCCCGAAACTGCAAGCATGGCAAAAGAGGTTTATCGTTTGCTGCGTCCAGGTGGTTTGTGGCTGATTGGTACGGCAAATGCTGAATCATGGACGGCAACAAACTTGCGTGAGCAATGGGAGTATTTTTCGATTGCCCAAAATGGCGGTCATATCAGCTTTTTTAATCCTAACAGCATGAAAGCATTAGCGCGCCGTTATGATTTTGAAGTTGCCTACATTCAAACCAAGCGGGTACTGCATGTACCACCACAACAGCGTACGGCACTGGGTAAAATAAAAGATGAAGTCATGGCTCTTCCTGCACGCATTACAGGTAATGGTCATGATATGTTGGTAGCCCTACGCAAGCATGACGAATAAGCTTCACATCATTGAACCAACGTTGAACAATACCGCTGGGCATTGTTTCACCGTTGTGCATTCATTGGCGGTAGCGGCGCGGCAGTCACTACCGAATCATCAACTGCATGTGTGGTCGGGTCATCGTTTTGCTGCGCAACAGATGGCAGACAGCGATGCCGTTGTTCACCCTTATTTTCATCGTCGTATTCGTCGTCCCCAATTGTGGTGGTTGTTACGGCGGCTGGCGAGGCAGAAGGCTAGTGTGTTACTGCCCACAGCAGGACGTTCCGAATTGGCGATTTATGCCGCTTTGCCACAAGCTTTGCGGCAACAAAGCCGCATGTGGTTTTATATTCACCAACTGCGCATGGACGGCGCAAGAGCGGAACGTTTGCGTCTGTTGGCCAAGCGCGTGCCTGATGTTCGCCTGTTGTGTACCCACCCTAGCTTACAGCAAACGATGCTGGAGGCGGGATTTCGTCGTGCTATGGTGCAACCATGCCCTTTTGAACCACCCACGCTGGGTGATGTTTCCTCACCTTTCCGTCATCTGATCTTCCCTGGCGAAGCGCGCTTAGACAAGAACTTACCTTTTTTAATCGAAGTGTTGCGCCTTATGCGTGACCAGAAGCTTGATATTCCAATCAGTATTCAAGCAGGCCCTAACCATCATGGGCTGTTTTCGGAGGCGATAACGCAAGTGCTTGGCGACCTTCGTGGTGTGGGCTATCCGCACCTCAGCATGCCGCAACGGGCGTTTGCAGGTGATGAATATTTGCAGCAATTTGCAGGCGGTATTTGTTTACAGCCCTACCGTGTAGAAGATTATGCGGGGAAAATCAGTGGCATTACCTTGGATGCTTTAACCCGTGGTTGCCCTTGCATTGCTGCTACTGGTACGTGGCCTGCACAGGTGGTGGAAGAGTTTTCAGCCGGAGCCGTTTGCCCCGAACTGGATGCCCAAGCATGGCTGGATGCGATCACCCATTGTATTGCCCATTATGATGAAAAGCAGCAAGCCTGCGCCCAAGCTATGCAGGTGTTAAGCCAACGTCACCACCCCGCACGTACCCTAGAAACCATCAGAGATGAGGAAGACAAGTAATCATGACACCGCCTATTTCTGTTTATATTATGACCTACAACGAAGCGGATAAGATCGCCGATGCCATTGCCAGCGTTGCGTGGGCAGATGAAGTGGTGGTTGCCGATTCATTCAGTGAAGATGATACAGCAGAGATCGCCACCAACATGGGTGCGCGGGTGGTCAACATTCCCTTCAAAACCTTTGGTCAAATTCGTAATGCGGCGATTGCTGCCTGCCAACACCCGTGGGTATTTAGCCTCGATGCCGATGAACGTTGCACCGCTGCGGCGCATGAAGAGATCATCGCGACGATCAGCAATCCACAAGCCGATGCCTACTTTGTGCCAAGGAAGAATTGGTTCCTCGGTCGTTGGGTGATGCATTGCGGTTGGTACCCTGATTACCGTCAACCGCAGTTGTTTCGCAATGGTTGTATGCGCTTCAATGAAGCCGATGAGGTGCATGAAAGTTATACTATTGACGGTCATATCGCTTATTTGCCGCAAGATATTATTCAAATTCCGTTCAAAGACATTGAGCAAATGGTGCATAAAATGCAACGATACTCGACCCTAGGCGCAGAAAAACTGGCGCGTCAAGGTAAGCAAGGTGGCTTTTGGAAAGGCTTATTACACGGTCTATGGGGCTTTTTTCGCCTCTACATTCTCAAGCGAGGCTTCCTTGATGGCGCGGCAGGTTTTGTGATTGCTGTCGGTAACTTTGAAGGAACATTCTACCGCTACGCCAAGTTAGCGGCGCGTAATAAGCAATTAAGCATCCCTCCGCAATCAACATGGGACAGTCGTAAAAAATAGCCTCACATCAAAAGCGGAAGCTTCCACCCATCGCTAATGTTGCAAATGGTGCATTAAAACGGTGGCTGCTGCGTGAGTTGTAACTTAGCGGAGCGATACCAAGCAAAAAGTGGCTGCTCGCTTGCCCGCGTAGGAATAAGGTGATACTTGCTGTTGGTTGATAATACAAATGTGCATCAAATACATCTTGCACCTGATAGTCAGGGTTGCCGCTGATTTGTCGGTATTGCTGACGGCTGATGTTAAGGTGTTGCCACGCGATGCTACTGCCCCATTGAACCAACGGTTGCCAGCTCAGGTCGGCATTGAGTATAAGCTGGCGTTCATGCCATGGTTCGTTTTGTGGCGACCGTAATGAAGCGCGTATCGCAGGATCATAGGAATCCATGTGTGATTGAATTTTCATGTTGCGATAGGCGATGCCTGCATTAAGCGTCCAGTCGTTGGAAGCTTGCCAGCGATGACGAAGCCCCAATTGCCATTGTTCTGACCATGCCGATGCATTGATAAGGTGTTTACCAGGTGCCGCAATCACCGTCACATTGGGGGAAGGATTGTAGCGGTCAAAAAAGGTGTTGGGGGAACGCTGGCGAGAAAAACCCAGTTCGATACCACTGGCGGTGGTGCTCGTTGCTAATAATACATACTGCCATTGTAGTGACAGACCTTGATATTTACTGTTGATCTGGATTGGCTGTAAGCTTCGTGAGATCGACTGTTCGGCCAAAGAAAATGAAGCTCGCCAATGACCATAATGCTGTGTTGATTGGTTGATGCCCACTGCCCATTGGTCATAGCTATTCAGCTTAGTCGTGCTATTAAAACGCCGTTGGTAATGCAGCAGATCCATGTTTTGATTAAACAGTTCGTAGCGCAACCATACAGAGCTTGTCTGCGCTGTGTTGTTGTGCAATAACACAGGGCGATCTAATGCTGGTGTAGCTAGGCTGGTACTGGCATACAGCATCATCGTCAATCCGATCATGTAGTATGCGAGCCTCAATGATGTTTGGCTCATTGAATGGTTAGCTGCCCTCGCAATCCGCGTGTACTGGTATTGATACCCGTATCATACAGGCGGTCTATAGCGTTGCCAGCCAAGTTTTCATGCCCCAAATCAATGGTGTCAAACCCAATGTCATAATTAAATACGCCTGGTGCAGCAAAAATATTCATGCTAGCAAGACTTTTTCCCGCGATGGTTTGTAATAGTTGATTGACATCCAAGGTGACGACACCTGTTGCGGTACTGGTGGTAATGATGTTTGCCGTGATGTTCGTGGCTACACCATTGACCTGTGTGCCTGCTGCTGTGCGCCCAGTATAATTGAGTGTCGCTGTCGCAGGTACGTTCACACTAACCTGACCGCCGGCACTATGAATCGTTACTGGCGTAATAGTGCCGACTGCCAAGCGTTGACCTGGCGGTGCTTCGCGAATATCAAAATTAAAAGTAGGGTTATAGGTCGCGGCAGTAACCAAGGCTGTGGTATAATAATCGCGGAATGTAAACCCAATATTCAATGGTTGCGCTGCTAGACCTGTGGCAGCACTGGCGTTGCCATAACTATCTACCGTGCTGTTTACAGTATTAACACTGAAGATGTTGTTTAGCATAGCAAAGCCAATCGTATTGACCTGTGCCACCACCAACACCGTCACTTGGCCGACTACCGCAGGGTTTTGCTGCGGGTTTAATGCAGGATCGATTTGTGCGGTAATGGTGTAAAATTGACCGATGACGGTACTTGCGCTGTCTGCTGTCCAGGTTGCTGTTGCGCCATTTGCGCCAATATTCGCAATCGTGCCACCTGTAGCAGTCCATAATAATGGTGATGTTGCAGGGGGCGTAAGCCCTGCGACAAACCCTGTTAAGTTGATAGCTCCGCCTTGCACAAGCTGGGTAGCACTGGCGGTTACAGTCACTGCAAGGTTGATCTGAATGGGGATGGTAACCGCCTGACCATTGAGGTTTTGCGCTGCACTGGTTCCACGGTAAATGACTTTACCCAAGCCAGCACCTGCATCATAAGCCAACAGTTGGAAGGTTACACCTGTGCCGTTGGGGACGGTAAGGGTTACAGTATTTTGCGGTAAGGTTGCTGTTACAGGTCCGGCAACGACTTGCCCAGCAGCATTCAATGCTGTCACGCTGAATGATTTAACGCGTGCTGGTATCGTGCCTGGTGCAGCCAACGCGCCAGCGGCCACTGTTTGACCCAAACCAATAGTGACTTGCGTTTGACCAGCAATACCTGCGCTACCGCCGCCACCACCACAAGCAGACAATAAACCTAGGCTCAGACAACAAAGGAAACTAAGTAACCATAGCTTTAGACTATATTTGGTCATGATACACTCCTTGAGATACTTAACATGGGACATGTGATCCTCACAATAAACGGGCATAGCGTTTTGACGCGCTGTGCGACGATGCTCCATAGCATGGGGTGGCAAAATGCCATGCCCGTTAACATGGGATGTGATCCTCACAATTAACGGGCATGACATTAAAAACCATGCCCGTTAATGGTTCAGATCAGCGTTCAGCTATCGGGGTATAATGTTGATCGGTTTTCCCTACATAGATTTGCATGGGGCGATAAATTCTACCTTCGTTCAAACTTTCCTTCCAATGGGCGAGCCAACCGACGACACGGGCAATAGCGAAAACAGGGGTGAAAAGGTCGGTGGGAATGCCCATTTTGCGGTAAACAATCCCAGAATAAAAGTCCACGTTGGGGCAGATGCCCTTAGCCCCCAATGTGCCACGAGATAATTCTTCAATGCGACTGGCAATGGCATAGGTCGGGTCTTCGCCAATTTCCTGCGTTAACTCATGGTATAATTGTTGTAATAATACTGCGCGAGGATCTTTGGTTTTATAAATGCGATGTCCCAAGCCTGGGATTTTCTCGCGTCGCTCCAATTTATCTTTCAGGTAAGATTCAACACGATCAACGTGACCAATTTCATCCAGCATTTTTAATACATCTTCATTGGCACCGCCATGAAGTGGCCCTGACAAAGCACCAATGGCAGCACTGATGCAGGTATAAGGGTCAGCCTGTGTTGAAGCAGTGACCATGGTCGAGAATGTGCTGGCGTTAATGGTGTGTTCTGCATGTACGATCAGTGCAACGTCCATAATTCGCGTCATCAACGGTGAAGGCTCATTACCTGAAAGCATGTATAAAAAGTTTGCTGCCTGACTAAGGTCATCACGCGGTGGAATAGGATCGTCACCCAAACGCATGCGCGCATGTGCTGCCACTAAGGTTGGTAGTTTGCCGATCAGACGATAGCAGGCGTCTTCAACATGTTTGCTACCTAGTGCATCCTTACCTAAATCTCGCGGGAAGGGGTAAAACATTCCCAGCACAGCAATACACGCTTGTAATGCATCCATGGGGTGTGCTGATTCAGGGAAGCTTTTCATAATATCGCGCACACGGAACTTAATGCGACGATGACCACGCAAGCCATGGTTGAATGCTTCCAATCGCTGGCTATTGGGCAATTCACCATCGAGCAACAGCACCATTACTTCTTCAAAGGTTGAATGGTGGGCAATTTCTTCGATATCAATACCGCGATACTCCAGTCGTCCCGCCTTGCCATCAACGCGAGAAATGGCCGATTCAGCAACGGGGATGCCAGCTAAACCAGGGGAATAGCATGGAATGGTGTTGGTGGTTGTCTCTGTTGACATGATTCCTCTTTTTATCCAACTGCAACAAGGGTGACACCTTGAGTTGGTTTTATTAACATGAATGTAATTTACACAAAATAAACGTAGCTTTATGACGCGCTGTAGCGATGGTTTTTATCCCATAGGGCGTTAGAAAACGATGTTTATTCGTGCTTATTGATCGTACTCGTCATCTTGTGCGACTTGGCGCAGTTCGATGTTATGGCTGGTTTGCCACAAGGCCGCCTCGCTGGGTTGTGCCACTTGCTCTTCAACAGGCAAGCGCAATAAACGCAGCAGTGCTTGAATCATCCAAGGGCGGCGCGTTGAGATACTTTCAAAGGTTTCTTGGCTCAAGCGTAACAAACGCACGGGTGTGATGGCAACAATACGACAAGAGCTTTCGTAGCCACGTAGCAGTCCACCAAGATGAACGAAGCTGCCAGGTAACACACTGGCGAGCAATGTACCTTCTTCAGGTTCGTTTGCATCAGCCTCTTGCTGTGACTCATGGCGTTCATGAAGCAAGAAAAGACAACCCTCTTGCAATAAATAAGCTGCTGCGTGTTCTTCGTTACGTCGCATCAGGCATTCTCCAACTTGTTTTTCTACAGGTTCAAAAAGATGACTGATGCGTACTCGATCTACATCGTTTACACGTTGGAAGATAGGGTGCTGAGTCAATATCGGAGCAACCCAGTATTCACGCATAAGATGTTCCATAGCAATATCAAAGTCGATACTTTGCTGGCGTAGTTGCGCAATGCGTTCAACCGAAATTGCCATGACGCGTGCCGTGCTTACTGAAGTCACGGTAATTTCACGCCGTTGTTGCGTAAACACCGCCTCTTCACCAAAAATTTGTACGGGTTCATCGGTGCTGGTGGTTAATGCTTTGCCTTGTTTGTCATGCTCGGCTAGCTTTAAATTCAAGGTGCCGTCGAGCAATAGCCACAGGTCTTTTGCTACATCGCCCGCACGAAACAGCACTTTGTTGGCGGGAATCACCCGTTCTTCACCCATGTAACGCAATTGGCGCATCAAGCGCGCACGATCCGCCCTTGCCAATGCTTCAAAATCAATGGCGGAGGTCATCTCTTTGGGGCGACGCAAGCGTTCTAACATGGCTTCTAAGGAAGCAGCTGCACCAGGCTCGTTTTGTTTATGGTAGTGGGCAATGATTTCTTCATAGAGCGAACAAGCATCATTGACGTAACCAGCCTTTTCTGAACACCAAGCAAGGCGAAATTTGAAATCAATATTATTGCGATTCGCCTCTTCGGCGAGAATATCACGGTAAATAGCACATGCTTCGGCATAATCTTTATTGCTGATCGCTTTGCGTGCATGTTTGAGAAGTTGGTGCATTAGCTCCTCTTGCCCAAGGGGTGTGCTTGATTGACCGCTTCATGCAGTCGAACACGGCTCACGTGGGTGTAAATTTCAGTTGTAGCAATACTACTGTGCCCTAACAATAGCTGAAGTGCGCGCAGTTCAGCACCGTGATTAAGCAGGTGTGTGGCAAATGCATGCCGCAATGTGTGGGGTGAAGGGGTAGGTTTAACCCCTGCCTCAAGGGCATATTTTTTGATGCGTAACCAAATGTTTTGACGACTCATAACCCGCCCTCCACGACCAGGGAACAGCAAAGAGCTACCATGGTTGGGGCGTTCATTCAACCATTGCTGCAACCATTCGTGCGCGACATCGCCAAACGGCACTAATCGTTCCTTATTGCCCTTGCCGATTACGCGCAACATTTGTGCCTGTGAGTCTAACTGCGATAAGCTTAGTCCAATTAATTCGGACACCCGCATGCCTGTGGCATACATCAATTCCAAGATACAGCGATCCCGCAGCCCGATGGCAGAACTGACATCAGGTGCTTGCAACAAAGCCTCTACAGCCTGCTCATCCATGGTTTGTGGCAATGTGCGTGCTTGTTGCAATGCTGGCAGGTGATGCAGCGGATGATCTTGACGGAGACCCTCGTCTTGCAAAGCAAAATACCATACCGAGAGTGCGCTGCGACAACGTTGAATACTACGTGGGCTGAGTAATTGTTCGTGCTGAAGTAATCCCATGACCGTTACAAGGTCAGTGGTGCTGGCTTCGACGAGGTTGCTACCTTGACGTTGTAATAATGTTTGCACCTGCAAGAGATCCGTACGGTAAGCAAAAAAGGTTTCGTTCGACCAAGCACGCAACATACGCAGGCGTTGTAAACGCCCTTCAATCGCGGCTTCATCAGGCGAGGCTTGGATGCTTGTTGTCATAGTGATGCAAGCATCGTTTTTCAGTGCTGAATGTCAATTTTATATCAGGCCGTCATCCGCTGTGTTGCATTTTTTTATCGTAGCACCACTATGCTTGCAAAAATGCGCCTTGCGCCTAGCAGCCGGATGACTTACGGGTGCAACGTTTGTGGGCAAAGGGCAGACCTAGACCATGATGGAGAAGGATGAAACATGCGTTTTATTATGTTGGATACCGAAACCACAGGGCTATCGCCAGCCAATGGCGACCGCATGGTGGAAATTGGTGCTATTGAGGTGTGTCACCGCCAAGTAAATCCTGGTCGTATTTTTCATCAATATATCAATCCAGGGCGTGATATTCCGCAAGAGGTGGTGCGCATTCATGGTATTGATAACGCCAAGGTGAAAGACTGCCCATCGTTTGGCGATATTGCTGCTGATTTTCTACAGTTCATCGAAGGCGCAACGCTGGTGATTCATAACGCGCCCTTTGATTTGGGCTTTATTATGCATGAGTTGGCCGGCACAGGGCTGCCAAGTATTGCTGACATGCCCGTGATTGACACCTTGTTAATGGCGCGAAAAAAATACCCCAATCAACGTAATAATTTGGATGCACTGTGTGACCGATTTCAGGTAGAGCGCGGGCATCGTGAACTGCATGGCGCGTTACTTGATTCCGAGTTACTGGCAGAAGTTTACCTTGCCATGACAGGTGGGCGACAATTCTCTTTGGATGCTCATGTAGAAGCGCAACCTGCTTCTACTTTTGCGCAGGTCACGCGACGCAGTGCCGCAACTACAGTAAGTGCGCAGCAGCGTCGCCCAGCTATCAGTGTGCCAGAAGAGGATCAGCAAGCGCATCGTGCAATGATGGAGCGTATTCACCAAGAAAGTGGCGGTGCCACCATTTGGCAAACAGCATCATGAATCCATCTGCCCCGCATGAGGTGGTGGTTGCCATCACTGGAGCCTCAGGTTCAGCCTATGGTCTGCGCCTGATTCAACGTTTGAATGCTGCTGGTGTGATGATTCATCTTTTGTTATCCGATGCGGCACGGGTGGTGTTGCAGCAAGAGTGTGACTTGGCAGTACCCAACAAACCTAAGGATGCCGCCGATTATTTGAGTCAACAGCTATCGCTTACGTCACCAAGCATGTTGCGCCTGTACGGCTTGAAAGATTGGTTCTCCCCTGCGGCATCAGGTTCGGCTGGTATTCGGCATATGGTGGTGGCACCTTGTTCGATGGGGACGTTGGCGCGCATTGCTCAAGGCATGTCAGAAAATCTTATTGAACGCGCTGCCGATGTGATGCTAAAAGAACAGGGAAAGTTGATTCTTATGCCACGGGAGACACCATTATCAGCCATTCATTTGCGCCACATGTTGGATTTGGCTCAGATGGGTGTTGCCATTATTCCCGCCATGCCTGGTTTTTATCACCGTCCAAGCACCATAGATGAATTGTACGATTTCATGGTGGAGCGCGTGCTCGACCATTTACATATCACACAGCCGCACGCACGTCGCTGGGGAGTAGATGATGACGCATGAACCATTAACACGGCAGATGATGGAAGATTTTTTTCGTGTCGGTTGTAAGCCGTCCCAACAATGGGGGATCGGTACAGAGCACGAAAAAATACCTTTCTACATTGACACCTTGCAGCCTGTTCCTTATGAAGGTGAACGCGGTATTGGCGTGCTGCTGCAACGCTTGGTTAATGCCCATTGGAAGCCCGTCTATGAAGGCGAACATATTATTGCCTTAGTAGGGGCGGATGGCGCATCCATCACCTTGGAACCAGGTGGGCAACTGGAACTTTCTGGTGCGGTCTTGCCTGATATGCATCAAACACATGAAGAAACACGCCAGCACCTTCAGCAAGTGATGAACATCGCCAACGCAATGGGGATTGGTTTTTTAACCACGGCTTTTCATCCCTTATCGCCACGTTCCGCTATTCCGTGGATGCCCAAGGCACGTTATGCGGTGATGGCGCAATATATGCCCAAAGTGGGAGCGCGTGGTTTGGATATGATGTTGCGTACTGCCACCGTGCAAGCCAACCTCGATTTTTCATCCGAGGCCGATATGGCGAGGAAGATGCGCATTGCCTGCTGCCTGCAACCGATTGTCACCGCGCTTTTTGCTGCCAGCCCGTTCAGCGAAGGTACACCTTCAGGTTACCTTTCCACCCGCGCCGCTTGTTGGTTGGACACTGACCCGCAAAGAACTGGCATGCCTGCTTGTGTCTTTGAGGATGATTTTGGCTTTGCTTCTTGGGTTGATTATTTATTGGATGTGCCGATGTATTTCATCATCCGAAATGGTCAATATATTGATTGTAGCGGAGCCAGCTTCCGTGAGTTTTTGGCAGCTCGCCTGCCTGCATTGCCTGGGCAAACTCCGACCTTGGATGATTGGGCTTTACACAGTTCCACAGTGTTCCCCGATGTGCGGCTTAAGCAATACATCGAAATGCGCGGAGCCGATGCGGGGCCGCACGAGATGATTACCGCATTACCAGCCTTATGGAAAGGTTTGCTCTATGATGCCGATGCGGAAGCTACAGTTTGGGATATTGTAAAAACATGGTCACATCACGATGTGGTGGCACTGCGTGAAGCGGTGGTTAACCAAGGTTTGCATGCGACGATGGCAGGTCAGTCGTTACAACATTGGAGTACGAGGCTGTTGCAGATTGCCGAAGGCGGTTTGCATCGCCAAGGGCAACACAATGCCGCAGGTGAGGATGAATCTACTTACCTCGCACCATTGTGGAACATTACGCGTCACAACGCCTCTTTGGCGCGACAATGGCTTGAATCCTACCATCACGAATGGGGCGGGCAGGTCGAACCGATGTTTACTGAAGCACGTCACGCCTTGTAAGGAAAATAAAACTTGCCAAACGTGATGAGCGGCGATAAAGTGCGCGCCGCTTGCTACCAGCAATCACGTTGACTCTCTGCCGGAGTGGTGAAATTGGTAGACACGCTGGATTCAAAATCCAGTGGCCTCACGGCCGTGCCGGTTCGACTCCGGCCTCCGGTACCACGATTAAAAAACCACCGATTTATTGGTGGTTTTTTCGTTTCTGCCCTAGATCTATTTACGAATGACATACAACATAGGTGGTTAGCGATGATGGAACGCATTTTAAACAAAAGCGAAATGCCCAATTTATTGCATGACTTGAGCAAAGAGCAACGAATTTGGATCACCAGTCGTGCTGCTTTACGTGTGATTCCATTGTTGGCAGGCAGTCAGTTCGATGTAGCCTTCTCTTTCTGGCACGGTAATCAGCGCGAGTATTTTATACGCGTTCTGTTGCGGTCACTTCAAGCTTCATTGGGCAATGAAGTGCCACAAGCCATTGCTTTGAAACCAGAGGTTTCTACAGTCATACAAAAAAGCCAGCATTATGAAAATGTCGTGCAACCAGCATTGGCGATTCTACACAGCATCAAGATGTTCCCTCAAACATCAGATCGTGTGCTAGCCGAGCATAATATTACATCCTTACAGCATGCCATCAATGCTGCCTACTCAGTATACAGTGTTTATAATGCTGGCAATAGCAAATACAGTGCCGTAGCGGAGGAGAAATACTCAACCGTGGTGGGCGCACGTTACTCCAGCAGTCCCATTTCTACCTACTCAGAACTTTCAGGTTCGCCCTACAGTGCTACCCCGAGTAAAACGATGAGTGGAGTTTCAGATTTTTTATTGGTAAAGAAAATATCCGCCGAAATCAGGCAAGATGTAGCCCAATGCCGCAGACCGAGCAGTTCACGCGGATTACCAGCATCGTTAGCTCTTTGGTCGTGGAGTGGGATGCCACTTATCATGGAGGAGACGCTGGATCGTTTTTTCCAGTGGTTAGCATACCAAGGTGGTGATTTATCCCAATGGATAACATGGTACGAAACAGTATGGAAAGGCACACACGTCACAGCCTTGGGTATGAATGATTCGTAAACCACGGTGATGTAGCCCCCCATTGGCTATTCTGCACATCATTGAGATATTCCCTCAAACAAGCCCCACTACGATCGGGCATGATGTGTCGCTGGGCAAACGGCGTACATAAGCTTGCTTACTACGCCAAATGCATAAACACACGACGTTGCAACTGACGTTCGCGGTGTTCATAGAGAAAAATCCCCTGCCATGTTCCCAATACAGGCTTACCTTGACTGACAGGGATGTTGAGCGAAACGCCTAACATCGCAGAGCGTATATGGGCGGACATATCATCATCGCCTTCGTTACGATGCAAAAACGCAGGGTTACCGTCTTTTACCAAGGTGGAAAAGAATAACTCCATATCATGACGCACATCAGGGTCAGCATTTTCTTGCACGATTAAGGAACAACTGGTGTGACGTACAAACAAGGTCAATAAGCCTTGACGGATACCGCTGCTCGCCACCCAATCACAAACATGCTGGGTAATTTCAATCATGCCGCGCCCCTTTACGGGGACGGTGAGTTCATGTTGTTGCATATACGATAACTCCCTATGCGATCACTTACGCTTTTTTTTCTTTTTCTTGCGCTGCTTTTCCATCCACACGTCGTGTTCAGCAACCATCGTACGTAGGTCTTGCACCTTTTGCTCCTCCGTGAGGGCAATCGCCTGATAGTCCTTTTTGCTAATCGGAATAATCGTCACAGGCGCATTGAGGAACTGCTCAATCGCTTGTAATAACTCACGCTCTTCTTGGCTGCAAAAAGAGATCGCATCGCCTTTGCGGTGGCCACGTCCCGTGCGTCCAACGCGATGGGCATAGTTTTCTACACGCTCTGGTAGATCGTAATTGATCACCGATTGCACATCAGGCACATCAATACCTCGAGCACTGACATCGGTTGCAACCAACACTCGACACTCACCACTACGGAAGCGGCTCATCGTCGCGCTGCGCTCCTCCTGATCCTTACCGCCATGAATAGACTCGGCTGCTAACGCCGCTCGTGCCATTGCTTTCACCACACGGTCAGCACGCACTTGCGTGCGCACAAAGACAATCACCTTATCATCAGGGTGATCACGCAAGAACTGCATCAAAAAGTGACGTTTATCATCCTGATCAATGAACATCACCGCATGACTTACGTTTTTGGAAACACGGCGTTCAGGCGATACTTGAATGCGAATCGCCACACTTTTCACCTGTGAATAGGCAAGTTTTTTAATCTCATCACTGATGGTGGCAGAGAAAAACAAGGTTTGATGGCGGCTGGTAAGCTTGCGTTTAATGTATTGAATATCTTCAATAAAACCAAGATCCAGCATGTGGTCAGCTTCATCTAGCACCAGTGTGGAAACACTTTTGAGCGAAATATCTTGCTGGTGGAATAAGTCAAACATGCGCCCAGGGGTGCTAATCAACACATCAATGCCATCCTGCAATTTGGCAATCTGCGCATCTTGCTCCACACCGCCATACAGAGCATAGGTTTGCACACGGGTATGTTTGGCGAGTTCACGAAACACCTCACCAATCTGCATCGCCAGTTCACGGGTGGGAACCATCACAATACATTTGATGCCATAAGTACGGCTGCTGGTTTTAAAACGATGAATACGGTCAATTACAGGGATAGCAAAAGCTGCCGTTTTACCTGTACCTGTTTGAGCAATCGCCAAGACATCTTCACCATTAAGGATGGAAGGGATCGCCTTGAACTGAATATCCGTGGGGCGTTTGAAGCCAAGCTGCGCCAAGTTCCGTTTAATTTCTGCCGAGATGTGGTATTGATCGAAGCGCATTAGTGTTCTATTCCTTGTTGTGGCATCACTTCTACGGTGCGTTCACCATCGGTAAACCACAATGTGCCATCTTGAATCGTGCATTGTAGCGACAGCACCCGCTGTTCGGCAAATTCCGCCAGTGCAGCAGCACTGGCATCAGGAATCTGAACGATGCTTAAGGCATCCAAGCGCGCCAATTTTGCGCCTTGCTGTTGCCACCATGCTGTAGCAGCGTGATGTTGAAAACTGTACACAATAACTTGCTTCGACCTACCACAGGCTTTACGCAAACGCCGTTCATCGACCTGCCCAAGTTCAATCCACAAAGCAAGGTCACCATTAAGCTCTTTTTGCCAGAGGTCTGGCTCTTCATCGCTGCTTAAGCCACGAGTAAAGGTTAAATTTTCATGAGCATGGCGCGCAAATGCCAACAAGCGCACCATCATCCGCTGCTTCTGCTCCGAAGGATGCAATGCCAGCGTTAGTTGATGTTCATGGTAGTAATGACGATCCATATCGCTGATTTGTAGGCTGACTTTATAAATAGTCGATTTTATTGCCATGCATTATGCCTTGCTGCGTTGCAAAATAATGGGGAACAGATAACACGAAGCCAAATAGCAAATAGCCATTGAACCTGCCACCAATGCCCCCAGTTTCACTTGCGGGTAAAGCGGCGCAGTCAACAGTACCAAAAAGCCGCCAATGACCACCAGCGCATTGAAAAACAATGCCCGCCCCGTGTCATCATTGCTGTGCCGTACAATATCCGTATGAGCCATACCTTGAGCTTGGTATTCACGGTAGCGATAAAGGTAATGGATCGCAAAATCAACGCCAATGCCCAGTGCTAGCGCGCCTGTAATCGCCGTACCAATTTCCAGCGGTAAGCCAATCAAACCCATCACGCCATAAATCACCAATACCGCCATAGAAACAGGAAGCATCGCCAAAGCAGCATCCAATACACGACGGAACATCGCTAAACAGAGTACAAAAATCAAAGCCAAAGCAAGCAGCAGTGATTGAATTTGACCGCTGATAATCAGATCAGAGAAACGATGGGTGGTGAATGCCGTACCAGCAAACTTCACCTCCGCACCAGGAAACCACTGCGGACATTGCTGCTCCAGCTCTTCGATGAGGAATGCCACTTGCGCGCTGCTATCGGTCTTCATTTGAATGCGTACATGGGCGCGGCGATAATCAGAGGTCACAAAAGAATCAAAATCATCTGGCGCACCAGAAAATGAATAGAGCAAAAGATATTGGGCGGCCAATTGCGAACTCTCAGGTGGTACACGGTAAGCAGCATTGCCTTCATGCATGACCTTATTCATTTCGGCTAAGAACTCAGCCACCGAGGATGAATCACCAACCACGGCATCCTCTTCTACCAAGGTTTGTAGTGCTTGCATGCCTGCCAAAAACTTGGGCTCTAACACGCCATCTTGTTTGCCACTGTCGATCATAATATCCAGTGCATTAGTACCAGCAAAATGCGCATTCAGCATATCATCGGCATGACGCAAAGGGTCAGAAGGACGGAACTCTGACACCAACGAGGAATTGACGTAAATTTGGCTAAGCCCAATGCCTGACAACAACAAAACCGTAACCGCCGCAATGACAATGCGGCGCGGTTGTTCAACAACGATGCGCGTCATCCAATTGAGGTAGCCGCTAAATGCCAATTTATCCAACGCTTTTTCACGCTTCGGCAATACCGATTCAATCGCGGGAATAAACAAAATCGTAATAATAAAGGCGTAAGCAATGCCTATAGCAGCAAATATGCCAAAGTAGCGCATCGGTAAAATATCCGAGGTGAGCATGGCTAAGAAGCCTGCTCCAGTGGTGAGCGTTGTCATCAAAATCGGCGACCACATGCCTGCCATACCAAGGACGATCGCTTCTTTCTTCTCTAAAGAAGCATCGCGGGCAGCTTCCACGCGAATATGGGTGATAAGATGCACCGAATCAGCAATACCCACGGCAAGAATAAGAATCGGCAACATGGTCGTGACGGTAAACATCGGAATCCCTGCCGCTGCCATCGTGCCCAACATCCATAATTCGGAGAGAATCACTACCGTTAAAGGAATCAATACGCCACGCATATTGCGGAACGAGGCAAACAACAACAACGCCAATAGCGCAAGAATCATCGGCTGCATTTGCTTCATGCTTTGCGGCATATACACGCCAAATACACCTTCGATAATCGGTCTGCCTGTAATCAAGATATGTTCAGGGCCATGGCGCGCATCAATTTCGGCAACCTTGTCTTTGATGAGCTGGTACACTTCATGGTAATGACCGTGGTATTCCTTCGCTGGGCGCACCACAATCAGTGTACCTTTGCCATCAGCTCCGACAATCGACCCCATGTAAATACCATTATCGACCAAACGTTGACGCAGATGGTCAATGGCTTCAGGTGTGGTAGCAGGATGCGACATAAAGCGTTCCACCTCCATGCCATCAGCAGTACCACGAATATCTTTAATCGTAGCAAGACTCATCAGGTCGGATAACGCCAACGTACGGAACTCTTTACGTGTTTTCAACCACTGGGTTAACTCATCAATAAGGGCAAGGGTATGCGGATTATAAATCCCCTGTTCGCCAGTATTTTCGATCCCAATCACCACCATATCGGTAGAAGAAAAAACCTTCTCTAGCTCCAAACGATTAACGTAGGCATCCATGCCATCCGGAAGCATCTTTTCTAAGTTGGTTTCCATTTTTAGGTTCGGTAATTGCGAGGCAAAACCACCTGTGATGAGTATAAGTGCCAGCAGCACCAGCCACGCATGGCGCGTCACCAAGCCAAATAGAGGTTTCATTGTTTCTCCTGAATGTTATTCGTTTTTAAGTAGTTG
Source organism: uncultured Zetaproteobacteria bacterium (assembly GCA_964645625.1). Lineage (GTDB taxonomy): Bacteria > Pseudomonadota > Zetaproteobacteria > Mariprofundales > Mariprofundaceae > AB-137-C09. The sequence goes on from CAZYAI010000023.1 coordinate 36,201, forward strand.
AGCATATTTATTTTAACATTTCTACCGACGGATATTTCGCGATATTCAAGGCACAAAAACGGACGTATTGGCAAGCCAGAGGCGCGGTAGTGTGATTACCTCTTAATGCATAACGTTTTTGTAACGCCGAAGATCGTGAAATAAACAAGAGGAAAAATGTTAAAATAATTATGGGCGGCTACTTATGTATTGTTTATATTTCAGCACGCAAGGCTTGCACTTCGTGAACCGTCAAGCCTGTTGCTCCTGCGCAAGCTGCATCATCCATTGTGGTAAGTAGTGAACGAGCAATACGGTATTGCATTTCTTTCGCTCCTTCTGCTTTCCCTTCTGCTTTCCCTTCTGCTTTCCCTTCTGCTTTCCCTTCTG
>CAZYAI010000024.1:0-36438 GCA_964645625.1 uncultured Zetaproteobacteria bacterium
AATCAAGCGAAATATGACGGGATTTTAGATTATGGCACTGTTTTATCTATGTCATATAAAAAAAGATCCCATGCCTTGCGTAACATCAGTAAAAAGGAAGAACCATGCAGGTTATAGGCATTGATATCGGATTTGGCTTTACTAAAGCGACAGATGGTAAGCGTTATCGCGTATTTAAATCAATTTATGGCGAAGCGGTGGAATTTCAATACCAAGAAGCCCTGCTTGGTGACAATGAAGGTGTAGAGCATCTGCAACTTGATGTAGATGGTTCCGCCTATTTTATTGGTGAATTGGCCGAACGGCAAAGTTCTAGCCGTCAGTTTACCTTGGAGCAAAATCAGTTTGTTGCTTCTGCCTCTAAGGTGTTGGCGTTAGCGGCGATGTCCTGTTTCTTGCAGGAACGACAGCAGGGTGTGCATTTGGTGGTGGGCTTGCCGATCGGTCACTACCGTCAATACAAATCGGAACTGGCAGGGCTGCTGCGTGCGACCCATGATATTGTGGTGACCAATGCAATGGGTGAGCGCAAAGAGGTTCGCATTGCAGTTACCGATGTACGGGTGATTCCACAGCCTATTGGTTCGGTGATGGATCGTTTGCTGGACAATAACGGAAGAGCCGCAGATCGACGTTTTGCTATGGAAAAAATTGGTGTGATTGATGTTGGTTTTAGAACCACGGATTACACGATTTCGGACAAAACACGTTATTCTGAACGCGGTAGTATGACGACGCAAAATGGTATCGCTAAAGCATTTGGGACTATTGCTGCTAAGCTGAAAGAGAACTGCGGTATCAATGTAGAGTTGTACCGTCTGTTTGAAGCGGTGGAAACGGGCAGTATTAAAATTCGCGGCAAGGGTTATGATTTAAAAAAGATTACCCAGCATGCATTCCAGCAATTGGCACAAAACATTGCTGCCGATGCGAACCGTATTTGGGCGGATGATTGGGATATTGATAGCATCATGATTACAGGTGGTGGTGGTGCTGTTTTGGCCGCACATTTACAGCCCTTGTTGGAAGGGGTGATTATTCCTATGGAGCAGGATTTGGATTACCGCTTGCATAATGTGCGCGGTTATTACAAATTTGGCAATCATACTTGGCCATCAGCTCGTATGTTGGGTCAAGCCGCTGCTGAGGCTGATGATGGAGCATCGGCGGCGTGACTTTTGTCCTGTTGTCAGATGGGTGCACTCACCTATGTTCGGCAATCCGAATAGTTATGAATAAAGGAGAATAGCTTATGAAACGTTTGTTTTTACTTACTGCGTTATGTTTAGCTGCAACACCAGCGATGGCTGGCGCGCTATTTGATGATAGTATTGAAAATCGTGTTGAAGCGATTAATGCACAGATGAAAGGTCATACCGACTACCATGCCTATTTGGCGATTGAATTGGCTAAAGTCGCTGACGAAGAAAAATCACAGCATGATCTTGCTGTGGCAAAATATTTCATTGCGCAAGCTGAACAGGCTGCGGCAAAATCAGGAGCTGCTAAATGAAACGTTTATTTTTATTGGCTGCCAGTACCGCCATGTTCTCTGCTTGTGTAGCAACAGCACCTAATACACAGCTTGGTGAATTGGATGATGCACGCATGTGGATCGAAAAAGCACGTCAAGCAGGTGCCGAATCATGTACCCCTGAATTGCAAGCAAAAGCGGTAGCAAAACTGCATCATGCTGCGCATGAGTTTGATGAGAAGCATTATCACCCAGATGAAAATGCTCAATTAGCGGCAGATGCTGTAAAGTATGCGAAAAAGGCGTATGAGCAGACACAAAACACCTGTAATAAACCCAAGCCTGTTGCCAAACCTGCACCTGCACCTAAGCCAATGCCTAAGGCCATTGCGTTAAATGGTGTGCAGTTTGAAACCAATAGTGCGGCATTGACTGCGGCATCTTTACCTATTTTGGATCATGCAGTTGCAACCTTGAAAGAGAATCCTTCTATTCGCGTGGAAGTAGCAGCGCACACCGATAGTCGTGGTCGCGATGCTTACAACATGAAGTTGTCCAGCAAACGTGCCAATAGCGTCATGCAATACTTGAATGAACATGGTGTTGATGCCTCTCGTTTGCAGGCTAAAGGTTATGGTGAAACATCACCGATTGCTGATAATAATACCGAAGAAGGTCGTGCGATGAACCGTCGTGTTGAGTTGAATATTCTGAAGTAAGATAGTCACTATTCAGACCACCCACATTTTGTCCGTTGCCAGCGTCAAAAGTGCTCACATACAGGGAGTATGCTGCGCGCTTTTTCCTTGTCAGCGAACAAAATGCAGGCAATCTGAACAGTTACGGTCGTTATCATCTTAACTTGATGCATCGTTAAGCCCAGTCATCCATGATGGCTGGGCTTTTTGCTTGGAAATACTCAATGGCAACGTATGATGCCGCGTTATGCAAACTTCTATTGATGCCGTCCAGGCTATGATCCTCGCCCTTATTCAAGGGCTGACTGAATTCCTCCCTATTTCCTCTTCTGCGCATTTAGCCTTGATTCCTTTGGTGACGACATGGCCCGACCAAGGCTTGGCGTTTGACTGCGTGGTTCACCTTGGTTCGCTCACAGCAGTGGTGGTTTATTTCCGCAGTGACTTGGCGCGTATGCTCTCAGGCATGGTGGTGACTGTGCAAGCACGTTCGATTACCGCTAATCATGATGGTTATTTGGCGTGGTTGATTGGTTTTGCCACCATTCCCGTTGGGCTAGCTGGCTTGGCGTTTAAGGATTACATCGAGAACGATTTACGTTCGCTTACTGTTATTGGTGTAGCATCCATCGTGTTTGGTCTGCTGCTGTGGTATGCCGACAAAAAGGGACTGAATCGCCGTGAAGAGTCGGAATGGTCATTCCGTGATGCAATGATTGTAGGCGTAGCACAGGCGGTGGCGTTGATTCCTGGCACATCCCGTTCAGGTATTACCATGACGGCGGCGATGATGTTGGGTTACACACGGCAAGCAGCAGCGCGTTTTTCTTTCCTGTTATCCATTCCAGTGATTGTGCTGGCTGGTGGACTTAAGGTGAAAGATTGGATTGAACAACCCGATCAAGCGGCGAGTCTGTTTACACTGACGATTGGCTATACGTTGTCAGCAATTTCTGCTTATATCTGCATTCACTTCTTTTTGAAGTATATCGAAAAAACAGGCATGGGTCCCTTTGTTATCTACCGTGTATTACTCGGTGCAGTATTACTGTGGATGGTGTGGTAGTGCTAGCACCGCAGATTGATCCTGTTGCTTTACAATTAGGTCCGCTGGCGATTCATTGGTATGGGCTGATGTATGTCGTTGGCTTTATGTCGGTGTGGTATTTAACCCGCTTGCAATTGCAAGAGCGAGGGCTATGGCAACAAAGCATCACCGCTGAGCAATACGAAAACTTGTTTAGCATGTTGATTGTTGGTGTGATTATTGGTGGCAGGTTGGCATATGTGCTGTTTTATAATTTTGATTATTACCTGCATCATCCCATTGAGGTGTTTTACGTCTGGCAAGGTGGCATGAGCTTTCATGGTGGCTTAGTTGGTCCTTTAGTAGCTGGTTGGTGGTATTGTCGCCGCCATCAACTGCCGTTCTTAGAGCTTGCTGACCGTTTTTTTATCGTTGCACCGTTGGGTTTGGCGGCTGGTCGCATGGGTAATTTTATTAACGGTGAGTTATGGGGACGTGTAACAGATGTGCCGTGGGCGATGGTATTCCCTCAAGCAGGTCCTGACCCACGTCACCCCAGTCAATTGTATGAATTGGGGCTGGAAGGTATCGCCTTGTTTTGTCTGTTGTGGTTTACCCGTCATCGTAACTGGGGTGCGGGCGCACATGTGTCGTTGTTTCTCATCGGCTATGCCGCAGCGCGTATTTTTTGCGAGAACTTCCGTCAACCCGATGTGCAGTTAGGCTTCATTGTCGGTCCGCTAACGATGGGTATGTTATTGTCATCAGCGATGCTGGTCGCAGGCTGTGTCGGCTTTTATTGGGCGAACTATAAGCGTTAGCTATTTAGTTAACTGATGTTGCGCACGCATAGTTCTACACGTGACTTTTTAAGTAGCAATGTGTCATTGCGGACTTGATCCGCAATCCAGTGAACAAGCGTAAGATTGACTATAATCGAGCGATTTGTTCAAACAAGGGTTCGTGAGCTTTTAGCGTCAGGCTAAAGAGCATCATAATCGCTGCAATTATTTCGCTCTTCGTGGCATAAGTCCTGTGAAAGGTGCAGCATTCTCGCTGCTTATCCTGAATAACTCAGGTTAATTAACCTTGATGGGAGAGATCATGCCTCATGCATCAGCGCAAGCCGCGCTTGATATATCCGATAGTCTGCTTAACGCCTTAAACCTTCAGGATGATCGCCCTGACTCTTGTGTATTGGTGATTTTTGGTGCTTCGGGTGACTTGACCAAACGCTTGTTGATTCCTTCGTTGTTTAATTTGTATGGCGATCATTTATTGCCCGAGCAATTTGCCATTCTTGGCGTGGCAATGGATGATTTTAGCTCCGAAACATTCCGCCAGCGCATGAGCGAAGATGTGCGTACCTTCTCTCGTCGTGAGTCCTTTGATGAAGCCTTATGGGCTTCGTTTTGTGAGCGTATTCATTACCAACAGGGTCGCTTTGATGAGCCCGCCACCTTCAGCCAACTGGCGAGCTTTTTGCAGGCATTGAATGGTCGTTATAATACCGAAGGTAATGTGCTGTTTTATATGGCAACACCACCTTCGGTGTTTGGTATGATCTCCGAAGCGGTGCGTGCAATTGGCTTGAATCGGGAGCATCAAGGTTGGCGTAGAATCATTGTAGAAAAACCGTTTGGTAGTGATTATGCATCTGCCAAAATGCTGAATCAAAAGATTCTCAGCTATTGGAACGAATCGCAAGTGTACCGCATTGACCATTATTTGGGTAAAGAGGCGGTGCAAAACTTGGTCGCCTTCCGCTTTGCCAATGGTATGTTTGAACCGTTGTGGAACCGCACCCACATTGATCATATTCAAATCACAGCCACCGAAGAAGTGGGCGTGGAATGGCGTGGTGGTTATTACGATCATGCAGGCGTGCTGCGTGATATGATTCAAAACCATCTGTTTCAGATGATGGCATATTTGTGTATGGAGCCTCCCACCTCCTTTGACGCAGAGGCGATTCGTAATGAAAAGTATAAGTTGCTTAGTGCCGTGCGGATTTGGAAGCCTGAAGAAGTGGCTAACAATGCGGTGCGTGGTCAATATGGCGTGGGCGTGAAGCCTGACGGTAGCCCAGCGCAAGCATACCGTGATGAACATTTGGTCGCCCCTGATTCTAACACCGAAACCTATGCAGCACTCAAGCTGCGTATCGATAATTGGCGTTGGCATGGCGTGCCTGTTTATTTGCGTTCGGGCAAAGCTTTGGCGACGCGCTCCACCGAAATTGTGGTGCAGTTCCGTCGTGCGCCTGAATTTACCTTTCGTGGTACGCCAGCGGCCGAGCAATTGGAAGCCAATCAGCTTATTTTCCGTATTCAGCCCAAGGGCACGATTGAGCTACGTTTTTTAGCCAAACGCCCAGGACCTTCGATGCATATGCGTAAAGTGAATATGAACTTTGAATACGACGATGCCTTTGTAGCACAACCAGGTACAGGTTATGAAACCATGCTCTATGATTGCATGCGTGGTGATGCATCGCTGTTTTCGCGTTCGGATTTGGTGGAGACATCATGGCGTATTGTTCAGCCTGTATTGGATCATTGGCAGCATAAAAAAGAGGATGACTTCCCTAATTATCCCTTTGGTTCATGGGGGCCGAAAAAAGCGTTTTCTTTGTTGTCGCCCAATCATCGTATGTGGTTGGCGAGAACACCGTTGCGTGCCTTAGAGCGTGTGCCGATGTTTGAAGGTTGCGGTTCGACGATGTTGCAAGCCTTTGCCATGATGCTGAAACCGATGGTCTATAATGCAGGCGATGTCATTGTTGAATTTGGCAGCGAGGGGCATGAGTTTTTCATTGTTGAAATGGGCGAGATAGAAATTATCAATCCCCAAGGGCGGTGTATTCGTGCTTTGAGCCAAGGTGATGTTTTTGGTGAGTTGTCATTACTCACCAGTAAAGGACGGCAGGCAACGGTTAAAGCCAACAGTTATGCGACCTTGTACATGATGGAAAAACGCGATTTCTGCAAGGTGATGATGGACAGACCGATATTTGCCGAACGCATCGTGCAGGTAGCAAAAGATCGTTATAATATTATTGTTGATGCCACGCATTGGGCGGAATCAACAAGCAATTCTGAGGAGTGTTAAGATGAAACTAGCGATGGTAGGACTCGGTCGCATGGGCGGCAATATGGTGAAGCGTTTGGCAGAAGGCGGGCATGAGATCGTGGCTTATGATGTTGATGCTGCGCCAGGCGAAGCTTTAGCAGCGGCTTACCCTGCGGTGGAAGCTGCCCATGATTTGCGCGATATGGTTGCCCGTTTGCCACAACCGCGTGTTATTTGGGTGATGGTTCCACATCAGTATGTAGATGCCAGCATTGATGCCTTGCTTGACGCAGGCGTGACAGCGGGGGATTTGATTATTGATGGTGGCAACTCAAACTACAAAGAAGGGCAGCGGCGTGGCGAAGAGCTAAAAGCGCAAGGTATTTATTTTGCTGATTGCGGTACGTCTGGTGGTGTCTGGGGTTTGCAGAACGGTTATTCCTTAATGATTGGTGGCGAAGATGAGGCGGTTGCTTTGATTGCTCCAGCATTAACCACGTTAGCATCGAATGATGGCAAAGGCTGGGGGCATGTTGGTCCTGTGGGAGCAGGTCACTTTGTTAAAATGGTTCATAACGGTATTGAATACGGCATGATGCAAGCCTTTGCTGAAGGTTTTGAATTGATGAAAGCCAAAGAGGAGTTTGATCTTGATATGCATCAAATTGCACGTGTGTGGCAGCATGGCTCGGTGGTGAGTTCATGGTTGTTGGACCTTACAGGCGATGCCTTGGAGCAAGATGGCGATTTGTCTTCGCTATCGGATTGGATGGACGATTCAGGTGAAGGGCGTTGGACGGTGAATGAAGGCATCGACCTTGGTGTGCCTACACCTGTATTGGCTTTAGCATTGCAAATGCGTTTTCGCAGTCGGGAAACGGATGCCTTTGCCGGTAAAATCGTCAACGCCATGCGCGCTGGCTTCGGTGGTCATCCCATCAAGCCCAAGGCGTAAGTTTGTTAGAAAAGATGCCCCTTTGTGGGCATCTTTTCATTCACTCGAATGGCTTAGCTTCAAAAGCAACGATATTACGCTCTGAGCTGGCGAAGCTGACGCCAACCAACCAGACCTCACCCTGCCCGGCATATTTCTCGGCATAGCCTTTCGCCTCAATCTGCGTCATGGCATTGCCGTCGCCTTCCATTTCTACCACTTTGAATTCGATGATGAAAATGCGCCTGCCCAGTTTCACGGTCATGTCGATGCGCCCTTTGCTGGTGGCATCTTCGGCGATTACCTCCAGGCCTAAGCCGACGAAGTAGCAATAGACGACAGAGCAATAATAGCCCTCATAATTGGCCAGTTGATTGTTGCGATACCAGTCGTGGGGAATGGAGGCGAAAAAGCTGTGAAAGATAGCGCGCAGGTCGTTGGGGTTGCCTGATTCCAGGCAGCGATAGAGTGCCATGCTGCTGCTGCGTTGTGCTGAATCGGCATGGGTAAGCTGATCGAGCAGGCTGCCGTGCAGACTTTGGCGCACTTCGCGGTTAGGCCAGCCCAAACGGTAGTAAATCGAGCCGCCCAAATCCTCCTTGCCCGTGATGGTCAGGTAACCCGTCTGGAACATCAATGTTTCCAAGGGAATACGATCCACATCAAAGGTGCTTAGCAGTGCCTCATCGGCCTGAAGGTTATCGAGGTCGGGCGCGTTTACGCCGCGCTGTTGCAGCAGGCGAATAAGAAACGACGGGCTACCTGTTTCAAACCAGAAGTTACGGAAAACACGCTCATCCAAATAAAGCAGCACATCAAAGGGGTTATAGACCGATTCGCCATCAAAACTATAGCCATTGTACCACGTTTTAACCTTGTCCATATCGACACCATCAAGCCAGTCAACAAAGGTATGGCGCAGCTCGACATCGGTATAACCACACAGGCTGGCATAGCGACTATCCAGGGTAATATCCTTCAGGTTATTCAACCCACTGAACAGGGACACTTTGCTGAATTTACTCACCCCAGTAAGCAGCGCAAAGCGGATGTGGCTGTCTGAATCCTTGATGACGGAATAAAAGCCTTTCAGCCCTTCGCGTACGGCAATCGCTACTTCATCGCGCCCTGCCACCAGATTATCGAGAATCGGCTTGTCATATTCATCAATCAGCAGGACGACGGGGTGACCAAATTTTTGCTGCAACTGGCTCATAAGATCAGCAAAACGACCTGCAATGCTCTCGCTACGCGGTGGTAAGTCATAAGCTCGCTCATGACTGCCTAATATATCACGTAAGCGACGATTTAATTCATCACGGCTATCAATAATGCCGCCGCCGAAGCTGATATGAATCACCGGATATTGGATGGACCAATCCCAGTTGTTTTCCACGGCCAACCCCTTGAACAGTGCTTGCTCCCCAGCAAACAGCGATTTCAAGGTGCTCACCAGCAGCGATTTCCCAAAGCGACGCGGACGCGAGATAAAATAGTATCTTCCGCCATCCACCATTTGTTGAATCAGGGCAGTTTTATCAACGTAGCAATAATCCCCTTCAATGATTTTTGAAAAGGTTTGAATGCCGATGGGTAGTTTTTTGCGTGCCATGGTTTCTCCAATCTGTTTGCCGTAAGCCGTAAGGGTAGTCCGTAAACGTCTCGGCGTCATTCACTCGAGTGGCCTGGCCTCAAAGCCGACGATATTACGCTCTGAGCTGGCGAAGCTCACGCCGACCAACCACACTTCACCCTGCGCGGCATATTTTTCGGCGTAGCCTTTTGCTTCAATCTGCGCCATGGCGTTGCCGTCGCCTTCCATTTCTACCACTTTGAATTCGATGATGAAAATGCGCCTGCCCAGTTTCACGGTCATGTCTATGCGCCCTTTGCTGGTGGCATCTTCAGCGACCACTTCCAGCCCTAGACCGACGAAGTAGCAATAGACGACAGAGCAATAATAGCCCTCGTAGTTGGCTAGTTGATTGTTGCGATACCAATCGTGGGGAATGGAGGCGAAAAAGGAATGAAAGATGGCGCGCAGGTCGTTGGGGTCGCCTGATTCCAGGCAGCGATAGAGTGCCATGCTGCTGCTGCGCTGTGCTGAATCGGCATGGGTGAGTTGATCGAGCAGGCTGCCGTGCAGACTTTGGCGCACTTCGCGGTTAGGCCAGCCCAAACGGTAGTAAATCGAGCCGCCCAAATCCTCCTTGCCCGTGATGGTCAGGTAACCCGTCTGGAACATCAATGTTTCCAAGGGAATACGATCCACATCAAAGGTGCTTAGTAGTGCCTCATCGGCCTGAAGGTTGTCGAGGTCAGGCGCGTTCACACCGCGCTGTTGCAGCAGGCGGATGAGGAACGACGGGCTACCTGTTTCAAACCAGAAATTGCGGAACTGGCGGTTTTTCAGGTAAAGCAGCACATCAAACGGATTGTAAACTGGCTCGCCATCAAAATTATAACCGTTATACCAGCGGCGAACCTGATCCATATTCACACCATCAAGCCAGTCAACAAAGGTCTGGCGCAGCTCGGCATCGGTATAACCACACAGGCTGGCAAAAGGTGGTGACAGCGTGATATCCTCCAGATTATTCAGTCCGCTGAATAACGACACTTTACTGAATTTACTCACTCCGGTAAGCAGCGCAAAGCGGATGTGGCTGTCTGAATCCTTGATGACGGAGTAAAAGCCTTTCAGTCCTTCGCGCACGGCAATCGCCACCTCATCGCGTCCTGCCACCAGATTGTCGAGAATCGGCTTATCGTATTCGTCAATCAGCAGGACGACGGGTTGACCAAAGCGTTCATGCAACTCAAGAATCATCTGGCGAAACTGGACGCTGGCTGGCTCATGTTCGCGCAACTCAAGTTTATAACGCGCAGCATGCTCACGAATGGTTGCCAGCAGGAGTGTCTCCAACATGTCGCGGCTATCAGCGAGGCCGCCACCGAAGCTGATATGAATCACTGGATATTGGGTGGACCAATCCCAGTTGTTTTCCACAGCCAGCCCTTTGAACAACGCTTGTTCCCCAGCAAACAGCGATTTCAGGGTACTCACCAGCAGCGATTTCCCAAAGCGGCGCGGACGCGAAATGAAATAGTAGCTTCCACTATCCACCATTTGCTGAATTAGGGCGGTTTTATCAACGTAGCAATAATCGTGCGTTATGATTTCGGAAAAGGTTTGAATACCGATGGGGAGTTTTTTGCGTGTCATGGTTTCTCCAGCTTGTTCGCCATAAGTTAGTTGCAAGGGGAAGATCACACCAAAAGTCGAAAGCCTGTCTGTTGTTTGTAGGGTGAACGCTCTCTTCTCACTCTGCGAATCGCTATAAATTCAACTTTTCAAGCCTGACACCTTCACAGGCTTGACACCTCCATGTTAGCTGCCAAACCCAACAATTCTTTTTGCTCTGTCAAGAACATGATCATAAGTCATTATTGTTAAATTGTGATAACCAGAATTTAGTATTCTAAATGCTTCAACTTGTTTTTCATTCCAGTCATTAGAGCGACCAAATATGAGTATACAACGTGGTTTTATCGTCTTAATCCCGTCAACTCTTTCCAGAAACTTAATGCTATTTGCCTCTCTTTCAACTTCATAGATATAAGAAGACGCTTGAGTTACTGCCTTGATCAGGTCAGTAGAAGGAACATAATTCCCATGATCTAATGTCTTTGACCAAAAGTGTATTCCGCCTTCAGGGCGTTTAATTTCAATAATATCTAAAAAGCCATCATAAGCTTCCATTAAGAAGTCAGTTATGTTTTGCGTGTCAATAGACCTTTCATCAAGTATTCGAACAAAATCACTTCCCAAAACCCAACTGTTTTTCTCGAACCACACTTGCCATTTTGATTCCACTAAGTTGTTATTAAGCATGTTTTCAAATTCATTTATAGCCTTTACGCGTTTGGCATGAAAAAGTCCAGCTTCAAGCTCTTCGGGGATTACGTCATTAGTTAGTATAAATTCTATAATTTTGCTTTTATCAGGTAGTGAAAATAACGCCTTGATTTGATTTGCATTTGATTTTTCAAATGGCTTATCTAGTGGAATGAATGCCTTAACACCCTCCTTAAAGGGTTCATAATTTTCTTGTAGGAATTTTATAAGATTTTTAAATTCCTCATTATCAAAGGTTAATTCACTTTTCGGGCTTAATGATTCAGGCTCTTCGTTTTCATGCGAACCCTTAGGCTTCTTGTATCTGCCAACTTTTAGAGTAACTTCATCTTCATGTGTGTTATGAGGTATTTTCCAAAAAACTGCACGAGTGATAACCGTCTGTTTATCTCTTAGGACTGTAAATAATTTGTCTTTAACCTTTGACATTTACTCGCTTCTTCTTTTGCAACTAACTAATTATTACACGGAATGTGCGGAATGAGTTCCGTATATCAATAATATTCAGAGAATATACAGAACACGCTACCGCATTAGATTCACTCATTTCCGCAAGTGTGTGTCAGCTTAATCGTGATTGCAATATCTTTAAACGCGCCCGCATGTTCACAGCTTCACTTTACGCAGACGCAATGCGTTGCTTACTACCGAGACGGAACTCAAGCTCATGGCGGCGGCGGCGAACATGGGGGAGAGAAGGATGCCGAATATGGGGTAGAGCGCGCCAGCGGCGATGGGTACGCCGATGGCGTTATATATAAAGGCGAAAAAGAGGTTCTGGCGAATATTGCGCATGGTGGCGCGGGAGAGGCGGCGGGCACGTAGGATGCCGGTCAGATCACCACGTACCAGCGTCACGCCAGCTGACTCCATCGCCACATCGGTGCCGCTGCCCATGGCGATGCCGACATGTGCCTGTGCCAATGCTGGGGCATCGTTGATGCCATCGCCAGCCATGGCGACGATTTTACCCGCCGCTTGCAGTTCCTTGATGGCCGCTGTTTTATCTTCTGGCAGCAGGCTGGCTTTGAACTGGTCGATCCCCGCCTGAGCGGCAATGGCGGCGGCGGTGACTGGATTGTCGCCGGTGAGCATCACCACCTCAGTCCCTTCGGCGCGCAGCTCGGCGATCACAGCAGCGGTGTTTGCTTTGATCGGATCGGCGATACCGAACAGGGCGCATAGTTTGCCATCTACGGCCATCAATACCGGGCTTTCATGTGCGGGAAGGGTTGGCAGATCATCGCAGTGAATCCCCTCTTCCACCATCCAGGCTTGTGCACCGATTTGGATCTTCTGTCCTTCAACCATCGCACGGACCCCTTTGCCGGGGGTGGCACTGAACTGCTCTGCCGTAGCGAAGCTGATCCCCTGCTCCGTGGCCGCAGCGACAATGGCGCTGGCCAGCGGATGTTCGCTGCTGCGCTCAACACTGGCGGCGAAGCGAAGCAATTCTGCTTTCTCCATTTCGGCCAACGGCAGCAGGCTGGTGAGGTGCGGTTTGCCCTCGGTCAGGGTGCCGGTTTTATCCACCACCAGCGTATCGACCTTCTCCATCACCTCCAGCACACTGGCGTTTTTGATCAACACCCCCTCGGTTGCTCCGCGCCCGGAGCCAACCATGATGGAGATGGGGGTGGCCAGTCCCAGCGCGCAGGGGCAGGCGATGAGTAGCACCGACATCATGGTGGTAAAGGCATAGACCGATGAGGGCGACGGCCCGAACAGCCACCAGATGGCGAAGGTAAGCAGCGCAATGCAAATAATAACGGTGACAAACACAGCGGCCACCCGATCAACCAGCCGCGCAATGGCTGGTTTGCTCGCCTGCGCCTGACGCACCGCCTCGATCAGATGGGCAAGCAGGGTTTCGCTGCCGACATGATCGGCGCGGATCAGCAAGCTGCCGTGACCGTTCACCGTCCCGGCCAGCACGGAATCATCCACCGCTTTGGCCACCGGCATCGGCTCACCGGAAATCATCGACTCGTCGATGCGACTCTCCCCCTCGCTGACGATGCCATCCACGGGAATTTTCTCGCCGGGACGCACGCGCAGCAGATCGCCGGACTGCACCTGGGCAACGGGGATATCCACCTCCTGCTGCTCGCGTACCAGTCGTGCCGTGCGCGGGGTCAGGCCGATCAACAGGCGGATCGATTCTCCCGTCTTGCCGCGAGCACGCGCTTCTAACCCCTGCCCGAGGTGTATCAAGCCAAGAATCACCAGCCCCGCCTCGAAATAGAGGTGGCGCGCGCTGACGGCAACCAGATCAGGCTGAAGCACCAGCACCATCGAATAGAGCCAGGCACTGGCTGTGCCAAGGCCAACCAACGTATCCATGGTGCCGCTCAGGTAGCGGATGCTGTGAATCAAACCCAGGTAGTAGTCGCGACCGATATAGAGCATCAACAGCAGGGTGAGCAGGCCAGTGGTTAACCAGAAGGTGTGGCCGTCTTCAAGATCGGGCAGCAGCCCCGCCATATTGCAGGCCATGAGCAGCAGGCCGACGCCTGCACCGAGCGCGGCATGAACGAAATGGCGACGCACGCCAGCAGCCTCCGTCGCCTGCTGACTGGCCAGCAATTGGGCAGGGTCGGCATCGGGTTGCATGGGGTGTGAAGTGCGCCCGGTAGTAGCAATGGCGGCAACAATCGCATCAGACACGCTCGCTACATCGCCATCCACCTCTACCAGCGCGGTGTGATCCACCAGACTGACGCTGGCACTGCTCACCCCGCTCACGCCGATAATCGCTGCCTCCACCTTGGCGATGCAGCTAGCGCAACGCATCCCATCCACCGCAATGCGGATCAGGGTTGGTTCAGTAGTGGGTGAAGTCATAGTCAGGTGCCTCCGAGTAGAATTTCAGTCTGTGAGTGTGACGCAATGAAGCTTTGCACGCAACCGCTATTCTGATTGCCGTGTGAATTTCACAATAAACTGGGAAAAGGTGGTTAAGATGGAGGTCATCTTTTGTAGGGTGGATAAGGCTTTGCGCAGCCACCAAACGTATGAACAACCTACGAGCCAACCATACTCAACTCACGACCCTTCAATCAAAAGATTTAGGCTGATACGGCATAGCGAGAAACAACCTCATGGCATGCTGAACATTGGGGGCTGCAACAACTCCACAATTCTTCTTCGACAAAGCAGCTCCAGAGAAACCTGCAACGTTTGGTGGCTGCGCAAAGCCTTATCCACCCTACGCAAGCCATTCATTCGACCCTTGCTGGAATAGTTCAAGCTTATCTGTGTTTATCCGTGTTCATCTCTGGACTATCACCTCAGCCTGTGCACACGCATGTACCTGTGATGAATGAGAAGGTAATTTGTGAGACCTGAATTGTTGTAAATATGTACAATTGCGCGTTTGCCATGAATGGTTCGGCATCTGTTTAAATATGCTTTGGGAGAATGATTTGGAATTACTCATGGAATACGGCCTGTTTTTGGCTAAGACCATTACGCTGGTCGTCGCGATAGCGGTTGTGGTGATGATGGTGTTTGCCACCTCGCGTAAAGCGGGTCAGGACGATCAGGAGATCGAGATCACCAATCTCAACGAACAGTACAGAGACTTGCAACATTCGCTGGAGCAGGCTGTGCTTAGCAAAGAGGCGCTGAAGGCGATCACCAAAGAGGAAAAAAAGAGCGAAAAGCTTGAGAAAAAAGAGAAGAAGAAACACCCTGAAAGCGATGATGATCAAAAACGGGTGTTTGTCGCCAGCTTTAAGGGGGACATCAAGGCATCCGATACCGAGGGGCTGCGCGAGATCATCTCCATGCTGCTCTGCGTCGCCAGGCCGAGTGATGAAGTGGTGATCAAGCTGGAGAGTCAGGGTGGTATGGTGCATAGCTACGGTTATGCCGCAAGCCAGCTTGCCAGGGTGAAGGAGGCGGGCATTCCTTTGACCGTCTGCATTGACATGGTGGCGGCCAGTGGTGGCTACATGATGGCCTGTGTGGCTGACAGGATTCTGGCTGCACCATTTGCGATTCTCGGCTCGATTGGCATGGTGGCCCAGATTCCCAACTTCCACAAGCTGCTCAAGAAAAATGACATTGATTACGAAACCCTGACTGCCGGAGAGTACAAACGAACCATGACCATGTTCGGTGAAAATACCGAAAAGGGGCGTAAAAAGTTTATTGAGGATCTGGAAGATACCCATACTCTGTTCAAAGAGTTCGTAGCCGAAAACAGGCCGATGTTGGATCTGGCGACGGTGGCGACGGGTGAGGTGTGGTATGGCAAACGTGCGCTGGAACATCATCTGATTGATGAAATAAAAACATCGGATACCTATGTGTTTGAATTGTGCAAAGATTTTGATGTCTACGAAGTAACCTACGAGCAGAAGAAAACCGTGCTGCAAAAACTGGGCATCAACCTTCAGCATACGATTGAACAGGCCATCGACAGAGCGCTTCATTCGGTAGGCAACAGAGTGGGTTTATAAATACCTCGGAGGGTGTGATGAAAATAGTGGTGGTATTATTGAGTCTGTTATTTCTTTCGCAAACAGCTTCCGCTGCCCTGACGCCGCAATATCAGAATATGAAAGATCTGGATGTGATGGTTTCGTTTATCAAAGCGCATCCACGGGTGATGATGCGATTAACATCAATCGACTTTACATCATTCACCATCCTGTACGGCAATGACTGCAAAGCGACCTTTGCCCGCAAGTCAGTCGCGAAACCCAGCGGATGGGTTGGCCCCGCAAACCCGCTGGAGTTCAAACACGCCACATGTGATTTGGATTAAACAGGATACGGTTGGCTGCATCGTCATTCACCCCAATACGGGTTATAGTGGATGGCGATGTAGCTGGTAATGTCATAGTAAGGTGCCGCCGAGAGAGATTCAGCTTGTTAGAAAAACACCCCTAATCTCGCAAATTGTAATAGAGTGAATTACCAAACAGCCCACCGCGTTTAAATTGAATATTGGCTACGCCATTCGTTTTAACGTTTCGATATATCGTTGAATCCAACCCGAATTCCATGTTGGGCAATGTCGGGGCATCTGATGAAAGGATTACGCCGTCTTTATTGAGCTTTTCAAGGGTGTATGAGACTTGAAATGAGTCACCAAACTCAGCGGCTATTATCAGATCAATCGTTGCAAACGACATTCCTCCGCTAACCATCATCACCCCAGCGGCAACAATCGCAGTAAAGGGATTGATCTCTTTTGAAAGCCTTCGAGCTAAAGCATACATACATAAAACAGACGCAATGGCAGCAACCACTCCCATAATAATTGGGGCAATAACAAAAGGGTAGGCTAACAGACACCAATCATTATAAATGGGAGTGACAACAATACAGCAACAAAAAAGAAGGATACCACCGAAAATAAGATATTTCGGAATATCATCGCTGGGATCAGGTGGGTCAATTTCACTGTAATCCCTGTGAACGTTCGATGCCTCTTGAATATGGCTGTCTAACACACTGGACAATACAGAGCTGTCATTCGTTATATCACCCTCTATGCGCCAGCGCCTGGAATCCAGCTTCTTTTCCGAAAGCATGTGCCCACCAGCAGGACTCTCCTCTACAAACACAAGTCTATGAGGGTCTCTCATTTTACCTTTGGAAAGCTTAGCAAAAGAAAGTTTTTCCCATTGATAATCATAACCAAGCCATTGAAAACCACTAATCTCAAGCCTTATACCCGATGAATCAACTGTCAGCTTAGCAAACAGTTTGAGTATCCATAAATATGCTATAGGGCTGATAGTTATCAACATCGTTAAAAAAACCATGGTTTTTGCAAAAAAATCGATGTCCAATAGCAATATGAAAACAGTCGAAATAACGCCAATAGCAAGAAAAACAATATCTAAAGGGCCAGTATAAAACCTGAAAGTAGTCGGATTATTCATATTCAACGAAGCCCATTATTCACTATCATCGTATTGCGTGCCATGCCTGCTGCAATCGAACATTAAACAGGTTTTATCTACAAGTGGGTCTAATTGAATCAAAGGTTTTCCTTGAAGAAAAGCAGAGGGGAGCGTTTGAAGGAATTGAATGCTCTTCCTATGATCTGAAACTATTTCCTGAATCTCTTCGCTGTTTAAACCTTCGTAGTCTTCATTTACTGTTACAATACAGTCAGTATCAATTTGTATTTCTTCTGATATTTTCGCATGAAATAAGTCAATATCATTTTTGTAATAGGCGTAAGCAATATCAAGGTTACTGTCAAAGGAACAATAGTTGAATAGATCTTTGTGACTTTCACATCGAATAGCAGCAGCATATTCACCTAAAAAAGCATATATTTTAGCAATTCTTATACCTCCCATATCTTCATAGGGTATTTTCCAATCAATGGCTTGTTCTAAATCTTGCAAGAGACGTATAGCTGCTTTCTTATGACCAGCAACGGCGTTGACGATGGCTAAATTAAATAAAGCCATGTGGATCACATCCTCTTTACCGACTAATTTTTTAAAGTAACCCATGGATTCCAGGTACATTCCTAGGTGAAAATAAGCGACACCGATATTGTTTTCTATATCTCGGCTTGGATGCTTTTCGTAAGCAATTTTCAGGTTTGAAATTGCCTCATGATACTTTTTATTTCCAATTAAAATATTGCCGTAAAGGTGATACGGCATATAAGACTTTGGTTTTTTACTAATACACTCAGCCTGAAGGTTTAATGCTCGTTTTTGATTCGCTTCAGTTTCAAACTCATAAAAGAGCTGATAGGCGAGATTATTCGCCGTTTTGATCGTCTGCTTGATCTGATACGCTCGTTCAAAAAGTTTTAAATCTTCAATAAACTCGCAGGGATGCTCCATATAGCCAATGGCAATTTTGTTCATTAAGTCAGTATCATCGGGTGAGCCTTCAAGCTCTTTTTCAAATCTTTTTATATCTTCCAATGTGTACATATTTTACCTTTTGCAGCTTTTAAGGCTAAAAATTCGGGTAACTCTTTAAGCTTGACCGGAAGGGTTTAACAGACTTTCAACCAGTGAAATCCAGTATGCCGCCCCGAGCGGTAGAATGTCGTCGTTAAAATCGTAACGCGGGTGGTGTAGCAAACCTTCAGTTTTAGCAGTGCCACCGCCCAGCCAGATATAGCAGCCCGGCTTTTGTTGCAGCATAAAGGCGAAATCTTCTGCTCCCATGCTGGGTTGCGGATTCCTGTTGACCTGCGCTTCGCCGACCAGTTTGGCGGCGACGGCCAGTGCTTGCGCTGTTTCATCGGGTGCGTTGACCGTTGGCGGATAGGGAACCATGCCGGGGTTGAAAGCCACTTCGGCGCGCACGCCCATGGCCGAACAGAGATCAACCGCGATCTGCTCAATGCGCTGCTTGATCTGTTGTTGCACCGTTTCATTCAGGCAACGAAAGGTACCGCGCAGTTGGGCATGGTCGGCAATGGCATTCCAGCTGTTGCCGCCGTGTAATTGCGTGACACTGACCACCGCCGACTGCTGCGGTGCGATGTTGCGGCTGACAATACTTTGCAGCGCCACCACCAGCTGGGAGGCCGCAAGCAAGGGATCATGCCCCTGATGTGGAATCGCCGCATGGCAGCCTCTGCCGTGGATGTTGATCTCGAAGGTGTCGAAGGAGGCCATCAACGCCCCTGCTTTGGCGGCAAAGTGGCCGGCTGGAATATCGGGGAAGTTGTGCAGACCATAAACCGCATCGACGGGGAACTGCTCGAACAGCCCATCATCCATCATGCGCGCAGCACCACCCATCACCTCTTCCGCTGGCTGAAAGATAAAACAGACCGTGCCATCGAAATCGGGGTGCTGAGCCAGATACTTTGCCGCCCCCAGCAGCATCGCCGAGTGACCGTCATGACCGCAGGCATGCATCCGCCCTTCGTGTTGGGAGCGATAGGGCAGATCATTCTGTTCCGCAATCGGCAGAGCATCCATATCGGCGCGCAAGGCGATACGTTTGCTAGCGCTGCCAGCAGTGAGTGTGGCAACCACACCCGTTCCGCCCAGCCCCTGATGCACATCAAGGCCAAACAACTTCAGCTTGTCGGCAATAAAAGTGGCGGTCAGATGCTCCTCAAAAGCCATCTCGGGAAACTGGTGCAGATGCCTGCGCCACGCCTGCATTTCGGCATGCAAGCTCTGAAAGTCGTCATGAAATATCGATGTATCCACTGGCATATTGTCCTCTGTAACATCTAACCTCCCCCTTTGAAAAAGGGGGATCGAGGGGGATTTATTCTTTAATCATCACCAGCGAATTCACAGCGTAACCTGAATCGCAGCCATGGCGGCATTGGCTTTGGCACGTGCCTGTTCAATACTATCGCCACGGGCCAGCGCAACGGCCATGCGTCGCTTGCCGCTTACTTCTGGTTTGCCAAACAGCCGTAGCTGTGTATCGGGTTCAGCCAGTGCCTGCGTCAAACCACCAAAGACAACATTGGCAGAACTCCCTTCGACCACCAGCGGCGAAGAGGCGGCTGGCCCATACTGCACAATATTGGGGATCGGCAGACCGAGAATGGCTCGCGCATGCAGGGCAAACTCGGAGAGATCCTGCGAGATCAATGTCACCATGCCTGTATCATGCGGTCTGGGCGATACCTCGCTGAAATAGACGGCATCACCTTTGATGAACAGCTCGACACCAAAGATACCATCACCACCCAGTGCCGTGGTCACCTGCTCGGCCATGTTTTTCGATGCTTGCAGTGCCACATCGCTCATCGGGTGCGGTTGCCAGGACTCACGGTAATCACCATCGCGCTGAACATGACCAATAGGTGCGCAAAAGGTGGTCTGTCCGCCATGACGAATGGTGAGCAGGGTAATTTCGTAATCAAAATCGATGAACCCTTCAACAATCACACGACCGCCCCCTGCCCTGCCGCCCTCCTGCGCATATTGCCATGCTGCTGCAATTTGATCGTTGGCACGAATAACACTCTGACCCTTGCCCGAAGAGCTCATCACGGGTTTCACCACACAGGGGAGCCCAAGCTGCGTCACGGCTTCGATAAAGGCAGCCTCGGTGTCGGCAAAATGGTAGGGAGAGGTGGGCAGTTCCAGCTCTTCGGCGGCAAGACGGCGTATGCCTTCGCGATTCATGGTCAGCAGCGTGGCGCGCGCCGTAGGGATGACACGAAAGCCCTCCTGCTCCAATTCGACCAATGTTTGGGTGGCAATCGCCTCCACCTCGGGCACGATATAGTGCGGCTGCTCCAGTTCAACAATGCGGCGCAATTCGGCAGCATCAAGCATGTCAATCACATGACAGCGGTGAGCTACCTGCATCGCTGGCGCATGGGCATAGCGATCCACAGCGATCACCTCTACACCAAGCCTTTGCAGTTCAATGACCAGCTCTTTACCCAGCTCGCCAGCACCCAACAACAACAAACGGGTGGCTGATGCGCTATGCGGTGTTCCCAATGTAATCATGCGATCCTCTCCTTCATCATGCAATTGAGCAGATATTGGCTCTGAAATAAAAAAAGGGAAGTTTAACGTCCGTTTTCACGGCAACAGATGAGGCGTATAATCAACGGGCATGCTGTTTTTACGCATTGTGGCAAAGTTATTACATCGCACAGCGTGTAAAGAATGGCATCTTCGTCAACGGAACAACGAATGATTTACTGCTCAATGATTAACTGATTGAGCAACAGCATCAACCCGACATTCCGCACCCCCAAATGAAAATTTAACAATTAACTTTTTCATATATTTCAGTATCTTAGATTAATTTAACCTTGTGGGTTCTAGCAGTTATTATTAAGGGAGCTACACCGTAAGTATTAATTTATCGAATTCAAACCTAAATCCAAGTAGTTTCAAAAAACAAAAATCCCTTATCGTGCAACATTTCTTGTTGATTTCATTAATTAGCAGAATCATGGATGAGGGGTGCGGAATGTCGGATCAACAATTGTTTGCAGGGTTTCGACGCCATCTCTTGCGGTTAATAACGCATCAAGAAATAGTTGAGCATCAAACATGTACTCGTGTACCAGCTGAATCCGCAAACAGCGTAAGGCAATGAACTCTTCTGATGAAACGACCCACCCCATGCGTTCAGCAAAAACCAGTGTATCAATCATCGATTTGGTGCGTTCACCGTATAACTTGGCAAATACAGGCAACAGTTTTTCACCGACATGATCTTGTAAACGAGCAAAGCGACTGACAAACGCTTCTATTTTCTCTGATCGCTCAGGGTGTTCGGGAAGTGACACAACCCATGAATGGTCAATATGTTGCTCGAACAAAGTGCCGTGGGTGTAGGCAAGGTGTGCTGCTTCTCTTTGCACCAATTCCAACGTTAATTGTGCTGTTTGTCTGTGTTCGGCTACCAACAGAGGCTTCATAAACGAACTCCGGTGCTTTTGGCAATGTCAAAAATAGGTGCATGCTCGGTTTTACAATCTTTGAGTAAAACATCTACTTTTCGATCACCAAGACGTAAGATGATTTTGGCATAAATATGGCAGATGGCTTTGATCCGACTGGGTATATCCGCTGTTGTTTCCACAAACAGATCAATGTCTCCACCGCGTAACGTGTCATCAGCACGGGAGCCAAAAAGCCACAGATCATACGGGCAGGATTCGCCGAGCACAGCTGTCACAGACTCTTTAATGGCAGTGATTTCAGCGATAGATAAACGCGCCATACACAACTCCACGGGGGGAAGCAGGTGACCAAAATTATTTTAACATTTTGTAACTTGTCTATTCCGCGATCTTCGGCGTTACAAAAACGTTATGCATTAAAAGGCAATCGCTCTGCCGCGCCTTTGGCTTGCCAATACGTCCGTTTTTGTGCCTTGAATATCGCAAAATATACTGCGTTAAAATGTTAAAATAATTATGCCCACCTACTTACTTTTCAGATTATTCGTTCACGTGCCCCCTGTTATTTTGTCAGCAAGGCGAAAACGCGCAGTTTACGCTTTGGTAAATGAGCATTTTCAACGCCGCTGACGGAATCACAGGGGAGTAGGTGAACGGATACCGAAAGATTAACGCAACTGACCCTTAAGACGGCTGCTTACGTTGTCGATGATAGTGGCGGCAATCGCGTCACAAGCATCTTGTTGCAGGGTGCGCTTGGCATCCTGCATGGTTATACGAATGCCGATACTGACCATACCAGGCTCAATACCCTGACCACGGTAGACATCAAAAATGCGTACATCGGTTACCGTATTGCCGCCACCTTTGCGTGCCTGCTCCAACAACGCATCAGCCGTGGTGCTGTCAGGTAATAAAAAGACCAAGTCACGTTCCACCGATGGGTACTCAGGAATGGGGCTGAATTTGGATCGCTTGGCTTCGGGTAGTAGGTCACAGTTGATCTCTGCAACATAGACAGGGGCATCCAGATCGAAACTGGCTGCTAAATCTGCATCGACACGGGCAATGCGGCCAACGCAATAGCGTCCGGCACGCACTTCGGCAACCTGCCCTGCCTGCAAGCCACAATGTGGGTCTAAAGCAGCCTGCATGCGCGGTGTCACACCCTGACTCTGTAGCCAATCTTCGACGGCGCCTTTAAGGTCGTAAAAATCAGCATTACGGGCTTTTTGATGCCATGTATCTGACTGCACTTCGCCCGTCATCAACCAGCTCATGACGTTGTGTTCGTGGAAGTCACCATCGCGTTGTTCATAGGTGCGACCGTATTCAACCACGGCCATCCCTTTTTGTTGGCGATTCATATTGTGCTGCGCAATTGCTAACAAACCGGGCCAAACACTGCGACGCATCACGCTCATGGCTTCGGAAATAGGGTTTTGCAACACCACATCCGCAGCGGCATCCTCCACAAACAGACGTTGTGCTTGCGGCGATACAAAAGCGTAACTAATGACTTGATCAAAGCCATGGTGCAGTGCTTGCGCAATCAGGTCACGCGGTACTGGCGTGCTGATCATGGTGGTGGTGGGAAGTTCGGCAGGAATAGCATCGTAACCGATGATACGGGCGTACTCTTCGCTCAAATCTTCGGCCAGGCTGACATCATGACGCCAGCTTGGTACACCAATATGCAGCATGCCATCTTGACGCTCGATGGCAAAACCCATGCGTTGCAATACCGCATCAATGCGTTCCTCAATCGGCATGCCAAGACGTTTGGCAATGCGTTCAACACTGACATCCAGGCTGGCGTGGTTCAGCCATGCCGTAGCATCACCAACACGGTTTACGACGCTGGCCTGACCACCAAAGAGTTCGATGATCATGCTGCTGGCACGTTCCATTGCCACATCAACCATAGCGGCATCGACACCGCGCTCAAAACGCATCGATGCTTCAGAAACCATGCCGTGGGTGCGTCGTGTAAGACTGATATGAGCAGGGCGGAAAAAGGCGGATTCCAACACAATGTCGGTGGTGCTGGCGGTAACGCCCGAGGCTTTTGAACCCATGATGCCAGCCATGGCCAATACGTGGCGATCATCAGCAATCAATAAATCACCTGCATTGAGATCAATATGGCGATCATCCAAGCCATCAAAACCTTCACCTTGCAGCGCACTGCGAATGTGCAGATCACCGTCAATCTGTGCTGCATCAAAGGCGTGCATGGGCTGACCCATATCCAGCATGATGTAGTTCAACACATCGACCACGCCATTAACAGGACGTTGCCCCGCTGCAACCAAACGCGCTTGTAACCATGCAGGGGAATCACTGACTGTCACCCCTTGAATACGGCGCGCAAGGTAGTAAGGGCAATCGTTTACTGCATCATGACGGATGTTGACTGAGGAGTCTGCTGCATGATTCACAGAAGTATATGCAGGTGTTTTTAACGGCACGTTAAAGTCTGCTGCCAGTTCCCGTGCCAAGCCTTGGACGCTCATGCAGTCGCCGCGATTCGGCGTGATGGACAGGTCGATGATGGCTGTTTCAAGTTGCAAAAACTCACCCATTGTCTGCCCAATAGGCGCGTCCTTAGGTAAAATCAGCAAGCCTTCAGCATCCTCTGCCAGCCCTAGTTCTGCTTCGGAGCAGCACATGCCGAAACTGGTTTCGCCACGTACCTTCCCTTTTTTGATGACCATACCATTAGGTAGTGCCGCACCGATGATTGCTACGGGGATTTTATCTCCCACATCCATATTGCTTGCACCACAAACAATGGCAAGCGGAGCTTCGGCAGCAATATCAACCTGCAACAAGCTCAAACGGTCAGCATTAGGGTGTGGTTCTTTGCTTAAAATATGACCAACACGCACCTTTTCTAGGCTTTGGCGTGGGTATTCGATGGCTTCGACTTCATGCCCCAAGCGTACCAAGGCGGCGGCAATATCATCCACCGAGGCGGTCAGTTCAACGTATTCATTCAACCAAGATAATGCCAGTCTCATGCCCCGATCCTCCGTAAAAAGCGCGCATCATTTTCAAAAAACAGACGTAAATCAGGGATGCCATATTTGAGCATCACCAAGCGTTCGACGCCTAAGCCAAAAGCGAAGCCTGACCAGCGTTCGCTATCCAAGCCGACTGATTTCAACACGTTAGGGTGAATCATTCCTGAGCCGAGCACTTCCAGCCAGCCTGTGTTCTTACACACACGGCAGCCCTTGCCTTGGCACATTACGCAGCCCATATCCACCTCTGCCGATGGTTCGGTGAAGGGGAAGTAGCTGGGGCGTAAGCGAATGGGTAGGTCTTGATTGAAGTAATGGGACAAAAAGTATTGCAATACACCTTTAAGATGCGCCATTGACACATCTTCGCCCACTTTAAACACCTCTACTTGGTGGAACATGGGTGAATGGGTGACATCATGATCGCAACGGAATACGCGCCCTGGAGCGACAACAGCTAGCGGGCTTTCGCCATGGTCTTTGATGTGTTTGAGCATGGCACGAATTTGCACGGGTGAAGTATGCGTGCGCAACAGGCGAGAAACGTCATCATCGGATTGCAAAAAGAAAGTGTCGTGCATGGCACGTGCTGGGTGCTCTGGGGGAATGTTTAAGGCATCAAAGTTATGGAATTCATCTTCCATTTCAGGTCCTTGGGCAATGGTAAAGCCCATACGACTGAAAATATCGCTGATTTCATCCAAACCTTGCTGAATAGGGTGACGTGCGCCCATGCTTTGACGACGACCTGGTAGGGTGATGTCCAAGCGTTCCGCTTCAATGCGCTGTTGACGTTCTTGCTGCTGCAACAGTTCCGTCGTTGTGCTCAAGGCTTCGTTCAAGGCAGCTTTCACGCTGTTGACCTGCTGACCAATCAATGGGCGTTCAGCAGGGGCTAAGCGTCCCACACCTTTGAGAACGTCGGTTAAGACACCTTTTTTGCCCAAGTATTGGGTGCGCAAGGCATCCAGCTCTTTTAGGTTTTTTGCTTGGGAAAAGTCAGCAATGGCCCGTTGCTGGGTTGCTTCTAATTGTTCCGTCAGCGATGTACTGTCGCTCATGACTTACTCCGAGATCAATCGTCACCAATAAAAAAAGGCAGGGACTAGCCCTGCCTTTTAAAGATTACTTACAACTATGCGCGCAAATACGCATGGCTATAAGCATAGGGGCATTAAACGTTCGCTTTCGCGGTTTCTGCCAATTTACCAAACGCATCAATATCACGTACTGCAATATCAGCCAAAACCTTGCGATCTAGCTCAATACCTGCTTGTGCCAAACCGTACATGAAACGTGAGTAGCTCAAACCGTAGAGGCGAGCTGCTGCATTAATACGTACAATCCACAGGCTGCGGAAGTCACGTTTTTTCACTTTACGGT
Source organism: uncultured Zetaproteobacteria bacterium (assembly GCA_964645625.1). Lineage (GTDB taxonomy): Bacteria > Pseudomonadota > Zetaproteobacteria > Mariprofundales > Mariprofundaceae > AB-137-C09. The sequence continues at coordinate 25,876 of CAZYAI010000024.1, forward strand.
CACGGTAAGCGTATTGACGTGCTTTATCTACCGCTTGGGTCGCTGTACGGAAACAGTTTTTGCGACGACCGCGATAGCCTTTGGCTGCTTTGATAACTTTTTTGTGTCTGGCGTGAGCCTGAACACCCGATTTTACGCGAGGCATATTCCTCTCCTATATTAAAACACATGGTCGGCACGGGTTCGCCTAGGCATGTGAGAATAAAAGACCGTCCTCTAGGAACGGCCTTATGTTTATTCGTGCAAGCACGAATAAAAAGTGCTTACAGACCTGGAATCAGGCGAGTAAGTGCTTTTTTATCCGACTGAGCAACCAATTCGGTACCACGGAAATTACGGATACGTTTTGGTGACTTCTTGGTCAAAATATGGCTGGAAAATGCTTTGTTGCGTTTCCATTTACCACTTCCAGTCTTACTGAAACGCTTGAGTGCGCCGCTGTTTGACTTCATCTTAGGCATGATGCTTCCTTCCTAACAACACAGTGTTTAGCACTGTATTGTAATAATCTACTACTTTTTGTTAGGTGCCAAAATCATAATCATTTGGCGACCTTCCATATTGGGGATCTTCTCTGGCTTACCAAGTTCTTCAACTTCTTTGGCGATATGTGCGAGCTGTTCGGAACCCTTTGCTTTAAAAGCCATTTCACGACCACGAAAACGAAGGGAAACCTTCACCTTATTACCCGCTTCAAGAAACTTTCTTACCAGTTTAAGTTTAACATCAAGGTCATGCTGGTCGGTACTTGCCCGAACCTTTACTTCCTTGACTAAAATAACATGTTGGCGTTTTTTAGCTTCGTTGGCTATTTTGCTCTGTTGATACTTGTATTTGCCATAGTCCATGATCTTACAGACTGGCGGCTTAGCGTTAGGGGAGATCTGAACCAGATCCAATCCCTCTTCTTCAGCTTTGCGCACAGCCTGAGGGACACTTAACACGCCGACCTGACTTCCATCGCTACCGATGACCCTTACTTCTGCGGCCTCAATACTATAGTTTATAGCCAGTTCTTTTTTAGCGATAGTGTGCTCCTTATACCATACACGATTATTGGTAATTCGCCGTCATGCTTTGCATTTCAGCGATCCATTCATCAACAGATTTTGCACCCAAATTGTCGCCTTCACGAGAGCGTACAGATACGGTGCCTTCTTCACTTTCGCGCTCCCCAATCACTAAAATATAAGGGGTACGCTGCAAAGTATGGGCGCGCACTTTATAGCCGACTTTCTCATTGCGCAAGTCCGCTTCCACTCGGAAGCCTGCATCACGCATCGTTTGTACGGCTTTTTGTACCGATTCACGCTGATTTTCCGAAATATTACAAACTACCGCTTGTACTGGCGACAGCCAAAAAGGCAGTTTTCCTGCATGTTCTTCGATCAGAATACCGATGAAACGTTCCAGCGAACCAAGGATGGCGCGATGCAACATCACCGGTGTTTGGCGGGTGTTATCTTCGGCAACATATTCTGCATCCAAGCGTCCAGGCATAGAAAAATCGACCTGAATCGTGCCACATTGCCAAACGCGTCCTAAACAATCTTTGAGTGAAAATTCAATCTTAGGGCCATAAAATGCCCCTTCGCCAGGGTTTAAACCATAATCAATGCCCTTGCTTTGCAATGCTTCATGCAGTGCGGATTCGGCTTTGTCCCATTGCTCGTCAGTACCTACGCGTTGTTCAGGGCGGTCAGATAGGAAGATGATGACATCTTCAAAACCAAAGCGTTTGTACACATTGAATACCAAGTCAATAAAGGCACTTACTTCATCTTGAATCTGACTTTCGGCGCAAAAAATATGAGCGTCATCTTGCACAAAGTTACGCAAGCGCATCAGACCATGAAGCGTGCCAGAAGGTTCGTTACGGTGACAAGAACCAAACTCTGCCAGACGTAGGGGGAGGTCGCGATAAGAATGCAAATGCTGCTTAAAGACCTGCACATGGCAGGGGCAATTCATGGGCTTGATGGCGTAATCGCGGTTCTCGGTGCTGGTGGTGAACATATCATCACGGAATTTCTCCCAATGCCCCGACTTTTCCCATAGGCGGCGATCAACCACTTGTGGTGTTTTGATCTCTTGGTAATCATGCTCACGCATGACTTGGCGAATTTCATTTTCAACCACTTGCCAAACATGCCAGCCTTTAGGGTGCCAAAAGATCATACCAGGTGCTTCGTCTTGCAGGTGGAAGAGATCAAGTGCCTTGCCTAATTTGCGGTGGTCGCGTTTTTCTGCTTCTTCTAAACGGTGTAAATAGGCTGCTAAATCCTCTTTGCTCGCCCAAGCGGTGCCGTAAATACGTTGCAACTGCTCATTGTCCGAGTTGCCTTCCCAATAGGCACCAGAAACACGCATCAGCTTGAAGTGCTTGAGTTTGTCGGTACGTGGAACATGCGGGCCACGGCATAGATCCTGCCAGTCACCTTGACGATAAACGCTGATGGTTTCGCCCTCGGGAATGCGACCAATCAATTGCGCTTTGTAATGCTCACCCTGCTGCTCAAAAAACGCGATGCCATCGTCCCTATCCCATTCTTCACGGCTAATAGGCAGCTTTTGCTTGCTTAATTGACGCATTTTTTGTTCGATTTTAGTAAGGTCTTCGGGTGTGAAAGGGCGAGAGTATGCAAAATCATAAAAGAAGCCGTCTTCAATGACCGGACCAATGGTCACTTGTGCATCAGGGAATAGTGCCTGTACTGCCTGCGCCAATAAATGCGCGGTGGAGTGACGAAGAATGCCCAGTGCTTCTTCTGATTTATCGGTAATAATCGCCACAGTATCGCCATCGCACAGTGGCTGCGACATATCACGGAGCGTACCATTCACATTTACCGCTAATGCTGAACGCGCCAGACCAGCAGCAATATCTGTAGCTAAATCCATCGCCGTTGCACCCTCGTTCAAGGTGCGGGTTGAGCCATCAGGTAGCTGGATTTCCATGGTACACTCCATTCATAAAAGTCAAAAAAGTGTGCGCATGGTAGCGATACCACCCATAAGCGCAAACGCGACTTTCTTTTTAACGGGCATGGCTTTCTGCCACCTTGTACGATGAAACATCGTTGCCACAACGCATCATAAAGCCATGCCTGTTATTGGAGTGAGTACCCTGAGTTATAAATCTGCGTACAGACCTGTAACAGTATTCATCATATCAAGAATACTATCCGCTGCTTGCGCTACTATCGCTGGCTGTGCATAGGCTTTATCCTTCAACTTGTTAATTGCTGTAAAGGCATGCCATTGCCCCGCAACCAAGCCCAATAGCTTATTGATCTTCGAGGTGTTTTCTTGTGCGGCTTGAAGCTTCGTTAGAGCTTCATCGAACTCATGTTCTGCTTGCTCTTTCTTGGCTGCGACATCTTCAATCGCCACATCCCATACGCGTTCCATATACATGCCTGCAATGCGTTGTGATAGCATACGTTGGCGGCCTGCAAGATTGACCAGTTTGCCTTGTGATGAACCACTTATATCTTCTAGTTCCAAAACGAAATCATTGGATTTAACCAATAAACTGTCTGCTAGTTGACGCAATTCTGCCGCGCGTTTCTTGGTGGGTGCTACTGCTACCAGCTGCTTTACCTTCGCCCATTCGGAGCTAACACCTTCTTTATAGGAAAAGCTTAAGGTGTGGTCAACGCCTGCAATGTGTTGCAGTTGAGACAATTGTGTGTCGAATAGCGAGACCGCTGCTTGTAGCTTGTTTTTGCTATCATCCACGTTTACATTCAGACCTAACATGGCATAAAAGCTTACAATACGTTGTGATAGCATACGCTGTTTGCCAGCGATGTTAATCGCATCAGGCAAACTCAAATCTACATCTTCGGCGTACGCGCTGGATGGTAATACGGGAGCAGTAAACAACAGCAGTGTTGCCATCATCCCCAAGCACAAGCGAATGCCTTGCGCTGAAAATATTGAACTCATGATTTATCCCCTCAAAAGTCCCCTAGTCAATAAGCACGGTCATATATGACTGTTAGACGACTCAAATCTAGGCGGTCAAAACCATGGTTTATTTTAACTTGGCGGCTGTGATGTCATAAAGATAGAAATACACTATCTTTTACGGCAAGGGCATTTCCCTGTACCGAGCCACTAACACTAGCGTATTATGACAAAATTGTAATGTGACAAGTTTGTTTGTTGAAGGGGCTGCTCATACACGTTAACCAATACGAGAGATCAGTGAAACCACCAAGCTGCCAATATCAGGTACAATACGAGGTGCAGACTTCATGGTGCTAAATAACACGCACGTCATGCCTGGAATCAGCAATGCGACATAGGACTCATAAAAAGACAAACGACCATCATAGTGCAGCAACAACCAAGCCAAGGCAAAACTCAAAGCAATTGCCCAAGCTGTTTTTAACACACCCCACAAAGGGTCGTAGAGTAAATGACGCAGGTAAATAAATTGACTGACAAGTGCAACCGCCATCATAAACAATGCGCAAACGCCCGCGAGTTCTAGTGATGTTTGCCAATACGGCGTGCACGTTAAAACTTCCGTAATTTGTTGAAAACGCTCGGGATGCATTTCTTTGAAGGTAGCACCTGTATAGGTGTGCAAATAGACTTGCCACATATACCAACCACCATAAAGGATACCGCAATAGACAGTCGCTGTTGCCAACGCCACCACCACAAGCTTAAACAATTCTTCAGCAACATCTTTGATGTATTCATATATCTTTTCTACGGCACTGTTCATAGCTAATCCTTGTTGTTCAATAATCACCTATACTGGGGCTTTTTTTATATACTATCCACCACCTTTTTCAATACTTGTGGATTATGATGTGTGCAATGCAATAGCTGGGTCTGTGCAGGTAAGTGAGCGCGCAATACTTCAATCATCGCTGTTGTGTGTGCTTTGTCAGGTAATGGCTGAGGTTCGTTCAACACCAACCACCTTGGGGTAAGTTTACGTTGCTGCAAGGCTTTTAAACTTAGCAGCGCGTGATTAATACAGCCTAATTTTAATGCAACGCATAATAGCACATCATTGAATGGTAAGTCATGCATCCAATCAATGACCATGGTGTGCGTATTAAGTGGCACCATTAATCCGCCAATACCTTCAAATAGTACGGTGTCATGCTGTTGGCATTGTTTGGCACACCATGCTAATAATATTTGATGATCCACACTGCGCCCTTCGTTATCCGCTGCAATCGATGGCGCGGCAGGCTGACGGAAACGGTAACAACTGATGTCATCTGCATTATGCAAGCCTTGCACGCGTAGCAGACGTTGCACATCACCTGCGTCATCACCTTCGCAGTAACCACTCACCACAGGTTTCGTGGCGATAAAATCACGCCCTTGCTGCTGTAATATGCGACTAAGTTGCTCAGTCACCCATGTTTTGCCCGCATCGGTATCGCTGGCGGTGATAAATATACTGGGTTCTGTTGACATTTTATTCCACGTTCGCTGCTGAACTTATTTTTATCGGCGGCGACGATTGTGCTGGGTGCGGAAGGGGCGTTTACGCGATGCTTGTTTTTTGTCGCTGGGCGTAACATTGGCATGCTCGGGTGGAACCAAATGCTGTTCCCCTGTTCCGATCAAGTCGGCACGCCCCATAGCCAACAATGCTGCGCGCAAAACTGGCCAATTGGCAGGGTCGTGGTAACGCAAAAACGCTTTGTGCAAATCACGTTGCTTTTTGCGCTTGGGCGTGAACACCCGTTCGGTGTAACCCGCTTTATGACGACTGATGCGACGCAAAGGGTTACGCCCTGAATGGTACATCGCTGTTGCCGTGGACATAGGCGATGGCAAAAACGCCTGCACCTGATCGGCGCGGTAGTGATTGCGCTTCAACCATAAGGCAAGTTGTAGCATATCCTCATCGGTGGTGCCTGGATGAGCAGCAATAAAATAAGGGATGAGGTATTGCTTTTTGCCAGCCGCCTTAGAAAAACGCTCAAACAACGCCTTAAAAGCATCATAACTGCGCATATCTGGCTTCATCATTTTGGACAATGGACCAGACTCGGTATGCTCAGGTGCGATTTTGAGGTAGCCACCGACGTGGTGGCTCACCAGTTCGCGCACGTACTCTGGCGAACGCACGGCTAAATCGTAACGTACGCCTGAGGCGATCAGTACCCGCTTAATGCGTTTCATTTGGCGAATGCGGCGATACATCTTTATCAGCGGTTGATGATCGGTGTTGAGGTTGGGGCAAATATCAGGGAACACGCAAGAAGGCTTGCGGCACGCCGCTTCAATCTCTGGTGACTTGCAACCCAAACGATACATGTTTGCCGTGGGGCCACCAAGGTCAGAAATCGTCCCTGTGAAACTGGGCGAACGCTCGGCAATCGCTGCTACTTCGCGGGCAATCGAATCTTCTGAACGGCTTTGAATAATGCGCCCTTCGTGTTCGGTAATAGAGCAAAAAGTACAACCACCAAAACAGCCGCGCATAATATTGACCGAATGCTTAATCATCTCATAAGCGGGAATAGCAGCCTCTTTAGGCGAGCCATAAGCACTGTGCGGCAGGCGTGAGTAAGGTAAATCAAACACTGCATCCAGTTCTTCAGTCAGCAATGGGAAGGCTGGTGGATTCACCCACACATGACGTGTGCCGTGCTGTTGAATCAGAGCGCGTGCGTTACCTGGGTTGGTTTCTTGATGCAATAGGCGTGAAGCGTGGGCGTACAAGACTTTATCATCAAGCACTGCCTCATAAGAAGGCATACGCAATACCATGCGCATTGTTTTTGTCGTGCGTTGGTGTGCTTGATCGACTTCTTGCTCATCAACTTCATGGCAATCTTCAGGTATGCCATTGCACATCACAGCCGTGCCGCGAATCCAGCGCAGTTCACGCACTGACTCACCAGCAGCAAGGCGGTGGGCAATTTCAATGACTTGCCGTTCACCGTTGCCATACACTAAAATATCCGCTTTTGAGTCCATGAGTACCGAGCGGCGCACGCGATCTGACCAGTAATCGTAATGTGCCAAACGGCGCAAGCTCGCCTCGATGCCGCCAAGCACTATTGGCACACCTTTGAACGCCTCACGGCAACGTTGCGCATAGACTGTCACCGCACGGTCGGGGCGTTTGCCTGCGGCATGCTGGGGTGTGTAGGCATCATCGGAACGAATACGCCGCTCCGAGGTGTAACGGTTGACCATGGAATCCATATTGCCTGATGTGACACCCCAAAACAAACGCGGGGCACCAAGGGCGCGAAAGGCATCGGCGGATTTCCAATCAGGTTGCGCAATAATCCCTACCCGAAAGCCTTGTGATTGTAATACGCGACCAATGACTGCCATGCCAAAGCTGGGGTGATCGACATAAGCATCACCTGTAACAATGACAACATCACAGGCATCCCAACCCAAAGCATCCATTTCTGCTCGTGTGGTGGGTAACTCTGCTGCCGCAGGTGGTGTGGCAACAGCAGGAGATAGCGGCCCGTATAAACAAGGGGCAACGTGTAAGGCCTTGCTGTTCATTACAGCACTCAAACCCTATACATGCGATCTGCCGTATCACGCAGGTGAGCACCATAACTCCGTGCTGCTCGCAAATGCGCATCCGTAATTGCCGTGGGCATCCCTTCATGGTTGCCGCTACGTACACATAGCCCCCATTGTAAACCTGCATCAGCATAACCAGGTAAACTTTTGGGGAACCCAACCATCAGCATGCCGTGTTCTAGGGCGTTGGAGTGCAAGCCAATCAGCGTGTGTTCCGCGCCACCGCCTGCACCGCCAAAGCCACCGCAGCTTACGAATGCACCCGCTATTTTCCCTTCTAATGCGGCTTCCATCCACAAGCTCGAAGTTTTATCAATAAACTGCTTCATTTGCCATGCCATCGAACCCATATGTACGGGCGTACCGAATACAATCACATCAGCGTCAATCAGTTCGTTGACATCAAGCTCCAACACACTGCGCAATACCACCGTATCTTGAGGTGTACCTGCGGCAGCAAGCCCTGCGGCAACTGCTTGCGCTACACGCGCGGTGTGTTCGTAATCAGAGTGGTAGGCAATGATGGTATGCATAAAGTTCCTCGTGAACGATTAATGGCTTAATGGTGCGGCTTCGCTGCGTATTTTGAGTACAACACTGGCTGAATTTAGCGAAAGCGTTTCATAATAGGCGTTTAATGCTGAAAACTGCGTTACTAATCCTCTGTTTTCCTCGCTTTGAGGGTTGAATGTAAAATGACTTACGCCCTGAATGCGTTGCCTAAAGGATTCGGCATCTTCACCTTCTTTCACACGTGGGAGCGGGAAGACATCGCGCTTAGCCGCCATCATGGTGCGCGCAGGCCATTCACTGGCTGCCAAAAAGGGCGCGTTAGCATTTGCTGCCTCAGCACTAAGCAGGGCAATGGACTGATCCACTTCATTGAGTAAATGCCCTTGCTCAATCGCGTGGTAACGTCGATCGGTAATCATTGCCGTAGTTGCCGTTACAAATAATACCAGCAACACTAAACCGCGCTGACCGACTAAGCCTTGCCAGCCTATGTGTTGATTGAGCGCAATCAGTGCTGGCGCGCCTAAATACAATAATGTTACCGCAGCCATAAAGAGCCAAACGGCATTGATGTGCCATAAGCCTAACAATAAACCAAGCACCAAGAACCATGCCAAGGTGTCGCTTGTTTTACGCATGACGAATACCAATGCCGTCGCCAGTAATAAGGTGATTAATATAATCCCTACCCCCATGCGAGCATCGGCTGATGTAGGTAATAAATCTGACCCTAATACAATCTGTGACACAAAGGGTAAAAACGCGCCATCAAATGATGCTGCATCAGGCCATCCCATGCGTAAAATTAAAGGAATAATGCTGCCAACCACCAAGGCGATCATGACGTTGCGGCGTTTTTTTGCCGATTGTTCGGTGTCTCGCCACCATAAAAATAACAACACACCCAAAGCAGCGAGGGCAAAGGGGTGAATGCTGATGGCAAACCCTAATAGCACTGCTTGCAAAAACATTTGACCTGGTACATCAAAAGCTGATTCGCGAATCACCTCATGCAACCAAGCCATAGCGACCAATGCTAATAATAAGTAGATACCACCACCGACAGCGTCAGCTTGCATGATGCTGATAGGAAGCAAAGGCAATATACCACAGGCAATCATGGTTGCTTCTGCACTGTGTTGACGTTCACCCCAACGGTATAGCATCAAGATGGTGGCAAAGAGTATCAACATAGAAAAAACTTTAGCCGCAATTAAGCTGCCCGCCCAATGCAGATCTAACAAAACAAACAAAAAACCACGCATGTCTGGCACACCAAATAGCGCGATAGGGCTGGCAACTTGATGAATGATGGACCAGTTAATCAACAACGCACGCGCTGCGGCCTCCTCCATACCATACAGATCATAACGAAAGAGTGCCATATAAACCCATGCCAAAATACACAGACCTAGCAGGCCTGCATGTCGGGCAGAAAGGTGTTCACGAATGCGGGATACCATCAACTATTTCCTTTGTGTACTCATAAGCTTCGCAGAAACATGAGTATTCCATTGTTCAATTCGCACGGTTATGTAACAGTGCAGGGCGGCGGATGTTAGCGGCAAAGGCTGGCTTCAGCCACCGCCACGGGATGGTTTGCCTTCCGCCCTAATTTGCGCATAAGCTATTGATTACCCATAATACGCTGCATTATGCCAAGCGGTGAAAGAAAGCCGTGTGCATTAGCAGGGGGACTTGTGGCGAAAAAATCCAAGCACGATATTTGGTTAACCGATGGTGAGGATCTGCTTTGCGCAGCCGAAGCGAGTGGCGACAAATACCCCAAAACCCTATTGTTAACCAATAAACGACTGGTGCTTATTGAAGAGAAAAAAACCAAAGAATGGTCGGATACTGACGATAAAATGTGGAAGCAGTTTAGTTCGGTCAAACTCACCCAAGGGTTTTGGAAGAGTACCTTAACCGTAAGTTTTTCTGGTGACTTTGATGCTGACCAATGGACCTTTTACAAGGTTGGCAAAGACGTTGCGGCTCAAGCATACCGTATGATGAAAAACCGTGAGGTAGCTTTGCGCGAAGCTGGTAAAGCTGCGCCACCTGCCAAACCAGCCCCAGCGGTAACCCCACAAGAACCTGCCGCCACACCAGCAGAAACAGAAGAAAAAGCACCAGATAAGGACAAAACGAACGAAACAAGCACGGAAAACGATGCGGTGAAGGCAGACGAGCCACCTAAAACACGTAACATCATCAGTAAGCTGTTTCATAGAAGTTAACTGATGCTACGTACGCATGATTCTATACGTGGGTGGCTTTTTGAGTAGCAACACGTCATTGCGGACTTGATCCGCAATCCAGCGAACGGACGCAAGACTGGATGCCGCATCGAGTGCGGCATGACGCAAAGAAATCACGTCATTGCGGACTTGATCCGCAATCCAGTGAACGGATGCAAGACTGGATACTGCATCAAGTGCAGTATGACGCAAAGAAATCACGTCATTGCGGATTTGACCCGCAATCCAGTGAACGGACGCAAGACTGGAT
>CAZYAI010000025.1:0-35672 GCA_964645625.1 uncultured Zetaproteobacteria bacterium
GGAACTTCGTTAGCTCAACGTAATGCAAATCGAATACGTCAGGCATCGCATCATCGTCTCCAGTATCAACATTCAAAATGCGATAACGACTATGAAACGCGTCATGTTTTCTATTCAGATCAAAGTTAAGGATGTTGATGCTAATGGTCTTGCATAGCTGTGTGTACACCATCCCTTCACCCAGTTGATCGGACAACAACCTTGCCCAGTAATACAATGCACGGCTGTCATAATTCAAATCTTGGCTCATTTGCATTTCTACGTTAAACCAACGCCCACTGCTATCTTGGGCTTTAATGTCCAAAACAGACATCTTGCCAGCTTTGTAATCGGCAAGATTATAGGGGTTACGTAGGATGAGTGATTCCACTTGATCTTTTTCCCCTACAATGGCGTTGATCAAAGAAATCAATAGTTCTTTATTCTCTTCACTGCCAAAAAGTTTTTTGAAAGCAAAATCTACTCTTGGATTGATATGACACATAATGGAACCTCAAGAACAATTATCTTTATTAGACTTTTTGGTTTTTTTGAACGTAGCGAACTTTTCTGCTGTTTTTACTGCAAAAAAAGTTTCAATCTTTTCTAACGTCGATGCGTTACGAAGCTGTGGTGATTCACATCCCGCAATTCACCTACAAATATGGGATAATGGATATGACCAAGCCATGCGCAAATAGAAAACATAGCAAGCCCAAGCTTCCTTGCAAGCAGCAGCATAGCTTACTTCATTGTTTGCTGTCAGCAGTCAACTTTTGCAGTTGCCGCAACAGACTTTGATATTGAAACGGCTTACTGACGATAGCATCGACATGCAAATCACCGAGTTTATGCAACACGTCTTCTTTAGACTCACCTGAACATACCACAACGGGGACATTCAAACCTGCCTCACGCAATGCAGCCAGCAGGGTTGGTCCGTCCATAATTGGCATGGTCATATCAAGCATGACAAGATCAATATGCGCTTGATGCATGGTAAAGTCTTGCAACGCCGATTCACCATCACCGTAAGCGTGAACGTGGTAGCCTGCATGACTTAATAACTGCTGCAACACATCGCGAATCGCCTGCTCATCTTCTACCACCAAAATCGTCTCGCCATCATGGTTCGCCGTTGAGGTCGTTTGCTCCGCAGGCTCATTAGCACTTACGGCATCATGCGGTGTCGCAGGAATAAGCAACGTAAAGACCGTCCCTTCACCCAAGCTACTTTCGCAACGAATAGCTCCTTGATGCGATTGAATAATACCTAACACCGCAGACATACCCAAACCACGTCCTGTAAACTTGGTGGTGTAAAAAGGGTCAAAAATACGACTACGCACTTCATCACTCATACCACAGCCATTATCACGCACCGTTAGACGTACAAAGGTCAGTACTTCTGGCAACTGGTCAAAGTACATGCCTTCTAAGTCACTACGCTGAAGCTGCACCTTTTCTCCACGCACTTTAATGAAGCCATGTTTCGTACCGATCGCCTCTTTGGCATTGATAAGCAGATTCATCACCACCTGCTCCAATTGCATCACATCCGCTTTAACCTGTGGTAAATCATCCGCCAACTCAAAAACCATATCAACATGACGAGGCACCGTAACCTGCAACAAATGACTAAGTTCACTGAACAATGTTTTGAGGTTAATCCACTGTACATCGCGCTTGCCTTTACCGGCATACGCCATCAACTCTCGACACAACCCTGCGCCGCGTGTGCTCGCCGAGACGATAGCATTTAGCGAAGTTTTCTGTGGTGAATCCTCACCTGCATCCATCGCCAACAGTTCAGCATTGCCCATCACGACAGCAAGAATGTTGTTAAAATCATGCGCTATACCACCTGCTAATACACCCAAGGACTCCAAGCGTTGCAGGTGTTCCATTTGCGCCTGCAAATCACGCTCCCTGGTAATATCACGCTGAATAGACACAAAGTGCGACACATGACCATAGCCATCAAAAATCGGCGCAATGGTCTGTTCGGCATGGTAACTGGTACCATCTTTGCGCTGGTTAACAAACACATCCTTCCAGACCTTGCCATCCAACAAATCAGACCACATGCGCTGGTAATAAGCCTCATCGTACTCACCACCTTTAAGAATGCTTGGTTTTTTGCCAATCACCTCTTCCCGACTGTATTGGGTGATACGATAAAAAGCATGATTCACGTACTCAATAACACCCGCTGGATCGGTGATTAAAATGGCATCAGTGGCCTGATTCACCACCGCCGAGAGCAGCCGCATTTCACCCTCAGCCCGTTTCCTTACCGACAAATCACGCAAGAAGACCAAAAAGTCGCCATGTTCATCCAAATTAAACAATGCTCGCTCACGTATAAACATCATATAATCCACATGGAATGGTCGCACTTCCAGTTCCATCGGGAACAACCCTTGATCCTTTGCTTTACCGATGCATTCGCGCACTGTTTCAGCCAAAGACTCAATCCCAACCTGTGATAAATTAGCCACATCTTGCCGTGTTGCACGAGCAGGAGGGTAAAGATGTTCCAACACATTATGGTTAATCAATTCCTCCTGCGTACAGGCAAACATCTCTTGCGCCGCTTGATTAGCGGTAATGACCTTACCATCATGGTTAACGGTCAATACACCATCAGGAATATGTTGCAGGATCAATTGTAAACGACGCTCACGCACAGCCCAAACGCCCTCAAGTTCGGTAAAGGCGCGTGCCAATGCCCCAAATTCATCTTTTCGACCGTGTGGCAACACACTTTGGGGGCTTGCACCACGGTACAAACGAAGAATCGAGTCAAGCAATGCACGCATCGGAGAAAGCACCAAACCATGCAGCAATACCCATGTAACCAGCAACAGCACCATGGCAAACAATGCCGAAAACATGAGCCATGTATGACGAAAGTCCACGATATCTGCTTCGTCTTTGGCAGTCGATAACTGAATAAATAACACACCACGCACGGCATCATCTTCATAGCCATGGCAATGCAAACAGGCATCTTCGCGTTGAATAGGCATGAGCAAAGAAAAATGCCCACTGCGGGGATCATCCAGCAATACAGGTTCTGCCACAGCTCGACGAATATCTTGCGCTGCTGGCTTTTCACCTGCCATCGCAGCGTTGACTGGTCGTTGAAATTGCGCATCGCCTAAGTAACGGTTGACCGCTTCAATCGTCTTGAGGTCAGTAAATGCTTCCGTCCCATTACGACGAAACACACGCATTTGCTCAATATCAGCCTGACCAGCCATGCGCCCCATCCATTCACTGACCAATTGACCATCACCATGCAGCATCAAGGTTTTTAGCCCTGCGATTTGCGTACGCGCTAACGCGACCGCTTCGGTTTTGGCATCGTTGCGCAATAGATTTTCCACTTTTGACTCTGCCCAACTACCAACCAACAACACAAAGCAAATAAAAACCAACAAAATACTCATCAGCAAACGAAAGCTAAGGCTAGACAGCCAAGGTACGCTCGGCTGAGATGGATGATGATCGGGGCTTGTTTGGGATTCACGCATTAGAACAACTCACTTCACATAGGGCAGCATAAAGTCACACCCATGACATGCGCACTATTTAATTTATTCCATGACATGGCAATGGAATATTCTACCCCATGTGCGCAGATACAACACTGGCACAATCACACGGAATGAAAAAGTCGGTTTCTCATGGCTTACAAATTGTATAAGATGCCGCTTCAAGTGGATGAAACATATCAGGGTAGAGGGGATTTTATGCAACCGTTACAGGACACAACAAGTTGGAAAATGCTGGAGAAACAGCTAGAAACCATGAAGCAATGCCATATGCGGGATCTATTTGCCGCTGATGCACAACGCTTTGAGCGGTTCTCACTTGAATCCTGTGGCTTACTGTTGGATTACTCTAAAAACATCATCGATGCCAACACCATGGATTTGTTGATGGCATTAGCACAAGAACGTGATGTCGCAGGATGGCGACAGCGCATGTTCAGCGGTGAAGCGATCAACAACACCGAAGGTCGCGCCGTACTCCACACCGCCCTACGCAATCGCAGTGAAAACCCTGTTATGGTTGATGGTCGCAATGTCATGCCAGATATACATGCGGTGTTAGAGCAGATGCGCACGTTCACAGAATCAGTACGCAACGGCGAATGGCTTGGCTCAACAGGTAAAGCGATTACCGATATTGTCAACATTGGTATTGGCGGCTCCGACCTTGGTCCTGTGATGGTGACCGAAGCCCTAAAACCTTATGGTCATAGCCGTTTGCGGGTGCATTTCGTATCCAACGTCGATGGTACGCACATGGTTGAGACTTTAAAAAATCTGCACCGTGAAACCACCTTATTTGTTGTAGTATCCAAAACCTTCACTACCCAAGAAACCATCAGCAATGCCAATACTGCGCGGGATTGGTTCCTTACCCGAGGCGGTACACATCAAGCGGTCGCGCAACACTTCGTTGCTGTTTCGACCAATGCCAAGGCGGTAAAAGCTTTTGGTATCGACACCCGCAATATGTTTGGCTTTTGGGATTGGGTCGGTGGTCGCTATTCCTTATGGAGTGCCGTGGGCTTATCCATCGCGCTGTATATCGGCATGGATCGTTTTGAGGAACTATTGCAAGGCGCGCATGACATGGATCAACACTTCATCAACGCCCCATTGCAACAGAATATGCCTGTCATTATGGCGATGTTAGGCGTATGGTACCATAACTTCTTTGGCGCAGCCTCGCATGCCATTTTGCCTTACGATCAATACATGCATCGTTTTGCTGCCTACTTCCAACAAGGCGATATGGAAAGTAACGGCAAGCGCGTGCAGCGTGATGGCAAGGCGATGGATTATGACACAGGTCCTGTCATTTGGGGTGAGCCAGGCACCAATGGGCAACATGCATTTTACCAGTTGATTCATCAAGGAACGCGCATGATTCCAACCGACTTCCTTGCGCCTGTATTGAGTCAAAACCCTATTGGTCAACATCATTCGATGCTACTGGCAAACTTTTTTGCTCAAACCGAAGCACTCATGATGGGTAAAGACGAAACAACAGTGCGCCAAGAGTTAGAGGCTTCAGGCATGGAACAGCAGCATATCGAAGCATTATTGCCGCATAAAGTCTTCCCTGGTAACAAGCCCAGCAACTCCATCATGTTCCGCAAACTCACACCAACGGTATTAGGGAGTTTGATTGCTTTGTATGAACATAAAATCTTTGTTCAAAGTGTTGTTTGGAACGTCAATGCCTATGACCAATGGGGCGTTGAGTTGGGCAAACAACTGGCGAAAATGATTTTACCAGAACTGGAAAACAATGCCGTAATCAGCAGTCACGATGCATCGACCAATGGCTTGATCAATTACTTCAAGCAAACTCGGCAAGCATAATGCGCACGCTGCTTGTTGCGTTACTGAGTGCTTGCATCGTCATGGCTTGCCAGATTGATGGTTTGCAACTGCACACGGCAAAGGGCTGGAGCTACCGCTCCCTTGCAGCATGGAAGCATGCCGACCCTGCGCAGGTATGGCTGTCCGATGATCAGCATTGGTTATACATCACCGCCAATGGCGAAGCAACGGCTTTTGGTGCTTCGTTAATCGCAGTGAACATGAAGTCAGGTCGCCATCACACCCTGATTTATGGCCTAAACAAAGCCAATGCCATGGCAATGGCGAATGATGGCACGCTGTGGTTGGGCGAAGACTTCGCGAACGGTCTTATTTGGCGTATCACCAAGCCTGATGTGCTACCAGAAGAACAACAGGTCGATCGCTTACACCAACGCAGTGATAACCCTGCGGTGAGTAGCTTGCGTGTTGCGGGAGTATTTGCCCATGCCAGCATGGTGTTTTCGGCTGATGGACGCTATGTGTACATGGCAGATGCCGTTGAAGGCGGTGCTTTGTACCGTTATGGCATTGCCAATCAGCAGTTACAAGTCTGGCATGATGCCGAACATTGGCAGGACGTTCACCACCCTGATGAAGCACGCACCGAGGCAAAACAGTTGCAAGCTCATGGTTTTCATCATATTCGTGGTTTAACCCGCATGGATGATGGCAGAATTCTGCTCGCAGAATCAGGCACAGGCACGGTATTTGCACTCAACGACGGGGACAAGCCGACGCTGGAAACGTGGCTAAGCAACAGCGGCGTGCAACACCCAACCAGTATAGCGTGGGACAGCGAGCGTCATTGGCTATGGCTAACCGACCAAGGCAAACAAGCATGGTTATGGGCATGGGATGGACGCAATTTACTACAAATCGCCAGCCATGAAACAGGTAGTATTGCAGGTGTGCATAGTGCGCATGGACGTGTGTTTGTGAATGTTCGACGCGCTCACAACAGTGCCCCTGAAGCAGTCGTTGAATTACAGGAGCGCGCTCCCCGCGATGGTTGAAAGCTGGCTGGATATCGTCATTCGGCAAATGATATTTTACACCTTGCCCGTGCTTATTTCCTCCACTGCGGTAATCATGCTGGAGGCGCGTTTTACAGCGCAAACCTTGCCGCACCCTTTTTACCCCATTGCTTGGAAGGCAACATGGTGGCCATTGCTGGCAAGCATTGCCTTGCATCGCGGTGTCATCATCGCCTTGCCGCAAGCACTGGATTATACCCTTAGAGCCGCCACGATTCGCGCCCTTGGTCATGGTCTATGTTGCCTCGTAGGTTTTGCTTTATACCAATGGATGCTCCATCATCCGCCGCCCGTAGGCTTGCCGCCATTACACCAATGGTGGGCTAAAGTATTGATGTACTTCAATCTTTGCATGCTATTACTACACACCATGCCAATGCCAGGCATGATCTGCGGTGAATGGCTGCACCAACGCGGCTACTTACCCCATTGGTGGTATGAATCGTTACGTTGTTATGCGCATTGGATGTGGTTAATGATTGCAGCTTTGCCGCTGCTGGACGTATTGTGGGGCGATTTTCTCATTTACCCCTTGTACCAACAGTTGGCGACACTGGCTACGGTTTAGGTTAAAGCATTGATGTTACGCACGCATGATTATTATATGCGTGGCTTTTTTGAATAGCAGCGCGTTATTGCGGACTTGATCCGCAACGACGTGAGTGTTTTATATTAACAGGCATGGATCTCACTGTCATGTTAATAATGACTAAAGGAGTTACCATGTTTTTATGGTTCAAAGCATTGCATATTATTGCAATGGTATCTTGGTTTGCAGGTTTATTTTATTTGCCGCGCCTGTTTGTCTATCACGCAAACCAACCCAGCGGACTGGTACACGAACAATTTATCGTCATGGAGCACAAGCTCTACCGTTACATCATGTGGCCTGCGATGCTGGTGACGGTATTGTTTGGCATGGGTTTGGTCTATTTAGAATGGGCTGTGCTGGCAGACAGCTTATGGTTTTGGATCAAGATGGGCTTAGTCGCAGTATTGATTGGCTTTCATCTGCATAATGGTGTGGTGGTCAAAGACTTTGCCGCAGGGCGCAACCAACGTCCTCATACCTTTTACCGGAAATACAACGAAATTCCCACCATGATCTTATTAGCAGCAGTAATATTGGTGGTGCTTCGCCCTTTTTAACATAGCGGCGTGATCGGTACTTCCTAAATTCGTATCACCTTAAAAAGGAAGCCTAAAAAAGAGACCTCTGCACCACGCGCTTTTTTGAACAAATCACTATGATGCAGATGTCTCCAGCTTGGCTTTTACGCCACGGCGGCGAAGCTTAATTGATCGTCCTTGGTGTCGATAAGCAAGGTTTGACCGCCGATGATTTGCGCGCCGATAATCATGCGTGCAATAGGGGTTTCTACCTGCTGTTGAATCACGCGCTTCAGTGGCCGTGCGCCATAGGCAGGGTCATAGCCTCGGTTTGCCAACCATGCGCGTGCTGAATCGCTGATCTTGACGTTCACTTGTTGATCCGCCAAACGTGCCAATAAGTGTTCCATGAACAAATCAACCACTTGCACAATATCATCATGGGTCAGCGGCTTGAACATAATGGTATCATCCACGCGGTTCAAAAACTCAGGGCGGAAGTGCGCGCGCAGCAAGTTCATCACTTGATCGCGTGCGCTATCCATGATTTGCCCTGTTTGATCAATACCATCAAGCAGGTATTCGCTGCCGATATTGCTGGTCATGATGACGATGGTTTGCTGGAAGTTCACCGTTCGCCCATGACTGTCCGTCAAACGCCCATCATCCAATAGTTGTAACAACACATTGAACACATCGGGGTGTGCTTTTTCCACCTCGTCCAGCAGCAATACGCAATAAGGTTTGCGACGCACTGCTTCGGTCAACTGACCGCCTTCATCAAAGCCAACATAGCCTGGCGGTGCGCCAACCAAGCGAGAAACAGTGTGTTTCTCCATGTATTCGCTCATATCAAGGCGTACCATATTGGCTTCGGAATCAAATAATGTACGCGCCAAGGTGCGTGCCAGTTCGGTTTTGCCTACACCTGTAGGGCCGAGGAATAAAAAGGAACCAATCGGACGTTGCTGGTCTTTAATACCTGCTCGCGCTCGCAATACCGCATCGGCAACGGCAGTCACTGCTTGGTCTTGACCAATCACACGCTGATGCAAGACATCTTCTAGGCGCAGTAATTTTTCACGCTCGCCTTCCATCAAGCGTGATACAGGAATATGC
This sequence comes from uncultured Zetaproteobacteria bacterium, assembly GCA_964645625.1. Classification (GTDB taxonomy): domain Bacteria; phylum Pseudomonadota; class Zetaproteobacteria; order Mariprofundales; family Mariprofundaceae; genus AB-137-C09. Next base: position 8,651 of record CAZYAI010000025.1, read on the forward strand.
GTCCAACGCGCCACCACTTCGGCGATTTCGTTTTCAGTCACGCGCTCTTGCAGCAGTGACTTTTCGGAGCTATTGGCTTCGCATTCAGCAATTTCTTTATCCAACTGTGGAATCACACCATAGCGCAACTCTGCGACCTTATTTAAGTCGTAACGGCGTTCTGCCGCTTCCACCTCTAGCTTGGCTGCATCCCTGCGTTCGCGTAAGGCTTGAATCGTGCCGACGGATGATTTTTCCTTTTGCCATAGTGCTTGCATGGCATCGCGTTGTTCACGCACATCGGCCAATTCTTTTTGCAGGTGGCTTAAACGTTCCTTGCTGGCAGCATCAACCTCCTTCTTCAAGGCTGTTTCTTCAATCTCCAAACGCATGGTTTTGCGCATAATCTCATCCAGTTCGGCAGGCATGGAGTCCATTTCTGTGCGGATGGATGCGCAGGCTTCATCGACCAAATCAATTGCTTTGTCGGGTAAAAAACGGTCAGCAATGTAACGGTCGGAGAGCACGGCGGCAGCAACCAGCGCAGCATCATGGATGTTCACCCCATGATGTAATTCAAAGCGTTCACGTAAGCCGCGCAAGATGGAGATGGAATCTTCAACACTGGGGGCATCAACCAACACAGGTTGGAAGCGACGCTCCAAAGCGGCATCTTTTTCGATGTATAAACGGTATTCATTCAGTGTGGTCGCACCAATGCAGTGGAGTTCGCCGCGTGCCAACATCGGTTTGAGCATATTGCCAGCATCGGATGATCCTTCGGTTTTACCTGCGCCAACAATGGTGTGCAGTTCGTCAATGAATAAAATAACCTGACCCTCGGAGGCTTTGATTTCGTTCAACACCGCTTTGAGCCGTTCCTCAAATTCACCACGGTACTTAGCACCTGCCATCAAAGCCGTCATATCCAGTGAGAATACGGTGCGATCCTTCAAACCTTCGGGTACGTCACCAGAGACAATGCGTTGGGCTAATGCCTCGGCAATCGCCGTTTTACCCACGCCAGGTTCGCCGATCAACACAGGGTTGTTCTTGGTCTTGCGCGATAAAATACGAATCACGCTGCGGATTTCGCTGTCACGTCCAATCACTGGATCAAGCTTACCTTGGCGCGCCATATCAACCAAGTCGTTGCCGTATTGCTTCAGTGCTTCGTATTGGCTTTCGGGCGTGTCGGTGGTGATGCGCTGCGCCCCGCGCACGTCTTTTAATGCTTGTTTGAATGTCGCCAATGAAAGACCTGCGCTGCTTAGTAATTTGCCAGCATCAGAATCGCGCCCTTCTTCAAGCAATGCCAATAATACGTGTTCGGCCGATACATAGGCATCATCCATCTGCGCTGCTTTGCTCTCTGCTTGGGCGAGGGTTTGTTGCAGTGCTTGGGTGATATAGACTTTATTTGCTTCGCTGGAACTCACTTGCACGCGTGGGCGTTTGCTTAAAGCTTGCTGTAGCCGTGTTGATAGTTCATGCGCGGATAAACCCGAAGCTTCGATGAGGCGCGGTGTTAAACCATCGCTTTGTGCCAGCATTTCTGCCAGCAGATGTAACACATCCACCTCTTGATGGTTTAAACGTGCTGCCAACGATTGTGCCGAAGCCAAAGCTTCACGCATTTTTTGGGTTAAACGATTCATATCCATGTAAGCACCTCTGTTCGATCATCTTGCCTTCTTTACATAGGTTTTGCGGTGCTATTTTTCAATGGCTGAGGCGGATGTATTGTTGCCAGTGTTTGACAGTGTCAACAAGTCCCATACAATGCGCCGCCCGTAAAAATTCCGTGGTGCGTTGTAGTGCGTCTTCAGCTAAGCATCTACAGCGGACACTTGTTACTATAATAAGTAGTTGTTTGGCTGATACCTACTTCGGCTAAATACACTGCGCACAACACACAGAATCGTTATCGAATCCGCTGGCTTGAATAGTACGGCGTGGACGCGATGACGAGACGCATTGGAGATTGAACGATGAAAACTTGGACTGTTCAACCGGGTGATATTGAACGTAAATGGCATGTTATTGATGCACAGGATGTGATTTTGGGTCGCTTGGCGACTGAAGCGGCACGCATTCTTCGTGGTAAACATCGTCCTGAGTTTACGCCGCATGCAGATTGTGGCGATCATGTAATCGTTATCAACGCAGAAAAAATCAAGGTTACTGGCAAGAAAGAAACTGATAAAGTTTACTATCACCATACTGGTCATCCTGGCGGTTTAAAAAGCATCACGTTGGAGAAACAGCGTGCTGAGCACCCTGAGCGCGTGATTGAAGCTGCTGTTCGTGGTATGATGCCTAAAACCCCCTTGGGACGCAGTATGTTGAAGAAATTGAAAGTTTACGCTGGTGAAGATCACCCACATGGCGCTCAACAGCCACAATCGCTGAAATTGGCATAAGGATAAGAACAATGGCAGAAGATTTCTATCGCGGCACAGGCCGCCGCAAAAGCAGTGTTGCTCGTGTGATGATCAAACCTGGTACAGGTGATATTAAAATTAACGGTCGCAGCATCGAAGATTACTTCCCTATCGAGATCGTTCGTCAGCAGGCTCTGTTGCCATTGAGTGCAGTTGAGCTGGACGGTCGCATGGATGTTCGCGTGAATGTTGCAGGTGGCGGTGTTTCTGGTCAGGCTGGTGCATTACGTCATGGTCTTGCTCGTGCGTTGTTGGCATATGATGCAGGCTTGCGTGCGCAGTTGAAGCCTAAGGGCTACTTGACGCGTGACCCTCGTAAGGTTGAACGTAAAAAGGCTGGTCTTAAAAAGGCTCGTCGCGCACCACAGTTCTCCAAACGTTAATAGACAACTGTATGATGGGTGTAACATGGTTATACCCAAAAGGGAGGGGCTTATTGCCCCTCCCTTTTTTGTTGGTGCGTGTCTGTGCTTGATTTGGATGCCTATAGTAGCTACGTTTCATTGTTGTTTGTTGAGCGTCGGAGAGATTAAATCCATGTTGTTTTCATTATTTGCTAAAGCACCTGAGCCCGTTGATACGCAGCTGCCATTGCAAAGCCCTGTGTTACCAACGATTGATACCAGTGGTTTTCGTCGTGGTATCGACAATGTTCGTATTGATGTTGCCTTTGGTGATAGTTTAACCCGCGCTCTTCGCCAGTTGGTGGATGAGACGATTGCCATGGTGATGAAGCAGCATGAAGGCAAAAAACAGTGGCTACAGCCGCCTAAGCCGCAAGGGCATCTGCTGGTTAAGTTCCAAAAAGCCTATGTTCGTACGATGGAATCTGCGATCTACCAAGCGAAAAATGAAGAAAACGAACAGCTTATATGGTTGGCGCGACTGGCAATTGTTACCCATGTGTTTGATTTTATTGATGAACGTCTGGAACGAAAAGCACATGACCTTAAGCGACTAACCGCGCAAGGGGCTTCGGGTCGTCATGACGAAGGCAAGCAGGCTGCATTGCAAAGTCAGTCTTCTTGGTTGACCCGTCATCATTATCGTCTTCGTGATTATTTATTAGCTATTTTATTGCAACAAATCAGTACCGCTGAGTGGGGTAAGGTGAGTAAGCTCAGCCATGCCTTGCTCAATGTTATGCAGCGGGACTTCATCAAGACGATGTTGGATAATCCTGTTTTGCGTGCCAATAAGCCTGATGACACATGGATGTTGGTGCAATCTTATATGTTGCCGCCCCATGCTGATTCATCCAACACGCAAGAAAGTATCGCCCTTATTAACCAAACATTGGATGCTATGTTTGCCGATATTCATGTGGCATATGATGGTGCGAGTTATCACTTAGAGAAGGATGACCTGCCCTATGATACAGAAAGTTTTTTTGCTGATGTAGAGACCGTAGGCGTTGATCTTGATTGGCGTGATATAAGCGACAATATTACCCAATTGTTTGCTGCCAAAGGCACAGCAGAAATGTATGGCATTGTGCGTAATATCCGTGACGATGAAGAGAAAAAACAGCTACAGGAGGACAATCATATTCGCGTAGCTTGCCAAAAACTATTGCTGCATGCCATTAAGCAAACGGGTATGCAGAAGGCGATTAAAGCAAGCTTCAAAGCGAATGCTGGTTATCAGGCTGTGTCTGGTGCATTGACGCACCGTCAAGTGTATGAGTATTTTTTAGGTGGTACAGCGCGTCGTGGTATTCGCAATAAAATCAAAAGCATGGGGAAAGTCTCAGGCGATAAGCCAGAAACCCTGTTTAAGGCATTGGATCAAGTAGAAGACCCCGATGAGAGTGGCGATACCCTAGCTTTTCGCTTTCTATCGACGTTTGTTCGTTACCGCCATGACCTCAAAATTGCACTGTTGATGAAAAAGCATTTGTTGCGTATTCATGTGTTGCAGTCCGATGATGATCTCCGTTTGTCCAAAGCCAATGGTGTATTGCATCACTTTTCTTCTGATGAAGATACCGTGGTGACGGGGGCTGAAATTATCGGTCATGCCATCATTAAGGCGGATGTGCGTGGTTCGGTGGGTATTACGCAACGTTTGCGTGATAAGGGCTTGAACCCTGCGACGCATTTTAGTCGCACCTTTTTTGACCCTATTTCCGACCTTTTGCCAGCTTATGGTGCAGAAAAGGTGTTTGTGGAGGGGGATGCGATTATTTTAAGCCTGATGGAATACAGTACCGACACACAACATATGGCAGTGGCTCGTGCGTGTGGTCTATCGCGAGAAATTTTACGCATTGTAGAAAGCAATAACGAAGAGAACCGTCGTAATAACCTGCCAGTTTTGGAGCTGGGAATCGGCGTGGTGTACCTCACCGAAGCCCCTGCATTTTTGTTTGACGGTGACCATAAGATCACGATTTCACCTGCTATTGGTCGCTCTGATCGTTTATCCTCTTGTTCCAAAGTCGTGCGTCCCGTCTTAGAAAAAGCGGCGGATCATGATCCGTTGCGTCATACCGATGTGTTTGCGATTTCAGAAGATGGTGTTTCTCAAAACGATAAAGGTGAAGTGCATTTGCGCTACAACGTGAATGGCATTGATTTGGACCCCCCCGCTTTTATGAAGCTCGCCAAAGAAATCAGCCTCAAGCCCGTTGATGCACGCTTGTTTGGCGGCAAGGTGAAAGAACGTTATTACGTTGGGCGGTTTAAAGACAACAAGGGTTACTTACGCTTTTTGGCTGTTCGTCAAGGGCGTATTCGTTTGTGGGATGAGGCGCAAGCAAAACGTAAGTTCCTCCCTAAACAATATTATTTTGAAGTCATTGGCGATCAAGATCGTTTAAGTCAACTAGAAAACAGTCTTACTTCATAAGCTTGGATTGAGTGCGCAAAGCACGGGATCTTTTTTGATACGACATAGATAAAACAGCATGGCAATTCAAAAGAACGATCATCTTTCCTCTGATTTGATATTCAGTCTTACGCTTGTTCGCTGGATTGCGGATCAAGTCCGCAATGACGTGGTTTCTTTGCGTCACACCGTTGTGATGCGGTATCCAGTCTTGCGTCTGTTCACTGGATTGCGGATCGAGTCCGCAATGACGTGGTGAAAAAACATAAACCACGAACGACACGAAAACACACGAACAATAAAAAGTATCACCTTTCGTGCTTTCGTGTGTTTCATGGTAAATCAGACATCTTTCACCAATCATGAAAAGCCACGTAGAGGCATGAACCTTGAGCCTATTCACTGGATTGCGGATCAAGTCCGCAATGACGCATTGCTACTTAAAAAGCCATATATAGCACGATACGTGCGCAACATCAGCTGTTCAGTTGATGTTTATTCTTTTTTCACACCACCAACATCCCATTGATGCATGCTTTTGGTAATGGCTGCGCAGGGCGACCGCGTTCTATGATGTAGCGTTCTGCTTGTTCTTTTGGTTCAAAGGCTGTTGCGCGTTTTTCTGTGCCGATACGGAGGCTTGTATTGCTGTTTACTGGCGCTGCATCGCGCAATGCTTGCGAACCTCGCTTCATGGCGATGGCGGTCAGCCCTTTACCTTTGGCGAGGAGCGGGAAAGCATCAGCCTTGACCATACCCAAGCATCCATCTTGGCTAATAAAGGCAATGGCATCATGGTCGGGTTCAATTTCACGGATGCAAAGCAGTGCTGAACCTGCGGGGAAGTTGATGAACGCTTTGCCTTTTTTGTTCGCCGTCAACATCGCTTCGCCTTTGGCTCTAAAGGCATGCCCTACGGTCGTAACCACAATATATTCGGCATCAGGGTTGATCATAAACAATCGTGTAGGAGCATCTTCGATGGCAAATATAAAGTTTTTGGAGATAGGCTCACCATTGCCGCGTCCGCTGGGTAGATCAGCAGCCAGCATATTAAAGGCGCGACCTGCACGACCGATAAATACGACGCGGCTGGTGGTGTACCCCGCCGCATAGTCAAGCATGGTATCACCTTCTCGAAACTTCACGTGTTCGACATCAACGCTGGAGCCACGCATGCCCTTCAACCATCCTGCTTTGGAAAGTACAGCAGTGACTGGCTCGCGGGCGACCAGTTGTTCCTTACTCATAATCCGCGCTCTGGCGGCATCAGGGTCAAGCTCGGTGCGGCGTGCATCAGCAAAGGCTTTGCGTGTGTGTTGCAGTTCTTTTTTAATCTTCTTCCAACGGTGGGTGTAATCGTCAATAGTCTGTTTTAACTCAACCGCTTCGGCACTGAGTTGATCGTGTTCGGCTTGCAGCTTTATTTCTTCAAGCTTGCGCAACTGTGACAGGCGAATAGCAAGAATCGCAACCACCTGCAACTCGGAGAGCTGATAGCTTGCCATCATCATCGGCTTTGGCTCATCGTTATCGAGGATGATTTCTACAATATCCCTGATGTTGGGGTAGGCGAGTAATAGACCATCTAAAATATGCAGTCGCTTTTCAATCTCGGCTAGGCGCACGGTTGAGCGTGCCGTTACAATCCTCTCGCGGTTGTTCAGGAATGAGCGAATCATTTGATCCAAGGTAAACAACCGTGGCAAGCGGTAACGGTCGCCATTGGGAGCAAGCACCCAATCTTCCAGCGCGTAGCTGGCGTATTCGATGGTTACTTGCAAATTGGTGGCAGAAAATAGATGCAACATGATGTCAGTCGCATCCAAGCCTTTCGATTTCGGGTAGAGGATGATGCGAATTGCCATGCCTTCGGATTCATCACGAATATCTTCCAGCATCGGTAGCCGCTTCCTTTCAGGCAGGGAAGGGTCAGAGATGGATTGCCCCATAGCGATTAGCAAGGGTGATTTTTCAATACCATAGGGCAGTTCGGTAATCACAATCTGCCACGCGCCGCGTTCCAACTTTTCTACATGCCATTTGGCACGCAGTAACATTTTACCGCGTCCAGTGGCATACATTTTCTCTAAGTCGTCATGGCTGTTAGCAATAATGCCGCCACCAGGGAAGTCTGGGGCGATGATATGCTTGCGTACCGTGGCGAAATCGTGGGGCGATTCTGCCATGCCTGTGCGAATGCGTTTGTCTGCCAAGGCGATGCATGCGCCCATCAGTTCAGTCAGGTTATGCGGTGGAATCTCCGACTTAAAGCCAACACCTGGGTTACCCGTAGTGCCATTCATCAACACGCTGGGGAAGGGTGCTGGCAACAATAATGGCTCGATATCTTCATCATCATAATTCGCTTGGTATTCGGATATCCCCGCTTTGAGGTCACTAGAAAGCATCGCCTCGGCAATCGGGGTTAGCTTGGCCTCGGTGTAACGCATGGCGGCGGCACTATCGCCATCAATCGACCCCCAGTTCCCTTGTGGATGGATGTAGGGGTAGCGCATTTTCCACGGTTGCGACATGCGCACCATGGCATCATACACACTGGAATCACCATGAGGATGATATTTACCAATTACATCACCGACGACGCGAGCTGCTTTTTTGGTTGCGCCATCCGAACGCAGTTTAAGCATCTCCATCGCATATAAAATGCGTCGATGCACAGGTTTTAGCCCATCGCGAACATCGGGAATGGCACGACCACCCACGACTTGCAAGCCATAGCCGCGATACATTTCTCGAAACACCGTTTCAAAAGGCGCGATTTTATTGTTGCCTGAATCGTAACTTTTGGTCAGTGGCGGGTCGTTGACGACCTCGGTAACATCGCAAGGGTCATCGTCAACTTCAAGGTGCTTGGCATCTTCAATTTCGATGCCCATCAATAAGTTTTTGCGCTGATCGGCATCATCGCCCATCAGCTTGCTCATCAAGGCATCCATGCGCTGGTCACTGCGCGGTAATACCTTCACCAACACCCTGTTTTCTGCATCCATACAGGTTTCGGCGAGCTCGGGAGGATCCATTTCACCCAAACCTTTGTAGCGGGTGTAGCTGATTTTTTTCTTTTCTGCCGCTGCGATTGCCTTTAAACCATCCAATTCTTCTTGATCTTGGGCATAGTATTTTTGTTTGCCGATGGTGACACCATACAGCGGCGGCTGCACAATATACACGCAACCCGCGTCAATCAGCGGCTTCATTAAGCGGTAAAAGAACGTGCCAAGCAGGTTTTGGATGTGCAAACCATCAACGTCGGCATCGGTCATGATGATAACCTTGCCATACCTGCGGCTGGCAGGATCGCAGATGTTGCCCACACCTGAACCAACGGCGGTCACCAAGTCTGCAACCGCCTCGCTGGTGATGGCATCTTCTGGCTCAATACCTTCGCAGTTGAGGATTTTTCCTTTGATTGGAATGACTGCCTGCGTGTCTCGATTACACGCCTGCTTGGCTGAACCACCAGCCGAATCACCTTCGACGATATAAACTTCAGTGCCTTCGATACCATTGAAGCGGCAATCCTGTAGTTTGCCTGGTAACGGTGTGCGTCCTGTGTAACTTTTCCGCTCCACGCGCTTCTTTTTGCCGCTTTCCGCCGCTGCCCGCGCTGAAGCACGATCCACCACCAGCTTGACCCAAGCATCGGAGGCTTCCACGTCACGATGCAACAGCAGTGCTGCGGCATCATGAATCACCCCTGCAACAAACTTGCTTGCTTCGCGTGAGCCGAGCTTCTGTTTGGTCTGCCCTTCAAAACTGATGTCCTTAATATAAACCGACAGCCCCATCTGTGTATTTGCCATCACATCGGAGGCGACAATACGTGTGTTTTTAGCAAGGCTCTTTTTTAATTCGGGGCGTAGTTCAAGGTATTCACGCACTGCTTTTAGCATGCCATCGGCAAAACCCTTTTCATGCGTGCCGCCTCGTGGTGTTGGCACGGTGTTGGCATAAGAACGCGCAAAGGCATCAATAGGTTCATCAAATGCGGCAAAAAACCAGTGTACTTTTTCGACATCGCCAAGCGCGCCCGAAAATTCAAACACAGGCGAATCAGCCATGTTTGCTTCCATATACTCTGCTAAACCGCGTTTGAAACAGAATCGTTCAGCTTCCAAGCCTGGTGCTTTGAAGATTACTTCCAAACCTGGGATGAGAATCGCTTTATCCATCGCTTGCTGACGCACTTGCTGGACACGGAATGTTGCTTGTTCATAAATTTCTGGATCGGGGGAAAAACGAATGGATGTGCCACGTGTGCGTGGGCCGCAGTCTGCTACTCGCCGCAGTGTTTCTACTACGCGCCCCTTTTCTAGGCGCATAAACCATTCGCCGCCATCGCGCTTCACCGTTGCTTCAAGGAAGCTGGAAAGGGCATTGGTCACGGTAATGCCTACGCCATGCAGACCGCCTGATACTTGGTAACTATCGTGATCGAATTTGCCGCCCGCTTTATCTTGCGTCAGCACCATCTCGACACCACTCATGCCCGATGCCTTGTCAACCTCGACAGGAATGCCGCGCCCATTATCGCTAATGCAGATCACATGATCGGATTCCAGTTCGACAACGATTTTAGAGCAAAAACCGCCAATCGCCTCATCACCACAGTTGTCCAACACTTCCTGCGCAATGTGATGACAGCCAATTTCCGAACCAATATCGGTGTACATCCGTGGTCGCAGCCGAATGTGCTCAATACCATCCAGATTTTTTAGCGATTGAATACCGTATGCTGACTCTGCCCCCATGAATCCCCCTTTCTTAGTTTTGACACCCTGAGCTTAGCTTACATGGTGTCAATCATTCTCCGCACATCTCCTGCCCCTTTGTTTGCAATCATCACGACGATTGATGAATCATTCAGGCTAGATAAGGTGTGGTTGTTTTAAAATTGAGTTTCGACCTCAACTACAACCATACATTATGCTCTTATGGTGCACATGCGTCACGTCTTAAAAGGGAAGCTGAATAAAATACAAGGTTGTTTAATCGAAGGACCCTTGTTTATAGATGATTAACAAAACCTAGGGGCTATCGTTTGCATCAAATGGGCTTCCTCAGATGCTGGATCTATGAGTTGGAAGTCTTCAAATTCAAAGCCTGGCCCAACGGAACAGCCTACAAGAACGGATTCACCCATCGGTTCAGCAGCTTGCCACACACCCGCAGGAACAATATGACAAAACGATTCAGCTTGTGCCGATAGCTCGGTGCAAACAGGTGGACGTTCTGTGCCATCCCATGTGTAAATTTTGATGCCATTACCTTGGTATAGATTCCACACTTCATCGGATGAAACTTTGTGGAAGCGACTCACTTCCCCTGCCTTGAGGGAAAAATAAATATGCGTGAGGGCAGATCGATGTTCGCCCGCGCTGGTTGTGATGATCGCATTGGAGCGAAAAACTTCTTGAAATCGTCCGCCTTCTGGATGCGCTATGAGTTTACTCGCTTTCATGTGATGTGTTGACTCCCGTTATTTATTCTAACCTATGTGCGTTGCTTAAGGAGTAGCAGTTATGGTGCTGTATCTTCTTCGGCTAATGCTTCGGCTGCATTTTTGCTGCTGTCGGCAAATAGCGTGTCACTGCGTTGGATGAATGCATTAAAGCTTTCTGCAGGCGCGATGTTGGCGAATGGTGGCAAGAAAGCTGGTTTAAAGAGCACCCTATCCCATTTTGTTGGATCAGGTTCTTTCAGGATATCGCTTAAATTAAATATATTGTAAGCAACGATAGCCAATGGAATACTGATCCCTAATAAAATTTTCCACCATGCTGCTTGCGGCACGATCAGGCGTGCATTGATATAAAATAACAAGCACCATAATGAAAAATTTAACGATACAGTAAGCCATTCTGATAGCCACACGCTATTGCTGTTAAAAACAATCAGTGTGCTTACCCCATCCATGAGGGTCATGGCACAAGCTATCAGCATGGTAACGCCGATGTTCAAAGCTATTTTTGATACATGGCTAAGCAATGGTATGCTACAAGATAAGAAAAGAATCAATAAAAGAAAGAACAGGGACATTTGCTTAAAAGCATCACCCAATGCCGCATAAAAATTGAATTGTTGATGACCAAAATAATAGGCTACCATCTGCAATGCGGCGAGCATGATCGTTAACAGTATGATGTGGAATGGTTTAGCGCACCACGTTAGCAGTGGGTTTTGACGTGTAAGTATCAGCGTTTCCATGACTGGATGATCGGGTAATAGGAAACGGAAACTGGTGCGACCAAGGCGGAAACAATCACCCGATGCCAACGCTTTGGCTCCATCGATAGGTTGTTTTTCTTTGCCTACATAAACACCATTACTGGATGCTAAGTCTTCGATGTACCATTGCCCTTCTTGGCAGAATAAGCGGCTGTGCGACGGACATACATAAGGATCATGTAATACCAAGTCGTTATGGTAGCCGCGCCCTATCAATACCCGTTCACCTTTGAACGTGTGCAGACGCGCACCTTCGGCAAGAAGCCCTTGCCGTTCCAATGTTACTGCCATTGAACCATCTCCATAAAGCGTTGCATAAAGGCTTGAGCGGTGCGTTGTTCCACACCACTGATGGCAAATTCACTAATCATCGCCTGATGGTCACGATCCAAGGTGGTGGCAAGAAACAATGTGTCATACAAGCCAGGATAATGCTTATAGGCGCGTGAACATAAGCGGACACGGCTGTTACTACCGCTGGAGTTGCGTACTGTACTATGCTGGCATTGAAATTGATTGGTATCAAATTCTGAGGCTTCATTCGCTGAATGTATGTAATCAGAGTTATTACCAAGCATGGTGTAAAACCGCATCGTCCCTAGGTTACGGTCATTAAACCAGCGGAAACGCATCTTTAACCCTTGCGTGCGAAAGTTATAACCCAAGTAAATATCACCATGGAGACGGCATTGCGTGGTGGATAGGTCGTAATGTGGCTTGAGTTCTTCGGTGTTGGAGTCACCCCAGCAACGGATGAAAGGTAGATCAATGTGCGGAATGCGCATTTTCCCCATCGTTTTACTTTGCCACGGTGCTGCCATGATTTCTTGAAACAAACGTTTTTGTTGTTGCTGTAGTTGTGTCGTTATTTGCTCAGCTATGGTGCTTTGTTTCAGTTCCTTTGTGTTGATTAGCTTATGTAACTTCTCTACAGGCACCAATAAGCCGATGGAGTTTCTGCCACTGGCGACATTAATACCAATAACATCACCAGCTTGATTAACCACAGGGCCACCGCTCATGCCTGAGTTAACAGCCCCAGTAAAATGTACGCGTTTGGTGTAACTGCCCTTTTTGAAACCGTTATAGGTACCAGGCACAACAATCATACCCATGTCCCGAGGGTTGCCCAGCGAATAAATCTTTTCCCCTTGCTTTGATGGTGTGGTCGATAGCTTGAAAAACTGCGCTGCGGGCTCGCTGTCTAGTTGCAAAAGTGCTAGGTCGTTAACCACATCAACCCGTAACAGACGAAGCTGCCCTTTTTGCCCGTTCTGATTTTCATACACCAGGTGGTATTTGTTGGGGTGCTGCGCCAAGTCTGATACCACATGATAATTGGTTGCCACCATGCCGCTAGCCGAAATTTGAAAGCCTGAACCAATAGATATTTTTTCTTGGCTGCTATTTTCAATGGTTCGCACTTGGAACAGTGCTGGCGACAATGTTGAAAAGAGTTGCTCCGCATTGCCTGATGAACTTGCAAACGCCTGTGCATACGGCGTGGCGAACGCTAATAAACATAGGGTGATGAAGTAGCGGATGAACATGGAACATGTTATCCACACAATAAACGGGCGTGACTTTTTGACGCGCTGTGCGGCAATGTTTTGTAGCATGGGGTGGCAAAATGCCATGCCCGTTAACATGGAACGTTGTTGGTGCATGGTGTTTACCATAAACGCATGGTGCGTAAGATGTCTTGTGCTGTGGTTTTTTCATCAAACAACGCGACGACCTTGCCGTGACGGTTGATGAGATAAATGAAGGTGGAGTGCTCCACGGAATAAAAATCATCCTTGCTGGCATCGGGAACGTCGTAAATAACGCGCCAATGTTCAGCCGTGTTTGCCAGCGTTTTAGGGTCGGCAGTTAACCCAATCAGATGAGGGTGAAAAAAGGCGGTGTAGTCACGCAATACCGCTGGTGTGTCACGGCGTGGATCTAAACTGATAAAAACACCCGCCGCATCGTGCGCAGACCGTGATTTTAACGCTCCAGTGATGATCGACATCGCCATCGGGCAGGCATCAGGGCAATGGGTGTAGCCAAAATAGAGTAAGACCAAACGTCCATCAAAATCGTGTAATGAGACCGAACCAGCAGCGGATTGCAGGGTGAAGTCATTGCCCAAGGCTTGCAGCCACGGTGGAATGTGCGGTTGCGCACGTTGCATGATTTGACTGGAGCTCCATGCTCCCAGCAGCAATAGCAGGATGACCAAGGTGCCCGCCTGTAAACGGTTGTTACTCATCGCGCAGCATGGTGGGGAAGTGTTCAATAATCTGTGCATAGATTGCCGATAGTTGCGCTAATTCATCGACGGCAACGCATTCACCTGTTTGGTGAATGGTACTGTTGGTAAGTCCAATTTCTGCCACGGGAACCCCCGCAGCGGCGAGGAATCGACCATCAGAGGTTCCGCCGCCTGTATCACGCACGGTTTCTAGACCTGTAGCTCGATGGATACTGTCCGACACCAAATCCAAAAAAGCACCATCGGGGGTGGAAAATGCAATAGCAACATGATTCCACTCCACTTCATATTGCACGTCAGCACAACATGCCTCAATGCGTTGGCGAATTTCTTCAAAATTATTGGAAGGATTGTAGCGAATATCCAAGGTTGCACGTGCATCGCCAGGAATCACATTCATCGCCCCTGTGCCTGATTGCAGGTTGGTGATTTGGCAGGTAGTGGCAGGGAAGCCGTCACAGCCTGTACCCCAATCCAATGCGGCAATCGCTTGCAATACAGGCAGGGCGCGGTGAATCGCATTGTCTGCATCGGCGGGGTAGGCTGAATGCCCTTGTTGACCACGAATACACAGTTTGGCTTGCGCTACGCCGCGTCGTCCGCGACGAATGGTATCGCCTACCTGATGGCGGCAAGAGGGTTCACCCACGACCACGGCATCGGGCAGCGCGTTGTTTGCTTCTAGGTGTTCAACCAAACGGATCGTACCATCAATGGATTCGCCTTCTTCATCGGAGGTGATCAACAGTTGCAAGGATGGTAGCGGTATTTGGTGAGCATGTAGGTAAGCGATAGCCGCCATGAAGCAAGCTATGCCGCCCTTCATATCTTGTGCGCCGCGCCCATGCAGTACATCGTGCCCGTCGCTGTTCATGGCAACGGTGGCAGAAAACGGTGGGTATAACCACAAATCAGGCGGCCCAACGGGAACAACGTCTGTATGTCCAGCGAAACCTAAGACACCATTTGCTTCGCCAGGGCGCAGGTAAATGCTGTTGCTTACACCACCGCAATCAATGCGTTGGCGACTAAACCCCAGTGGCTCCAGTGCTTGTTCGATAAAATCTTGGCAGCCATGGTCATCGGGCGTGATGGAGGCTTGTTGCATTAAGGTAATGGCATAATGAAGGGCGCGTGTCAGCATAGGTACTCAGAACTGCTGATGTTCAGCAGCAAAAACGTGGGAATTAAGGTTGGTGATCCATTGGCGACCTTCGTGGGTCACTTGTAAGTAACGAATGGCATCGCCGATATAAGGGTGGATGGAGTTCCAGAAGAAAGCACCATATTTCTCCCGCATGTCGCCAGGAGTTTTGTAATTTAAGCGTGCGTTGGCACCGATTTCTTCAAACTCATAAAACAGTGCGGGGATTTTTTTCATATAAGCAGGGTCGCCTAATTGACCGATTAGGTCAGCAGCACGAACCAGTGCCGCATAACCATGGCTTTGTTGATGGAACTCATCGTTAGGAATGGGGAATCGTGTCATTTCGATGTATTCTGCAATACGATCCACATCAATCATATTGTTGCTCAGTTGTTTGGCAAAACGTTCGCGAATAAAGACCTGACCGCGATCCACATGGTATGCCATCAATGCAGCGTTAGTCCCTGTGTGTGGAACGTTTGCGTGATTCCCTTGTTGGTCAGCAACGATATTGTCACCGTCATCGCCTTGGCAAATGCCCCGTAAAAAGCCAATGTCGTGGAACAGCGAAGCCACCATAAAGTGCATCCAGTCGGATGGCGTAATGCCGCCATCGAGCAAATGCTTGCCTTGCAGAATTGCCAAGGCCGCTGAAGAGACGAGAATCGTATGCTCAAGGTCGTGGTATAAGGAATTGGTATTACTGAGGTTTTCTAATGCCAGATGAGCCGCCCAACAGCTGATTTCATCAAACTGAGGGTCGGTGTCGCCATAGGTTTGCACATAGTATTTCTTCATCTGCCGGATAAAAGCAGCAATCGCCAGTGAGTCGGAATCTATGGGCATATGGTGACCTTTATTGTGGTGAGCAAGCGTATGTCTGCACATCATTAAATTATAGCTATTGAGCGAAGAGTAAACCACTGGCGTTGATTGTCCACCGTGTTTTTTTACCCCGAAATTACTCGCGGTTGCTGAAAAAAGTCCATTTCGGCAGAGTTCGCGCACTTTTTAATCGATGAAGCGGGAAAGGTTCAGTCACAACCACCCGTGATAGATCAGCTCCTGGAGGACTCATGTCTGCCAATACACCGTCACCTGACGGACTTGATTATCAGGGTCGCTTCTATGATGCGAAAACCCTGCATGCGATGCATGATGAGATGCTTTATATCCGCCGCTTTGAAGAAAAAGCGGGGCAAATGTACGGCTTAAAAAAAATCGGCGGCTTTTGTCATTTATGCAACGGTCAGGAAGCTGTCTGTGTGGGTACGAACCAAGCTGCCAAGCCTGAAGATTATATGATGACCAGTTACCGCGACCACGGTCATGCACTGGCTCGCGGTTCTGACCCCACGGCAGTCATGGCGGAATTGCTCGGACGCGCAGGCGGCATCGTTAAAGGCAAGGGCGGTTCGATGCATATGTTTGACATCGAACATAATTTTGCTGGCGGCAATGGTATTGTGGGCGAACAAGTACCGATTGGTTTGGGCTTTGGCTTTTCTAGTTGGTACCGTGATGATGGGCGCGTTACCCTGTGCTTTATGGGTGATGGTGGCATCAATCAGGGTGCTGTTTATGAATCCTTCAATATGGCTGCTTTATGGAAACTCCCTATTGTATTTATCGTGGAGAACAACCAATACGCGATGGGTACATCTTTGGCGCGTGCCTCGGCAGAAACCAGCTTGTTTAAGCGCGGTATCAGCTTCAAAGTACCAGGTATGGCGATTGACGGCATGAACGTGCTAGAGGTGGAAACCAAAATGAGCGAAGCCATTGCGCATGCTCGTGAAGGTCATGGTCCTATTATTGTCGAGGCTATTACTTACCGTTACCGTGGTCACTCTATGTCTGACCCTGCTACCTACCGCACCCGTGACGAAGTGGAAGAGTGGCGCAAAGGTCGCGACCCTATCGCACACTTACAAGAACTGATGATTGAAGCAGGCTTGGGCGATGAAGATGCCTTTAAAGAAACTGATCGTAACATTAAAAAAGCAGTAGCAGAGGTGGCAAAAGCTGCTGAGGCACAACCAGAACCCGATCCTTCCGAACTGTGGACAGATATTATCAATGATCCCATTGAACACGCATACCCTTACCCTAATGGGAGAGTCGAATAATGGCTAAAATTACCTACCGTGAAGCCCTGAATCAGGCAATGTGCGAAGAAATGCAGCGCGATGACCGTGTGTTTCTGATGGGTGAAGAAGTCGCGGAATACAATGGCGCGTACAAAGTATCCCAAGGCATGCTGGAAAAATTTGGCCCTAAACGGGTGATTGATACACCGATTACCGAGCTAGGCTTTGCTGGCTTAGGGGTTGGCGCATCGATGGCTGGCTTGCGCCCTGTGATTGAGTTCATGACGTGGAACTTCGCTATTCTTGCGCTGGATCAAATCGTTAATGCTGCTGCTAAAATGAAATACATGTCTGCTGGGCAATACAGTTGCCCACTGGTGTTCCGTGGTGCTGGCGGTGCTGCCGCTCGCGTTGGCGCGCAACATTCGCAGAGTTTGGAAAACTGGGTTGCCAATATCCCAGGCTTAAAGGTGGTGATGCCATCGAACCCTGCTGATGCCAAAGGGCTGCTTAAAGCGGCGATTCGTGATAATGACACCGTTATTTTCATTGAAAACGAAATCAATTATGGCGACATTGATGAGGTTCCCGAGCATGAATACATCATTCCGCTGGGTAAGGCCGATATTAAACGTGCGGGCAGCGATGTAACCGTGGTGGCGCATTCGCGAATGACTGGCTATGCCTTGCAGGCGGCTGAAGTTTTGGCCGCAGAGGGCATCAGTGCCGAAGTGATTGACCCGCGCACGATTCGTCCGCTGGATGAAGCGACGATTTTAGCTTCGGTTGCCAAAACTAATCGTGCCGTAGTGGTGGAAGAAGGTTGGCGTTTTGCAGGTATTGGTGCAGAAATTTCTGCCCGCATTATGGAGCGCGCCTTTGATGATCTGGATGCGCCAGTGGCGCGAGTAACGGGTAAAGATGTGCCCATGCCTTATGCCGCTAATTTAGAAACACTGGCACTGCCCAGCGTGGCTGAAATCGTTGAAGCAGCCCGTGCTGTTTGCTACCGTAATTGAATCGAGGAATGAGGTAAACCATGCCGATTGATGTATTGATGTCCCAACTCTCGCCAACCATGACGGAAGGCAAAATTGCACGCTGGCTCAAAAAAGAGGGTGATACGCTGGAATCTGGCGATGTGATGGCGGAAATTGAGACCGACAAAGCCACCATGGAAATGGAAGTGGTTGATGAAGGTGTCATGCACCGCATCATTGCTCCTGAAGGCGCGACTGTGAACGTCGGTGATGCCATTGCAATCATTGCCGAAGACGGTGAAGAAGTCCCAGCCGACTACCAACCCGCAGGCGTAACTCCAGCAACTCCAGCAACTCCAGCAACTCCAGCAACTCCAGCAACTCCAGCAGAGCCTGTTGCTGCGGCAGAGCCTGTGACAAAAGCGGCAAGCTCCGTTGCCTCCACCGCAACACCAGCCGCTACCGCTGAAGCTGCGCCAATAGATGTTAGCCGTGATAATCGACGCATCAAGGCCACGCCGTTGGCTCGTCGTTTGGCGAACGCGCGCGGCATCAGCCTTGCTGCCTTGCAAGGTTCAGGCCCTGGCGGACGCATTATTAAAGTGGATGTAGAGCGTGCGATGAAGCGCGGCATTAGCCTCAGCCAACATGCCGATGTGCGTGTTCCACCTGCGCCGCGTCCTATGCCCAGTGGTCCATTGCCTTACCACGAAGATGAGTTTGAACGCGTTGAAAATAGCATGATGCGTAAAACCATCGCTCGCCGTTTAAGCGAATCCAAACAACAAGTACCGCATTTTTACCTCAATATTGATGTGCAGATGGATCGCTTGATGGATCTTCGCGCACAGTTAAATGAGGCGGCTGAAGGCGAGTTTAAGCTTTCCGTCAATGACTTCGTGATTAAAGCCGTGGCAAAAGCACTGCAAGATGTGCCTGCTGCCAACGCCAGTTGGACGGACAGTCATACGCTGATGCATAAACATGCGCACATCTCGGTTGCTGTTGCCATTGATGGCGGCTTGATTACCCCCGTGGTGCGTTTTGCTGAGCAAAAAGGTGTAGTGGATATTTCTGCTGATGTGCGTGACCTTGCGGGTCGTGCTCGCGCTGGGGCATTGAAGCCTGACGATTACACTGGCGGTACATTCTCTGTCTCCAACCTCGGTATGTTTGGCATTCCGCAGTTTGCAGCCATTGTGAACCCGCCTGAAGGTGCGATTCTTGCCGTGGGCGCAACCGAAGCGCGTGCTGTCGTGGTCGATGGTGATATTCGTGTGCAACAAATGATGACACTGACGCTTTCTTGTGACCACCGTGTCGTTGATGGTGCTGTTGGCGCGCAGTTCCTTGCCGCACTGAAGAAGCACATTGAACGCCCCGCTGGTTTGTTGATGTAATACTCAAGCTCTTGTCTCCTTCTTATGTTAAGAAGGAGACAGCCCTTCTGGTGCGCAAGCACACCCCCACCTGACCTGAATTATTCATAAATCGTCGTGATGATTGCGTAGAACCTTTGTTTGCAACGGATGCCTTGTCGGGAGTAGCGTACCAGTGGATACGCTCGACTGACAAGGTATTCGTTGCGGGCAAAGGGGCAAGCAAGGGCGCGACAGTATTTGTGAATAATTCAGGCTAAATAACGCAGAGAGAATACCATGCCTATTGATGTATTTATGACCCAGCTTTCACCAACCATGACGGAAGGTAAAATTGCACGCTGGTTAAAAAAAGAGGGAGACACGCTGGAGTCTGGCGAAGTCATGGCGGAAATCGAAACCGACAAAGCCACGATGGAGTTGGAAGTCATTGATGAAGGCATCATGCACCGCATCATTGCGCCTGCTGGTTCCGTGATCCCAGTTGGTGAAGCCATTGCGGTGATTGCTGAAGATGGCGAAGATGTCCCCGAAGATTACAGCCCTGTGAGCGCGAATAGCGAAGCCCCTGTTGCGACCACCGAAGAAGTTGCCGTTGCGTTACAAACAGCGGTGGCAGCGAGTACCACAGGCGATGCCGAAGAAGAGGAACTTACCCTCAAACCCGCTGGCGTGTTTAACCCCGATGGTGAATACGATGTGGTCATTATTGGTGCAGGACCTGGCGGTTATGTGGCAGCGATTCGGGCAGCACAGTTGGGGTTAAAAACTGCCTGTATCGAATCCACCCATTTAGGTGGCATTTGCCTGAACTGGGGTTGCATCCCCACCAAAGCATTGTTGCGTACGGCAGAGTTGGTGCAGGTTATTCGCGGTCACGGTGACGAATTGGGCTTGGGTGTAACGGCTATGGAGCCCAACATCGAAGCTGCCGTTGCACGTTCGCGTGGTATTTCTGGCAAACTCAATAAAGGCATTGGCTTTTTGTTCAAAAAGAACAAAGTCACGCATATCGAAGGCGTGGCGCGTTTTGCGCCTAACAACACTCTGCTGGTGCAAGGTGCTGACGGCAACGAGCAGACCGTTACCGCCAAGCACGTCATTGTTGCTACAGGTGCCAGAGCGCGTGCCTTCCCAGGCATGGAAGTCGATGATGAAGTGATTATCACTTACAAAAAAGCACTGGTTCCCACTACTACGCCTAAGGAACTGATTGTCATTGGTTCAGGTGCGATTGGCATGGAATTCGCCTACTTCTACAACGCGATGGGTGCTAATGTGACGGTGATTGAAGCTGCCGATCACATCCTGCCGCTGGAAGATGAAGAAATTGCCAAAGTGGTAGCACGCAGCTTTAAAAAGCAAAAAATCAAGACCGTAACCAGCGCGATGGTCACATCTGCCAAGCAGCTTGATGGTCGCGCCGTGGTTGAATACACCGTCAAGGGCGAAAGCAAGCAGATTACAGGCGATATTTGCTTGGTTGCTGTCGGCGTGGTGGGCAATACCGACACCATTGGCGCAGAACACACGCAAATGCAGGTTGAGCGTCAAACCATTGCCGTAGATGATTGGTACCGCACCGACCACCCTGGTATTTATGCCATTGGTGATGTCATTGGCGCACCTGCTTTGGCGCATGTGGCAAGTCACGAAGGCATTGTCTGCGTCGAAGCTATTGCTGGGCAACACCCGCACGCCGTTGATTATGGTAATGTACCAGGTTGTACCTATTGCCAGCCGCAGGTTGGTTCCTGTGGTAAAACAGAGCAGCAATGTAAAGACGAAGGCATCCCGATCAAAGTTGGGCGCATGGCTTACGCGCCTAACGGTAAAGCAATGGGGCTGGGTGAAACCGAAGGCATGGTTAAAACGATTTTCCACGCCGAAACAGGTGAGTTATTGGGCGCGCATATCGTCGGTGCAGAGGCAACCGAGTTAATTGTAACCTTGCAACTGGCACGCACGTTGGAGACCACGGAAGCAGAGTTGATTCATCACATGTTCCCACACCCCACATTGTCAGAAATGATCCACGAATCAGTCCTAGACTCCGAAGGGCGAGCGATTCATCAGTAATCGCATAAAGGGGGATGATCGTTAGTTCGTGCTCCCCTCATAATAAGGGTACTCCTTTGTGGGTACCCGCAACCCTTATATTCAGCTTTTCTTTTAAGAAGATACGCAATCTGTGGTCATTGTTTTCTTACCCTTAAATCTCTTGACAGCTAGCTGTTTTTCCACAGCGTTTTCCATTACAACGCCTTGAAAAAGGTGAAATCAAGGAGTCGTATAATGTCTCAAGTCTGGTTCGATGTTTCAATTGGTGGTGAAATTGCAGGAAGAATAACCTTTCAGCTTTATGAAGATACCCCTAAAACTTCAGAAAACTTTAGAGCTCTCTGCACGGGAGAGAAGGGTGTAGGACGGTCTGGAAAAGCACTGCATTACAAAGGTAGCCCTTTTCACCGCGTGATTGACGGATTCATGGCGCAAGGCGGCGACTTTACGCGTCAAAACGGTACAGGTGGCGAGTCTATTTATGGTGAAAAGTTTGCTGATGAAAACTTTATTCACAAGCATGATAGAAAGTACCTGCTCTCTATGGCTAATGCAGGGCCTGGCACCAATGGTTCTCAATTTTTCATCACCTTTATTCCTACGCCTCATTTGAATGGTGCGCATGTTGTTTTTGGTGAAGTAATTTCTGGTCAAGATGTTGTTGAAGCATTGCAAGCAGTGGGGTCACGCAGTGGTCAAACCACAAAGCCCTGCTTTATTGCAGATTGCGGAGAAGTTTGATTTAACTTCCAGTGTAAATAACAAGGGTGGGCTTCATACTACGTGAAGTCCACCCTTGTGATAGCGTCAGCTTTTGCTGCTATAAGCCAGCACATCGCCCAATTGAATGTATGTTTCACTCCCTGCTTTGGTATGTTCTAGTATATCGTCAGCGGGAGTCCACCGTCCCTGTTCGCCACACACAATCACCGTACTGCCGCCAAAAAGGAAATAACCCTTTTCATCGCCTTTTTTGAAAGGCTTGGATTCATCAAACGATTGTACGATTTTACCCACACAGGTCGCGCCAACTTCAATGTAGGCAAGTTTGCCAAAATGTGCTGTATCCAAAATCGAAACACGCCGTTCGTTTTTAATAAAAATATCCTGCCTGTAGCGCAATGCCAATGGGTTCACTGAGTGCAGATCACCAGGAATGGTGAATGATTGAAGGTTTTTGCCATCGTCGGGGTAATGGTAACGGTGATAATCCACAGGGCATAACCTTGCGATCATCAAGGGTCCTCCGATAAAGTCTTGGGCTAATTGCGCATCACCTATAAGGTCAACAGCGCGTAACATCGAACCTTTGACGGGAATGGTCAGGTCATCGTGCATGCTGTCATAAGCAAAGTAACGCGCTTCGGCAAAAGCTCCCATTTCATCATCCTGCGGGGTAAACTGCCTTTGCCCCTCTGCAAAGGCGCGAATAAAGAACTCATTGAATGATTGGTAAGATGCTTCGATAGGTTGATCTTGGAAGCTGCCTTTTTGGTATTGGTCAATGTTGATCGCAAAGTTTTTAATAAACGGCGCGACTTTTCGCGCTGATTTCGGGCTATCTTGCAACGATCCATACCATTGGCTGAACATTTTACTGGCAATCACAGGCCCTAAAAGCCGCCCGATAGGGTTGCCGTAAGCAAACTTCACCATACCGTCGCCATAGACTTTTTCGATTTCCATTTTGTTTTCTCGGCGATTAAATATATGAATCTCAAAGCCTTGGCTCATGATGTGTTATTCCTTTTGTATTATTTCGTCGCTGGCGAAGCAATATCGCGTTGCAGTGCTTTGATCGCTTGTTGGCAGGCCTGGGCTAATGGTTGTTGTTGACTAAGTTTAGCGGTAATCGCTGATGCTAGGCGACAGCCTGTGCCGTGGGCTTGGTCGATACTCCATGTTTGGGCAGGGTGAGAGAAAACATGCACGTCACCAGCCAATGTGTACAAAAAATCATGGCGTTGCGCGCCGCTACCGTGACCACCTTTGAGCAGCACAGCGGCATGGTAACGCATTGCCAACGCGCTTGCTGCTTCGAGTGGATCATCAATACAGGTTTGCCCTAACAAGGTTGCAGCCTCTTGCAGGTTAGGGGTAATCAGTGTGGCTTGTGGCAACAACGTTTGTTTGAGAGCTTCTAAACCTGCGTCGTCCAATAACGCGCTACCGCTGCTGGATATAATAACAGGATCAATCACCAGCGGTTTGTCAGCATGGTATCGCTGTAAGCCTTGCGCTATAGCGTGAACCCGTGTTTGATCGAGCAACATCCCTGTTTTGACGACTGCGACATCAAAATAATCAAATACGGCATCCAATTCTGCTTGTAATTGTGGCAATGGCGTAGCTTCTATGCGGTAAACACGTTGTGGATTTTGCGCGGTCAGGGCGGTGGTAACAGAGCAACCGCGCACACCCAAACGGTCAAACATGCGTAAATCTGCTTGAATGCCTGCGCCACCGCCATTATCCGAGCCACCGATGGTAAGGCTGGCGGTAGGGCGGGAGTTTTTTACTTCTGCCACGCGCTCACCATCAGGCGCGCTTGTTGTTCAATATCCTCAGCGGTAAACAGGCTGGAAATGACCGCCGCAGCATTCACACCACAGGCTTTAACCGCTTCTAAACGCGAGGCATCAATACCACCAATGGCACAGATGGTGGCATCGGGAAACATCTGCCGTGCGCGTTGCAATCGTGGCAGTCCAATCACAGGAACATCCGCCTTGGTTGAACTGGCAAACACAGCACCGAAGGATAGATAATCCGCACCGCAAGCCAGTGCGTGTTTCGCCAATGCGGCGTCAGCACGACAGGTAATGCCCATGCATAGATGATTGCCGATGTCGCGCCGTACTTGGGTTAAATCCATCGCATCTTCACGCCCCAGATGTACGCCATCCGCCTCGCACGCCAAGGCGAGCGGTATCGAATCATTCACCATGAACATGGTTTGATAATCACGGCATAGGGCGCGCAATGCCTTTGCTTGTTTGCGGGCGCGGTGGAAGCCAGGTTGCTTGTTGCGGTATTGTAGCACGCGCACTCCACCACGCATGGCAGCTTCTGCTTGTTGCAGCAACAATTCGGTACTTAAACCTGAGGGTAAAATACCGTAAATACCGTCGATATTAGTCATCGCACAGCTTCAATAAATCGGTGAACTGTGGCAAGCTAATCACTCGCTCGGCATATTCTGGCGGCAGGTCTTGGTAGCCATGCTCGGCAAACCCTACCCAGCCGCAATGGGCATTAAAACCAGCTTCGAGGTCAAAACGGGTGTCGCCCACCATGATCGTGTCAACAGGTTGTACGCCCATGGCTTCGCAGCAACGTAACAACATATCAGGGGCTGGTTTTTTGGCATAGCCATCTTCTGGTGACAAAGCCAAGGTTAAATAGGGGGTAAGCCCTAAAGCATCCAAGACTTGTACACGCGCCTTGGCAGGTTTTGCCGTCACCACAGACATCGGGATGTCACGTGCGCGCAGGGTATCTAGCACTTCCATGACACCAGGGAATGGTCTGCCAAAGTCTGCGGGGTGCTGTTCATAATGGCGGGTAAAAGCATGGTACAATGCCATCGTATCGTCATGATCCATCGGCTTGTTTAATACATTAGAAGCAAGCTTTTGCGCGCCACCACCGACATGAGGCTGGGTTTCAGCCAGCGATAGCTGAAAATCATAACCCAATTCTTCCAAGGCGCGGTTGGTGTTCGCCCTAATATCGGGCAAGGCATCAATCAATGTGCCATCAAGGTCAAAAATAAAGGCTGCGGGGGTTGTCATAGCATACTCCTAAGTTGCTGGCAGGCGGCGTGCAACTCGGGCAGCACCTGCGCATCGGATTCTTGGCTGATGGCGTGCATCAAACGTTGAAGGTATAAGTCTGCATCGTCGGCTAATACCGTACGAGGCAAAGCCCACGCCGCATGAGCGCGCACCACGGGCGCAGCGTCTGCCACCAAGGAGGCAAGCAGCGGTGCCAGCAATGGGTCACCAGCATTCCCAGCCACGACGCAAGCATTACGTATGAACGCATCACGCCCTGTACGTCGAATGGGGGACTTCCTGAATCGTTGACGGAACGCTGCATCATCAAGCTGCATAAGACCAGCCAGTTCAGGCAGGATGTTTTCCGCTCTTGTTTCAAGGGTATAAGATTCAGGGGCTTGCGCGTGACGGTTCCAAGGGCAACAGCTTTGGCAATCATCGCAGCCGTACAGGTGGTAGCCAATCAGTGGTCGCAAAGCCAGTGGAATGATCCCTTTGTATTCAATCGTCAACCACGAGATACAGCGACGTGCATCCACTTGCATCGGAGCAATAATCGCCTGCGTAGGGCACAGATCAAGGCAGGCCGTGCACGTGCCGCAATGACTGCTTGTTGCTTCATCGGGGGCAAAATCAGCGGTGGTAAATACCTCGCCGAGCATAAACCACGAGCCATATTGACGGTCGATGCTTAAACTGTGTTTGCCCAGCCAGCCTAAGCCTGCGGATTCTGCCAATGCGTGTTCCATCACAGGCGCGGTATCCACATAAATACGTTGATCGGGCTTAGCATCGGCGGCGAGTCGCTCCAAGGCAAGGCAAAATTGGCGCAAGTGTTTTTTCATGACATCGTGGTAATCATCCCCCAAAGCGTAGGCGGAAATGATAGCTTGAGCAGGTGAAGATGCTGGTGGTTGCTGCGTTGGTGGTCGGTGTAACATGCCCAAGACAATCACGCTTTGCACACCATCCAGCATTGAGGCAGGGTCAAAACGGCGCGCTAAACGTGTTTCCTCTGCCATCCACGACATATCGGCATGATGACCAGCAGCAATGCAGTCGAGCAAGGCTTGGCGATGTTGTTCCTTAATCGCAGGGCGTGTAAAACGACACAGCGAAAAGCCGTATTCAGCGGCAAGTGCGCGAACAGTATCTTTCATGGGTGAGTACGCATGGTGTTGTTTTTATGAGGATGGTGGTTGCAAAGATGATGTGGTGAAAAAACATAAACCACGAAAGACACGAAAACACACGAATAACAAGAAAGATACCAAAATTTTCAAGGTGTGCGTTGATAGCGGTCAAAACGTGAGTGCGCACTGAAACAAGCTTTTTGGTCGTACCGCACTTGATACGGTATCCAGCCTTGCGTCTGTTCACTGGATTGCGGATCAAGTCCGCAATGACGTGGTTTTCCTTGGTCATACCGCACTTGATGCGGTATCCAGTCTTGCGTCTGTTCTCTGGATTGCGGATCAAGTCCGCAATGACGTGGTTTCCTTCGGTCATGCCGCACCTGATGCGGTATCCAGTTTTGCGTCTGTTCTTTGGATTGCGGATCAAGTCCGCAATGACGTGGTTTTCCTCGGTCGTACCGCACTCGATGCGGTATCCAGTCTTGCGTTCGTTCACTGGATTGCGGATCAAGTCCGCAATGACGTGGTTTTCCTCGGTCGTACCGCACTCGATGCGGTATCCAGTCTTGCGTTCGTTCACTGGATTGCGGATCAAGTCCGCAATGACGTGGTTTTCCTCGGTCGTACCGCACTCGATGCGGTATCCAGTCTTGCGTTCGTTCACTGGATTGCGGATCAAGTCCGCAATG
>CAZYAI010000026.1:0-34006 GCA_964645625.1 uncultured Zetaproteobacteria bacterium
ATCCAACCTAATCCCATCCCATCCCACTAATCTCACACCATCCGTCGCGTCACAAACTGTGGAGCAGGCATGATGCAATAAAACAGGCTTTCCTTTTAAGACGGGACAGCAAAATCAATAGCTTATAGATTACCTGCGGTCGGAGAATCTATTTGCAACCGCTGGAATAATAGCCCACAGATGCACACAGATAAGAGTGAATAGTTGCAGTTTACCTCATGATCGAGGCCGTCTTAAACGGGAGGCTGAATTTTTTTCATACAGCATCGTAATCTAAAAATTCATCATGGTTCGCTTGATCCAATCCCCAGTCTTGGGCCCGTTCTATGGATTGCGAATCAAGCCCGCAATGACGTGCTGCCACCCTAAAAAAAACGCGCTTCTTCTTATCCTGAATGATTCATAAATCGTCATGATGATTGCGTAGAACCTTTGCCCGCAACGGTATTTGTGAATCATTTAGGCTATGGTGGGTGGAGGCTTTAGTCCTCAGTACAGCACGCGCTACAATGAGCAGTCTTCATGCCCCCCTATCGCCATTGTTGCCTGCTCAATGAAGATGCTCGGTTGCACTTGGTGGTAGCCAGATACACCCGCCTTTTTGGCAAACCTTTGCCATGCAGATGTAGCCCTTACAACCTCCGACAGAATGGTAAGCGCATCCTGACGCTTTAGACCGAAGTATTCACAAATATTCAGCGCGGTAGCAAAGGTGTCAGGGTCTTCTCCATTTAATCGTAAGGCATGATTGCTACCATAAGGGCGGTGGCTGATGGTAATATCAAAGGCTGGCGACAGCTTCCATGCGCCATTGCGGTAAAGAAAACCGTGGTTTCTTAAGTGGTCATCGGTGTTGGACACTAAGATATTAAACAACATACGGCGGTACAACTCTGGCAAACATTTCGTTCCAATTTTATCGGTCATCTCAAACGCCAGATCAATATAGCTGCTTTCGTCACCATCGCGCAGTCCCAACAGCGTCATGGCGGACATGTAGTGAATTTTATCGCCATCCTCGCGATCAAAACGGGAGAGCAGAAGGGTGTGATTGTTGCTATCGCCATGCAACGTGCATGCTGAGGTACAAATGCCCGCAGCGTGCGCCAGCTTCAGACAGACATATTCCCACCCCTCAACATCATTCGTATCGTGAATCTGTGGTACTTTGGCAATCCATTGCCGTTCTTGATCTTCCACCACAATTTTTGCCCGCGCCCCACCCAATGAAGCATTGCTGATCAATTCGCTGTAGTCATGTTCTTCGCCGCGCATGATGGCATCGGTGAGTTGTTTGAATTTAGGCAATGAGCTTAATGGCGGGATGTGATCCGCTTTGCTCTCAAATGTTTTACCCCCATCAAGCGAAAAACGAAGCGCGCCAAGTCGCAACCGATCAGAAACAGCCAATATGTATTCCTGTTCATGCAACCAATGCTTTTGAAGTTTTCGCTCAATCAGTTTCCTACCCCAACGGTCAGGGGATGCATCAGAAAATATTCCGTGAAGACCCACCACATGATGATCTTTAATCTGCAACGGTAGATTTGGCGTAAGAGGAAAACCAATGCGTTGCCATTCATCTGTGTACATAAAGGTAGAGCTATTATCGCGAATAATTAGCTGACCAACATGCTGATTGCCAATGAACACATCCATCATCGCACGCTCTTTTTACGCACCCGCTTGGGCAGGGCGGCGTTTTCTAGATCACGAGAAATAGGGTCGACTGAAATATCGGCCAGCATACCCATGCGCCCAGTAATGCCCAACAGCGCAAGCACGCGACCATAAATACCAATGGCAACCGATGGATTCCCCTTTTGAATACGCGCAAGGGTGTTTTCGGAGATAAATGCGCGCTCCGCCAGTTCGCTCATCGTCAACTTGCGACGAATGCGTGCATGGCGAATGTCAGTACCAAGCTTTTTTAACTCTCGTTGCAACGATGGCGGCAAAGCATGCAAACCAGTGGAACGCATATATAACTCCATATATAATGGTTTAACTTAGATTAAAACGCAATATATGATGGTTTGTAATTTTGTCAAAAGATGCGCTTGCGGCATATTGAACGATGTGTTTTTTTGACCACATCGTCGTTGTTTCGTGGCTTAAGTCTTTACCATGCAAACTGAGGTTTCATCCCTGATTTCGCCTTGAGTCGCTCAAAAAGTCACGACGCTGCTGTCGTCTCATGATAAGAATTACTGGGCTTCCCTTTTAAGACGGGACGCACGTACACTACAAGACCATCATGTAGGTTGGGTTGAGGCACGAAACCCAACAAAGGAGCATAGCCTAAATAACGTGTTGTTGTTTTAAAGTTGGGTTTCGTACCTCAACCACAACCTTATATGTTTCGCATATCCCTATTGCTTTTGTCCCATCTTAAACGGAAAGCCCATGTTTTATGTTAGGCAGTGTAGGCAGTGCCTGCTTTGGAGTTATTGACAAGGCAGGTGACTGTTTGCCATACTCGCCGAGGAGGGTTTTTATGCTTAAGCGTTTTACTATTAACCAGAAATTATTTATCCCCAGTGTTTTGTTGCTGATCTATTTTATCGTTTTACTATGGTTGCAAATTACTGGAACAGCACAACATAATGCACTTAGCGAAGCCAGTCAGCGCATTATGGTTTTGGATGGTAACGTTGATAAAACCACTGAGTATGTTTTACAATCGATTGCTATAAGCAACCAGTTTCAGGTTCATCGCAAAGAAGAGATGATAAACGCTTACAATTTGACGGCGCATAAAATCGATCAGCTTTTTGAGGAAATGGATACCACCTTGCTCACTGCCGAGGATCAAGATGTGGTGCAAAAAGCTCATATGCAATGGACTGCAACCCGCGACCAGTTCTTTAGCATGGTAAAAACACAAACAGCATTGGGGTTGGATGAAAACAGCGGTTTGTTGGGTAAGCTTCGTGATGCAGTACATGCGGTAGAAGGCATCCTCAACACCCACAACGAAATTACGCTGGCACACTCCATGCTACAGATGCGCCGCCATGAAAAAGACTTTTTAGCACGGCAAAAAGATCAATATGTGATGGAAATGGCAGAAGAGCGTAAACGTTTTGAAAGCCTGCTTAAAGCTAGCTCTTTGAGCGACAGTGATAAAAAAGAAATTAAAAAGAAAATGGACATTTATCATGCGTCTTTTCTCGATCTTGTTGAAGGTGTTAAGCAGGTTGTTATAGAAGCTGCTGCCAATACGCAAAAAAGCGACGATGTACTCAAAAGCATTCATGTGATGCAGGTTGCCATTCATGATTTGCTAACGACGAATCAAGAAACACAGGTGGCGAGTACAGCATATAACGATCGCCTATTCACTATTGCATTATCGGTCATGAGTATGCTTTTATTACTGTTTTTGGTGGTTCTGGCGTGGCATTTATCCCGTCCGTTGAAGCAACTGATTGTACGCGTGCGGGAACTGGCCGATGGTGGTGCTGATTTATCGTTGCGCTTGGATGAACAGGGGCAGGATGAGACGGCCACCCTTGCCCACCTTGTGAACCGTTTGATGGATCGTTTAACCCATTTGATTCAGCGCGTTCAGCGGGCGGGCATTCAAGTGGCTGGCTCGATGAAGCAGATCGCAGCTTCCGCCAAAGAGCAGGAGGCAAGCACCACGGAATATGCAGCCACTGCCAACCAAGTCGCCGCCTCGATTCGAGAAATCACCATCACCTCGCGCGATCTTGGGCATGCCGTTCAAGAAACCAATCAATTGGTGCAACAGGCAGATGATGCCGCTGGACGCAGTCAGTCACGCATGACGCATATGGATAACACCATGAATACGATGGCAAATTCTTCGCAGGCGATTACCAGTAAACTTGCCGTGTTGAGTGAGAAGGCTGGCAGTATCAGCAGCATGGTCACGACGATTAACAAGGTCGCAGATCAAACTAATTTATTGTCGTTAAACGCTGCAATTGAAGCAGAAAAGGCAGGGGAATATGGTCGCGGTTTTGCTGTGGTCGCCAGTGAAATTCGCCGCCTAGCCGACCAAACAGCCGTTGCCACTTATGACATTGAACAAATGGTGAAAGAGGTGCAATCAGCCGTTGCTGGTGGTGTGATGAGTATGGATAAGTTTTCTGAAGATATTCATCGCAGTGTCGAAGAAACAAAGCAGGCTTCGGTGGAAATGGCTGAGGTGATTCATTTGGTGCAAGCCTTTGCCCCGCATATGGAAAGCATCAACGAAGGGCTGAATATGCAGAATCAAGAAGCCGAAGAGATCAGCGATGCTATGGTCAACCTGAGTGAGGCGGCACAGCAAACGGCTGACTTGGTCAGTCAAACCAACCGTACCATTGGCGACCTTGATGAGGCGGTCAACAGCTTGCAAGATGCCGTTGGCATTTTTATGGTGAAAAAAACACGCTGATGCTGTGTATCTGTTTCCACCTGAAACAACAAAATTATGCTGTGGATGCATGCCATATTGAGCGTATTTTACCACGTATGGCGGTAGAGCCATTGGATGGTTCGCCGCCGTGGTTGTGCGGGGTGTTTGATTGGCAGGATCGTGCTATACCACTGGTGGATTTTTGCATGCTGTGCAAAGGGCGCGCTTCACGCTTATTATTTAGCACACGTGTTATTGTCGTGCGTTGCCGCGATCATCAAGGGCAAGAGCAACAGCTTGGTTTATTGGCTGAAGGCGTAACGGGTACGATTCGTTACCAGCTAGCATCCGTTCATCGCTTAGAACTTCACTTGGTCAAAGCTCCCTATTTGGCAGAGGTCATCACGGATCGTAAAGGCATGGTTCAACTGCTGGACGTTCATCAACTGTATAACCAAGAGCTGGCGGATGTGTTGCGCAAAAAGGAGCAGGTCATTGCAGATTCCTGAAGCCTTATTGCATTGTTTGCATGATCGTTTGGGCTTAAACCCAACCAGCATCAATGCCCAATCACTCATCAATGGTATCAGTCAGCGTATGAAAGCCTGTGGCTGCGATGATGCAACGAGCTATGCTCAGTTTGTGCAACATGACCATCATGAGTTTTTACATTTGGTGGAAGTGGTTGTCGTGCCAGAGACCAGCTTCTTTCGTCATCCTGCGGCGTTCCAGCACCTGCGCCAATTAGCGCAGCAACACGGCAATGATACACCACTGCGCATTCTTTGCCTGCCTTCGTCAACGGGGGAAGAGCCTTATTCTGTTGCTATGTGTTTATTGCAGGCGGGTTTTGCTGCCGATACTTTTAGCATTGATGCCGTGGATGTAAGTTCGGAGGCATTGAAGCGCGCCCGTGCGGGGGTGTTTCAACAATTCTCATTCCGTGGTGATATGGTGCAGTCCTACATGCATTATTTTAATGTCACAGCACAAGGGTACCAAATTGCGTCTGAAGTACAGCAATGTGTACGTTTTCTTCAGGCGAACATCTTGGATGATAAGAAGCTGTTGGCGATGGGGCGTTACCCTATTATTTTTTGCCGTAACTTAATGATTTACCTGCATGCAGATGCACGCCTACAAGCCGCGAAAACCTTGAGTCGCATGCTAGAGGAGGGCGGTACGCTATTTTCAGGCAATGCAGAAAATAGCACCGTATGGCATGGCTATTTTCAGTCCCAACGCGTTGCTATGACCTTTGCGATGAGCCACGCTGACCCTTCTTTAACCAGCACGCGGCGTATGTCCGTCACCAAGCCATGTAAACCTGTGCGCCCTGTGATTGCGCCAGCAAAAAGCAAAGCTGCGCCAGCTATAGCGCCATGCTACACCTTGGCGAGTGTTCAGCAGGCCGCTAATCAAGGGCGTAACAGCGCAGTCATCGAACAATGTGAAGCGTTATTGCGCCAGCAACCCCAAACAGCAGAGTTATATTTTTACTTGGCTTTGGCGCATGAATCCGAAGGTCGCCCAGCCCAAGCGATCAAGAAGTTGCGCCAAGCGGTGTATTTGCAACCTTCTTATCAAGAGGCATTACAACATTTGGCATTGCTGTTGGATGTACAAGGGGAGGCGATGGCTGCCAAGCGTGTGCGCCAACGACTGATGATGGTACGTGAACATGCCATCGAATAAACCTGAACATGGGCTAGTGGACTGTTGGAATCGCATCGGTGTATGGGCGCATGGCAAACCCAGTTGCCCCGATCTTCCACGGGTATCGCATTGCCGTAATTGCTTGGTCTATATTCGTGCTGGTCGTCATAAACTCGATCAAACCGTGCCTGATGATTACGATATGACTTGGGTCAATATGTGGTTGGATGGTCAAGATAATGAGGAGCAAAAATCACAGCAGCGTTTGTTAGTGTTTCAGCTGGGGCAAGAGGATTACTTCGGGTTGCCATTGGCTCAAGTGGTTGAGGTGTTGCCTATGCGTGAGGCGAATCCCGTACCACATACCAATCACAATATTTTGCGTGGTTTAACGCATGTGCGTGGTGAGCTGTGTTTATTTATCTCGCTGTGTGGTGTGTTGTCTCGTCGGCCGATTGTGTTGACTGAGGATGATAAGGGGCAACGCCTTATTTGTGTAAAGATCGAGGGTCACAGTGTGGTGTTTGCGGTGGCTCATATTCATGGTATTGCAGCATACCAGGCAGCGAGCCTGCAACCGCTGCCAGACAGTTTGCCACCACAGCAACGGCAGTTATGCCAAGGGATTATCTCGCTAGACCTTGCGGGGAAACACGTTCATA
Source organism: uncultured Zetaproteobacteria bacterium (assembly GCA_964645625.1). Lineage (GTDB taxonomy): Bacteria > Pseudomonadota > Zetaproteobacteria > Mariprofundales > Mariprofundaceae > AB-137-C09. The sequence goes on from CAZYAI010000026.1 coordinate 6,691, forward strand.
CCTGCGTGCTTGATACAGCACGCTGGAAGCCCATGATGGATCGGTTGCGCTGACATGGATTACAGCCAATGTTCTATGCATGATCTGTTTCGCTTAGAGGCAGAAACCCAACTTGCGGTACTATCAGAAGCTTTGTTGCAAGCATCTGGTGGTACGCCGCCCGATGCTGCGGCTTTAGAGGCGATGATGCGCGCTGCACATTCGCTCAAGGGCGCAGCGCGTATTATTCAGCTGGATGAGGCGGTACAGATTGCCCATCAATTGGAAGATGTGTTTGTTGCCATGCAAGAGTCACGCTTGCAGTGGCAGACGCATTTTTTGTCACCGTTATTATCGGCGATTGATATATTGCAACGCTGGGCTGAGCAACAAGCTGTACAGCCTGAGCAGCAGGCAGAAGCATTACAACAGCTTACAGCGATTGTAACAGGGGATGTTGTAGGCTCAGAAGTAGAACATTCCACCTCAGAAGCTCCGCTGTTGGAGGACAAAGCACCTACCATTGAAGCGGGTGTTCCCCTTTCTGATGATGCAACCGTATTGGAAAATACGACAAACAATGCGGCAAGATCTCAGGTAAGGATTAGCTCTCAGCAAATCGGACGAATGCTTGGTTTGGCTGGCGAAATTCAAACCGAATGGCAATGGTTGAAGCCGTTGTCGCAGAATTTACAGCAAATCAAGCGCGATAACGGTGAAGCCATGAATTTGGTAGAGGTGCTGAAAGATACATTGATTCAAAGCAATGCAGGTGAATCGACGGTATGCATGTCGGCATTGCAGCAAGTACAAACATTGCTGCAAGATAGCCAGCAAGCGTTGGGCGATGGTATGGCGCGTTTAGAACAATACGACCGCACGGTGTTTCATCTATCACAGCGGCTGCACCAATTGACGGTCGCCAGCCGCATGCAGCCCTTTAGTGAAGGTACGCAGGGTTTCAAGCGCATGGTGTTTGATCTAGGGGTGAAGCTGGGTAAACAGGTAAGCCTGAAGATTGAAGGTGCGGATACCTTGGTCGATCGGGAGATTTTGGAAAAAATTCAACCGCCATTACAACAGTTGTTGCGCAATGCTGTCGATCATGGGGTGGATGATTCCGCAGCGCGTGAAGCTGCGGGCAAAACTGCAATGAGTCAGATTCGCTTGCGTGCCATGCACCAGTCAGGAATGTTAAAGATCATGGTCGCAGACGATGGCGCGGGTATTGATTTGGAACGGTTACGACAACGCATTGTAGCGCGTGGCCATGCCGCTGCTGATATGGTCGAGCGTATGCATGAAACAGAGTTGCTGTCTTTTTTGTTCTTGCCAGGTTTTAGCATGCGCGATCAGGTGAGTGAGATTTCGGGACGCGGGGTGGGTCTTGATGTGGTGGATATGGCTGTGCGCGATGTCCAAGGGGTGATCCATGTGGCTACCGAGCAGGGTAAGGGAACGCGCTTTGAGCTGCATTTGCCTGTGTCGCTGGCGGTAACTCGCGCCCTGCATGTGCTTGTTGGTGGTCAGTCTTATGCTATCCCCTTAGCGCGCCTACAGGGGACGCTGCAAGTCAATCAAGATACCATCAAACAATCGGATGGACGACCGTATGTGTACGATCAAGAACGCTATGTCGGCTTGGTCAAAGCGGCTGATGTGTTGGCGTGTCAGACGGACTTTGAGCATGCAGATAGCTACCCCGTATTGCTGTTGGGGACGGCACAGCAGACCGTAGGTTTAATTGTTGATGCCTTTGTTGGCATTAAAGATTTGGTGGAGAAACCATTGCCAGATGTGTTGGGTAAGGTGCAAGATATTACATCGTGCGCAGTGCTACCCGATGGTCAATTGCTGTATATGCTGGATACACAAGACATGATGCGCAGTATGGAGCGGTTTATTGCCGCACAGCAACCGTCAGTTGCGCGAGCAACGGAAGAAAAAGATGGTGTCGCCCCTTCATTGCGCGTCTTGGTGGTGGATGACTCCATTACCGTGCGTGAAACAGAGCGGAAATTGTTACAGGCTGCCGGCTATGCAGTGGACGTTGCAGTGGACGGCGTAGATGGCTGGAATATGCTCTGCGCTAATGATTATGACCTATTATTAACCGATGTGGATATGCCACACTTAGATGGTATTGCGCTGGTGCAACGATTGCGCGATGATCCACGTTTTATGGCGTTGCCTGTGATTGTGGTGTCCTACAAAGAAAATGAGAAAGACCGCATGCGAGGCTTAGAAGCTGGCGCTGATGCGTACCTAGGGAAGAGTAGCTTTGATGATGATTCATTATTATTGCGTGTGCATGAATTGATTGGCGAGGGTGTGTGAATGGGACTACGTATAGGGTTAGCCAGTCCATCAGCTTCAGACTTGCGACTGTTGCATCGTATTATCCACGGCAAACAGGGCAACGAGGTGATTTGGCAAACAGACAATGGTATGGATGTAGTACAGCGAGTGCGTCAGGATCCACCTGATTTGTTGTTGATGGATTTATCGATGCCGTTGATGGACAGCGTGCAAACCACACGCCAAGTGATGGCGCAGTTCCCCTGTGCGATCTTGATTGTTAGCCCATCATTGGGGCATCAAACCCAAGCATTGGCGTTTGATGTATTGCATGCTGGTGCGCTTGATGTATTGCGTCATCCACTCAAGGGCGAAGATTGTGACCGTGTCTTGTTGGAAAAAATAGCCGCTTTGGACTCCTTTATTCACGCCACGAAAAAGCGCGTTCCAACAACCGCCAATCATGCGGGTGCAGCAACGCGCAGCAGCAACAAAGCAGGATTACTGGCGATCGCCGCCTCTACGGGTGGGCCTGCAGCATTGGTCGAGGTGTTGCGTGGGCTGGGTAAAGATATTCCGTGGCCGATTGTCGTGGTGCAACACGTAGAACAACGTTTTTCACGTGGCTTGGCGGAGTGGTTGAATCAGCAAGTGGATATTCCAGTGGTGACGGCGCGTATTGCGGGGCGTTTAGAGGCTGGCACTGTTTACCTTGCTTCGGGGCATAGTCATCTTGTTGTGAGTGCGCGGCAAACCTTGGACTACAGAGCCAATGATGAAAAATTAGCGTTTTGTCCATCCGCTGACATTTTTTTTGATAGCATCGTTCAAAACTGGCAAGGCGACGCGATTGGGGTGTTGTTAACGGGGATGGGACGCGATGGCGCGCAAGGGCTTAAAGCAATGCGCGAACATGGTTGGCATACCGTTGCTCAAGATGAACAAAGTTCTAAGGTGTATGGTATGCCCAAAGCGGCGGCGCGTATTCAGGCTGCGGTGAGTATTTTGCCGCTAAAAAACATAGCAGCCTCGCTGCGTCAGCGCATGGGCGGGAGAAAATATGCGACTACCCGATAATACAGCAGGGCAACGCTTGGACTATGTACTCTCCGAACTCACTGAATATTCCCGTGTGCATATTCAACAGATGATTAAAGCGGGTGAGATTCAACTGGAGCAACAAACGGTCAAGCCGTCCTACCGTGTGTTGGGTGGTGAAGAAGTTTTTATACCAACATTGGTGGTACAGCCTACGGAGCTGCAGCCAGAAGCCATCGCCTTGGATATTCTTTTTGAAGATGAATACCTCTTGATCGTCAATAAACCAGCGGGCATGGTCGTTCATCCTTCGCATGGGCATGACAGTGGCACTTTAGTGCATGCCTTGTTGCATCATTGCCCTAACCTGCCAGGTATCAATGGTGTTGAGCGTCCTGGTATTGTACATCGCTTAGATAAAGACACATCAGGTTCCTTGGTGATTGCCAAAACCGAGGCGGCGCATCATGGTTTATCCACATTGTTTAGCACCCATGATATTCAGCGTGAATATTTGGCATGGTGTAAGGGTGCACCACCGTGGCATCAACGACGCCTTGAAAGCATGATTGGTCGCCATCCGCAACATCGGCAAAAAATGGCGGTGTTGTCAGAGCATAGTCGGCGTGGACGCTTGGCGATTACCGATGCTTGCCGTGAACAAGTGTTTGATAGTGGCTTTAGCCGTATGCGTTTGACCCTGCATACAGGAAGAACGCACCAAATCCGCGTACATTTGGCGCATGAACATATTCCTGTGTTGGGCGATGCCATGTATGCCCGCGCTTTTACCCCTGCCAAGCATCAACCCAAAGTGTTATGTGATGTGTTACTCGCCCTTAAACGGCAAGCTTTGCATGCTGAGGTGTTGGGTTTTATACACCCAATCACGGGCGAAGCCATACATTGCCAAGCACCGCTGCCTGAAGACCTACAACAGCTTAATACGGTCTTGCAAATGGTGCATGATGATCCGCATTATCATGGTAATATTTGAAATACGATAGGATTACGGCATAATGCGCCGCGCACAGAAAGCGCGATGCTTTTGTTGTGTATGGCGGGCATGCAAGCATGCCACTTACGCTATGCCGGGATGGCGGAACTGGTAGACGCAAGGGACTTAAAATCCCTCGGTAGTAATACTGTACGGGTTCGACTCCCGTTCCCGGTACCACTGCTCGTAGGAGTACGGACTGGCATCATGCCAGTCCCTCGCAGGATGTAGAATGAACTGGTTAACCCGTCTAATTGAAAGCCCCAAGGCGATTCTTTCGAGCAACGATACGCCTGAAGGTATTTGGATTAAATGCGGCGGCTGTTCTGAAACGCTTTACAACAAAGAGTTGATGCGAACCGCCATGGTTTGCTCACGTTGCGGCTGCCACATGCGGATTAGTGCCCAAGAACGTGCTAGCATTCTCTTTGATGAAGGTTACGAAGAACGTGATCAGCAACTCAGTTCTATTGATACCCTCAACTTTAAAGACCTCAAACGCTACAAAGATCGCATCAAAGATGCCGATAAAAAAGCTGGTAAGGGCGATTCCGTACGCAATTACTTGGCGCATATTCAAGGTACGCTGGTTTCTTCCTCAATTTTTCAATACGGCTACATGGGTGGCAGTATGGGTTCCGTCGCAGGCGAGAAAATTGTACTCGGTATGGAGCGTGCTTTGCGCCGTCAATGCCCTTACATTCTTGTCGCTTCTTCTGGTGGCGCACGCATGCAAGAAGGCTTGTTGTCATTGATGCAGATGGCTAAAACATCTTCGACGGTGAATAAACTTCATGAAGCCCGTCTACCCTTTGTCTGTATTTTAGCCGACCCAACCATGGGCGGGGTGTCCGCCTCAGTGGCTTGGTTGGGTGATGTGATTATTGCTGAACCCGATGCTTTGATTGGTTTTGCTGGCCCTCGGGTGATTCAAGAAACTGTGGGCGCAACGCTGCCAGAGGGATTCCAACGTTCTGACTTCTTGCTTGAACATGGTTTGATTGATGCCGTCGTTGATCGTCGTGAACAAGCTGATTATCTGCATACACTGCTTACGCACTTAAGTCATCGGAGTTTTTCTCAAGCGGTATAGCGCATGGATGCGCGACTGCAACAGGCCTTAGCAAGGCTTAATCAACCTCAGGCTGACATGGACTATCGACCAGGTCACGAGCGTGTGTGCGCATTGCTAGCCGAACTGCATGTGGGTGAGCCGATGTTGCGTATTCGCGTGGCAGGAACCAACGGCAAGGGTTCGACATCCCATATGTTGAGCAATGGTCTGATTACCTCGGGTAAACGTATTGGGCTATACACTTCACCGCATATCATACACTTTAATGAGCGCATTCGCATTAATGGCAACCCCGTTTCTGATGCTACATTGCTGGATGCCTTGGATGTTATACTCCCCCTAGCAGAACGCATCGGCACTTCACCGTTTGAAACATCCACCGCCCTCGCGTTGTATATTTTCGAGCAACATAAAGTGGATGTTCAAATTATAGAAGCAGGCGTAGGCGCGCGCTTAGACACCTCGACGGCTGTCGCTGCCGATATGGCTTTGATTACGCCCATTGGCTTAGATCATCAAGCATGGCTGGGGGATAACCTCACCGCGATAGCGCGGGAAAAAGCGCATATTATGGATGGCTGTCGCTGGGCTTTGACGGGGGAAGACACGCAAACCGGTGCCGTGTTATCAACCTTGCAACAACATCACCCCGTGCAATTGGTAGCACGTGATACCTCTTTAGCATGTGCGATGGCTGGTCAACATCAACAAGACAATGCTTCGCTGGCTCTAGCGGCGATTGCTTGCCTTGAGCAACATCATGTGCTGCAAACTCATCAGGCACGCGCTGCCGTCACGACCACGGTCGTGGCTGGTCGTATGCAGCCTGTGGCGTATGGTGCGGCCACCCTGTGGTTGGATGCTGCGCATAATATGCATGCTATTGAAGCGTTGTTGCCATGGCTGGCAGCACGCCCCAAGCCATTTGAAGCCATACTGCTATGCCCACGTGAAGACCGTGATTTATCATCTGCCGTACCGCTATTAAGCCCTTATACACGTCACATGGTTTATCAACAGGTGGCATTGCATGAGCATAAAAACCATGTTCAGAAAACAGTTGAAAGCGTTGTAAACCACAATGTTTCTTCGGATTATTTGTTGCTTGGTTCTTTTCAAACCATCGCTGCTGTGCTGTCAACCTCGTAGGCCTATCAGTGATAAATGGATGCAATATTTTTGTTTTGAATAAAGCGTGTTAGCATTCAGCAATGGAATGGGCCTACGAGTTTGTTGAACAATATGGGTACTGGGCAGTTTTCATCTGGACGTTTATCGAGGGTGAAACGGTCTTTATTGCTGCTGCCGCACTGGCGTCGGCGGGTATCCTCGACCCTTGGAAGGTGATTGTGGTCGCTGCTACAGGTGCCTTTATTGGTCACATTTTCTTTTTTGCTATTGGTCGCTGGCGTGGTTACGAGGTGATCGAGCGTTTCCCCACCCTCAAAAAACATTACCCTAAGGCCAATAAAATACTGGATAAATACGCCCACTGGTCAATTTTTATCTTTCAATATTTATATGGTACCCGTTTGGTTGCTGCTATCCTTTTTGGCGTATCTAAAATTAATTTTTGGCGTTTTGTTTTTTTACAAGTGATTAACTGCATCACCTGGTCGCTTATCATTTATGCTGTAGGGCATATGCTGGGTTTGGCTGGTGTCTCTATCCTGCACCATTTCGGCATATGGGGCTTGGTTGCCGTAATCATCACTGTCGTTATTTTGGGCGGACTGGCTTATTATCAATATGGTAGTAAACGCATTCAAAAGTTTTTTGAATAACCACCGTTAGCGGACATGGTGGTGTACGCACTACTATGCCTTATGAGGGACTGTTATGCTGCAACGAATTTCACATTTTATTGAACTTCATGCTAACTGGTTTCGCATGCCTTTGGTGCTGGTTATGGTTGCCTGGGCGCTGGTTCTTACCTACACCCAGCCTTATATCATTGAACAAGTTGAACTCAATACCCTTGATGGTCGCTTTAATCAACGTGGTCCGATTGAACCAGATTCACGCGTGGTCATTATTGCTGTGGATGACCAATCGTTAACCGAAGTGGGACGTTGGCCATGGTCGCGGGATGTTCTTGCAAAAATTATTGATCGTGTTTTGGGTGAATATCAGGCGCGGGTGCTCGGTCTTGATATTATTTTTTCAGAACCACAACTAAACCCACTACAAGAAAGTGCTAGGCTCTTGCAACAAGCCCAGCCTGCTGAACAGCAGGTGAAGCAATGGTTGCAACAACATCAAGACCTTGGCGATATTGATGCCATACTAGAATCGACATTTAAACAATACAATGAACGCCTCGTGCCCGGTTATTTTTTCTACCCTCAAGATGGTAACATCCCTGATGAAGCACATAATCGTTTAGAGCGTTACTTAAAAGATATGGAAAACTCCATGATCGGCGCAACATTCACCCCTGATGCACACAGCTTTATTCCTAAAGTTGGCGCAATCGAAGCAAATCTTCCTCGCCTCACGCATAGCACTAATTTGGTTGGTTTTTTCAACTTCTTCCCTGACAGCGATGGTATTGTTCGTCGTGTTCCTTTGCTGGTTGAAGCAAACGGTGATATTTATCCCAGCATGGATTTGCAAGGCTTGCGAATATTCTTGGGCTACCCCCCCATGTCCGTCAACATAGATGCAGGTGGTGTGCGGCGTATTACACTGGGCGATCACGATATTCTCACCGATGCCAGCGGTAGCATGCTATTAAATCATTATGGTAAACGGTTTACCTTTACTCACGTTCCAGCAGCCGATGTATTGATGGGACGTGCTGATCCCGCTATTTTTAAAAATGCTTATGTTATTATGGGAGCAACGGCTGTGGGTGTATACGATTACCGTCCCAGCCCTTTCGATGCTGACTTCCCTGGGGTGGAAGGGCATGCTGCGGCTGTTTCCAACATTCTCAACGATGAAGAAATTGCCCGCCCCGAAATGCTCAATGTTATTGAGCTGTTTTTGGTGCTGACACTTGGGTTATTATGCGGTAGTTTGGTTGTCCGTTCGGGTGTATATGTTCATATTGTGATGATCTTTGTGGTTCCTGTGTTGCTCTACATGACCGCTTTTTGGTTGTTTGCCAACATAGGGGTTTGGGTGAAAGTGACTTACCTCATTTTGGGTGTGTTGATGGCGACCTTGCCCCCTAGCATGATGCAATACATCATCGAATCTCGTAAGCGCGCTTTTATTCACGATGCCTTTTCACGCTACCTTGCTCCAGAGGTGGTAGAAAACCTTACCGAGCACCCAGAGATGCTGGCTTTGGGTGGTGAGGAACGTTATATGACAGCGTTCTTTTCCGATATTGCTTCCTTTTCTACCTTCTCAGAAAAGATGGAGCCGCCTGAGCTGGTGCACTTTTTGAATGAATATTTAACGGCTATGAGCGATATTATTATGGCTTTGGGTGGCACGATCGATAAGTATGAAGGCGATGCTATTATTGCCTTTTTCGGTGCACCCATGACCTTGGAAAATCATGCGAAAAGCTGTGTTCGCGCTGCTATTGCACAGCAAAAAGAGTTGGATCGCCTACGCCCTGTTTGGGTGGCGGCAGGCTACCCTGCTATTGGTGTACGCATGGGGCTGGACTCGGGTCCTATGGTGGTCGGTAATATGGGGACGGGTCAGCACATGAACTACACCATCATGGGTGACCATGTGAACCTAGCGGCACGGCTCGAAGGCATTGGCAAGGTGTACCGTACGCGCATTCTTATCAGTGGTGATACTTATGAGATGGTGAAGGACGAAATACATTGTCGTTTCATCGATCGTGCGCGCGTTGTTGGTCGCAGTACGCCCGTGGATATTTATGAGCCTTTGGATGAACTCGCTACCACAACGGATATAATCAAAGCTTATGATAAGCGTTACCGTACAGCATGGGAAGCGATGGCAAAACAGGATTTCACAGATGCGATCAACATCCTAAGCGGTCTGCGTGACGATCAACCAAATGATGGCTTATATGAGGCGATGTTGGTGCGTGTGCAGGGCTATGTGAGCAATCCACCACCTGCCGATTGGGATGGCGTGTTTAATCTTACGTCGAAATAATTGATGTTACGCGCACATGTTTCTAATACATGACTCTTTGAGTAGCAACGCGTCATTGCGAACTTGATCCGCAATCTAGGGAACGGATGCAAGACTGGATATTGAATCAAGCGAAGGATGACGGACTTTTAGATTGCGATACAGATTGTCGGTACAAAAGTTAGCTTTCCGTTTAAGGTGGGGAAAAAGCAATATGGATATGCGTGATATCGTAGGTTGTGGTTGAGGTACGAAACCCAACTTTAAAACAACAATACGTTATTTAGGCTATGCTCTTTTGTTGGGTTTCGTACCTCAACCCAACCTACATGATGGTCTTGTAGTGTACGTGCGCTCCGTCTTAAAAGGGAAGTCCAAAAGTTCTTTCATCATCTGCGTTTATCTGCGGACATCTGCGGATAATATGTAAGTGTAGAAACACGCACCTGCCTTGTTATTAACGGACATAAAATCTTACCCCTAACGGAGTTGTCATGAATCATGATTCTTTTCGCCGTCAGCGTGCCAGCGATGCTATTTTAGGTCATATTGACCGCGCCTTAAATAATATAGCCGTGCCGCAAGTTAGCCAACGCAGCTACCCTGCTGAAGGCAAAGATGAAGGAGAAGCTGCAACACCTTCTTTACGTGAGCAGCGCGCCTCTGCTGCTATGATGCGCGTCAATCATGCGGGAGAAATGGCTGCGCAAGCCCTGTATCATGGTCAAAGCTTGATTGCTCGTGACCCGCATATTAAACACCGCTTGCACCATGCTTCGATGGAGGAGTCCGATCATTTAAATTGGTGTCGTCGGCGTTTGGAGAGTTTAAACGCTCGCCCTTCACGTTTGGATCCGTTGTGGTATGCAGGTTCGTTTACTATTGGCATTGCGGCTGGCATTGCGGGCGATCATTGGAACCTTGGTTTTTTAGCCGAAACAGAACGCCAGGTTGTACGTCATTTAGATGAACATTTACAAGCCCTCCCGACCACGGACGAAGCAAGTCGCGCCATCGTAACGCAGATGCGGGAAGATGAATTGGGGCATGCTGAATTGGCTGAATCTTTGGGGGCAGCAACCTTGCCAGATGCCGTAAAATCAATGATGCGTGTAACCGCAAAAGTCATGACTACCTTGGCAGCGCGTTTATGAGTCATGCACATTTTGATCTATTGGTGGTTGGCTCAGGTCCTGCGGGTCAACACGCTGCGCTAAAAGCAGCTTCTTATGGTAAACGCACGGCAATCATCGAACGTAAGCCGCGTATTGGTGGTGCAGGTCTGCAAACGGGAACCATCCCCAGTAAATCACTACGCGAGGTTGCCTATTTAGCATCGCAATATGGCTTGCAAGGCATGCGTGAAGCCCTTGCTTCCCGTGCTTATTGGCCTATGCATGGTTTGTTGGCCGAGGCGAACCGCCGTAAGTCACAAATTATTGGTCAACAAGAGGCTGTTACCTTAAATAATTTGATGGCTCAAGGTATTGATATTATTGCTGGTGATGCAGTGTTTGAAGACCCTCACACATTACGCATTCATAGTGACAATAAGCCCTCTTACTTGGTTCATGCAGATACGATTGTGCTGGCTACAGGTTCTCGCCCGCGTCGCCCAGCTCATGTGCCGTTTGATAAAAAAACAGTCTTAGATTCCACTTCTATCCTCAAGCTACGCCACTTGCCCAACAGTTTATTGGTCGTTGGTGGCGGGGTGATTGCCTGTGAGTTTTGTACCATTTTTGCAGCCTTGGGTGTAAACGTCTCGCTGGTTGATTCACACCATCAAATTCTTGCCTATTTAAGTGAGGATGTGGTGCAAGTGTTGATGGATACCATGCAGGACTTTGGTGTTCACATACACCTAAATCAGCGTGTGGATAGCATTGTGAGTGAGCAAGGGCGTGTTATCACCACCTCGGAAAGTGGTCAGCAATGGACGACCGACACCTTGTTGTACGCGCAAGGACGTGAGCCAAACTGCCAGTTATTAGAGCCTGAGCGTGCTGGCTTAAAGATGGATCAACATGGCTGGATTCATGTAGATGACAATTACTGCACCAATCAATCGCATATTTATGCCGTGGGTGATCTTATTGGGCGACCTGCTTTGGCAGCTACTGGGATGGAGCAAGGTCGCTTGGCAGTGCAGCATGCATTCTGTGGTATTGCAGCCGATCAGCGACGCGTTATGCCGATGGCTATTTATACCATTCCAGAGTTGTCTTGGGTTGGCAAAACAGAAAAAGAGTTGCGTGCTGAAGGCGTGGATTATGTGGTGGGTAAAGGCTTGTTTCAAGAAAGTGCGCGCGGGCAAATTATTGGTGATAATGGCGGATTCTTGAAGCTGAATGTGGAGCGTGCCAGCGGTAGAATTTTGGGTGTGCATATTATTGGGGAGTCTGCCAGTGAGTTGATTCATATTGGTCAATTGCTTATTAACCTCAATGGCTCGGTTTATGATTTATTGGAGCAAGTGTTTAATTACCCGACGTTGGCGGAATGTTACAAAATAGCAGCGCGCTCTTGCGTGCAACAATTAGAGCATGGTGTTAGCCCATGATGGCGGCATGGATGGGGGCTAAGTCTTTTTCCTAGTTGCTCATGTTGTGTGAAACAGGATAGCGCAGCGTTTTGTCGGTAGCGGTTGAAGAAAACAGAAAACCGCGCATAATCCGCCGCTGCTATTATGTAGCAAAGGGTTGGGCGCGTGTGTGCATGAGTCGGCACAAGTAACGCACCTTAATTGAGGGGAGTGGTCTATGCAGGATGAACGAGCGACCGTATTGGTTGTTGATGATACAGCGGAGAACATTGACGTTCTACGTGGCGTGCTGCGGCGTTTATATAAGGTAAAGGTTGCCACCAGTGGCGAACGCGCCTTAGAAATGGCAACTGGCGCAACGGCTCCCGACCTTATTTTGCTAGATGTTATGATGCCAGGTATGGATGGTTATGAAGTCTGCCGGCGACTCAAAGAAGACCCTCGAACTGCACGTATCCCTATTATTTTTGTTACCGCTATGAATAGTTCTGACGACGAAGCCAAGGGCTTTGAGTTGGGTGCTGTGGATTATATTACCAAGCCCATCAAACCTGCCGTGGTTCGTGCGCGTGTTAAAACCCAACTTACATTGCACCACCAGTCACGTTTATTACGCAAGGTGCTTAGTCAATGTACCGCTGAAGTGGACGCTATGCGCCAATTCCTGCAAACCGATGCATCCTAATGGCAAAGAAGAATAATCGACGCAGTCAGTATTCCTCGCAACAAGAGCGGCGAGAGTTACGGGCAAAAGAACTGTTTACCGACCGCCATGAAGAGCGCGCTTTGCTGGCGGATTATCTGAACGCAATCGTGACCCCAGGCAAAAAACCTGACCGTCCCATCATCAGTTTTTACGGTGTTGGCGGTGTTGGGAAGAGTACGCTTATTTCCTATGTTTGGGATCAGTTCCACGAAAAACACCCTGATAATAATATAATCTATATCAACCTTGATGTCGATTCCGACAAAGCTGAAGATATGTCTGCCGTGCAATTGCTGTGGAATTTGCGCATGAAAATCTACCAAGCAACAGAATCAAGCTTGCTTGGTTTTGATTTTTTGTACCTCAAGTACATGGAAAAGGCGAATGAACAAGTTTCTTTAGACGATGGTCCTGTTCGCCATTTCTTTGAGGGTGTTGCCAAACGCAGCGGTATGTTTGGAACCCTGTTTCGTGGTTTAGGTACGGTGATTGAGATTCTACCTATCGGTAATATGATGAGCCGTGGTTTAAAGCATATTCAAGAACGCGACCGCGAAAAAGAACTGATGAAGGTCTTGGATATTGACTTGAACTCCATTGATACATGGCGTGCAGGTGATATTGAACGCAAACTTCCTGGTCTGTTGGCTGAGGATCTGGGTTTGTTTTTGGTCGAGAACCAGATGTCTTTCGTGCTCGTCTTAGATGGCTACGAGCGAGTAACACAAAAAACAGAACGCTCTTTTGTGGAAGGGTTTTTATCATCGTTATTGCTGGATGATGAATATGCCAAACACGCGGGCGTTATTTTATTAGGGCGAGAGCGCACCAACTGGGCCGCCTATGATGACCCCAATGATGATTCGCGCTGGAATGATGACTTTATTGTTCACCGTCACCTGTTGGGGTTGAATGATCACGATGCTACAGAATACCTTGAATCGGGTGTTAAACTTTATGAGCGTGAAGAAAAACCACATTTAGCCGCGCTGTTAGAGAAGCATGCGCAAGCTATTCGCCAAGCTTGTCGTGAGTCCTCTGCTGGTGGCTCTAGTCAGTCCTACCATCCTTTTTATTTGGATATTTGCCTTGAGGCATTGGAGACGCACGAAGAGGATTTTGTCCCATCGCGTCACTTAGGGCGAACCCCCAAAGAGTTAATGAACCGCTTTTTCCGTTATATGGATGAAGATGAATTATCTTTACATATCGCGCTCAGTATGGCGGTTGAGTTCGATTGGGAAGTGATTGATTATTTAGAGAAAAAGAACGTTATTCCACCTTTGACCCATACTGAGTTTTTGCAGTTTGCAGCATCACACTCCTACGTGTTAAACACAGAAAAAGTGGACTCCTTCCGTTTTAACCGCCTTATTCACGAGTCGCTAAAAACGTATATATTCACCTTGGATGATGAACGTAAATATGCCCTTCGTCGCTCTGTGTTGGCTGGTTTGTTGGCCTACTACGATGAACAACTGCCTGGTGCGACAACCAAGGCAAACCAAGGTAAACATCACCTTACACGTGACTACTCCCGTGCCAATATGATGTTGGTGTGTGCTACTGAATCAGGTTTATTAAGCATGCAAGATGCCTATGCCCGCCATCATCGCTGGGCATTACGCTACCCTAAAGATTTTTTCCCCTTGCGTGTGGCTTGGGATCGTAAATGGGTGAAACTTCATGTTCATCGTCATGGTCCACAACACCCACAAACGCGAGAAGCAATGTTGGGGTGGTTGGGTACAGTCGATGATATGCTAGGTGAAGCACGTAGGATGATTTTTTAACAACGCATGCATTACATCCCCTTTTCTTGTTATAGGCGGGGCTAGTTAGAACAATAGATTTCGCACAGGAGAATGCCCATGATACGTTATATTGCTATCTGCTTGTGCTTACCGTCATTGTTTACACCGCCTGTCTATGCAAACGATGTTGAACAACTGTTATCCATGTCCATGGATCAAGTCATGAATATCAAGGTAGAAACAGCATCGCGCCACAGCGAAGATCTGGCGGATGCTCCTGCTAATGTCTTGGTTATCCAGCGCGATGAAATTCGCGCCCGCCATTATCGTAATCTTAGTAGCCTGTTAAACGAAATCCCTGGCTTTCATATTCAACGCCGTACCAGCAGTACCAAATACGACCGCGTTGCTTGGCGCGGGCACTATGGTAATAATAAATTTTTATTGTTGCTTGATGGCGTGCGCATTGGCGACCCTGCAGGTGGTGGCATTGCAATCGCCGATAATTTCGATTTACGCCATATTGATCGCGTTGAAGTCGTTTATGGTCCAGCCTCTGCATTATACGGTGCTGATGCAGCGGCAGGCGTCATCAACCTCATCAGTGATGCAGGCGGAGTTGATGCAGCGAGTGAAATAGTACTTACCACAGGTTCCAATCATTACCGTAAGCTGGGTGCGCTGAGTCATGTTGCGCTGGGTGATGCAGGCACACTGACTTTGGCAGGTCATGGCTCACGGGATGATACAACAGACCTTAGCCGTTATTTCGCCCAAGACTTTGCTGCTGTTAATGCCACGACCTTTGGCGGTGCGGTCGTCGTACCTGCAGCACAACGCGAACACTATGTTTCCCCTGTTAGTGATCATGCAGGATTTGCTCGCTTTCAAACCTTGAACGGTTTAAGTATCGGTATTTACCACAATCGAAACAAACACTTAAGCAGTATTGGGGAAACACCGAAAGGGGTGATTTATAACCCTAACAGTTATTGGCAACAAGATATTACTACCTTTCATATTCGTCAAAAGACCATGCTTAGTAGTCGCTTGGAATCCAACACGCTGTTTGATATGAGTCGTTTAGAAATAGCTCCAGGCAGCTCCTTCCAGAACCGTTACACCGATTTCAAACGGGGTTATCAATTTATGCGCAATGAGCGTATTGAATTGGATCAGCAGTTCTCTTATGATTTTAATAATCAAACCAACACGACGTTTGGCTTCAGTTGGGGGAATTATCATTCTATTCCTAAAACTGCCGATACGCCTTTCCCCGTTGACCCGAACCGCGCTATAGCGGGTCAGCGTATGCTGTACCCTAACACCACGATTCCTATTCAGTTCTATGATATTCGTTATCGTCACCTTGGGCTTTTTTCGCAATGGCAACATCATTGGAATAAGCAATGGTTAGCAACAGCAGGGCTGCGCTATGACCACGATTCGCGTTATGGTAGTAGTTGGAACCCTCGTTTGAGTGTGGTGTACCAAGCTAGCGCAGCATGGACATGGAAGTTGATGTATGGCGAAGCATTTCGTGCGCCATCAACGGTGGAAACACATGAAAGCTTTGGTTCGTTTTCTGGTGCGACCAATGCTGCGGGACAGTATACCAGTGGCTTTTTCCACCTGCCTAACCCACAATTAAAACCAGAAAAAACACGCAGCGCGGAATTGTTGCTGCAAGGCTCGCCTTCGCCCACTGTTTATACCTCACTCAGCTTGTTTTACAGCCGCATTAACAACGTGATTTTTGCAGCGAATACGACAACCCCATTATTTACCCTACCAAATGCCGCGATTACTACGATTGAGACCAATCAAAATTTAGGGCGCGAACGTTTTTATGGTTTGGAATGGTATGTACATCAAGAACAAGCCTTGAACCATGGTATAAAGGACAAGCTATGGTTAAGCTACAGCTACCTTGATGGAAGATTGGATGCTGGTAAAGGTGGAACAACTTCGGAGATTCCATATATTTCTAAGCAGCATCTGCGTTTGGGTGTAAACTTGCTATGGCATCAATGGGATGTAGGGACGACGGCACACTTTGTTGGCAAGGCAAACACGAATAAAGCTGATCCACTAAACCCGACGAAAAAGCAAAAGGTTGCCGCCTATGCTTTGTATGATCTACACATCACAGTGAACGACCTTGTGAAGGTTGGGCAGTTAAATATTGAGGTCAATAACCTATTTGATCGTCGTTATTGGCATGCCAATGGCGGTGGTATTAAATTTTTAGGCTCACAACAGGCAGCGCGTACCATTGCTGCCTCTTGGGAAATGAAGCTCTAATGCACAGCATGATAGAATGCCTGAGCAACAAGTTGCGCTATAGCGTTATCAGCGCGTTATTGTTACCGCTGTTGTTTGCCACGCCTGCGGTCGAGGCTGCCGATATTACGGTGCTCAAAGGTGTCTATCTGTATAACTTTATTCGTTTTACGGAATGGCCTGATGTTGAACAAGTTGCCAAAACGGTGCAGGTGGCAGTCTTTGATTCTGTAAGTTTTGCTGATTTGTTACGTCAAGTATCGGATAAAAGTCAACATTACCCCAAAATGATGGTGGATGACTGTCGTTCCTTGGATTGTAGCCCTGATATGCAGGCGGTCTTTATTCATAACGATGAGGCAGTGAAACGTCAGTACATTATTGACAGCGTTGCCAGCAAGCCTGTGTTGACGGTTTCTGATCAACAAGGTTTTTTGCAACAGGGCGGTATGATGGAATTACAAGAGCTTGATGGTCGTTTGGTTTTTAGCATCAACCTACCTGCGCTAAAACATGCGGGGCTGTATATCAGTGCTGACATTTTGGATATGGCCTATCATTTAATTCGGGAGCCACAATAATTGTGAACTTACAACGGAAATTATTGCTTGTATTGTTAGCTATTACTTTTCTAAGTACGGCAATTATGGGCGGTGCATGGCTGTTTTATAATACGGCAGCATTAAAAGATGAGTTGAAGTCTCGCTTGCTGGTGGAAGTAACGCTGATTGGTCACAGTGTGGGGCCTGCACTGGAGTTTCAAGACCAACCATTAGCACAAAAAATCATCAGTCAGATGCAGATCGACTCACAGCATCAGCGCATTCAATTACTGCGTCAAGACTTCAGCGTTTTTGCCTATGGGGAACACAGTGAGCAATTGCTGTTTCAACCGCTGAATGAGTATAACGATAGTTTTTACTTTACCGATCAATACCTGTATCTCTCCCATCCTGTTCGCTATAAAGATAATCCTGTTGGCTATATATTGGTCGTGTCTGACCTCAAAGCCATGCATGAAAGTATTTCGTCAACCCTTATAGCGATGCTATTTACCCTCACCTTCTCCATTTTACTGGCTTGGTTATTAAGTTTTTTCTTGCAAAAACGGGTGACTACGCCAATCACCAAGCTGTCACAGCGCATGCAAGATATGCTTTCGATGGAGTCATTACAAAACTGGCACGATGAGCGTCAACAAGGTGATGCAGAACTTCGTCGTATCGAAGTCGTTTCAAGTGATGAAGTAGGGCAATTAGCGCAAGCATTCAACAACCTATTAGAGCACTTAGAAGAAAGTTTTGAGCGCGTATACCAGCAAAACCATGAGTTAGAATTGAACGAACATCGTCTGCGAGCCATTATTGAATCAGCTCCACTACCGATGGTGATTACAGCACGCGTAGATGGTGATATTTTATTTTATAACCCAGCAGCCTTGCGTTTGCTCGATATAAAAGAAGAGCTGCTGGGTAAATACCTAAATCTGGCTGATTATTTACATGCAGACGATCAACAACGGGTTGAATCCTTGTTAGAAGCGAACCATGATTTTTCTGACGTTGAATTTGAAGTTAAAAAGCCTCACGGTAGTGATACTATTTGGGTCGCAGCATCGTTGCGCTCCATTGAGTTCGATGGTGTTCCTGCCTATTTAACCATGTTTGCAGACCTGACCGAACGTAAAAAAGCTGAACATGAATTGCAACATTTTAATGAAAACTTGGAATCAGTGATTCAACAGCGGACGGAAGAGTTGCGTTTGGCAAAAGAGCAAGCAGAATCAGCCAATGAGGCCAAGGGCTCTTTTTTAGCGAATATGAGCCATGAGATTCGCACACCGATGAATGCCATCATTGGTCTTTCGCATTTGATGCAAGATACCGACTTAACACGCAAGCAACGGGACTATCAAACCAAAACCCTCGCTGCGGCAGAAAACTTACTGGGTATTATCAACGCCATTCTAGATTTCTCTAAAATCGAAGCAGGAAAATTGGAAATTGAGTCTGTGCCATTTGAGTTACCAACGGTGCTGGAGAATTTGACCGCCGTAGCGATCACACGCATAGAAGAAAAAGGCTTAGAACTCATTTACGATTATCCTCCCAGTCTTCCTGTACATTTGATTGGTGATGCCATGCGCCTGCAACAGGTCTTACTCAACCTCGTTAACAATGCGATTAAATTTACCGAAAAAGGTGAGATTCGCTTGCGTATTGAGACCGTTACCCAATTACGCACACGGGCAGACCTCCGCTTCTCGGTATGTGATACGGGTATTGGTATCAGTGAAACGCATCAACGTAAGCTGTTCCAGTCGTTTTCCCAAGCTGATGCTTCAGTATCGCGCAAATATGGTGGTACAGGGCTAGGTTTAGCGATTTGTAAGCAGTTGGTCGAAATGATGGGCGGGGAAATTCAGGTAAGCAGCGAACAAGGCGTTGGTAGCTGTTTTAGTTTCACTGTTCGTCTCGGCCTCCAAAAAGACAGAGACAGTGTTATTCCAGCTTATATTCGTACAGGTCTTCGGGATCAACGTGCTTTGGTGGTGGATGACCAAGAAGACACGCGTACCATGATTGCCGATTACTTGCGAACCTTAGGTATGACGGTGGTTACTGCCAGTCACGCCAAAGAAGCGTACGCATTATTGGCTGACCCAGAAGCGAATATCTCATTGTTGATGATGGATTGGAAAATGCCAGATATTGATGGGCTAGAAGCAGCACGTCATATACGCTCCTTGCCACAAACCACGCCACCGATTATTATGATGACAGGGTATCAGCTGGCTGATGTCGGCGATGGTGATATCGCTGATGTATGGTTGCGCAAACCCTTTTCTCAATCATCCTTTTTTGATGCCATTGCGATGGCACTCCATCTTCATGAAGATGAAGCAATCACATTAACCCCACATGCACAACATGGCATTGATGCACAAGAGCAGTTACATGGCGCATGCGTATTGTTGGTCGAAGACAATGAGGTCAATCAATACATTGCCACGGCATTGCTGAATAAGGTAGGGATTGTGGTAGAGATCGCTAACCATGGTGGCGAAGCCGTGCAAAAAGTTTCTGAACATCATTATGATGCTGTGTTGATGGATCGACAAATGCCTGTTATGGGAGGGATTGAAGCAACCAAGCTTATTCGCGAACAACAGCATGCTACAGTACCCATTATTGCTATGACCGCAAATGCTATGTCAGGCGATGCAGACCTTTGTCTTGCCGCAGGCATGAATGCTCATTTGGCAAAACCTATTGAACCTGAAGTCATGTACCGAGAGTTATGTCGCTGGATTAAAGCAAAATCCAGCCCCGCACTGAGTAGCGATAACAGCGCGGTTGCTCCTGCCAGCCTAGTTGAAGATCCTTTTGCCGATATTGAAGCAACTTGCCTTGATGTAAAGTCTGGTTGGCAACGTGTAGCAAATGACCACACGTTGTATCGCAAAGTGCTGGACAAATTCTATCATAATCAGACAATGAGCCGTCTTGATAATGCACAGGCTACTGACGATACAGCATTGATGCGGCTGGAAGTACACACCTTAAAGGGTGTCGCTGCCAATATTGGGGCAAAAACACTGGCTGATGTCGCAGCCAAGCTTGAACGTGAACTAACGGATGGTAATGACATTGCTTATCGCCAACAACTGTTAGAGCAGCTAAGATCATGTTTTTCTAGGCTAAAAGAAGAACTTGACCCATTGATGACAGCGCAAGAAGCTGCATCAGCGGAGGCTCAGCCTGTGACGTTGGACATCACCTGTGTGCTTCCCCTCATTCAACGCATGCACGCGCTGTTATTAGAGGATGATGGTGAAGCTGTGGATGTGTTGGATGACTTAATGGAGTTGTTGCCCACCGGCTTGGTGGATGACGAACTTCATCAACTCAAATCTACTTTAGATCATTACGACTTCCCCACGGCGATCACGCATCTCAATGCGATTACGGACGTATGTTTATTGACACAAGAAAAAGACGAGGAAACATCATCATGAAAAAACACTATTTTATTAGCACCATACTGATTGGTTGGTTTGCCTGCGCTCAATGGGCACAAGCTGCCGAAAATTGCATTATCGAAGGGGATCACATTAAGGTGAGTGCTCGTATTTGGGCTGATACAGTTGATAATGGCAATGATTGGATGGCGCAGCTTGATAAACCGCTATGTGTGCTGGGTGTAAACCCAAGCAATCAAACCACCTATAAGGTTTCCAATACGGTGATACTGGTCAAGCTGACACCAGAAGATGGTAAGACGCGCAAGGTGTTGGATACTGCCGAATACACGCGCGCTGAATTAGATGGGGTGATGGTTACATCGCATGATAAAAACGAGCGTATTCAATGCAGTATCGCTGTATCTGCGGTGAAAGAGGCGAAGGCTGGTCACTTGGTTAGTGAACTGGTGCGTCGTGGCGATACCAAATTACCATGGTCATTAAAAGCAAAAAACGCCTTGCAAATTATGTTTGCCAATCAACAAGCTGTTGATGCGATTGGTAAAAATGCCTTGGAGTTTGTTCATCCACTAAATAACTATCAAGGTGTTACCGACTGGTCCGCGCGTGATCGGGGGGCTAATTTGGTGTTGAGTATGCGCATTGCATGGAAGGGCAAAATCCTTAATAAAGTCTATTATACTGATGTTGACTGGGTCACCAGTTCAGCAGGTCACGTCAATGCCAGCCTGATCGGTGATGATGGTAAAATTCCTGTTACTGATGGTAAAGTCGAAAAAATGGACGGCTACTTCCGCGATCAAGTCTGGCCATCATTACGCAACAATATTCAATAAAGCAATCCTTCGCCTAGAGAGAGAATCCACCTGGAAGCTGATTATTTTATTACCCTGTTCCTGATTATCGGTCTGTTTCAACTGGCTGTGGTAAGTGTTTTCTTACTACGCAAGCAGTTTTCTCCGCCCGATATCTGGCAGGGTGTGCAACCCATGTTCTCATTATGGATCTTTTTGTGGCCTGTTTATGCCAGTGTCGCATGGATTTGGGTGGGGTTGTTGATGGTTATCTGCCTGCTATTGGCAACAGCACTGGTTAGAACACCTTTTTGGCGACATTTACGCAGCGCATGGTCGGGATCATTCCCTGTCATCGCTGGTTTACCCCTGCCTGCCTTGAATTTAAGTCTGGCGTTGTTTGTTGCCGTAACGCTGTTTGAGCAAGACATGCCAGAATTTGGTTTGGGTCTGGCTTTGGTGGCATCACTGGCGTTTCCTCTGGCGCGCATTGTTGATCGCTTGCATTGGGGGCGCATGGCTACGCACTTACACCCTGGTCATACCTTGGCAGGGCATCTCGCCTTAGTGCTATCAGCAGCGGTTTTGTGTGCGTGGAGTATTCATGCTTACCATGGCGTAGATTGGCTGATCGTCTTCCCCAGCACCATTGCTGCTGCGGCATTAGCATCCTTGATTCGCATGCTGCTACCACAATGGTGGAATATGCCGATCGCTATTGCAGCCATGGCTGCGCTGCTGTGGTATTTGTAAGATACAATCACTACAACAAGGAACATCAACCATGCAACTTCAAATCAATCGCGAACAAGAAGCCTTATCGCTTCATGGTGCGATCAATGTAGAAACAGCCCCGGCCTTGCTTCAAGCCTTGCGTGATAAACGCACCACATCATTCGCTCTGAACCTTAAAGCAGTCACCGCCTTAGACAGTGCTGGCGTTGCTACCTTAATCGAAGGTTTACGTCTAGCGCAGCAACGCCAACGCCCGTTAAGTTTGCATGACGTGCCAGATTGCGTGAGCAATGCCTTTGAATTAGCGGGTGTGAGCAGTTTATTCGATGGAGCAGTGCATTAATGGCAGCCAAGGATTTGCGGGCTTTCATTGCCGAGTTAGAAAAAAAACACCTGCTGAAACGCATAAGCTGTGAAGTGAATGCCGAATTAGAACTCACCGAAATTTCTGACCGTGTGTTACGGCAAGGCGGCCCAGCGTTGTTGTTTGAGCGCGTGCGTCAAGCTGATGGTTCGTTATCGGCGCATCCTGTGCTGTGCAATTTGTTTGGTACAGCAGAGCGCATTGCCTTGGGCATGGGGCGGTCGTCGGCTGATGAGCTACGTGATATTGGTGAACTGCTTGCCTACCTCAAAGAGCCAGAGCCTCCTAAAGGCTTTCGTGATGCTTGGCATAAGTTACCTTTGCTCAAGCAAGTGATGAATATGCAGCCCAAGGTTGAGAAAAAACCTGCGTGGCAAGCCAATGTTTGGCATGGTGACGATGTCGATCTTAACCGTTTACCCATTCAAACCTGCTGGCCAGGTGATGCTGCCCCGCTACTAACATGGGGTTTGGTGGTCACCCGTGGACCGAATCAGGAACGACAAAACCTTGGTATTTACCGTCAGCAAAAACTGGGTAAGAACCGCCTTATTATGCGCTGGTTAAAACACCGTGGTGGTGCGCAAGACCATCAACAAGCCAAACAGCAGGGGGCAGAGCGATTCCCTTGTGCGGTGGTGATTGGTGCTGACCCTGCAACCATTTTAGCGGCGGTCACCCCGATTCCTGACAGCTTATCCGAATACCAATTTGCAGGTTTATTACGCGGAGAAAAAACCGTGCTGGCGGATTGCATCAGCGTGCCGCTGCAAGTGCCTGCCAGTGCCGAGATTGTGCTAGAAGGCTATATATCGTTTGACGATTACGCTGCGGAAGGGCCGTTTGGTGACCACACGGGCTATTACAACGAGGTTGAACACTTCCCCGTGTTCACGGTGGAAACGATGTCCATGCGCGACGATGCGATTTACCATTCCACCCACACGGGTAAGCCGCCTGATGAACCTGCCGTTCTTGGTTTAGCATTTAACGAAATTTTTGTGCCAATCCTCAAAAAACAGTTCCCTGAAATTGTAGATTTTTATCTACCGATGGAAGGTTGCTCCTATCGCGTTGCTATTGTGTCCATCAACAAAGGTTATGCCGGTCATGCCAAACGGGTGATGTTTGGCATCTGGTCATTTTTGCGTCAATTTATGTACACCAAGTTTATTATCGTGGTTGATAACGACATTGATTGCCGCGATTGGAAGGAAGTCATTTGGGCAATTTCCACCCGCAGTGACCCTGTGCGGGACTTTACCATGGCGGAGCATACGCCCATTGATTACCTCGATTTTGCCTCGCCTGTAGCAGGGCTGGGTTCCAAAGTCGGCATTGATGCGACCAATAAATGGGCGGGGGAAACACAACGTGAATGGGGCACGCCCATTAGCATGAGCGATGAAGTCAAACAGCGTGTCGATGAAAAATGGCAAGCTCTGGGTCTGGGGGATTTAACGGAGTGATGAAAAGCTAGGAGGGTGTGTGCTTTGCACCCCCCCCCAAGGCTGTCCGAGAATGGAGAACGTAGCGAGGGATTTCCATTCTCGGGCAGCCTTCTAGCTTAATGCGCTACAACAAAAGCCGTTAGCGTTTCGATGCTGTGGAAGTTATCACCGTTAATATCACTACGTTCCATGGGGATGTTGAATCGTTCCTCGATAAACATCACCACATCAATAATAGCCAATGAGTCGAGGAACCATTCTTCTAGCAAATTCGTCTGTTCAGTCAGTTCATTGCCTTGACCTTCAAACTCTTCGGTGAGAAACGTTTTTAATGTTTGGCTTACTTCTTCTGGGCTCATAGCCACTCCTTATGTTGCATGATTCGGATCATATTGTTCGGCGAGCTTACGCCGATGGGGTTTGCCTGATGCCGTTTTAGGGATTGCATCAATGACCACGACTTTACGCGGAACCATATAAGCCTCTAAGCGCGCTCGCGCATAACGATAAAAGTCTCGTAGCAGCCACGCAGCAGGGTCTTGCGGTACCACAAACATCCATACTTCCTGCCCTAATATGCCTTTTGGATCAGTCATGCCAAGGGTGACGTATTCCACAACATGAGGCAATACACCCAGTTCGCATTCCACTTCAGCGGGGTAAAAACTGTAGCCAGCAGAATGAATTTGATCGTCCTTGCGTCCAACAAAGGTTAAAAAACCATCTTCGTCGATACGCCCATAGTCGCCTGTATGCAATATACCATCGCGCACCCGCTCGGCATACAAAGCATCCCGTCGCCAATAGGCGGGTGATAAATGCTCGCCACCCAAAAGTATTTCACCAACATGATTAGGTGCAGCCTGTTCGCCATGATCGTTCTGGATTGCCAGCGTTACACCAGCCATTGCTGTTCCTACCGTGGCTGTTTTACCCCTTGCTTGACGTACATTGAGCATGGTGGAGCGGGGGCTTTCGGTGATGCCATAATGCACATACAAGTGTGCTTGCTCTGGTAGTAATGCCAACAGTTGTTGCACCTCATCCGCCAACAGGCTGGCACTGCCTGTTTCCAGCGAAATACAACTAGCCCAAGCCTGACGAACACGTTCGGCAGGTGTTTTTAATACATAATGCACCAGCGTTGGATGAAGAAAAAGCGTTTGAATCTTATGTTCAACGATGGCATCCAGAATATGGTGGATCGATAACATACCACGGCGAAAGTAGATGCAGCCGCCACGAAGCAACATCGCCAACAAACGTTGCCAACCATCGGAGTGTGATGCTGGCGCAATCAATAACTCTCGCTGACCTGGCTGTAACGCCAGTGCTTCGGCCAAATGTTGTGCAATGCGGTATTGTTGAGCGTGCGCAACCACCACCCCTTTGGGGACACCTGTTGAACCAGAGGAATACATCAACAGGGCTGGTGCGTCGTCATCAAGCGCGTTCCATGGTTGGCTGTCGTCAGGCGTGTGATCGTCCGCTTGCATATGCCAATGCCATACAGGAATCGTAAGCGTCGTATTCGGTTCATCACTGATGCACAATACAGCTTCAGTATCGGCCACAATGGTTGCCAATCGCGCCGCGCCCGTTGGACGCTGTAACGGTACGGCAATAAGCCCCAATGAAAATACCGCAAACGATGCGACCACTTGGGCAATACCATTATCACACAGAATAATCACTCGCGATTGCGCGGGCAGTTGCCGTGTTTGTAACTGGCGACGGGTTCGTTCAACCTGTTGCTGTAGTTGATGGTAAGAAAGTACGCAGTCTTCTTCACACAAAGCAGCAGCATCACCAAAGGACTGCCAATGTTGGGCGTAAATACCATAGATGTTTGATGCGCATGCGTTCATAGGTGAATACCAAAGGCAATCAAAAACAGTTTCGCTTGATCGATCACGGTAGAACCTCCAGCAGAACGATTAAATACATGAATCAGGGCAAAAAACTGTAGCGTAGCATAAGCAGCAAGTAGATCGGTCATGATCCAACGATCTTTCGTCCACGGTTTACGCTTGCGTTTGTGCTTGAGTAAATAAAGTTCAGTCAATGCGATGCCACCACCAAGTAGCAGGTAATAAGGCCAATGCCCTGCGACAAACAGCAATGCTTGCGGCTCCATCCCTCGGTAATAGGCGATCTCCACCATGTGCCCCCACACCATATTACCCAAGCCAGCCGATGCCAAGGTTGCCACCACAATCCGCGTTTTACGGTGTTTGCGAAAATAGCGGAAAAACACAGGGTAATAAAATGCCCGTACCAAAAACTCACGGTAATGGTAGGTGAAGCGTCCCCAAAAAGAGACCAGGTTGGTTGCCAGCCATGGTTTATCAAAACTCGGCGCGACATCGTAGCCGCATAAACGCCAAACTCCGACCTTAAAATGCCCAATAGCAGCAAATACAATAAACCACTTAAACAAATTCAACATGGTGGCAGATAGTACCGATAGGGTTCCGACATCGCCATGCTCCATGTAATAACGAACCAAGCCTTTGGTGCTGCCACCAAACACAGGAATGCCCATTGCCTCAAACAGATCGACAGCAGCATAACGGAACCAATCACCCAATACCAAATAGCCCAGCGCGACCAGCATAATACGCACGCCACCCATCACAATCGCATTTTTATCTCGGCATAAAAATGTGTTATCTAAGTAGGCATAACCTTGGGCAATACAAACCCGATCCGTCCAGTTGGGAATCCCGCCAGGCGAGAAAAACACCGATAGATAATTTAAGTAGCTAATATCTTCAGGAACCGTGCCATCTTTGTAATCAATGTGATACATGATGATGCGTTCCCACTGGAATAGAAAGAGCAACAGTCCGAGCGGAAACTTCCAATCTTCTTGCGCCAGCATGCCGTTATACACCGTGCCAATAAACACAATAATAATAGCCGCTTGTACGGCAATCGTGCGCAATACCGCAGCAACCTTGGGCTTACCCAATAAAGGGCGAATGAGCCAAGCATAGAGGGCGATGGAAATCAGTGGCGCATAAGCCCAAAAAGAGAAAAGATCAATCGTCCACGTATGGTTCGCCGACATCGCAAACCACAGCAACATGCCTGGTAAAGCGGCAAAACCAAGCGACTGCTTGGGGTGTAAGATCAAATACAACACCGTATGCAGGCACAACATCAATAAACATGCTTGCACCCCATACAACGCACCAATCGCCAGCACCGACCAAAACACCAAAGCGTTCTTTTTTTC
>CAZYAI010000027.1:0-32973 GCA_964645625.1 uncultured Zetaproteobacteria bacterium
TCATGAGGTGAACTGCAACTATTCACTCTTATCTGTGTGCATCTGTGGACTATTATTCCAGCGGTTGCAAATAAATTCACCGACCGCAGGTAATCTATAAGCTATTGATTTTACTGTCTGTCCCGTCTTAAAAGGAAAGCCTAAAATATTGCAGGATTTAGGTATTATGCTTCGTTTGATCCGATACCCAATTTTGCCTCTGTTCTCTGGATTGCGGTTCAAGTCCGCAATGACGTATTATCACTCCAAAAAGCCACGTATATAACCATGCGTGCGTACATCAGCTTGTAACAAAAATCCCCCAATCACGACTGTTTACACCATAAGGAGCAACTTATGCATGACATTGTTCAACACTATTACGGCACAGAGCTGGAAAGCTCGGCCGACCTTAAAACGACTGCCTGCTGTGATGCCAGTGCTGTACCTGCCTGGCTAAAACCATTACTGGCAAATATTCACCCTGATGTGCTCTCTCGCTACTACGGCTGCGGTCTGGTATGCCCTACAGATTTGCAAGGCTGTCGCGTGCTTGATCTTGGTAGCGGTACAGGGCGTGATGTTTACGCGCTGGCGCAATTGGTCGGCAAGGACGGTTCGGTGGTTGGTGTCGATATGACGGACGAACAACTTGCCATTGCCGAACAACACCACGCTTATCACAGCGAAGCATTCGGTTATGACAATGTGCGCTTCATGAAAGGCTATATTGAACAACTGGATCAGCTGGATTTAGAGCCTGGCAGTTTTGATGTCATTGTGTCCAACTGTGTGATCAATTTATCACCCGACAAAGCAGCGGTGCTGCACGGTATTCGCCGTTTGTTAAAAACAGGCGGTGAGTTTTATTTCTCCGACGTCTATGCTGATCGGCGTATTCCTGAGGCGGTGCGTCAAGACCCCGTGTTGTACGGCGAATGCCTGGGTGGCGCGCTGTATTGGAATGATTTTATTCACTTAGCGCAAAGCAACGGTTTCGCCGATGCACGCCTGGTGGAAGACCGTCCGCTGGCAATTACCGATGCCAAACTGGCAGCACGGCTTGGCAATATTCAGTTTTTCTCTGCCACCTATCGCTTATTTCATATCAATGATCTGGAGCCAGCGTGTGAAGATTATGGTCAGGCGGTAATCTATCGCGGCAGCATGGCACACCACCCCGAGCGTTTTGTGCTAGACAAACACCATAGCATCGAAGCAGGCAAAGTGTTCCCTGTGTGTGGTAATACCTGGCGCATGCTGCAAGAAAGCCGCTTTGCCCAACATTTTGACTTTATCGGCAACTTCAAACAGCACTATGGCATTTTTG
Source organism: uncultured Zetaproteobacteria bacterium (assembly GCA_964645625.1). Taxonomy (GTDB): domain Bacteria; phylum Pseudomonadota; class Zetaproteobacteria; order Mariprofundales; family Mariprofundaceae; genus AB-137-C09. The sequence goes on from CAZYAI010000027.1 coordinate 1,310, forward strand.
AAGGCTGCGGCAGTGCTTTGCCTTTTGATCACCAGGAACCAGCAGTAAGCAATAATAACGGCAGTTGCTGTTAACGCGCATGCCAGTGCTTTGGCTGTTCACGGCGTTTGCGTTGATCGCTTTTGCGGCCAATTCGGTGTTTTGCCGCTTGGCGTTGGCTGATGGTAGCATGGATGCAAGCAGCTTTACCGTGGTGCGCTTGTTATCGGCAACTATCGTGCTGAGTCTCATCGCCCTGTATCAGCGAGGAGGCAAGGTGCTGGCATACGGAAGCTGGTCGGCGGCAAGTTGTTTGTTCATCTATGCCGCTGCCTTTTCTTATGCTTACATCAGCCTAGCGACAGCCACAGGTGCGTTGATTTTGTTTGCAGCCGTACAGTTCACGATGATCGCCGTAGCCATCTGGCAAGGTCAACGTTTACAGCGTTGGGAATGGCTGGGCTTATTGCTTGCTGCGATGGGCTTTGTGTGGTTGACGCTACCAAGTGCCGAGGCACCTTCATTCAGCGGTTTATGGCTGATGACGCTATCTGGCGTGGCATGGGGCGCATACACCCTGTTGGGTCATCAATCGACCCATGCCGTGCTGGATACCACGGCAAACTTCATTCGCACCATGCCTGCGGCAGGCATCCTTGCCCTGTGGATGTTCCCCAGTATGCACAGTTCTTATGCCTCGCTCATGTGGGCAATCGCCTCTGGTGGATTGGCTTCTGCTGTGGGTTATGCCGTATGGTACCAAGTGCTGCGCCACCTTAGCACGCCTCGCGCAGCGGTATTACAATTATTGGTTCCCCTGATTGCCGCCACAGGCGGTGTCATGATTGGCGAGCCTGTCACCATAAATTTAATCATCGCCAGCAGTTTAATCCTTGGCGGCGTATGGCTGGTTGTCAACGCACGATAAATGCGAGGTGCACCATACTTACTAAGCATTATACTAAGTCCCCTTGTTAAGCTAGGGTTTGGCGATATTTTATTATCGGAGGTTTTACGATGAAAATCCTAACGGATCATAAACTCACCCTTATCGCCAGTGTGTTACTGACGATTGCTATCGTTGGCATTGCTGCTGTCACCACAGGTAACATCCCAAGTTTGTTTGATGGGGCGCGTTGGTTGCATGTGTTATCAGGTATTCTATGGATTGGTTTACTGTATTACTTTAACTTTGTGCAAGTGCCCGCCATGGCCTCGCTTTCTGCTAGCACCAAATCGGAATTATTCGCTGATGGCAGTATTGTCCGCCGTGCTTTGCACCTGTTCCGTATGGGAGCTAATTTAACATTGCTGTTCGGTATTATTCTGTTTGCCCAGCTTGGTGCCAGTGCAGGTTGGGATATTCGCATCGGTGCTTTACTTGCTATCATCATGTGGGCGAATGTTACCTTTGTTATTTGGCCAAATCAGAAAAAAGTCATTGGTATCGATGAAGCCACTGCCGACGAAAAAGCGGCGGCTGGCAAAAAGGCTTTGGTTGCTTCGCGCATCAACACCTTGTTGTCACTCCCCATGTTGTTGCTGATGATTGCATCGGCACACTTCCGTATGTTTGGTTGATTGCTACACAACAAAAAAGGGGAGCTTCGGCTCCCTTTTAAGACGGGACGCATGTACACTACAAGACCATCATGTATGGTTGAGGTACGAAACCCAACTTTAAAACAACCATAAGCTATTTAGTTAGCCGTGCTCTTTTGTTGGGTTTCGTACCTCAACCCAACCTACAATGTCACGCATATCCCTATTGCTTTTGTCCCGCCTTAAACGGAAAGCCCTTTTTTGTTGTCTGTTCAGTCTGGTTTCATGGAACAACCTACAGTGCGCCGCCGCTTTGCTGCCTGTAAGCGTCTCCGTAATGGATTCAAGGATCAGGTAGCCAAAGAAACAAGCAATGGAGTAGAAGAATATGAAAAAACATCTATCAGCAGTCATCATGGTGATGGCATTGGGTTATAGCACACAAGCTTATGCGGTGGATCCTTATGTAGGTGTTGGCTTTGGCGCATTTAACATTGGCACGGGTGTTACCAAAAAAGCAGTAAGCGGTGGTTACATCCAGTTGGGTGATGATTTTTCTGAAAACATCGGTGGTGAAGTGCGCATTGGTACTTCTGGCAGCACAGGCGAAGAGTTTACGCTGCAATCTCGCGCTAAAATTGATTATTTTGCTGCGGCATTCGTTAAACCTAAGTTCCAAATCAATGATGCATGGATGGGCTATGGTCTGTTGGGAATCGCTACCCTCAAAGGCAGCTACAGCGAAGTAGGTTTGGCAAAACAGACTAAAACACGCACGGGCTATGCTTATGGTGCAGGCGTACAATACCGTTTTGCCGGTCAGTTTGCCGTAGGTGCAGAATACTCCCACATGTTAAGCAAGCCCAAAACCAATGCCACAGCGATTCGCACCAACTTTAAGGGCTTGGAATCCAGCGTTTTTACAATTAACGCGAAATATTACCTCTACTAATCACTATTTGATTATTTTTATAATCTGATTATGTTTCATGGTGTTGCGCGCATGACGTGCAACACCATGGCTATGAAAGTGGTACGGCTGACGTACCATAAAGGATTATTTGATGATTGATGTAACGCTGCGCGCTGGCATGTTGGAAAAACGTAGGGAAGATGCGGTAGTCATCCCCTTGCTTGCTGGCAGAAAATTTACCGCAGTATGTGATCACTTACCCGAAGAGACCGCTGAATACCTCAAAACCTTTTTGCGCAACTTTGATAATAAAGGTGACTTTGGCGACATCCACACCTTATACCAAGTCCCTGGCTTGCATTGTTATCGTCTCATTTTACTTGGTGCAGGTGAAGAAAAATCACTAACGCTGGATGGCTTACGTCGTTTAGCGGCCAAAGCAAGTCGCGCATTGGAAAAAAGTGGTGCTCGTTCGGCAGCATTATACCTTGCCGATGCCGAAGTCCGTGGCACTTCACTGGCTGATCGTGTGCAAGCAGTGAGCGAGGGAATCACCCTTGGGCTTTATACCTTCAAACATTACCAAACGAAAAAGAATGAACAACATCGTCCACTGCAACGTGCCTTGGTGATGATCTTAGACCGCACGCGTGAAACCATGGCACGCTGTCAGCAAGCTTTGGTGCGTGGCTCATCCATCGCCGAAGGGGTGAACTTTGCACGCGATCTGGCAAACCAACCTGGTAATGTGTGTACACCCGAATACATTGCTGAGCAGGCGTTGGGCTTGCAAGACGATCACATCAGTGTTGAAGTGATGGATAAAGCCGCCATTGAAGCGGCAGGCTTTCGCGCACTACTTGCCGTCAACCAAGGTTCCGCCAAAGAACCGCGCTTTATCGTCCTGCGTTACAATGGCGCAGAAGATGATAGCGCACCTATTGCCTTAGTTGGCAAAGGACTAACCTTTGATGCTGGTGGCATCAGCATCAAACCTGGGCCTCAGATGGATGAGATGAAGTACGATATGTGCGGTTCAGCCACTGTGTTGGGGATTTTTAAGGCTGCTAACACCTTAGGCTTAAAGGCGAACCTGCTGGGTGTGATTCCATCGACCGAAAACCTGTTGGGTGCTGCTGCATTTAAGCCAGGCGACATCATCACCGCCTACAATGGTACGACGATTGAAGTGCTCAATACCGATGCCGAGGGACGTTTGATTTTGGCTGATGCCTTGGCTTGGGCAGCCGAACAAAACCCTGCTGAAATCATTGATTTTGCTACCTTAACAGGTGCTTGCGTTATTGCTTTAGGCAGCCAAGCCAGTGGACTGATGGGCAACCACAAACCGCTAATCAAAGCCTTGAGCGCGGCAGGTGAACGCAGTCATGATCGGGTATGGGAACTGCCAATGTATCAAGAGTATCAAAAACAAATTAAGAGTCATATTGCTGACATCCGCAATATTGGTGGTCGCGAAGCGGGTACGATTACGGCGGCATGCTTTTTATCACGCTTTATTGGCGAATACCATTGGGCGCATGTTGATATTGCTGGCACAGCGTGGAATATGGCTGGTGATGCGCTCGCAGCTAAAGGTGCAACAGGTGCGGGTGTGCGGTTGACGCTGGATTACTTGATGCATCGTTTTGCTATTGATGATCATTCCGAAGCTACTACAGCGGACGCGGATTCTTGAAACCGCGCATAACGATGGCCATACCTTTGGGTATGGTCATCGCCTTGCTGCTCACCTTACCTATTTACCTCAATAATATCGCGCTATTTCGCTGGATTAACGGCTATGCCCATGATCTATTGGATCTACCGATGGGTATTCTCAGCGGTTTTGGCGATGGTTTGGTCATTGCTTTGGTGGTTGGTATCGTCATGTTTTACCGCTTACGTGCTGGTACGGCGGCATTATTGGCGTTTATTGCATCAGGCATCATTGCCCAAGCGATTAAACGTTCGTTTGATATGCCACGTCCACCAGCTTTGTTGGATCATGTTCATGTTTTGGGGCATGCGCTACAAAGTCATAGCTTTCCTTCGGGGCATGCAACATCCTGTGGCGTAATGTTGGTGCTGGCATTTTTGTTATGGTCACCGAAGAACTGGCGCGCTTGGTTATTTGCCGCGCCGTTTGCCTTAGCAGCCATAGGGCGCGTCTATGGCGGCGTACATTTTCCACTCGATGTGTGGGTAGGTCTGTTAATTGGTGTCGCTACCATGTTGCTATGCTGGCGACTATCGGCTTCGTGGCCGTGTGAGCAATGGTTGGCATCGCCGTGGTTGCCACGCATATTGGGCAGCATTGTATTGATTGAAGCGGCGGTATTGGGTTTGGGTTATCATATTCAACCTGCCACGGCGCATCCGCTATTATTGGCTTTGCCCGTAACCGCTTTAGTAATATTATGGCACTATTGGAAGCAGCATATCGCTGCCGTGCCACGAGGTAATGAATGAGCGAACAAACAATGACCAATACTCCGCAATGCAATACTGTAACGGAACAAATGACCCAAGCGGGGCAACAAATTGAGCATGGTTCGTTTGCTATCGTTGACGCTGAAGCGGGTGATCGCAGCGCCTACACCACAGAGCAATGGCCGTTAGTACGACGCATGATTCATGCTACGGCAGACTTTGAGTTCAACGGTTTGACGGAATTTCATCCGCAAGCGATGCAAGCGGGCTTGGCTGCGATTCAGGCTGGCGCAGCGATTATTGCCGATGTTGATATGATCTGTGTTGGTTTATCGCGCCCACGTTTGGCGCATTTTGGTGTGCAAGCACAGCAATTTATTGCTGATGACGATGTGATCGCCTCAGCCAAAGAAGAAAACACCACCCGCGCTGTACAAGCCATGCGTAAAGCATGGCGTTTAGGTCTGCTCGATGGTGCTATCATCGGCATTGGCAACGCGCCAACGGCATTGCTTGAAGTGTTGCGCTTAATCAAAGAAGAAGGTGTCAAACCAGCCCTGATCGTTGGCATGCCCGTGGGCTTTGTTTCTGCTGAAGAATCCAAAGATGCACTTGCCAACTGCGACGCTGTGCCGTGGGTAATTACACGCGGTCGCAAAGGTGGTTCCACCTTGGTGGTATCTGCCATTCACGCCATGCTTGCCTTGGCTGAGCAACAACGTGGATAGCAACATCAACAGCACACCAAAGATAGCGTTGGATTCCCCACTACAATCAGGTGAAGTGGCATTGGTCGGCGCAGGTCCTGGTGATGCTGCTTTACTGACCTTAGCAGCGGCGCGTTTAATTGCCGATTGTGATGTCATTGTGTATGACGCATTGGTGAGCGATACCATTATGGCTCTGGCAGACGCGCAGGCAGAACATGTGTTTGCTGGTAAGCGTGGTGGTAAGCCATCCGCCAGCCAGCAAGATATTTGCCAGCAACTGGTGGCGTTAGCGAAGCAAGGCAAGCGTGTGGTGCGGCTAAAAGGAGGCGACCCCTTCGTTTTTGGACGTGGTGGCGAAGAAATTCGTGTACTGGCTGCGGCAGGCGTGCCTTTTCGTGTGATCCCAGGTATCACCTCAGGGATTGCAGCACCTGCGATGGCGGGGATTCCTGTCACCGACCGCACGGTGAATGCCTCACTGGCCTTCCTTACAGGGCATGAGGCAGAAGGCACGTCACGGTTGGATTGGCAGGCCTTGGTGCGCGCCTTCCCTGTGTTGGTGATTTATATGGGAACGCGGAACTTGCCGCGTATTGCTGCACAGTTGGCCGAAGCTGGCATGGCAAAAGATACTCCTGTAGCTATTTTACATGCTGTTAGCACCCCTGAGGAGCAGCAGGATTTCGGCACCCTAGCGGAGGCAATGGCTGGAAGCTTGGTCGGTGTTTCACCATCCATTATTGTCATTGGTGGCGTCGTCGGTGAACGCCGTTCATGGCGTGAACTATCATGAAAAAAAAGGAACGAGGTACACGTAAAGGCTTTACCACAGGCGCGAATGCGGCGGCTGCGGTACGCGCTGCGGTACTTGGTTTGTTGCAAGGGGCTGTGCCTGCTACAGTAGAAAGTCGTTTACCCAATGGGCAGCGGGTGTTGTTCACGGTTCATGATGGTCGCACTGATGGTCAAACAGCGCATGCCATGTGTATTAAAGACGCGGGTGATGACCCTGATTGCACCGATGGTGCACATGTGACGGCAGATGTAGCACGATTGACAGAGCAAGCAGGTGTCATCGACATTCAAGGTGGTGTAGGCATCGGCACGGTGACGATGCAAGGTTTAGGCTTGGAAGTTGGCAGCCCCGCTATCAACCCTGTGCCGCGCCGCAACATCATCGACAACGTCCATGAAGTCGCAGCGACGTTTTTACAACACCATGGTTTAAGCATCACCCTTTCCGTGCCTCAAGGCGAAGCAATGGCGAAAAAAACGCTGAATGATCGACTCGGTATTATCGGTGGTATTTCCATCCTCGGCACAACGGGCATTGTTCACCCTTATTCCACCGCCGCATTTCGCGCCTCGGTGGTGCAAGGCATTGAAGTAGCAGCCAATCAGGGGCAAGACACCGTGGTACTGACCACTGGTGGACGCACCGAAAAATTTGTACAACACACATTCCCAGAGCTACCTATCGCTTGCTTTGTACAGATGGGGGATTTCCTTGGCCCAGCATTGGAGGCGAGCGAAACAAACGGCATCGCCCATATTATCATTGGCGGCATGGTTGGTAAGCTAACCAAAATGGCACAAGGTGAAATCATCACCCATGCCCGTCGCCAAGCCGTGGATACCGATTTATTGGCTGATATTGCCCGTCAATGTGGCGCGCCAAATGATGTGTGCCAAGCAATCAGCGAGGCAGCGATGGCACGTTTTGCCGCCGAAGAGATGGAAAAATTAGGCTTAGCATCCGCTTTTTACCACGCTTTGGCCAAACGCACCCAGACCACGCTACAAGCACGTCACCCTAAGTTAAGCTTCCGCATTCTAGTCTGTGACTTTTCAGGTAACGCGCTGGCTGATTGTTGTTAAAAGACATGGCATTTGCCACCCCTGCACTATGGAACACCCTCGCAACAGGGCTAGCATAAAGCGATATGCATTTTATTGTTTAGCGTGTTTTTGGCTGCGTAATACAGATTGCGTTTTACGCCATGCTTCGATGGCTGCATGATCGCCTGATAATAATACTTGAGGAACCGTTTGCCCTTCAAAGTCGGCAGGGCGGGTGTAATGAGGCCAGTCAACAATGCCTTCTTCGGTGAAGGAATCTAAAACGGCGGAATCGGCGCTGCCTAATACACCTGGTAATAGTCGGATGATTGCATCGAGCACACACATGCTAGCAGGCTCACCACCTGATAACACATAATCCCCCAATGACAATTGTTCATCAACATGACTACAAATACGCTCATCAAAACCTTCGTAACGTCCACACAGCAGCGTAATGCCAGGTTTATTGATATATTCCAAGGCTTTCTGCTGTGTGAATCGTGTCCCGCTTGGTGTAAGCATCACGACATGAGTATTGGGTTGTTGTTGCCGTGCATGGCGAATTGCAGCCACCACAGGTTCGGGTTTCATCACCATGCCAGGACCGCCGCCATAGGGCGAATCATCCACGTTACTATGTTTACCTGTGGCAAAGTCACGAATTTGAATACAATCGACTTGCGCGATGCCTTGAGCAATCGCACGCGATGGAATAGAACAACTGAGTGGGGAATCAAAAAACTCAGGGAATAAAGTTAAGACTTGGGCGTGAAACATGCGTCCATCCCTTCTAGGAGATGGATTTGAATGATATGTTCTTCGTCATCCACTGCCATAATGACTTCTTCGATAAAAGGAATCATCCATTCACCCTGTTCGGATGATATAATCAGCGTATCTTGCGCGCCAAATTCTTGAATATCCGAAACAACACCCAGTATTGAGCCATCATCGGCATTGCATACTTGCATACCAATAAGGTCATTCCATAAATATTCATCTTCATCAATGCTGATATCTTCACGTTCAATCCATAGCTTATTGCCCAATAAAGCTTGCGCTTGTTCGGGCGTATGAATGCCATCAAGTTGCAATAATATACGTTGTCCGTGGCGTTGGCAACGGATCACCTTCATGCTATCGTTAGCGAAGGCTTCCATTGCATTTTTACCCATGTAGAAGCGAGAATACCCGGCAACTGCATATGCAGGCCGGGTATGGGAATAAATAACGAGCGCGCCTTTCAACCCATGAATGCTGTTAATATCAGCGACATGAATTAAAGCTTGGTTAGCGTTCAGCAATCAGTCCTTAGCTTCTGAAGCCTTGCGCACTAAACTAGCAACGCGATCAGATGTTTTTGCACCTTGATTTACCCAAGACTCTACTTTATCCAAATCCAGATTGATTACTTCTGGTTGAGAGCATGGGTCATAATAACCAAGTTTTTCGATAAAAGAGCCATCACGACGATTGCGTTCGTCTGTAACCACTACTGAATAAAAGGGGCGTTTTTTTCTTCCGCCACGCTGTAAGCGAATTACAGTCGCCATATAGAGTACCTCCAAAAAGAGGCGGCACTATAGTAAGAGTAGGAGCATAGAGCAAGCAGAAAAATAAACCAGCGATTCAATTCAGCCACCTTTTGCTTGCTCGCAAACTCAAAAGGGGAAAGGTCTAGGGATGATGCGCGATGCATATCCCCAGCATACAAAAAACAGCAGTAATATGGGCGTGAAATTACAGTGCGCGAATAAGTTCAACTGCTTCTTGCGTTAATTTTTCAATTTTTTGCGTCATGGCACGGCGCATACGATCAACATCAGACTTAGACATACCAGCCGCTTCTAATTCGTCAAAGTCTTTCATGCTGGACATAGATGCACGTAACTTTTTCATAATCAATTGCACCTGACTCATGCCGTCCTTTTCTTCAGCGTGTAGTTGGGTGTACGAGAATGTCAGCGATTGAATATTACCGTTGGGTGCTGTTGGCGCAGCAGCGATAACAAAAAATAACGCAAACATAAACATTTTTAGCTTATACATTTAATAACTCCTATGTGCCAAGGTGAAAAGTGGCATAGCCGTCGATTAGGTTACAGGGGTGATTCTGCGAAAATAACAATCGATCTAATTCAGCAGGGGTGATGATGCGCAGAAGTGTTTTATAAATCAAGTGTAAATACTGCATTTTCAAGACAAGGAATTTACGCGCTTGCTAAACCATTGTTAAATTAAGATTGTTAAAGGCATTTGCATTAACCATTTCTAATTAACGGTTAATTGCAAACATGACTCGGCTTAGGCGGAATGAATGGGAAGAAAACGCTCCAGCTATGCCAAATAACCTAGCTTCGTGCTTAGCTTCTTTAATTTTTCATCCGTGATAAGCCACGGGCAATACGCCCATGCACGCCGTACAGGGTAATGCCTGCGATAGTGACGAAACGCTTGTGGTAAAGTATCAGACTGCGACAACCAAGACTTCATTTGCTGGTGATCTTCCATAATCGGGTAATCAACACTCACCATCTGTTGCAATGCCGCCCATGCGTCATCGCTGTTAAGCTCAAGGTGCTGAGTTGGACGCGGCGCGGGCAATTCACCTTCCATCTGCCAAAGCGGCGGACTCGCAAGAAACTCACACAGCGCGTGATACACGTACTGGGTGTTGGCAGCCTTACCATCTAAGGAATGCCCTGCAATATGCGGAGTGGCAATGAGCACGTTGGGATGGGCAAGCAATGCTTGGTCAATAGCAGGCTCACGCTCCCAGCAATCTAGGATAGCCCAATGTTGTGCATCATCATTCAGCCAATCAAGTAATGCGTAATTATCAACGCAAGCTCCGCGACCAGCGTTAATAACACCATGACCGCGAAATCGCGCTAAAACGTCTGCATTGATTAGATGCTTTGTCGGATGACTACCCGTAAGAACCAAGGGCGTGTGTACCGTAAGAATATCAGCATGCTCAAGTACATATGCAAGGTGATGTAATGCAGCATTAGGCTCTAGTGCAGCGCGCGGCGGATCATTACAGAGCGTGCTGATGCCCAAATCGCGACAAATCACATCCAACAAGCCACCGATGCGTCCCGCACCAATAATGCCTAAAGTGCAATCATCCAATGAAATACGCTTCATATGCTGTAATTGCAACAGGCTTGCCAGCATGTATTCGATGACAGAGCCCGTGGAACTCCCTGCTGCTGAGGCAAAGCCAATACCGCGCTGTTTAAGGTAGGGAAGATCAATGTGATCCTCGCCAATGGTTGCAGTCGCAACAAAACGCACGGTGGAATCAGCCAGCAAGTCGCTATTTACCTGCGTGAACGAACGGGTTAAGAGGATATCTGCTGAACGCACAGATGAGGCTTGAATATCACTGGCTTCCAGTGTTTGCAGTGTAACATCATAGCCAGAGAAGTGCGCAAATGCCTGCTCAGCGTGCCAAATATGACGATCGGCAACAATATGTAAGGGCGTACTCATGCGTGTTGTTGAATGCGCTGAATCAGCTGTGTTGAGGAGTAACCATCAAGGAATGGAACCACCACAACCTCGCCACCATGTTGTCGCACCACATCTGCGCCAACAATATCATCGGCTTGGTAGTCCCCACCTTTAACCAACACATCGGGGCATAACGCTTCAATCAACCGCAGCGGTGTGTCTTCATGGAAAGCAACAACGGCATCGACAACCCGCAACGCTGCCAACATAGCAGCGCGATCTCGCAGCGTATTTAGAGGGCGTGGACAATGGCGATCGTCGCCTTTTAACCGTTGCACTGACGCATCGTCATTCAAGCCAATAATCAGTCGATCACCCAAGGCGCGAGCATCGGCTAAATAGCGTACATGACCGGGGTGAAGAAGATCAAAGCAACCATTGGTAAAAACCACGCGCAATTGTTGATCCGCCCATTGACGGCGCAGCTCAGTTGCAGCACTGCTGCTTAATAATTGACTCAATGGTTCACAGTCATCATATCCACAACGGCAGCAACACCTTGTGTGGTACGGGTGATCTCAACCGCCGAATGCACTTCCTCTTCTGAAGCAGCAACCCCTTGCAAGTACACTCGCCCATTGACTGTTTCAACATGGAATGATGAACCATTCACGTGTTTATCTGCCAGCAAACGAGCTTTTACTTGGGTGGTAACCCACGAGTCAGACATCAAGCTGCCCATGGTTGGTGCTCCCACCTCCAGTTCATTACGAACTTGCACGACACCTTTCGTCGTTTGGCAAATATAAACCGCACGATCAACATGCTCTGCCGTAGGCAAGAACCCCGTCAAGGTTACTACGGCATTAATCACTTCAACGCTGACCCAACGAGAAGGCATATCTTTTTCTGCCAACAAACGCCCATCAATGGTGGTGGCAATCGTTTTATCATCAATCTGTTGACCAACGGGACGATGATCGAACGCCGCATTGGTTCCCATCGTCGCACCACCGATGATGGCACCTGTAACACAGGCTGAACTGATGCAAGCGATAGTTGCCAATAGAGCGATAGTACGCAAACGTGATAATGCAGTTTTTTTACACATGGTAGAATCTTCCTAAATGACTAAATCAACTGTGATTCGCACAATGAATGAGCAAGGCGTGTGATAACACACCTATTCATCAAGCACGACCACCCATAATATAATGTTGCATAACTGAATGATCGGCATTCATTTTACGGATGGTGCTGGCAGTATTTTTGAGGATGTAGGCAAACAGGGTAAATACCATACCTGGGTTTTCACGCATCAACTGCGCATAACCATTGCGCGTCAAAATATAGACCACACAATCAGCCTCAGCCTTAACAGAAGCACTGGTGGTATCACCCGTCAGGAATGACATTTCACCAAACAACTTGGCTTCGCCTGCCGAGGCAAGTAGCGCATCATTGCAGTGGATGGAGACGCTGCCGCTATATAGTAAATAAAGCGCGCCGCCAGCAGCCCCTTGTTCAAGGATGGTTTCGCCTTGGGTAAATGACTTTACTTCCACGACTTTATTGATGATCGCAGCGTCAGCAGGATCAATTTTTTCATGAAATACTTTTTCTTCTAACCAAGTAACATCAATAGTCATAAACACACTCCCCTTCGAGTTTGATTTGCGTGGATACTGGCGAAACTTTTTTTCTTGTAAACCACACAGATCACAGCGCGCAAGGCTTTTTACCCTGCTGTGGCAACGATATTCTACCGCTTAGGATAATAGATAGGCTGTTCATTACACTGAGTGATTCACAGATACCGCCGCTGCCTCAGCGGTATCCTTCCGTGCGTGGGATTGGAGGTCGAGGCAGCGACTGCCCGCACGATGAAACAATGGAGGATTACGCTACAACCAGCACAAGTTCTTAACTTTGCTCGGCACTCAGCTCTTCACCCTCGGGAACGGGGGCTGTCCATTTACAATCTTCATTCACGCACACCCATTCCGTACCACGACGCTTGGTTGTTTTTTGGGTTACAAAAGGCGCGCTGCATTCTGGGCAAGGGCGGCTAACAGGTGGATTCCACAAAGCATTCTTGCATTTAGGGTAGCACGAACAGGAATAAAAAACCTTACCACGCCGTGATTTCTTCTCCAAAAACGTACCTTTGTTGCACTCAGGGCAAGGTACACCTGTGTCTCTTGGTTTTTCCATCGGTTGAATATTACGACACTCAGGGTAAGCGGAACAGCCCAAGAACTTACCATAACGTCCGTTCTTAATGAGCATACCTGCGCCACATTTGTCACACTTTTGGTCACTCATTTCAGGTTCAGCTTGCTCTTCACCAGCTTTGCCATCATTCAATGGCTTGGCATTCTTACATTCAGGGTAACCCGTACAAGCCAAAAAGCGACCATAACGCCCCAGCTTGATGGCCATGGGTTTACCACATTGTTCACATACTTGGTCGGTTTCGGTGTGCGTAACATCCGAGCGACTGACGTTTTCCATCGTGTGATCAACCTGTTGCTTAAACGGGCTCCAAAAGTCACGCAGCAAAGGCTTCCAATTATCATCACCACGTGCCACCGCATCAAGTTTATCTTCCACACCAGCGGTAAAGTTCACATCAATAACATCGTTAAAATAACGCGTCAAAAAGGTATTAACAATCTCCCCTACTTCAGTAGGAACAAAACGTTTGCGTTCCATCTCCACATACTTACGTTCACGCAGCACATTAAGAATAGAAGCATAGGTCGATGGTCGTCCAATGCCATGACTTTCCAAGTCTTTAACCAGCGTCGCTTCGGAGAAGCGTGGCTTAGGCTCGGTAAAATGTTGCTTCGGTGTCACCGTGTCGATGGTAATCACATCACCTGACTGTAGTTCAGGCAACAACCCTTGCTCAGCCTCTTTTTCTGGCTCATCCGTGCCTTCGATATACAGCGTGCGGAAACCAGGAAACACCATCGTCGAACCTGATGCCCGCAGCATCAACGCATCACCAGCAATATCTGCACGCACCTGATCCAGCAAAGCAGGTGCCATCTGTGTTGCCAACGAACGTTTCCAGATCAAATCATACAAACGCCAAGCATCAGACTCTAACACCGACTTCAAACGCTCAGGCGTACGACTGATTGCTGTCGGGCGAATCGCCTCATGTGCCTCTTGGGCATTTTTACTTTTGGTTTTGAAGCGACGCGGCATTTTAGGCAAATAAGCAGCATCGTAATGCTCGCCAATGTATGCACGCATCTCAGCAATCGACTCTTCCGACAAAGAGACCGAATCGGTACGCATGTAGCTGATCAAGCCTACACGTTCACCATCAAACTCTTCACCTTCATACAAGCGTTGTGCCAACTGCATGGTTTTACGGGCAGTAAAACCCAGCTTGCGCGAAGCTTCCATTTGCAGCGTAGAGGTAATAAAAGGTGCGGAAGGTTGTTGTTTTGCCTGTTTCTTTTGCACCGATTCAACGGTAAAGCTTGATTTTTCTACCCGCTTAACCGCTGCCTTGGCTGGCACACTACCATCCAACGCAAACTTGGTTAGCGTTTTACCGTCCATCGCATGCAGTTGCGCCGCAAAAGCACCCGTTTTGGCATGGCAATCGGTATGTACCGTCCAATACTCTTTGGGTTTGAACTCACGAATATGCGCTTCACGCTCACAAATCAGGCGCAACGCCACCGATTGCACACGACCCGCTGACAAACCACTACGCACCTTGCGCCACAGCAAAGGCGACAAGGTAAAGCCGACCAAATAATCCAAGGCACTGCGCGCCTGTTGTGCATCCACCAAAGGCATATTGATGTGGGATGGGTTAGCTATTGCCTGTTGAATCGCCTGCCTGGTAATTTCATGGAAGGTAATACGCTGAATGGTCTTATCTTTAAGGCAGCCGCGTGTTTTTAACTCATCGGCAACATGCCATGCAATTGCCTCACCCTCGCGATCCAAATCGCTTGCCAGAATTAACGTGTCCGCACGTTTTAAGGCATTTTCTATGGCATCAAGGCGTTTCTTTTTATCTTCAATGACTTCATAGGTAAGAGCAAAATCCTGTTCGGGATCAACAGAACCATCTTTTTTGGGGAATGCACGCACATGACCATACGAGGCCAACACCTTGTAACCACGACCAAGGTATTTTTCAATCGTTTTTGCTTTAGCTGGTGATTCTACCACCACAACTGCGCTCATTCACCACCCCCATCATCATATTGATTTGCCCTACAGGCGCAAAAAATTCCGCCGCATCCTTCAGAGCTTCCATGTTTTTGCAAATATGAATGCTTATTCGAAGTCTCTATTAGCTAGCTTAACGGTTCAAACAAGGCACTGATTTCTTCTTGGCTTAAGGTGGTAAGGCTGGTTTCCCCTGCGGTATGAATGTGATCGGCCAAAGCCTGTTTGCGCGCTTGCAGGCTGAGGATTTTTTCTTCAATCGTTCCTTCAGTAATCAATTTATAAACAAACACAGGCTTATCTTGACCAATACGATGGGCACGGTCAGAAGCCTGTTGTTCAGCAGCAGGGTTCCACCACGGATCGTAATGAATCACTGTATCCGCAGCCGTTAAGTTCAAACCCGTGCCGCCCGCTTTGAGACTGATAAGAAACAACGGTATATCACCCTCTTGGAAGGTATCCACCAATGCTTGGCGATTGCGAGTACTACCCGTAAGCTTCAAGTAAGGAATACCCAGTTCTTGCACCAAATCCTCAATCAACGCCAACATGCTGGTGAATTGAGAGAACAGCAAAATCCGCCGCCCTTCTTCGAGCATTTCTGGCAACATATCACGCAGTGCATCGAGCTTAGCAGATGCAGGGGCTTTTCTACCATCGGCATGCAAATGTTTAAGCAGGCGGGGATCACAGCACACTTGGCGCATCTTCATTAAAGCATCGAGTAAAATAATATGACTCTTTTGCGTGCCCGCGATCGCAATGCTCTCGCGCACACGCTTTTGCATAGCAAGACGCATACCTTCATAAAGCTCTCGCTGCGCAGCGTCCATGTCAACCGTGCGTAAAATCTCGGTCTTCGGCGGCAATTCGGTCGCCACATCCTCTTTGCGACGACGCAAAATAAAGGGACGAATACGCACCTCTAATTGCTGTTGCCTAACCAGATCAGCTTCGTTTTCAATCGGGATACGGAACATGCGACGGAACGACTTTTTATCACTCAAATAGCCAGGCATTAAAAAGTCAAACAGCGACCACAACTCGCCCAAATGGTTTTCCATCGGTGTACCTGTGAGGCACAGGCGATGGTTACTTTGCAAGGTACGAACCAAGCGCGAACTGCGTGCAGCAGGGTTTTTGATGTATTGTGCCTCATCCAAAATCAACAAATGCCACGGCTGCGCCTGTAACACTTCATGATCGCGAATCAACAAGGGGTAAGTGGTAATCACAATATCATGGCTGGGAATACTATTAAAATGCTGGGCACGTTCACTACCATGCAAAATTAACGCGGTTAAGGTCGGCGTAAAATGTTGAATTTCATTATACCAGTTATGCACCAAACTGGTCGGGCAGATGACCAAGGTTGGGTGACGCAAACGCCCCGACTCCTTCTCGGTCAAAATATGCGACAACGCCTGCACTGTTTTACCCAAGCCCATGTCATCAGCAAGAATACCATGCATACCAAGCTGGCACAGCATCTGCATCCAACTAAGACTATCTTGCTGGTAATCACGCAAACGCGCTTGCAAGCCAGCGGGAGTCATCACCGTTGGCCACAGTTCGGGGTGCAATAATCCCTGCGCCTTCTCTAACCACGGGTCAGCATTAAGCTTCACCGTTGCCTGTTCTTTGGCTAATGCCGCCCGCAATTCAACCAATTGGGGCGTGGCAATGCTTTCGCTGCTCAAATGGTTAAATATATCCATCATATAACGCAGCACATTTGCCAACATACTACCAGGGATCGACAGTACCCGACCATGCGGCAACTTCAGCGCGATAGAAGGCGTTTCTGCCAATTCGTTTAAGGACTCAGCCTTAACCGCATCAGGGTTCTCTTCCAACCAATGGGCAATGGCATCGTTAAGCTCTAACTCTTCGCCATCACGAAGCTGCACACGCAATTGAGCACGCCCCGTCCAACCCTCGCTTTCAGTATCCAACACCCAACTATCAACCTCGGCCAACTGGTGACGGAAGGAGGGCGAAACAAGCACCTCCAGCAACGGGGATTGTTGCAGCACAGGCAGGTTTTCCACCATCCATTGCGGCCACTGGCGAGATTCTAACAGCGTGAATTGATGCGGCTTAAGCGGTGCTTGACTCAACCAAGGCACAGCCTGATGAAGCCGCTGTTGCTGCAATGCCTCAAGGGCTTGTTGCTCTGTTTCGGGGTGGCGTTGATAATCACTGATGCGATGCCCTTCCACCATACGTACGTTGGCATCGCTGGTCATAATGTAAGGGTGGCGATGACCATCGCCATAATCCAACCACAATTCCGCAATATGCACATATTCAGGCAAAAGATTGCTATAAATTTCTGGTGTTGGAATGGATTTTAGCTCAACAACCGCTTTAACTGCCGTGCAAATAAGCTGATGTTCAATCGCTTCGGGCTGAGGCACACCAGCGGGCAATTGTGCAATCAAGTCGGCACGTTGCTGCGCACTGGCATCAGGCTCCAACGGTGGCAGGTGCAACAACACATCCACAGGATCATCGGCATTGGCTGCCTCGATACGACCGCACAGACCGCGATCTTTGTCCAAATACCACGGTGGTGACAGCGGAATCACCATCACATCCGCCGATTCTGCATGTAAGGTAAGGCGTTGTTGCCCTTGTTTATTCAGCTGCCAATGCCAATACCCAGGCAAGGTATCACCCAATTTAAGCGGGTGTGAATCAGCCTCCTGCCAATGACAGCGTCCTGTGCTAATCGCCCATTTAAGCATCAGTGCATCATCTTCATCACGCAACACATAGTAACGCCGCAGCGAAGCCTCATAACTCTCTGCTGCCATGCGTAAAATACGGCGATCATCATGGGTCATATAGGCAGGGCAATGCTGTTTCATGGCGTTAGCAGGTTGATAAGGCGTGGTACGACCATAACCGCCCTGCTTGAGGTAACGAGACAAATGAAAGCTGAGAATCACACCATGACGTGGATGCTCTTGCAACATATAAAGAATACATTGACCGCTGGGTTGTTGCTTACTGTTAGGAGCGCGTGGAATATGATCCAGTTTACCCAGCCACATCGAAAATGGCGTGATGGTATCAGCCTCATCCGATGACGCTACGCCATCCTCTTCACCCTCCACTTGCTGTGATTGATGCAAATAAGCGTACAGTAAAGCAGCCACATGTTTACAATTAAAACCTGCCGAACAAGAACAATTACCCCGTGGTTGCCCCTGCTTCCAGCGCACCAGCACGGTATAACTTTGCTTATCATCACGTACGTCAGCCGAAAGAATATGGTCATCATCGCGAATCGTGCCAACCTGATGTTGCTCAAAACTCTGCTGCCCACGCAAGGCGGTGACAGCATCGAATGTGGTGAGGATCATCGATTCTGTGATACTCGTGTCGTTCATTCATCATCCTTTTGCAGAGCCTGAAGTTCATCACGGTAGCGTGCGGCATCTTCAAAGCGAAGATCGGCAGCTGCCTCGGTCATTAATCGTTCCAGTTCACGGCATTTAACGCTTGCTGCTTCAGCACTAAGCACAGGCTCAGCCTCTGCCACATAAGGAACCGCAGCATAATCCATATCATAAATCGTACGTAGGAGGTCAGGGATTTCTTTACAAATCGTTTGTGGGGTAATGCGATGCTGTTCGTTGTATGCCATTTGAATCGACCGCCGTCGTTCTGTCTCCGCTATCGCCACATCCATCGAATCGGTGATGCGATCGGCATACATAATCACCCGACCTTGAGCGTTTCGAGCAGCGCGCCCTATGGTTTGAATCAAGGAACGTTGCGAACGTAAAAAGCCTTCTTTGTCCGCGTCAAAGATACATACCAATGCTACTTCGGGCAAATCCAAGCCCTCACGCAGCAGGTTAATACCGACCAAAATATCAAACGTACCCAAACGTAGATCGCGCAAAATTTCTACCCGTTCAATGGTTTTAATATCCGAATGCAAATAGCGCACCTTCATGCCCAGATCATTCAAATAACTGGTCAAATCCTCAGCCATACGTTTGGTTAAACACGTTGCCAACACACGCGCACCTGCGGCAATCACCGCTGGCACTTCACTGACAAAATCATCCACCTGCGAACTGGCAGGGCGCACTTCGATGATGGGATCAAGCAAACCTGTAGGACGAATAACTTGCTCAATGAACGCGCCGCCAGTTTTTTCTAACTCATAGTTACCAGGCGTTGCCGACACATACAGCGTTTGCGGCACAATCGCCTCAAACTCGGGGAACTTTAGCGGTCGATTGTCCAACGCTGATGGCAAGCGGAAGCCGAAGTCCACCAACGTCTGTTTACGCGCCCTATCGCCTTTGAACATCGCGCCAATCTGCGGCACGGTGACGTGGGATTCGTCGAGAATCACCAAGGCATTATTGGGCAGGTAATCAAGCAAAGTCGGCGGCGCATCACCAGGCTCTCGCCCTGTTAAGTGCCGCGAATAATTCTCCACCCCTGTGCAAAAGCCAATCTCCTGCATCATTTCTAGATCAAACAGCGTCCGTTGTTCCAAACGCTGCGCCTCCACCAAACGGTTATTGGCATACAAATCCGCCAATCGCTCAGCCAGTTCCGCCTTGATATTTTCCATCGCCCGCAGTAATTGTTCACGCGGTGTAACGAAATGCGATTTCGGGAAGATCGTATATTTATGCAGCGTTTCTAAGCGTTTACCCGTCAACGGATCAAAGCGACACAGGCCATCTACATCATCACCAAAAAACTCAATCCGCACGGCAAAGTCATCGGCATGAGCGGGGAACACCTCCAGCACGTCACCACGCACACGGAAGCTACCCCGATGAAAATCCGTGCTATTGCGCTCATATTGCAATTCCACCAACTTATTGATCGCCTGCCGCTGATCCAAAACGCGCCCTATTTCGATATACAGCAACATATCACTATAAGCTTCAGGACTACCCAAACCGTAAATACAAGACACCGAAGCAACAATAATCACATCCTCACGCTCCAACAAAGCGCGCGTTGCCGCATGTCGCATACGGTCGATGTGTTCATTCACCGCAGAATCTTTTTCAATATAGGTATCCGAAGCAGGCACATAGGCTTCAGGCTGATAATAATCATAATAAGAAACGAAGTATTCCACCGCATTGTTAGGGAAGAACTGTTTAAACTCGCTGTAGAGCTGCGCCGCCAAGGTTTTATTGTGCGCCATAATCAAGGTTGGTTTTTGCGTCCGTTCAATCACGCAAGCCATGCTATAGGTTTTGCCCGAGCCTGTGACACCCAGCAACACCTGATGCTGGCATTGATCCTTAATCCCAGCCACAATCTGTTCAATCGCTTGGGGCTGATCGCCCTGTGGGGTAAAGTCGGCAGATAATTCAAAGCGCATCGGCGAACTCTAAGCCGCAAGGCAAGAATGAAAAGGACAGGAAAGAAACCATTTATGAATACTACAACTCAATGACAAACAGGTTTCCAAACAAGTAAGAACGATTATTTTTTCTGGATATAAAAATGCCAAGCATTACCGTCTAAGTAACGTTTTATTAACACATGTTCGAATTTACACACAAAAGCAACAATATCTAATTCTGCCGCAGGATCAGTGGCAATAAGGTGTAAAACTTGTGCTACATCCATTTTCGCCAATGTCTTTTTAGTCAGCAATACAGGCATAGGACATTCCAAGCCAGAGGCATCAATAGTTTGATCGACAGAAGGTATATTCACCGTATCGAACCGCCAGCCATACTAGCAACAACTGTTTGCCATTCTGCATCGACTGTATCTTCTTGTTTAATCCAGCGAGCGAGGGAATAACGGTAATCACTTAAACCAAGGCGTTTCAACACACGTTTACCATCCAATAAACGTGTACCTTGTTGCCACTGTTGCTCATCGTTTTGTGCCCCATGTGCAAAAGCATCCACCTTCTTTTTATAATCCACCAATGTTTCCGCCGCATCTGAAACACCGTGTTTATCAAGGTGTCTGCAAAGTAATTGGTGCAAAGCATCACCTTGTTCTTGCTGCCCAAAACCACCAGGAAATTTTTTACCTTTTTCATGCAAAAAACAATGCGCCGCTGCGAGCCATGACAACGATGGCATATCATCCAAGAATGCTTTTAATGCATCTCCTTTTTCGCGTTCAGACCGCCCTTCTTTATCAGCTAACACACATTCTAAAGCATCGACTTGGAGTAAATAATTTTCAATTTCCCAACGGTGCAAAACATGAATGCATTCGCCAAAGATTTGCGCATCATCCAACACATCATCATCTGCCTCCCACCATAAATCCCATTGCTGTTGTTGGAGCAACACATCACGGTCAATCACACCAAAGGCTGTGACTCCCTCCCTTCTCGCTTCTTTCACCTTATTGATAACAGATGTTCCACCACCGCCTGAACCTTCATCAGCTGATTTAAATTCGACTTTTTCTTTAGCATCAAAAAACCAACGTTCTGCTACAATTTGAATATCTTCCTCTGATTCCAAATATACAATCGTTTTATTGAGAAACCGTTCATCAATCCATGCACTACCAATATCCTTTAACGCAGCCATTACTCAAAACCACCTTGAATAATATCGCCACCTTTGCGCACGCCTTGTTCTTCAATATCCAAGGGGAACGCGCCAAGAATTTCGCGTGAGTGGGTGCTGGCTATAATGATAAGTTGCGGATAATCACGAACCAATTTTTTCAGAATAGATAGCAATTTATGCTGCCAGTTAGGGTGTAAATGTAATTCCAATTCATCAATGAGGATAATACTATTTTGCGTGATATGCGCACCGATGCGCAATAACAGTTGCACCACGCTTTGCTCACCGCTGCTTAATTGGTCAAGTCGATGGCGATGACCGCCATTGTTAACGATAGCCTCGGGAGGATCTTTGCGCACCCCTTCTAAAAACTTCACATCACCAGCAAACAGATAATCGTTCACCAAGCCTATCGCCCGCTCTAAACTGCCGTTATCCAACCATTTCATCCATACCAGCAAATTATCCAGCGACTGATTCCATGCTCCGACACCCTCTTGCGCATCATAAACTAAGCTGTAGCCCCACACATTTGGACGAGTGATGGGTCTTTCTTCATGCAAAAGACTTATATGGCGTTGGATGGGAAACAATAACACACTGGGTAAGGTATCTGAAGGCTGCATGAAATCAGCTGTATTGCTCGCGTTACGGTGCGATACTGCAATGTCATTGCGCAATTGTTTAATCATATTTTCAGGAGAAGCCAGCCATTGACGGGTCGTTTCCATAGCGTTGACAGTGTAATGATCCTTAGCACCATATTTTTCTAATGCTGCTTCAGTCCAAACGGCTAAACTGGTTGTACCTGATAACAAGGATAACACGGCAGTCATGCGTGTGTCGTTCCATTTTAATACAAGAAAAACATCAAGCTGCGCTCGCCCTTGAGGGTGGTCACGCAAGCATAATAGTTGATTGTCACTATGGATAGGCGGCAAAACCCCCTGAATCAACTGTTGAACCAGCTGTAAAATCGTCGTTTTTCCATTACCGTTTTTTGACAACAATAAAAAAAGATTACAAGGCTCATCATGGCTATCTGTAAAATCCACCATGTAGGGCGCATCTTGAAATGGCCCAATGCGGTCAATATGCAATCGCAAGGGCTGAAATTTTTCGACTAGCAATTGATCGGGAATCGTCATATTAAGCATAATGTTGCTTCGCCTCATTTAGGCAACGAATAATATCGTCCGCTTTAATTTCAACACCATGTATGCGTTTAATTTCTGCACCCGCTGTATGACGCAGCAACATATCTCCTGGCTTCAACAAGTGCTCAGCACCGACTTCATCCAGAATGATTTTTGATTCAGTAGATTTTTGCACCGCCAATGCAATGCGTGCTGGGATATTACTACGTAGTTTGCCTGAAAATGTTTTGGCATCAGGGCGCTGCGTCGCAAGAATAAGACGAATCCCCATAGCACGCCCCATTTGCGCCAAACGAACTAAAAGGCTCTCAATTTCTGGATATTGCATCATTAAATCAGCTAATTCATCAATACAGACAACCAAATAGGACAGCAAGTGACTGGCATCATACTGAGGGTCTTGGCGACGCACTTGCGTTAAAAAATTTTCTTTGTCAGCTAAGACATCCTCCAAGGATGTATAGCCACAGTTTGAAAACTTTCGACTTCGCTCTTCCATCGCATCAACCAATGATGCTAATGTCTCCAAAGCGTGGGACATTTCTGTAATGATTTTATTTTGATACAAATGAGGAAAGCCATCATAAACCGCATAATCCATACGTTTAGGGTCAATGAGGCAAATTTGCACTTGCTGGGGTGATAATCGAGACATTAATGATAACAGCATGGCATGAATACAAACGCTTTTTCCACTACCCGTTGTACCTGCGACTAACACATGCGGAGCTGCTTCTAAATTAAAGGTTTGTGGTACACCCAACACATCCACGCCAAGCCAAACATTCAACAACGGTGTGTTTTTATCAGCTAATTGTAACCATGCCTTAAAATCATTGCCTGTGACAGCTTGCCACTGACCTTTAGGCAAAGGCATATCTAAATACGCAGTTAAAGGCTCATTGGATGCACTCACAGATAATGACCCTTCCTCAATACCTGCTTGAAAACACAGTTTATCCAGCCCTTTACGCAAAATTTGTAAATCACCTGCTTGCGTAAAACGCAATACATAACGCTGTAAACGATAACCCTTTTTTGTTTCAACAAGCTCCGCAGATAAACCAATAGCAGATTTTAATTGAGCTAACAAATCATGGTCAAGGGTATCTTGTTTATTTTCCACAGACATATAACTATCCGTTGATGCAGCAAAAAAATCTTGGTAAAGATAATCATAAAAATCATCTTTACTGCTCCATGATTTTCTCACTTCATCCAATCCACGACGAATATGCCGCTGTAACAAATCATGGTATGTTTTATCGTCTTCAAACAAATCTTTTTTATGTAAAACCGATAACAAAGCGCAAATTGCGTTATTGAGATCTCGTTCGCCGTAATTATCACGAGAATAATCTTTTCCTGTAACCTGTTGTAAACGGTACTCTGAGCCACGCACATCAATGTTATCGTAGTGAGAATCGGGCAATTCAGTCATAGTCATAGACTTAGCCAAAGCAATGCGCAACACCATCCATTTGGGTTGTTCTCCAATTAAACCATGTCGGATTATGCTTCCGATGGTCTCTTCATCGTATTTACTGGTGTAAACATTAGCCATTTTTTATATATTCCACATGGGTCTTTTTTGAAAAGATGTATGATTCCCTTCAGCATTGCTCAAGCAATATTCCTGATAAATATAAGGCTTAAGCTTCTTGTATTTACTGGGATCAATCTCTGAGTTGGTTGGCAACAAAATAACTTGCTTGGCTACTTTGGGGTAATACTCGCTTAATAATTGATATTGATGATTCATGTCAATCCGAGCTAAAGGCGTGTCAATAATCATGGGAATATCTTTTGCAGACACATCTTTTAATGCCCATAATAATGCTGTTGCGACAAGCTGCTTCATACCCGCAGAAATACTTCCCATAGCAACGGCTGTATCTTTTTTATCCCAATAATGCAAACCAAAACCTTCATCAATCGTAATACGTGAAATCAAGTGATGTGAAGTCATCAACACTGTCATATATTGATTGATCGCTGTTTCAATAGAAGCTCGCTTTTCCTCTTTTAATTTTTGCTTGTAGTCGCGAAAAAAATCTTTCATTTTTTCCGCCATTATTTTACGCTGTTGTCTATTATGGCTTAATCGCACAGCCTCTTGTTGCTGTTTTATTTCACCTTCCAAGTCATGAATAGATTGAGTTGATTGTTCCATATCAGCTTCAACTTTCTTTTTTTCACTTTCAATATCAATATAGTCTATCTTCAAGGCATCCTCTTGTTCAAGTAACTGACTGTATTGCTCCCTATCTTCTGGTGAAAGCTGCACTAAATTATCCAAATTTGTTTCAAGAGTCGTTAATTGCGTACGTTCTTGCTGTAGAGCCTGTAACTGACGAATGCTTTGTTGCCGTTGATTATCTCCATGGGCATTACATATTTTTTGTAATGCTATCGCTTCATGTTTACGCAATGTAGGAAAGCACGTTGTGGGTTGTGAAGTATGATCACTCAAATAATTGGTGCATAACTCATCTAGTATTGCGCTATAAAATGTTTTTTGCGGCTCGGACAATCGCTCTGTTTCCTTTGGAGGCAATGTATTAAACAGATCAACGGGCAACTGTTTAAAAAACACTTTAACCTCTTCAAGACTATTGGACTGCTGTTGCTTAAGTTGAGTTTCCAACTCTGTTTGCAACGTCTTCAATAAAGTCTGGTTAGCAAACAGAGGCAAAAAACGCGGTAATGTCTTGGTGATTTCATCTTGTTTTTCTTCAATGGATTTTTCACAGGATTTTTTAGACGTGCTTAACTCAGCTTTATTCTTTTCTCCTTCTACATATTGAATCGTATAACGCCGTTTCTTTAATCCAATACCATCCAGCACATAATCAACATCATCCTTTTTTGTATCTAATTCTTTCAATTTTTCTTTGTAAGCTAAAAGACGTTGTTCGATACTTCCTTTTTTATGCGTTAACTCATTAAGTTTAGCAACCTCTTCTGCACTCATGCTATTTTTCCGCCATTGGTTAATCGCTTGCTTTAAGGCATCATCCAATGATTCAATGCGCGAAATATTCAATAATTGTTCAATATGTTGCATTTGCGTGTTGCGATTAGCTTCTGCCAATGTTTGAACCTGTTCGCCATCAAAAAAATAAAATGGCAAAAAACTTGCTGGAATACGCTCGTCAATAAAGCGTTTAATTTCATCTTCGGATAATTCATTGGTAAGAAAATCCGTAGTTAAACGCAGATCATCACGGTAACCATCATTACTTAAATCCCAACTGCGAGATAATGTCACTGTACCCCGTGATTCTTGCCAGCGAGCAGTAATTGAACATTGAACCTGCCCTTCATTACTCGCTTGTTTATTCATGATGCCAAACCAATTATCACCATCGCCGCGTACATATTGTTTTGGACTGGGCTTTCTTCCGCGCTGAACTGCTTCTCGCAAGTTATCATTCACCCCTGTGAACAATAGTTTCATACTGTTTAAGAAGCTGGTTTTCCCGTAACCATTGCGACCACTGATCAATACAATGTTTTTATTTTCTGTTGCGCCACGAAGATCAAGCGTTTGTTTACCATAATAAGAGAAAAGGTTATGGATTTCGATGAATTGAAAAATCATTATGCTTGTCCACCAATACTTACTGCCACCTGATCTTGTTGCTCGATGTCCTGCACCCAGTTTTCAATAATTCGTTCTACATCATTGCATAAACCCGTTTTACTTCCACGCTCTTGCATGGATGGGTACTTCTCAGTCACCAACTTCAACAAATCTTGAATCACTTGATAAGGCAATTCATATTCATCAGCCAGTTGCGCTAACATTTCTTGTTCTTTCGATGATTGTTGTGACATGGTAGCCATCCATAAAGCGGGATCAATGGTTCGACCGAATGTTTGAGCTATAGATTCTGCAGCGCGCAATGGGTCAAAGTCTTTTGTCCATTGCTGTTGAATACAGGCGATTTCTTCATCGCTGATCAAACGTTTTCCAACCTTTTTTTCTACTTCAAGTAACCGCGTTAAAATTTCTTTACGAACTTCTGGTGCAAATGCACCTTTTCCAGGTTGTTTGTTTCTTCGATAGGGTAAACGTGCACCTGGTCGATCACGCAAATCCTGTAGCCAGTTGCGAAATTCATTCAGTGGACGCATCCACTCATCGCCTGTCTCAATAAAACCTTGCATAGATTTATCTTTGTTAACGACTGTACACGTCCAGCAACCAAAACGACTACCGCCACAAGAGGGGGTATTTAAATCCAACACTAGCGGACACTCTCCCCCATTGGCTTGCTTGTAAAGATTCAACATAAAATCATGATTCCCTCCCCATGGTGGCGGATTATTCGTAAACAAATATTCCCACACATCATCCGTTGTCCATTCTGCAATAGGAGAGAAAATTAAGGTATTGGCAATATCTTTATGTGGATGTAAACCTTGGCTATTATTAATATTACTTTGCATGGACTGTTTACGCGCGCTACTTTCATCATAGCGCGTACCTAACAATAAAATCACACTGCCTGCTTGAGCAGTAATTGCTTCAATACATGCTTTTGATGGATCAATCTTCATGCGCTGTGTGCACCAACGAAAAAAGCGGGTAGGGGATGGATAACCGCGACCAATTAACAAACTCCAAAAACTTTGTGAAATTTCTGGGTTTACCTGATGCACATGCAAAGGTAATGCACTGTTTTGTGCATGTTGTGCTAAAATTCTTAAGGTCTTTGCTAAATACTCCTCCACATTAGGTGCTTCAACCAATGTATCTGAAGACATAACATGCACTGGTTTGAGCGTTTTCCCTTCTTGTTGTAATTCGATCAACAACTCATAAACCAATTGCAGCAGCAATGTTGAATCTTTACCACCAGAATAAGCAACCACCCAAGGACGTTGGTCAGCAAGATACTGCCTCCTCAAATGCAATCGCGTACTTTTCAATTGGTTCATTATCGTTATTTTTCCTTTTCTAAGGTAAAGTTGTAATCCATGGAGTAAAGGCACATTACTTTGTAATGCGCTATTGTAACGAGTGTGCTTATCGTACAGAGTAGCATAAAGTCCAGTAGTATAACTTGGTCTACGTAACATCAGTTAATAGCGAACTCTAAGCCGCAAGGCAAGAATGAAAAGGACAGAGCCTAAGTTTACAAGACTTGCTCTTGATTACCTTTAGCTGCGGCATCTTCGCCCATTTTATCTAAGATGTTAGGAATCATCTTTTCAGAAAAACCTGCTATAAACCCCCAAATAATTGCCTTGGCAGCATCGGCTGAGGTACTTGGCGCCATGCCGTTAAAAACGGAGTTGAGGTCTTTATAATCAGTGCCACCACCACTAAAGCTGGGGAATAACGTACCTTCTAGCAAACCTGAGGCAAACAGCGCGTATGCTACAATCGCAAACGTCCCTGCCACCATCGGTGTGGCATAGACTTGGGTAATAGCAATCACATTGCTAAACATACTACGCTCTGGCTCCTCCAGCGGCATGGATTTTAATCGTTGGTAGGTATTGGTGATGCCACCTAAAGCTCCAGCAAGGAACACAAACACAATCAATTGCGGAGCCTGAGCAGACACTTCACCCGTCCCCGCAGTGCCTTTCAAGTAAAGCCATAACAACAAGGGAACGACCACAATAGGAATCATATTGGCATGGAAACGCACCGAAACCAAGCTTCTCAAAGCCGAACGAGCATGATCGAGAATAAAGCGTAATAAGTCAGGCATGGTAAACCTCATAAGCATGAACATGGTTATGTAATAACGAACTGGCGCATCATGGCAGCCTGCCAACAGCAACACAACCAAAGGGCGATGCTTAACATGGCAGAAAACCATGCGCATCAAGCTATTTTTCAAACAACACAAAATGCTGGATTGCAGCTTATTCAGGTCTCATCTATAGTATGGCTTCGGCAATGTTATGAACACTTAGGAACGGAAATAAGCTAACCCACGTTCCCTTAGGAGGCTAACGATGAAGATGATTCCCACGCTATTCATGCTTGGTGTAGCATGTTTACCTATTTCACTCAATGCCGCACCGTTGAATAAATTTGGTTCGATGCAACAACAAATGGCTGTACCGCAAATGCAGCAAACAGTGCTGCCTCCTCCCATACAGCAAGCAGTCATTCCCGAGCGTCCTGCCTTACCTGCTCAAGCTGCGCCTACTATTAAAAAGGAAAAACATAACGCCGTACTCAATGAGGTAGAGAAGTTACTGGCTCGCTTACCATTGGAAAAATTACAACAGTGGCAAAGTAAGTTTGAAGAAAAACGTAAAAAAGCCGAACAAAGCGGTAAAACCAAGGTTGTTGAGTATTACGACCACCTTATTGCCTTGTGTAAAAAACTTGAAAAAGAGAGGACTGAGCCATGAGGTTGCTATGTATATTAATGCTATATTGCATGTTCAACCATGTGGCACTGGCGGATGAAGCGGCTATTGATGCAGCCCTCAATGCCGTAGTAGCAGTGGGCGAACAGGCAGCAGAAAACGCACCTGATATGCCCCCTCCTGCAAGCATACCCAGCAGCGAAAATACTGGCACTGCGAATATGGTACAGGTCAACCGTAACGACCTTGATGCTTGGATGCGACAACAACAAATGCAAGCCAATGTCATCACCAATCAAGCCAACAACCAACTTTGGACAACCACCCTATTGGCGGCAGTTTGGTTGATTACCTTTATTATGCTGTTGCAGTTTATGCGCCGCCAAGGCTGCAAGGATTATGTCAATGTCATTGGGCTAAACCTCATCATTTTCGCCACCGTTTTTATGGTTTTAGTGGTGGAAACCGATCAACAGCTCACCGCTGGTGCAGGTATTCTTGGGGCGATTGCGGGTTATCTATTCCGCGCTATGCAAAGTGAACAACAAGGGGAGAATAAGTCATGAGTTTACCAGCGATGATTGATCACAACCATGCCGTAGAACTTGCACCGCGTGTATGGTGGGTGGGGCATGTGCAACAGGATGACCCTTTTCAATGCCATGTATATTTAATCGAACAGGGCGAACAATCGGTATTGATTGACCCTGGCTCTAAACTCACCTTTGCCCACACGCTCAAGAAGATTGAAGAAGTCGTTCCCATCACCCATGTTCGCTACTTCATTTGCCAGCATCAAGACCCCGACATCACAGGAGCTATGCCACTGATTGATGCCTTCAACACCCATGAAGATGCGGTGCTGGTTACCCATTGGCGAGCCAAAATGTTGCTGCGTCATTACGACCTTGCGATGCCCTTTTGGTTAATCAACGAACATGGTTGGAAGTTAGAACTAGAAGATCGCACCTTGGAATTTGTATTCACGCCGTATGCCCATTTCCCTGGTGCTTTTGTAACCTATGACCACCAAAGTAAAATCATGTTCTCCAGCGACTTGTTTGGTGGCTTAACCGAGGAGTTCCAGTTAGTCGCCAAAGATGCTTCCTACCTCGAAGCAATGAAGCCGTTTCACCAACATTATATGCCAAGCAACGATATTTTGCAGTTCGCAGTAGGTGAAATCGAACGTTACCCAATGCAAATGATCGCCCCGCAGCATGGCTCAATTATTCCACAAGCATTGGTTCAAGTATGCATGGATTACCTCAAAGGCTTGGATTGCGGTCTATATATGTTACTGGGGCGAGAAAGCGACATCCAAAAGCTATCGCGCTTTAACGAAACACTAAAAAAAATCACCCGAACCATGATTGTTTGCCGTGATTTCAAAGAAATTGCGCACGGCTTATTGGACATTATCAGCAGTGAGATTCAGGCAACTGCATTGAGCTTCCATGTGCGCGATGCACAGCAACATACGCTCTACTTCAACGCCAGCAACCGTTACCGAGGCGTGGATTACGTCATGCCAGAAACGATTGCTGCCATGTTAAACAACCCTGCCGCTAATGCGCAAGCTTACATCTTGGCGCATGATAAAAAACAAGATAAACACTACATCTTTGTACCGCTCAATGGTCAATCAACACATCAACATATAGAAGGTAGCATTGATGCCGTAGTGCAAATTGAACTGGCAGAAGCGCAACATTCCGACGAACACTTGCAACGCCTGTTAGAGCAAATGACGCTGCCCTTACAGGTAGCTATCGAACGCGAAATGATTTTCCGCGACATGGACAAGAAACGCGAAGAAATTTACGCCCGCGCTATCCGCGATCCTTTAACGGGACTGTTCACCCGTGTTTATATGCAAGACATGATGCAAACGCTGTTAGAGCAGGATGACCGTAACAAGAACAAAAACATATCCGCCGTAATGATGGATATTGACCACTTCAAGCGCATTAACGACACCTACGGACACCCGCAAGGCGATGTCGTGCTCAAAAAAGTAGCTGCCTGCCTGTTGGAGAATTGCCGCGCTGGCGATATTCCTGTACGCCTAGGCGGCGAAGAATTCATCACTTTTTGCACAGGCACAGCACAACAGCAGTCGTTTTGCCGAACGCCTGCGTGAACGCATTGAATCATTACAATGGCCATTCCCTATGGATGAAGAAGCAATCACCGCCAGTTTTGGTGTTGCCCTGCGCATTGATTACGAATCGCTAGACGATCTGATTCAACGCACCGATGACGCACTCTACCAAGCCAAAGAGCAAGGAAGAAATCGCGTCATCATCGCTGAAGATCGCATTGATCCATGCTGATGAACGACTAACCGCAAGAGAATGATTTTGCTGGGTTTTTCGCCCTAACAAAAAACGTTTGGGTTAGAACAACAACGTTTCGGGCAGCCACAAGGGGCTGCCCCTACGGTCAGAATGTAGGTGCATGATTATCAAAACTGCTGCTGTCATGGTTCACGCCTTGCAACCACACACTGTTTTTTTAGGGTTGGTTTTGTATTTTAACT
>CAZYAI010000028.1:0-32813 GCA_964645625.1 uncultured Zetaproteobacteria bacterium
GTTCATCTGATTGCCAAGCGTCCAGCCCTTGTTGTACAAAGCCTTGGCGCATTGCTCCTGCACCGCCGCAGCTTCGCTGTCGCCATAGCGTTGCAGCAGGGCATCGTAGGTCGCGATTTCACCTGCTGCGTCGTTCATCTTCTCGCCAAGCGTCCAGCCCTTGTTAACCAAGGCCTTGGCGCATTGCTCCTGCACCGCCGCAGCTTCGCTGTCGCCATAGCGTTGCAGCAGGGCATCGTAGGCCGCGATTGCACCTGCTACGTCGTTCATCTGATTGCCAAGCGTCCAGCCCTTGTTGTACAAAGCCTTGGCGCATTGCGCCTGCACCGCCGCATCTTCGCTGTCGCCATAGCGTTGCAGCAGGGCATCGTATGTCGCGATTGCACCTGCTGCGTCGTTCATCTGCTGGCGAAGCGTCACCCCCTTGTTGACCAAGGCCTCGGCGCATTGCGCCTGCACCGCCGCAGCTTCGCTGTCGCCATAGCGTTGCAGCATCGCATCGACCACACCAAGTATTTCATTATAGCAAGTCTGCTCATCCAAGGCGAAAACAAACCCTAAATAATCACCTGCTTGCCCACAGTGCTGCACTCGTTGCTGCCAAAAGTCCATATCATGGAAAGAACTGATCTCACCACGCCGAAAGGCTACCAACAGAGCCTCCGCACTTTGTTTGCCTAATGTGATTTGAAGCCTTTGTCGTTCATCTGCAAACCTGTCCAGATGCTGCCTGCATTGATCGGCATGGGAATTCGGTATTTGAAAAACAACGCGAAATTTATCCCACAGTGAAAGAAATACCGAGCCTGCCAATGCCTGCCAAAAATCAGCAGGCGTGACATCTTCTAGGGGCAATCGCTCCAGTGCCATGATGCGGTGGTAGCTGGCATCAAACAGCCAGTCTTCAGGAATCGCCTTGTGCGCTTGCAGCCATGCCGAATCATTTGGATTGAATAATCCTTTGATAATGCTGGTGTAGTCTGCTTCGTCCAGATGTTGCAAGTGGCTGCGGCACAGGTATTGCCACAAGGCTTCATGGCAATCGCGTGCTTCGCGGCTTGCCAGCAGGCCGCGTTGGCGAGCATCGGCAAGCAACAGGTCGCGGACTTCTTCGTGCAGAGAAAAAAAACGCGAACCGCTGTGACGAAATACGCCAGCGATCTCCAGGCGGTGCAGCAGGGCGTGACTTTGCGCTTGTTCGGGGAATATCGCCTCCACCATCGGTCGCTCCAGCCAGCGTGGCAGGGCGATTTTCCACACGCTGTCTTCCATGCCAGCAAGATTGTGGCTGAGGCGTTGCAGCAACGCTAATTTGTAGCGTCCATGCTCAATGCCCTCACAGGCTCCGAGGTCGAAAGGGTCATGATCTTCAAACAGTCGCTGTAACACATCGGGCTGCGCTGCCAGTTCGGCGATGTCTTGCCCCTGTTCCAGCAAGTGTTCCACCAGGTTGATACCCAGTTGCAACCACAGGGGATTGCCGCCGAAAGAGACCTGCTGCAACAGGCTCAGCAT
This sequence comes from uncultured Zetaproteobacteria bacterium, assembly GCA_964645625.1. Classification (GTDB taxonomy): domain Bacteria; phylum Pseudomonadota; class Zetaproteobacteria; order Mariprofundales; family Mariprofundaceae; genus AB-137-C09. Next base: position 1,516 of record CAZYAI010000028.1, read on the forward strand.
GGCTTCGGGCTGCTCTGCCAGCGCGTAACGCAAATCGGGGCGTTGCTTTGCGGCTTCCATCATTTCCTGATCGTTGAAGCCCTGCATGGCATCTTCCGCCTTGCTGTGGGGGATGTTTCTGCCGCAGGCAACCACCAGCCAGCCGTGTTGTTGCAAATCATGCAGCAGATGACTGAACCACTGCGCCACAGGCATGGTACGCGCCGTGTTCACTGAGCGCGCATCGCCTGCCGACCAGTGCAAACGGCTTTGAATGTCCGAGTCTGATTGCAGGATATGTTCGTAACTGTCGATCAGGCACACGGGGCGCGGCGTGTGCTGACCCGCTGCCGCCAGAGCTTCGAGCAAAAACAATTCAGGCTGAGCGGCGGCAAATTGTTCGCTCAGTTGCGCATCACGCTCCGCCAGCCCGTTACCCAGTGCCAGCAAGGTTGCCGCGCCGTTGGCAATAAGCTCACCGCCAGGAATCAGCGATTGCCCCAGCTTCAGACCGCCGACAATGCCGCCGCTGATGGCTTTGTAATGTTCCCCTAGGGTTTCGCGCAGGCTTTTGTTGCCATTAGCAGCATCAAAAAAACGCGCTGAACCAGCCAGATCGGTGAGCACGTCCAGACCTTGCGTGACCTGGTATTCATGCAAATCAAGCCACACACTGCGCCGCTTCGCCTGTTCGCAACGCCGCGAGAACTGATCCAGCAAGCTGCTTTTACCTACGCCCGGTCGCCCCGTAATGCGCCAGATTTCGCTGGTGTTGTCCGTCAACAACGTATCAAAGCGTTCCAACCATGCGCTGCGACCAATAAACTCAGGCTGTACCGACATTCACCCCTCCCCTCGCTGTTCGCTATTTCATTACATCCATCAACCCAATCACCATGCTCAGATTGCTAACATTGAACAGTGTCTGTTTCAACACCCCTGAAAAAAGATCATGTAGATCCTTTGTTGGATTTCGCAACGCTGTCGTAATTTGCATATTCAGCGGCGTGATTTGCCATCGTCACACATTAAACTGGCAGTAGCATACCCCCATCACACACACGTTGCTGATTCACGGTACAAGGGGCTAAAAATGTTCTCGAAACAAACATCAAACTCACAAGGCTGGACACCAGCGCAACTCGGTTCGCTTGATGGCAAAACCTATGTCATCACGGGAGCTACTTCTGGCGCAGGGTTTGAAGCCACGCGGATACTGCTCGCCAAGGGCGCGAAGGTTGTCATGCTCAATCGCAACCCCAATAAATCAGAAGCTGCCATCGCCACACTGCGTGAGATGTTCGGTCATCATGCCAACGTCAGCTTTATACGTATGGATCTGGCTGATCTTGCCTCTGTGCGTAAAGCTGCGGCGGAAATATTGGCAAACGTGCCACATATAGACGCACTCATTTGCAATGCCGCTATCGCGCAGGTCGCCAAACAGGATCTCACCGTGGATGGCTTTGAAAGCCAGCTTGGCGTGAACCATTATGGTCACTTCCTGCTCTGCGGCCTGCTCTTTGATCGCATCGAAGCCTCACAGGGGCGCATGGTGGTAGTTGGCAGCGAAGGCTATAAGATGGGTCTGAAAACCATTCAATTTAACGACATGAACTTCGATACGAATTACAACCCGATGAATGCCTACTGTCACAGCAAGCTGGCGCAGATGATGTTTGCCTATGAACTGCAACGCCGCATCGAAGGAGCAAACAGGCAGTTAAAGGTGTATGTTTGCCATCCGGGTGCTTCGAGAACGTCTCTGATTGATGAAAAAGCCAGCGCGATAACACGGGTGCTGTTTGGAATCATGTCATGGCTTCCCATTGTGCAATCAGCCGAACAGGGGGCTTATCCCGAGGTCATGTGCGCGACGGAAGACGGCCTGAAGCAGCAGGCCTATTATGGACCGACCGGCAGAATGAACTGGGTGGGGCCGGTTGGCGAGTGCAGGCTTGAACCCTTTGTTTTGGATCGAGACGTTGCAGCAAAATTATGGACACGTTCCGAACAGGCAACAAATGTTCGCTGGTCGCTGTAAATAGATCGTGGAGACAGAATGCAAACAAGTAAATTTAGCATTGATAGCGGTTGGAAGCTTTTACTGAGTGATGCAGGTCTCAATCCTGCCGAAGTATTGCGCCGTGCCCAACTGCCAGAAGACCTTTTCAATCGCAAAGATGCCGCGCTTGAGCCGAATGACTTTTTCAGACTGTGGCTTGCCATAGAGGAAGAATTCAGCGAGCCAACGTTTCCGCTGCGACTGGTTTCCGCGTTCAGTGCCGAAGCTTTTGACCCTGCGGTATTTGCTGCTTTTTGCAGCCCAAATCTGAACACTGCGTTACAGCGATTAAGCCGTTTCAAGCCGCTTCTGGCACCGATGAGGCTGCATATTGCTGTCGATCAGCAACAAACATCTGTTACGGTTGAATATCCTCAAAGCTGCACCATTCCGGCATCGTTCGCCGCAACGGAAATACTCTTCTTTGTCTGTCTGGCACGCAGCGGCACCCGCAAGGAAATCGTGCCGCTTGCGGTGGAAACACCAGTTGCACTGCCTGCGATCGAAACATACAACCAAGAAATCGGCACAATGCCGACCATCGGCGAAAGGGTAAAGGTCGTCTTTACTGCAAATGATGCCGCCGCTCCATTCGTGGCTGCGAATGAGAAGATGTGGGAATACTTTGAACCCGCCCTGCAAAAACGATTATCCAAATTATCGGAGGCTGCATCGTTTTCCGAGCGGGTGCATGCCTGCCTGCTGGAGATGCTTCCTGGCGGCCAGTCGAAGATGAATGAGGTGGCACGAAAACTGATGGTCAGTCCGCGAACGTTGCAACGCAAACTGGCTGAGGAAGGGATTTCATATCAGGGGGTGCTCAACAGCGTCAGAGAGCGGTTGGCACGCCACTATCTGACCAACTCGGATATGAATACCGCCCAGATCAGCTACCTGCTCGGCTTCGAAGAACCCGCCTCATTTTCGCGTGCGTTCCGAACCTGGACGGGGCAGCCACCTTCGGCAATCCGAGTACAAGAAGTTTAGATTTGTATGGCCGTTTGCGGCCATGAACGGCCATTCAACTTTCAAGACCTGACCTGCCTGATTTGGTTTCATTTGATGAACTTATCGGGTTCAACATCAGGCAGGTGATTCGCCACTTCCGACCATGTTTGGTTTTCCTTTAATATTTGAACGATCACTGGTAACGGTTCGACATAAATACCGGGAATATCCGCCTCTCCTTCTGAGATGATCGGAAAAGCCAGTTTTTCAACTGGCTGACAGAACTGTGCATCGACACCCGGCTTGTTGCCTCTGGCATCAACCCTGTACCACCCGAATTCCTCCAGATACACAGCATTGAGTCCATGCAGACAAAATGGCGGTTTGTCATCACTGATGGTTAACCGCTGGTAACACAACCCTGCCGGAATGCCATTTGCTCTGAGTAGGGCCGCCAACAGATGACTCTTGGCGTAGCAATAGCCAGTTCCATGTTTTAATACATCGGAAGCAGCACACGTCACCGGATTGCGTTGGAAGTCCCAGCTATGCTTGATCTCATCCCGCACAAATTCAAAACAGGCTTTGGCGGTATCCAGTTCGTTTCCGGCCGCAAGCATACCCGCCTGCCGAATAATGGATGCCTGTTCCCAGTCAATGAATTCGCTCGATTCAAGATATAGTTTCACAACTGTCCTCCATGCCTGTTATTTCAGCGAACACATGATCAAGCAAATCCAGCATGGCCTCAATTTCCTGCTGCTGCACGTTCAGTGCGGGCACAAACCGAAGGGTGTGTGGCCTGGGCGCATTGATGATAGCTCCGGCATCCAGCATCCGGTTCATGATATCCGCAGCCGATCGCGTGCCTGTGTCCAAAGCAATCAACAAACCCTGGCCTCTCACCTCTCCCAGACCATAAACATCGGACAGATTTTTCAACCCGCTCATAAGCAGTTTACCCATCGCATTCACATGCTGGAAAAAACCAGAAGCGAGCTGAGCTTCCAGCACGGCGTGACCAACAGCCGTAACCAGCGGGTTACCGTTGAATGTGCCTCCCTGATCGCCTGCCTCGAAACAGGCAAGCTCTTGTTTAATCATCATTGCACCAATGGGGATTCCACCGCCAAGGCCTTTACCGAGCGTCATCATATCTGGTTGCACACCACTCTGCTCATAGGCGAACAGAGATCCCGTCCGTCCCATGCCGGTTTGCACTTCATCGAATATCAGCAGCAAACCATGCTTATCAGCCAACCGCCTCAGATCGTGGAGATATACCTGCGTAGCGGGATGTACGCCCGATTCGCCTTGCACCGGTTCCAGCATAATAGCCACGGTATTGGCGTTAATCGCTTGCTCAACTGCGCAAGTATTGTTTTGAGGAACCTTAATGAACCCCGGCACTTTCGGTGCATAGAGTTCTTCCCACTCCTGTTTACCCGATGCACTCATCGTCGCCAAAGTCCTGCCATGAAAGCCATGCACCAGCGTGATGATCTCAAATGCCCCCTGTTTAAATTTACTGCCCCATTTCCGAGCAAGCTTGATTGCACCCTCATTGGCCTCTGCTCCGCTATTGGTAAAAAACACCTGATCGAAACAGCTATGCTCGGTCAATGCATCAGCCAGCCGAACCATCGGCTCATTAAAAAATCCGGGGCCTGCGTGGATCAGACTTGAAGCCTGCTTACTCACAGCATTGCTGATCACGTCTGGGCAATGGCCGAGACAATTCACTGCCCACCCCTGCACAAAATCCAGGTAGGCATTGCCATGATCATCCCACAACCATGATCCCTTGCCTTTGACAAAACAGATGTCCGGACGGCTGGCCACGGCCATCACAGACGGGTATGGGTTGTTGTAATTTTTCATTATCTTCTCCATTGGCTTGATGATTGAATTTCGGACATAAAAAAAGGGTCACAGACATCGTCTGCGACCCTTGAGTAGTTCAGGTTGATACGGCTTTACATAGCCCGATCAATATTCCTCATAGCACAGACAAACAACTGTCGTGAACGTCGCACAGCGACGCGGCTACGGTTCTTGCGAACATGCACGTTGTTTGCCTGATTCAATTTCATGCGGCAATGATTCGAGTCTGATCGGCTGGAGTCAAGACTCAATTCAAAATCAGGTAGGTCTTGAAAGTTGAATGGCCGTTCATGGCCGCTTTAAGCCAGTCAGCAAGGGGCCTGTCACAGGAGTCGCTTTCATCCCTGAGCGAGTGAGCGGTTAGCAGCGACATCGAGTTCATCCCGTTGCAAAATCCGCAATGGTTTCCAGCTGCAAGTGGTCCCCCTCATCTTTGCCGTGGTAAATGGTGCGAATGATGCCGTTCTCATCGACAAGGATGGATAACGGCATCGTTAAAGCTCGGCTTGATACTTCATGTGGCCAGTATCCTTGAAGCATGGCCTTCAAAGCTGTGGGAAACCGAAAGACAATGCCTTTGAGGAACCCGGAAACGGATTTCCTGACCCCAAATAGCTCATAGTATTTACGTTTCTCATCCGCAAGAATCGGAAACTTCCGGACATGCTTGTCTGCATGTTTTTTCAAATGCTCTATTTCTGATTCAAATATGGCAACGATTTCAAACGCATCCCCGAAGTCCTCTTTGGCTCGAATCAACTGGGAAATCCGAAGATTGCAAAACGGGCAGCTTGCAAAGCGGAAGAATGTCACCAAATACCTTTGGCCTTTGAGGGATTGCGTATCGAATGTGCCGCCATCGACGGCAGGTAATCGGATGCGTGGCATGGCGTCGCCGACTTTCATCTGGTTCTCCTTGTGTGATGCATAAGGTTTGTATTGGCAGGGAATGCCCCATCGTTCAGGGGTGATGGGGCATTCGGTCAATCGGATTGGCTTATCTACTCAGCCAGGTTCTGCATCACGATATGTTCGGCAAAATCCTTATAGACCAGTTCAAACTGTTTGGCCATATCATCGGGGAATAAGTGAAACGCCCCTGCCTCCAGGGCTTCAACAATCCCTTCGGCAATGATTTCCGGCGAAGTAGCGCCTTCGTCGAATCCCGCTTCGGCAGCCATATCCGTCATTACAGGTCCGGGGTGGACGCTGAGTACAGCAATGCCCTTTTCTTTCCACTGCCAATAGAGCCCTTGCGTCAGCGAATATGAAGCGGCTTTCGAAGCGGAATAGGTGGAGAGGGGCAGGAAGTTTTTTAGCGAGCCCACGGAATTAAGCTGCACAAATGCACCTTTGTTTCTTTCCAATGTATCCGCAAAGGCGTTTGCCATTCTCAGCAGGCCAAACACGTTCACATCCAGCTCTTTTGCCAGAGCCTGCTCTGCCAGATCAGAAACCGGCAGCGATGGCACCAGCACACCTGCATTGTTGACGATGATTTCAACATCCCCGGTCGCTTCCGCCAGCCTCTTGATCGAATCCGCATCGGATAGGTCGGCCTGAATCGTCGCTACCTTGCTGCCATACTTCGTTTCCAGCTCCCGGGTGGATGCCGGATTGCGCACCGCCAGATATACTTTCCCGGCGCCTCTGGCGAGGAAGGTTTCGACAATGGCTTTACCGATTCCGCGATTCGCGCCGGTGACCAGCGCCACTTTGTTTTTCATTGCAATACCCATCATATATCTCCTTATGACTTGTTGTTTTTGAGTATTTTCAACGACGCAAGGACATCCGCCGGTTCCGTGCGGATCGTGTAATCCGCATTCACGCCTGCCAACACAATCGTGCCATCTGTATCGACGACAAAGGTGGCGGCCAGCGGCAAATCGTATTGCCCTTCTCCATTATGTTTTTCCAGATCAATCCCGAAACCCTTATAGATCGAACGAATAGCTTCGGAGACGGTGAACACAATGCCGATCTCACGGCCATAATCGGAGTTGCGATCCGTCAGCACTTCAAATGCCAGTTCGTTGCGTTCAGCTGTTGTAAGCGATTCATCCGGCAGCTCCGGGGTAATGGCCACCAGTGTGGCTCCGTTTGCTTTGATCTCAGGCAGGATGGTCTGATGAGCCCGCAATTCGAGATTGCAATACGGGCACCATCCGCCCCGGTAGAAACTGATGACGACCGGCCCCTGTTTGCGCAACTCTGCCAGCGACACGACTTCGCCCTTATGGTTTGGCAGAGAAAAGTCTTTCAGACGGTCTCCCGCCTGCGGCGCAGCTTCGATGATGCCTGATTTCGCCAGTGCATCCAGATCGCCCAATAGCGTTGCTTTTACATCGTCCGAAATTCGCGAGAGATTTTCATTTTTCAGCTTCGATAATTGTTCCTGAAGGCCCATGATAACTGTCTCCTGTCATAGAAATATTATGTTGAACGATCATTCAACATGGCGAAACGATATTGCTCCAGGGATTCGTGTCAACAGTTTCTTTGAATGATCGTTCAAAATTGTTGATATAGAAAGCTATCCGAAGCAGAATTGGCGCAATCAAACGAGGTGTTTCTATGGCCAAGGCTCAATTTGACAGGGATGATGTGCTGGACAAGGCGACCAACTTGTTTTGGCAGCATGGCTTCAGCGCAACCTCGATGCAGCAGATTGTCAAAGCCACCGGCCTGAAACCAGGTTCGATCTATCTTGCCTTCGGCAACAAAGAGGGGTTGTTTAAAGAGGCGCTGGAGCGCTACGCAGAAAAGGGACACGCCCATATTCGCGAAACCCTCGACCATGCACCGGGCATTGGCGAGGGGATATGCAGCATTCTTGAACGCTATATTGAGCAGTCCGCTCAAAAGGAGTACTGCAGCTGTTTTGTTGTCAAGACCATGCTGGAACTGGCAGCCGGAGGGCATCCATTATATCAGCTTGCATCCGAAAAACTCAGTGCCACCGAAGCACTGTATCGAAGCTATCTGGAACAGGCATACGATCCGCAGTTTAGTCAAGAGCGCGCCGCCAGCCTGATGATCCACATCTTCGGCATCCGGGTTTACGGCTATCTTCCCGACTCTGCCACGCGCATTCGCCAGGGTCTGCGCGCAGGATTGCCGTGGTTACCATGGGATGAAACTAACTGATATGACCCTTTACGATATGGTTAACACCCCAGTCGCGCAGGGCGTGAATGATCGGTGCCAGTGTTCTGCCGTAATCCGTCATTGAATATTCCACCTTGGGCGGCACTACTGGGTAAACCTTGCGGCTGATCAGTTGATCTGCTTCCAGTTCGCGTAGCTGTTTTGTCAGCATGCGCTGGGTGATGCCAGGCATGAGTCGTTTAAGTTCATTAAAGCGCATCGTCTTCTCCAGCAGGTGATAGAGGATGATGCTTTTCCACTTGCCGCCGATCACATTCAGTGCCGCTTCAACTGGGCAACCCTCGTTACAATCATAACGTTCGTGTGCCATTTTTTCTCCTTTAGTATACTTTTTGATGCTACGATACAAAATAGTGCGTACTTACAAAAGTTAAATGTAGTGCGCATCATTGCGTCATCTGGGCTGGAATGCAACGGATAACACAAACTCTGGAAACGAGGAGACCGCAATGAAAACGATGATGATTCACACCTACGGCGAAGATGCGAAATTTAAAAGGGTAGAAATAGACAAACCAAAACTTCACGCTGGTCATCTGCTGATTCGGATCGCGGCATCCAGCGTCAATACGGTGGATACGATGATCCGAAGGATGGGCAAGGCGTTGCCTCTTTCCCCCGACACACCCGCCATTCTGGGCATGGACTTTGCTGGTACGGTTGAAGCAGTTGGTGATGGCGTAACGGCTTATGCGGTTGGCGATGAGGTTTATGGTTGCGCGGGTGGACTGGCGGATTTACCTGGCACGCTGGCTGAATATATCGCAGCCGACAGCCGACTGGTCGCGCACAAGCCCAAGAATTTGTCGATGCGCGAAGCAGCAGCGTTGCCGTTGGTCGGCATTACCGCTTGGGAGGGCTTAATGCGTGCGGGCATCCAACAGGGGCAAAAGGTGCTGGTGCATGGCGGCTCTGGCGGTGTCGGTCATGTAGCTTTGCAACTGGCAAAATATTTTGGTGCGGATGTATATTCGACAGGCGGTGGAGAAAGGCAGGTAGCACTTATCGAACACCTGGGCGCGACAGCGATCAACTACAAGACCGAAAGTGTTGAAGATTATGTTGCCACATACACCGATGGTACTGGCTTTGACTTGGTGTTCGATTCGGTTGGCGGAGCGAATATGCTCAATTCGTTCAATGCGGCAGCACTCAACGCGCACGTCACGACCACCGTCGCCATGTGTGAAATTGACCTCAGTGTCGCGCACTTCAAAGGCTTGTCGCTGCATGTGGTGTTTATGCTGATTCCCATGCTGTACGACCACAAACGCGAAGCCCATGCAAATATTTTGCATGATTTAGCGAAGGTAGTGGAAGCTGGTCATGTAAAACCAGTGCTGGATGAACAATACTTTTCTCTAGAACAAGTTGGGGAAGCATATGCACGGCTGGAAAGCGGCAAGGCAATGGGCAAGGTAGTGATTGAACACTAAGCGATTATGCAGCGGTCTCGTGATATACATGGATCGCTGAAAAAGCGATAGCCCTGCGTCAGCGTAGGGCTATCAAAGTCATGTTTCGCTTGATTAAATATGCAATCTTACGCCGATTCTCTGGATTGCGGATCAAGTCCGCAATGACGTAGTTTCCTTTGGTCATACTGCACGCGATGCAGTATCCAGTCTTGCGTCCGTTCGCTGGATTGCGGATCAAGTCCGCAATGACGTGGTTTCCTTCGGTCATACTGCACGCGATGCAGTATCCAGTCTTGCGTCCGTTCACTCCGTCATGCCGCACTCGATGCGGTATTGCAGATCAAATCCGCAACAACGCGCTGCTGATTGGCAGGCTTATAAATACATCAAACGAGTAAGCAAACGTTGTTAATCCCAGTTTAATTGCTTGGCGTCGAATACAGGACCATCAACACAGATGCGGCGGTAGTGAGTACCGTCTGCTTCGTGTGTTTCTACTACACAGCCAGCACAACCACCAATCGCACATGCCATGTGCTCTTCTAAAGAAACAAAGGTTTGCACACCAAAACGCGCACCCAGCTGGGCAACAGCACGCAACATAGGATGCGGACCGCAAGAGAGTAGCGTGACTTGCTCGCGCTCTTCTGCTGGCAGTGCTTGCAACCATAAACCTGCAAGGTCGGCAACATAACCTGAGTAAGTACCGAATAACTCAGGGTTACCCGATGCCAAACGGCAGGGAATAGCGCGCGATTCCAACGATTGAATGGTCATCATCGCTTCAGCAGGAATCCCTGGAAGCAAAAAACGGGTCGGGCTCAACGCAAACGGGAAGGCAACTTCTGAGCCTGCAAAAACGATGGGCTGACCACCTGCTTGCTGAAGGCGGTCAGCAGCAAAAATCATCGGCGGAATGCCTACGCCGCCACCAATGCAGGCGTAACGGCGTGAGCTGTCGCTGATGTCAAACGGCACACCAATAGGACCGCAAACCGCCAAGGTATCGCCTGCTTTTTTTTGCGCTAATAAACGCGTCCCTTCGCCCACCACTTTGAACAATAGATCAATCGTACCTTGTTCAGGGTCAGTCAACATAATCGAAATCGGACGGCGTAAACGCGCGCCTTCGGCTACTTGCAAATGCACAAATTGCCCTGGCTGGGCATGACTCGCAATGTCAGGTGCATGCAAGCGCATGATGTATTGTTCGGCTGGATGGGCAACGTTGATTTGCACCTGTGCCTGCTGCTCAAAAATCGTTGCTTGTGTGGTCATGACTGCTCCTGCTCAAAAACAACGTTACCAGCGGTCACGGTGTAACGAACCTGCCCCTGCATGGTTTTGCCGTGCCACGGTGTGTTGTGCGATTTCGAGCGCAGTTTGTTACGATCTAAAACCCATGTGGCATCTGGGTCAAACACGCACACATCAGCGACCGCACCTTCGGCAAGATCACCAGCAGGAAGGTTGAGCAAACGAGCGGGATTCACCGTCATTTTCGCAAGTAGCTCGGTCATACTTAACACGCCATCGCGCACCAACGTCAGCGATATGGGCAACATGGTTTCTAGGCCGACAATGCCGAAAGCTGCGCATTCCAAGCCACAACGTTTATCATCCACATGATGCGGCGCATGGTCGGTAGCAATCACGGTAATAGTGCCATCACGCAAACCTTCAATCACGGCTTGGCGATCTGCTTCGGTACGTAATGGTGGGCTCATCTTTGCATCACTGCGGTAGCCCAGCACTTCTTCTTCGGTTAAGGCGAAATGATGGGGTGCTGCTTCGGTAGTCACAGCCAAACCTTCTGCCTGTGCAGCGCGCACCTGCGCTACCGCACCAGCGGTGGAAATATGCGCCACATGGTAACGTCCACCCGTTAAACGGGTGAGCATCACATCACGGGCAATGACGCAATCCTCGCCTTCTGCTGGCATGCCTTTTACGCCTAATTGGGTGGATATCCAGCCCTCGTTAATCGAACCACCTTGGGTAAGCTGAAATTCTTCGGCATGTTGGATGACCACAAAACCAAACGTGGAAGCATATTCCAAGGCTTTACGCATAACACCTGCATGCCAAATTGGTTTGCCATCGTCAGAAAAAGCCACCGCTCCAGCGCGGGAAAGTTCGCGCATTTCGGTCAGTTCTGCGCCTTCGAGCTTACGGCTTACCGCGCCAATGGGGTGAATATGGCATAAACCAAGCTGTGTACCGCGCATTTTCACCTGCATTACCACGCCAGCATGATCTAAAACTGGGTTGGTGTTGGGCATGCAACACATACTGGTCACACCGCCAGCCACCGCTGCTTGCGAACCTGATTCGATGTCCTCTTTCCACTCTGCGCCTGGTTCACGCAGGTGAACGTGCATATCAATCAAGCCTGGGCAAACGATTAAACCGTGGGCATCAATCTCGCGCTTGGCTTTGCCGCTGAAATTACCTACCCCAGCAATCTTTCCCGCATGAATCCATACATCTGCCACAGCATCCACACCGTGCGCTGGATCGATGACGCGACCTTGACGAATCACCAGATCAATCTTCATCGTCATCTCCTTCCTCTTCCTCTACTGCCACTACATCGACACGCTGGGAGCTGATGGCATCGGTTAATACCGCCATGCGCATCGACACACCATTTTCCACCTGATCGAGCACACGGCTATTGAGTGAATCAGCCACATCGGTGGCAATTTCAACACCGCGATTCATCGGACCAGGGTGCATAATCAAACAGTGATCGCCTGCCAACGCTTGCCGCGCCCGATGCAAACCGAATGCCTCATGGTATTCCCGCACTGATGGGAAGCTGCAACTCGAAGCCAAACGTTCGTTTTGAATACGTAACATATAGATGATGTCACTGCCTGGAATCGCGGCATCAAAATCGTGAAACACTTCACAACCGTAACGTTCCACCTGCGCTGGCAATAAGGTTTTAGGTGCCACCAAACGAACGTGATAGCCCATGATTTTTGCTGCCACTAAATGTGATCGGGCAACACGCGAATGGGCAATATCGCCCACCATCGTCATCGTTTTACCTTCGACACCGCCCAAAGACTGTTGAATCGTCAATAAATCGGTCAACACTTGGGTGGGATGTTCATGCGCACCATCACCCGCATTGATAATGGCAGTATTATCGAGGTACTCGGCTAAAAATTCACACGTGCCTGCCACGCTGTGACGAATCACCAGCGCGTGTGGCTGCATGGCTGCCAATGTTTGCGCTGTATCAAGCAAGGTCTCACCCTTCTTGGTGGCACTGGTGGATGCAGAAATGTTAATCACATCAGCAGATAGGCGTTTACCCGCAATCTCAAAACTGGTGCGCGTGCGGGTGGAGTTTTCAAAAAAGAGGTTGATAATCGTTTTACCGCGCAGCGTCGGTGCTTTTTTAATACTGCGTCGGTTGATACTCGCCATGGATTCACCCATATCTAGCAAATGGTGAATCGCTTCGGCAGTCAGGTCTGCCATACCAAAAAGATGTTTCATCGTGCGTGTTGAACAATCGACCACATTGTTTTGCCCTCCTCGTTTTTATCGGTGATCAAATCCACTCGATTCACCTTGGCTGCGGTGTAACGCAATCCCACCACATCGGGTTGAATGGGTAATTGTCGCCCACCGCGATCCAGCAATACCGCCAACGAAACCGAAGCTGGACGACCGTAATCAAACAACTCATCCAAAGCAGCGCGAATGGTGCGCCCTGTAAACAGCACATCATCGACCAGCCAAATATGACGATTGTTAATATCAAACGGCAACTCGCTGCCATGGACAACAGGATGCAAGGGAGCGCGATCTACATCGTCGCGATAAAAGCTAATATCCAAATCGCCACGCAACACCGAGCAGCCCTGTTTGCGCAAACGCTTTTGCAAAGCATTGGCAACCTGTGAGCCGCCCCGTTGAATCCCTACCAAGCACACTTCGTCACTCGCCAACTGCCCAGCCATATGGCGTAGGGTCTTGCGTATTTGCTTGTTGCCAAACAGCATTTCTATTTCAGCCATGCATCACTCCCTGACTGTGTAAACAATCTTCCAAAATCACTGCCGCAGCAGTTTGATCGAGGCGTTCACGCACCTTTTTTTCATTCAAACCCTGCGCATAAAGTCGCTCTTTAGCGGTCCAAGTCGAAAGTCGTTCATCCTGAAAATATACAGGAAGATCACACAGTTCCATCAATTGCGCTGCCGCGCTGCGACAATCTTCTGCTTGGACACCCTCTGTGCCATCCATATTTTTAGGCAAGCCAATCACCAAGCTGCGACTACCATATTCCGCCACCAAACGCATCACCTGTTGCGGCCATTGTTTGTCGTTTCGGTGTAAACAGCGTACGCCACGGCAGGAATAGCCCAAACGATCCGATACTGCAACACCAATACGCTTCATACCAACATCCAAAGCGAGTGCGGGAAGTTCCATCGCCATGACTAAAAGTTCAACAGAATCTGGTCTTCACGGAAGCCCAGTTTCTTTAACACTTCAGTACAGCCTTCGACCATCGCCGTCATTCCCGCAAGGCATACCATGGTATTTTCTGCCGACGGAGCCAGATCCTCCAAGGAATGTTGTACATAGCCGATAGGACCGTTCCAACCATCGTGTTTATGCGTCAACGTAGTATGTACATCAATGTCATGCGACAACAGATCCTTGGTTTCATCATCCAACAAGCGATGAACTTGAGAGAGAAAGCCAGCGTGAATAGAAACGCTGCCAAAATCATTACGGTGGCGTACAATCGAACGCCAAACACTACGCAACGGCGCAATGCCCGTCCCTACACCCACCAACAGCACATTACGCCCTTGCAAATGTACCATATCAAAACCTTTACCCATCGGACCATCGACCTCAAGCACATCATCGATGTGCATACCGCAAAGATAGTGCGCCAGCCCCTTACTCTCCTTCACCACCAAGTCATAACCTTCCTGATCTTCTGGTGACGAAGCAATGGCAAAATACGCAGGCGCAGGCTTGCGCGTGTGCGGGATGCCAATACGCAAACATTGACCATGATTGAAACTGTGTAAACGCTCCCCTTCCAAAGGAACAAGGGTTAATTGCATGACTGGCTGTTCGCAGTCAGGGGCAGTCAAAAGCTTCTTTGCTTTCAACTTCATGCGGAAAAGGGAAGAATGCTGCACGTGGTATCAACTCCATAACGAGGGTATCATCGGAAAATGCTTTCTAAATTAAACATATCTTATTAGAAGGCGGCGAAGGATATAGTAGATCATGAATGAAAACCAATCATCCGACCAGCAAGCATGCTTGGAGTTGCGGGTTGCTGCTCATGCCATAGATGAAACAGCATTTACCACGTTAACAGAACAATTCCACGCCATCGGCAGCGGTGAAGAAAGTGATGTGGAATCTGGTCAAAGTGTTCGCATTGCGTGGTTTACACGCCAAGATGAAGCCGCGCAACGCACCCAAATCGTTACCGCCGCACTGCTGCTTGGTGCCAACGAAGCGGACATTAGCATTGCGTTGTTGGATGACAGTTGGGAAACCGCGTGGCAAAAAAACTGGCAAGCGCAAGCCATTGGTCAACGCCTATGCATTCGACCTTCGTTCTGCCCTGCCCTACCCAACCGCGATATAGACATTGTATTAGAGCCAGGCATGGCATTTGGCACGGGTACGCACCCAACCACACGCTTATGCTTAGAAGCCATTGAACAATATTGCCTACATACACCACCTGGCAGCCTATTGGATATGGGAGCAGGTTCAGGCTTACTGGCGATTGCAGCGATCAAATTGGGCGCGCAAGGTGTATTGGCCATTGATTACGATGCCGACTCCGTCGCCGCTTGCCACAGTAACGCGCAAATCAATCAGGTTACATTGGCAGCCGAACTCGGCGATACGCCCCCTGCGCAACGCTTTGAATTGGTGGTAGCCAATATTTTAGCAGGTCCTTTATTGCAGATGGCAGAAGGACTTGCGGCATGCACCGAAAAAACGCTGATTCTTTCGGGTCTATTACTGGCGCAACAAGCCTCTATTTGCGAAGCCTACCAAGCACATGGTTTGCGCTTAACCCAACAATGGCAACAATCAGAATACGGTGATGATTGGATCGCACTCGCGTTTGAACGCATCGCGTAAACAGGGAGCTAATGTTTGGGCTTCCTGTTTGAGATGGGACGTATGTACAGCACAAGACCATTGCTTTTGTCCCGCCTTAAACGGGAAGCCCATCTCGCCTCATGGTTGAGGCGTTGGAAACGGTAACTATACGGATGTCGGCACAAAAGTTCTTTCACCATCTGTGTTTATCTGCGTTCATCTGTGGATAACATATAAAAGCCTACAAACACTCCGCCAGCCTCATCGTCAAGCAAGGGAAATGTCAACAGAGCCTAGTATTTGCGTATAAAAAAGCTAGAGTTGGTGCATGCAATTAACCATGTATTCTGATTATTCTCTGCGTGTATTATTACATTTGGCTATGAACCCTCAGCGTTTAGTGCCACTCTCAGAAGTCAGTGAATTACATAATGTTTCTCACCATCATTTGGTAAAAGTCGTGCAAAATCTGGTCGCCCAAGGCTTTGTGCAAACCGTGCGCGGCAAGGCTGGTGGCATGCGTCTTGCTGTCGATGCCAGCACGCTGATTATCGGCGATATTGTGCGCACCACCGAACCACACATGAATTTACTCGAATGTTTTGATGTGGAAAACAACACCTGCCCGCTGGTTTCACAATGCAAACTTAAAGGTGTATTGTACGAAGCGCGCAAACAATTCACCGATACCTTAGATGCTTATACACTGGCGGATATGTTGCCTTGAGGTTACTGCCTCACCCTTGTCGTATATAAAGACTTGAGCCACCAAATAAAACTGCTGGAGAATCTTGTGATCGTAAACACTAGCCCTTATGAAGGTCAACGCCCTGGAACATCGGGCTTACGGAAAAAAGTTACCGTCTTTCAACAAACGCATTATTTAGAAAATTTCGTTCAAGCCGTGTTTGATAGCATTGGTGATTTGGATGGTGAATGCTTGGTGGTCGGTGGCGATGGTCGATTCCACAACCGTACAGCTATTCAAACGATTTTGCGCATGGCAGCAGCCAATGGCATAGGTGAAGTACTGGTTGGACAGGGCGGTATTCTTTCCACGCCCGCAGCATCGTGTGTGATTCGCAAGCGCGGTGCTTTGGGCGGTCTGATTCTCTCGGCCAGCCATAATCCTGCTGGTCCTCATGAAGATTTTGGCATCAAATACAATGGTGAAAATGGTGGCCCTGCGACGGAAACCATTACCGAAGCAATTTTTGCACGCACCCAAAACATCACCCACTACCGCATTGCTGAAGATGATACCGTGATTGATCTGGATACCATTGGTGAAACCATGATCGGCAATATGAATGTGCGAGTGATTGATCCCGTTGCTGATTACGCTGAGTTGATGGAGTCGTTGTTTGACTTTCACGCGATTCGCAATTTGTTTCAAGGGGGCTTTCGCATGGTCTTTGATGCCATGCACGCAGTGACAGGCCCTTATGCCAAACATATTTTAGAGGATGTATTGGGCGCTGCTGCTGGCACGGTGATTCATGGTCAACCACTGGAAGATTTCGGTGGTGGTCATCCTGACCCCAACTTAACCTATGCTAAGGCTCTGGTTGACATGGTGAATGCCGACGCTGGCATCAGCTTTGGTGCAGCTTCAGATGGTGATGGCGACCGCAATATGATTTTAGGTCATCGTTTCTTTGTTACCCCCAGTGATTCTTTGGCTATATTGGCTGCCAATGCGCGCACAGTACCAGCCTACCGCGCAGGTTTAGCGGGTATTGCTCGTTCGATGCCAACCAGTGCTGCTGCTGATCGCGTGGCAGCTGCTCAAAATATTGAATGCCATGAAACACCTACGGGCTGGAAATTTTTTGGCAACTTAATGGATGCAGGACGTGTTACCCTGTGTGGCGAAGAATCCTTTGGCACAGGCTCTAATCATGTGCGGGAAAAAGATGGTCTATG
Source organism: uncultured Zetaproteobacteria bacterium (assembly GCA_964645625.1). Classification (GTDB taxonomy): domain Bacteria; phylum Pseudomonadota; class Zetaproteobacteria; order Mariprofundales; family Mariprofundaceae; genus AB-137-C09. The sequence continues at coordinate 19,021 of CAZYAI010000028.1, forward strand.
GGCAGTGCTTTTTTGGCTGAATATTCTCGCCTTCCGTAAGCAATCGGTGGCTGAGATCGTGACTGAACATTGGCGCGAATATGGTCGCAACTATTATTCACGTCATGATTATGAAAATGTGTCTTCCACTGCGGCAGAAAGTGTCATGCAACGTGTGCAGGCATCGTTTCGTGAGCTGATTGGTTCCAACATTGATGGTCGCACGGTGCGGCATTGTGATGATTTTTCTTATACCGATCCTATTGATGCTAGTGTTAGTCAACATCAGGGTTTGCGTATTTTATTTGAGGATGGTTCACGTATCATTTTCCGTCTTTCTGGCACAGGCACAGCAGGAGCAACCATTCGCATCTACCTAGAAGCTTATGAAGCTGACCCCAGCAAACAGGGCGAAGACGCGCAACAAGCACTTTCAGGTTTGATTCGTGCCGCCTTAAACATTTCTTCCATAATAGGGCTAACAGGGCGCGATGCGCCAACGGTGATTACTTGATACCTTAAACATGGTAGTGCAATCAACACAATGAACGGGATGGTGTGACTAGAATAATATCGTAGGTTGGGTTGAGGTACGAAACCCAACAAACACACGCCAACTCAAATGGCTTCTGTTTTATGCGAACGTTACAAGTGGGGTTTCGCTTCGCTCTACCCAACCTACGCAAAACCCGTTCACTGGTAGCTCTCACACAATCAAAAAAGGTTTTTTATGTGGTTTAATAATATACAGTTTTATCGTTTTGAGTCGCCATTCACGATGGATGAGCAGACACTTGGCGAAGCATTGTTCAGCCGTGAGGCACGTCCTTGCGGTCAATTAGAACCATCTTCTGAAGGTTGGACCAAACCTTTGGGGCGCGATGGTCATACCTTGGTTCACCAAACCAATGGTCAATATATGATTTGCCTACAACGGCAAGATCGTTTGCTGCCATCTTCTGTGGTGCGTGAGCAGTTAGAAGAACGGGTGTGGCAAGCTGAGGACGAACGTGGTCGCGCCTTAAGTCGCCGTGAAAAAGCAGATGTAAAAGATGCCTTGATTCAAGAACTATTGCCTCGCGCTTTTGTTCGCACGAGTGCAACCTATGCCTGCATTTTACCCCAAGCGGGTTGGTTGATGATTAACGCTGCCAGCGCACGCAAGGCTGAGGACTTCTTGGCGGTATTACTCAAGACGATTCCTACCTTATCATTGGTTGTACCAGCGATGGAAGAGAGTTTATCCGAGGTGATGCGCCGTTGGATGCTTGATGAAGCCAGCTTACCAGAAGGATTCACCCTCGAAGACGCTTGCAAAATGACCACCCAAGGTGAACATGGTGGCACGATTCAATGCCGCCAAGAAGACTTGGCAAAAGATGAAATTTTGGCGCATATCCGGGCAGGTAAATCGGTAACAGAATTGGCCATGAATTGGCGTGAACGGGTATCGTTTGTATTAAGCGAAGAGCTATCACTCAAACGTTTGCGCTTTGATAGCGAAGTATTGGATGAAGCAGGTGATGCCGATGATGCAGCTTCCCGTTTTGATGCAGATTTTGCTATCATGGCTGCTGAATTAAGCCATTTGATGGATGACCTGATGGCAGCACTCCCCCGCGCCACCAGCGCACCGTTTTAACGAAAAGCACACAAGCAAAACATCGAAGCATCCCTTACAGGGATATTTTTAACATCTACACAACACTCATTTTGAAGGAATTATTATGGAATTATCCGCTTTAACTGCGTTATCACCCTTGGATGGTCGCTATGCTGGTCGAACGGCAGCATTACGCCCTATTTTTAGTGAATATGGACTGATTCGCGCCCGTGTTCAGGTTGAAGTGGAATGGTTGAAAATGCTCGCTGCCACCGCTGGAATTGATGGCATCGCAGCATTTTCTGCTGATGCTATTGCCTTCCTTGATGGTATTGTGAACGATTTTAGCGAAGCCGATGCCGAGCGCGTTAAAACCATTGAACGCACCACCAATCATGATGTTAAGGCAGTGGAATACTTCCTAAAAGAACGCCTGAATAGCCGCGATGATCTGCGTGAGCAAGCAGAGTTTTTGCATTTTTCTTGCACCAGTGAAGATATTAACAACCTCTCTTACGCCTTGATGCTCAAACAAGCACGGGAAACGGTTATGCTGCCCGCCTTGGACGCGGTGATCGCCCATATCGAGGCGCAAGCTGTTGCTATGGCAGACACATCCATGTTGGCGCGTACCCACGGTCAATCAGCCAGCCCAACCACGATGGGTAAAGAGTGGGCGAATGTTGCCTACCGCTTGCAACGCCAGCGCAAACAACTGGCTGAGGGTGAAATTTTAGGTAAAATCAATGGCGCAGTGGGCAATTATAACGCGCATTTAACCGCCTACCCCACCTTGGACTGGCAACGCATGGCACAAGACTTTGTGACCTCGCTTGGTTTAACGTGGAACCCTTACACCACGCAGATCGAACCGCATGACTATGTCGCCGAAATGAACCAAGCATGGATGCGCGTCAATACCATTCTGATTGATTTCAGCCGTGATATTTGGGGCTACGTCTCCTTGGGTTATTTCAAGCAAAAGGTGATCGCGGGTGAAGTAGGTTCGTCCACCATGCCGCATAAGGTGAACCCGATTGATTTTGAAAATGCCGAAGGTAATTTTGGTTTAGGCAACGCCATGTTGGCACACTTGGCGGAGAAGCTGCCGATCTCTCGTTGGCAACGCGATTTAACCGACTCCACCGTATTGCGCAACTTGGGCGTAGGTTTTGGTTATACGTTACTGGCGATTGCTTCGTTACAAAAAGGCATGGGTAAACTTGAACTTAACAGCGATGCTTTGAACCACGACCTTGAACGCAGTTGGGAAGTATTGGGCGAAGCGGTACAAACCGTGATGCGTAAATACAGCCTAGAAAACCCTTATGAACAGATGAAAGCAATGACCCGTGGTAGCGGCATCACCCCAGAGAAACTGCGTGACTTTATTACGACCTTGCATATTTCCGAGGAAGACAAAGCGCGTTTACTGGCATTAACACCAGCGACTTACATCGGTAACGCAGCCGCGCAAGCACGCCAGATCACAGGTGACCATGCCTGATATTGGGCTGGTTGAGTTACTGGTGATTGGACTGATCCTGTTTTTGGTGGTCGGTCCTGAACGCTTACCAGAAGTCATGGTGCAGGTGGCGGATGTGTTCCGCACCCTGCGCCAATGGTCGGGGCAATTAAGAGCCGTAGTGGCACAGCAAAGCGCAGCATTGAAACAACCTCTGGCGCAAGAAAGTGAGCAATTACGGCAAGATATAACTGAAAGCACCACACCGATCACCACAGCATTCAACGATGTAATGAAAGAAGGTAAGGTCAGCTTGGACGAAACGCCCAAAGCCAACGGCGAGCAAACACCACGTGACTGATGAAGCAACAGAAACACCGTTAAGCGGACACTTGCGCGAATTAAAACGGCGCATGACGATTGCCGTTGTAACTTACATCATCGGTGTGTTTGCATTGATGAATATTGCACCAACATTGTACGACTTCATCTCGCTACCTTTACGCGAAGTGCTGCCAGCAGGTTCGGTGATGGTGTTTGTTGGTGCGCCCGACGTGTTCTTCACCTATTTAAAAATCGCCTTGATTGCCTCGTTGTTCGTTACCTCACCCGTTACTTTGTACCAATTTTGGGCATTTGTTGCACCAGGTCTGTATCATCATGAGCGGCGCACTTTTATGGCTTATATGCTCTCCAGCATTGTATTATTAATCAGTGGTGCAGCATTTGCTTATTTTGTGGTATTCCCTTTGGTGTTCACCTTTTTCCTTGGCTTTGCTAACGACCACATTCAGGCAATGCCAGCGGTAAAAGAATATTTATCGTTTGCACTCAAACTATTATTCGCCTTTGGCATCAGCTTCCAAGTGCCGATTGTACTCATGCTGCTCACGCGCATGGAACTGATTAACCCTAATCATTTAGCCAAAAAGCGTCGCTTTATTATTTTATGGGTTTTTGTATTCAGCGCGTTGCTTACACCACCCGATGTTATCTCTCAAATTATGTTGGCAGTTCCGATGTTATTACTCTTTGAATTAGGGTTGTTTCTCGCACGTCGCTCTATTCGCACTAAAACGCAAGCAGAGGAGGATATTATTTGACAAGTGATAGCTAGCATGACGATAATGCGGCGCGCCTTTCCTTTTGGTTCACAAGTAGTATGAACCCAACAACAGACTGGCGTTAAATAAGCGCGTAGTCTTATTTATTACGGGTTACCTTAGCCCTGTAGCTTTTAGCTGTTATAATAAGTAGTCACCCATATTTCCATATTTTGGCATCCATGTACTGCCACACTTCACCACTCTTTTTTCGATCACGACCTCGTCGCGTTTGATTCACCTTTTCTTTCCTTTTGGAGCATTATTACATGACAAGCGAAAGCAGTCTTGCTGAAACAACAGAGGCACCAACCACTGTGAACACAGAACCCTCTGTTGCAACCGAACCTTCACAATCAACGCCAACAACGACCACTACCAAGGGTGAGTCAGATACTGAAGAAGCAAAAAAACCAGTGCGTCGCCGCACCCGTAGAACAACAACCCCGCGCACTACAAGCAAAGATAGCGATGTAGAAAGCGATGAAAGCAAAGCCGTAGCGACCAACAGCAGCAAAACAGATGAAGTAAAGCAGAACGATGCTGAAGCAGCAGATAAAGCCCCCACCAATGGACGGCGCAATCGCAACAAACGCAGCAACAACAATGACGCGGCGAACAAAAATCGTCGTCGCAATAATGAAGAGCCTGAAAACAATACCAGCAAAGAACTCGAGGGTGTTAGCCTTCACTTAAAAGACGTTTCAGCCATGTCCCTTGGCGCATTACTTGAACGTGCCGAAAGCTTGGGTATTGAAAATGCTGCGGGCTTACGCAAACAGGATCAGGTATCGGCGATTCTCAAAGCCCATGCCTTGCGTGGCGGCACTATTTATAGCGAAGGCGTGTTAGAAATTTTACCCGATGGCTTTGGCTTCCTACGTTCGCCTGATGCCAACTATTTAGCAGGGCAAGATGATGTTTACGTCTCCAACCAACAGGTAAAACGTGGCTGCTTGCGTACTGGTGACACGGTTGCTGGCGAGATTCGCCCCCCACGTCGTAATGAAAAATACTTTGCCCTAAAAAGCGTTGATTCTGTCAATGATGCCGACCCTAGCATTGCACGCACCAAGGTATTGTTCGATAACCTGACCCCACTTTACCCCGATGAACGCCTAACGATGGAACTCGATGACCCCACCAGCCGTGATATTACGGGGCGCGTGATTGATATTGTATCCCCCATTGGCAAAGGGCAACGCGCCCTGCTGGTTGCGCCACCGCGCACGGGTAAAACCATGATGATGCAATCCATCGCCCATTCGTTGGAAAAAAATCATCCTGAAGTAGAGCTGATGGTGTTACTCATTGATGAACGCCCTGAAGAAGTAACAGATATGAAACGTTCGGTTAAAGGTGAAGTAATTTCTTCCACCTTTGACGAACCTGCCCAACGCCATGTGCAAGTGGCTGAAATGGTCATTGCTAAGGCAAAGCGCATGGTCGAACATGGACGTGATGTGGTCATTTTGCTCGATTCTATCACCCGATTGGCACGTGCTTACAACACGGTAGTACCATCATCAGGTAAAATCCTCACGGGTGGTGTCGATGCCAATGCCTTGCACCGCCCCAAACGTTTCTTTGGTGCTGCTCGCAATATTGAAAACGGCGGGTCACTGACCATTATCGCCACCGCCTTGGTTGAAACAGGCAGTAAAATGGATGAAGTGATCTTTGAAGAATTCAAAGGCACAGGCAATATGGAAATCAATTTGAGCCGTAAGTTGGTTGATAAACGCGTCTTCCCAGCTATTGATATTGCACCATCTGGTACACGTAAAGAAGAATTACTGATTGACCGTGAAACGCTGCAACGCATTTGGGTATTGCGCAAAATTCTATCGCCAATGAATGTGGTTGATGCCATGGAATTTTTAACGGGCAAACTGCTACCATGTAAGAACAATGCGGAATTTTTTGACCGCATGAACCGCTAAGCCCGCCTATGTTTACAGGTATTATTGTTGACGTTGGCACGATTAAGTCCATCAAAACCGAAGCACATCAAAGCACCATCACCTTCGCCACTGCGCTGGATATGACAACATGGCAATGTGGTGACTCGGTCGCTGTCGATGGTTGCTGTTTAACCATCACCAGCTTCCCGCAAGCCCAACAATGGCAGGCGGTGTTGTCGTCAGAAACCCTATCACTCACCCACTTTTCCCATGCTGTTGTTGGTCAAGCGGTCAATATGGAACCAGCATTGCGCATGGGTGATCCACTGGGCGGTCACATGGTAAGTGGTCATATTGATGCTGTTGGGGAACTGTTACGCATAGAACCCATTGGCGAACATCGCTGCTTCACCTTTACCCTGCCACAAGAACTTGCCCCTTTGGTAGTGCATAAAGGTTCGGTTGCCATCAACGGGGTTAGCCTCACCATCAATCACGTCAACGGCTGTGAGCTAAGCGTCAACCTTATTCCACACACCTTGGCACATACCAATTTGGGTACTTTACACGAAGGAGATCGGGTGAATATAGAAACCGACATACTCGGACGATACGTCCAACGCATGCTGCAATATGGCGTGCGCGACAACGGAGGTATGGCATGAGTTTAGCCAGTTGCGAAGAACTACTCGAAGAGCTGCGCTGTGGTCGGATGATTATTCTTGCCGATGACGAAGAACGCGAGAACGAAGGCGATCTGGTCATGGCGGCGGAATGGGTGACGCCAGAGGCCATCAACTTCATGGCGACCCACGGACGCGGTTTAATTTGTTTGGCGATGGAGCAAGAGCAAGCCGACCGCATGAACCTTGGGCTGATGGTTGCCAACACCAACGCTAAGTTCAAAACCAATTTCACCGTATCCATCGAAGCTGCTGAAGGCGTAACAACGGGAATTTCTGCCTACGATAGGGCGCATACCATCCGCACAGCGATCAGCCCCAATGTAACGATGGATGATATTCACACCCCAGGTCATGTCTTCCCACTCATCAGTCAAACAGGTGGTTTGTTGGTGCGTGCAGGGCATACCGAAGCCAGTGTCGATTTGGCGCGCATGGCTGGTTTACAAGCCAGCGGCGTGATCTGTGAGATCATGAACGATGACGGCACCATGGCACGCATGCCTGAGCTAAAAAAGTTTGCCCGCAAGCATAATCTTAAAGTCGGGACGATTGCCGATATTATTCGTCATCGCCTCAAGCATGACTCCTTGGTGAAAAACGAGGTATCCGTCCGTCTGCCGACTGAGTTTGGCGAATTCACCATGATTGGTTACAGCAATGCCGTCGATCAAGCAGAGCATGTTGCCTTAGTGATGGGTAACCCTAAGCCTGATACGCCATGCTTGGTGCGCGTACATTCTGAGTGTTTGACAGGCGATGTATTTACGTCACGTCGTTGCGATTGTGGTTCACAGCTTCATGCCGCCATGCGCCAAGTCGCCGAAGCTGGTGAAGGCGTCGTACTCTACCTACGCCAAGAAGGGCGCGGCATTGGTTTGTTAAACAAATTACGTGCTTACCAATTGCAAGACGAAGGGCATGACACCGTAGAGGCGAACCAGAAGCTGGGTTTTAAAGCAGATTTACGTGATTATGGCATTGGCGCACAGATTTTGCGCGACCTTGGCATACGTCGTTTGCGTTTATTAACCAACAACCCGAAAAAAATCATTGCACTGGATGGCTATGGCTTAGAGGTTGTCGAGCGCGTACAACTACAGACCCAACCCCATGCCGACAACATCCATTACCTTCAAACCAAGCAAGATAAAATGGGTCATATGTTACATTTAAAGGATGCGAATCATGAGTCTTGATGCCCCTCACTTAAGCGGTACAGTTGATGCTACAGGCATGCGTATCGGCATCGTCGTCAGCCGTTTTAATAGCGATATTACCGAAGCACTGCTTGACGGTGCGCGTTCTGCATTGCTTGAGCATGGTAGCATCGAAGATCTAATGACCGTGGTGCATGTGCCTGGCGCGTTTGAAATTGGCACCATTGCAGCAGCCATGGCAAACAGCGGGCGTTTTGATGCCATTGTCTGCCTCGGTTGCGTGATTCGTGGCGATACAGCACATTTTGATTATGTGTGCCAAGGCGCGATGGATGCTATCGGTTCCATTGCCCAGCGTGGTGATATTGCCATTGCTAACGGCGTTTTGACGTTGGATACTTTGGCACAAGCTGAAGCACGTATCGGTGGCGCACATGGTCACAAAGGTGAAGAAGCAGCACTGACTGCCGTTGTCGTGGCAACAGCACTACGCGCCTTAAAGGAATCTGGTCATGAGTAAACATAACACTGCGGTAAACCGCCATCAAGCCAGAGAGTCAGCATTAGAAATACTTTATGCGTGGCAAAGCGGCGGCTATGACATGGCTGACCTACCAAGGCACGTCAGCGACCGCATCAATCAAGAAGACCGCAAGCAACAAGATACCACTTACTTGCAAGAGGCAATCGACCACATCACCAGCAAACGCGCCACATTGGACGAACAAATTGAGCCACTGATTCAACGCAGTCTGCGCAGTATTGCCATGTTAGAGTTAAATATCTTGCGCATTGCCCTGTGGGAGTTACAACACCGTTTAGAAATCCCCTACCGTGTCATCATCAATGAATCATTGGAATTGGCGCGTGATTACTCAGGGGAAACAGCGCGTGGCTTCATCAACGGTGTGTTAGATCGCATGGCATCGAAATTACGTTCTGATGAATTTGAACGCAACAAAACAGACGACAGGCGCAGCAAGAGCTAAGCTGAGTGATTCACAGCTAAAAACTCCGCTGACGCAGTTTTTGTAACGATAAAAGGTAGGGCGCGCTGGCGCACCATTCGGTGGTACATGAACCAATATAGCGGTTTGATCATACGTTTTTTGTGCGCAAGCGCACCCTACCCTTCGGCTCAAAACATTGACGTTAAAGCGCACCCCGTCTTAAAAGACAAGACGAATATAGCTTATAAGGAGTGTTTCTAAATGCCCACCATACTTGTTTTATTTGGATGGCGATTATTTTTCTATGCCAATGAAGGAAATGAACCAATACATATTCATTGCCGAAAAGGTAATCGGGAATGCAAATATTGGATAGATGACGAACATTTTGATATTCTAGAGGCGTATTCATATGCCATGTCACCTGCGGATAAAAAACAAATCAGGAAAATTATCTTTCAGCATTTTGATTACATTGTTGAACAATGGAATATATTTCAGGAAGGACAGTAAACATGAAAAAAATCCATGATGTAAAAAGCGTACACATAGAAAAAGGTATGTTATGCCTTGTCGTGGACGGTAAACCTATTGAAAAAAAATTGATTGAAGTCTCTCCTACGCTAGCGCGTGCGAGTGTAGAAGAACAAAAGGTGTTTGAAATATCTCCATCTGGCTATGGCATATATTGGTCGCTTATCGATGAAGATATTTCGATCAATGGTTTACTAGGCTCTGGTGCTAGAATAGAAAATATAGCAAGGGTTCCTCATGCTCAAGCGAATTCCTCAAAACCACTTCCCCCTGCTTTCAACGAGGTGAACAATGGATGATGGTATAAACAATATGCTAACGGCGAATGAATCCAGGGTGTTGGGTTGTTTGATCGAAAAACAAATGACCACGCCTGATTACTATCCGTTGACGCTCAAAGCCTTGGTTACCGCTTGTAATCAAAAGAGTAGCCGTGTGCCAGTCATGAAGTTAAGCGACAGTGAAGTGGCTGGCGTGATTAACAATCTGCGCGCTCGTGGTTTAATTACTGCGCGTATGAGTGGTCGCAGCGATCGTTACGAACAGCACCTATCCCGCGCCTTAAAGCTTACGGTTGAAGGTCGCGCCATATTATGTGTGTTGATGTTACGTGGAACGCTTACGGTGAATGAAATCCGCATCAACACGGGGCGTATGGTGGAGTTCCCTTCACAGGAAGCTTTACTGAATGAAATAGACACGCTGATGCAGGGGGATGATCCCCTTATGGTGTGCCTTGGACGTGCGCCTGGACAACGTGAAGACCGTTATGCGCATTGTTTGTGCGGTGAAGTCACGCTGCCAGCTTCAAGCTCTGATGATGCAGGCTTGGTAGCGGGCAGCAATGACCCGACGCTATTGCAACGCGTTGCGACACTCGAGCAAGAAGTCGCCCAATTACGCGATGAACTGACAAGCTTGCGTCAAGCCGTACAGGATGATGGTGCAGCATAGCACCTTAATATTGGGCGGCAGTCGCAGCGGCAAATCCCACTTTGCCGAGCAGCGCGCCATCGCCAGCGGTTTACCCGTAACCTATATTGCCACAGCCCCCCATATTGCAGGTGATGATGAATGGCAGGCTCGCATTACACGCCATCGTCAACGACGACCAGCAACATGGCAAACGGTAGAAGAACCGTTACAGTTAGTGGCAGTCTTACAAGGTATGCAACAGCATGGGCATCTATTACTGGTGGATTGCTTGAGTTTATGGTTGTCGAACCTACTCTACCACCAATGCAATGTGCAACAGGCGCAACAAGAGCTTTGCCAACTGCTGAGCAACACCACCTGCCCCTTGTTGTTGGTGTCCAACGAAGTGGGCATGGGTTTAGTCCCAGAACATGCTGCCAGCCGTGCCTTCCGCGACGCCCAAGGTCAACTTAATCAGGCGGTTGCTGCTGTCGTGGATGAGGTCTTTTTTATCACCGCAGGGTTGCCATTAACATTAAAAGGATAGTGCCCATGAATATCATACGACTAAGCTGTATCGCACTTTGCTTACTGATACTGCCTTGGAACAACAGCTATGCAGCGGATGTTCCCTTCCCCCAATGTAAGCCTTCAAGCGATACACAAAAACCTGCCGTTCGCTTCTTTTTCCCTGACGGGCAATTAACCAACCGTTTACTGTCTGTATTTATCAGCAATCAGACTATCATGCGCACACAATCCCCGACCTTATTACTGCAAACAAACCGTACCACAAACTATAGCATAGAAGAAACATCATTTGATGCCACACTGACCGATCACTATCGCTTATGGGCGTACCCACAAGCACAAGAAGATGGAACAACCATCACAGTGAGTGAGCCAGGCACATTGCTGATGTTCAATATTTCAACATTTGAACTACCTCCAGTTCTTCCCTTTATACACGTAACCCCTGTACTGCGCTGGCGAGATGTGAATCGTGATTGCTATGAGTTCATCTCGCCGTCAGAAAACCAGGTCAACCTAGCCAACACCTCTGGCATTGTATTTAACACCTTATTGCTCATCGGCGTATTGGGATTGTTATTAGCCGCCATTGCTGCCAAATCAGGCGGTTCATGGTGTGCCATCATCAATGTCCTATGTGAAAAAAACGGCAAACTCTCACTCTCCAAGGTGCAAATGGCATTATGGACGGGCGTCATTTTAGCCGTGGTGTATGCCTACAGCCTTGGTCGCACTGCCACCCCTGAAATCCCTGAAACCTTATTGATTTTAATGGGATCTTCTTATGCTACTCGCGCCTTGGTGCAATGGCGTGGTGGCAAGCCAGCGCAAGACGAGGCAATAGCAACTGAACAACCCGCAACAGCCAACGAACAAGCCGCAATAGCAACTGAACAACCCCGCGTAAAACCGCAGTGGATTCACCTAATTTCAGACTCCGACGGCACGTTATCGCTCCCCAGAATGCAAATGCTGGTGTGGACGATTCTCACCATCGTCATATTTATAACCAAAAGCTTACTCGATGGTCACATGTGGCATGTCCCTATTGAACTGGTTGCCTTGATGGGCATGAGTCAATTGGGTTATGCCGTACCCAGTATGACCCAAGAGAAAAAGGCCAATGCATAAATGATGATGTATTTGCGTAGCTTTATGCTACACACTTTTCGTGGTCGTTTGGCCATGCTGTATATTTCGGTTGAATTTAGCATTTTAGTCATTTCTGCGCTGGCACTTTATTATTTTTTATCGCGCCAAGTGTATCAACAATTGGATGATGCCCTTAACCACCAAGCTGGCTCATTGGTACGCTATTTAGAACGCAGTCCGCTGTATATGTGGCCAGAAGGCTTGGTGAAATTTAGCCGTCAATACAATGGTTCGCTACAACTGGTTGCCGTCACGGGCGACCCGATGTTTACCAAAAGAGACGAATTGATGGCGCGGCAAGATCGTCATATCAATCGCGCCTTTCAACAAGCATCACGGGGGCAAGAGATCGCCGTGACCTCAACATCCAGCCTGTTGGGTAAAGATAATATTCGGGTATTAGCCAAACCTATTCACCGTGACAATCGTGTCGTTGCGGTATTATTGATCGCTCGTAGCACGGTTGAAATTCAAGGCTTTTTCAAGCAACTGTATTGGATTGGTGGTTCTTTGGGTTTATTATCCATCATCATCAGTGCCTGTGCTGGCTACATCATGACGGTGCGCTCCTTCCGCCCTTTAAAAGAAATCAACCGCACCGCCCGCGCCGTAGCATCAGGCGATATGAGCCGCCGTCTTAAATCTCGTGCCCAAGATGAAGAGATTAACGACTTGGTGGTGGCACTGAACCAAATGTTCCAAGCATTGGAGGACAGTTTTGTCGCCCAGAAACATTTTACTGCCGATGCTTCCCATGAACTACGCATACCCCTCACCATCCTCAAAGGGGAGATGGAAGTGGCATTACGCAACCCCCGCAGCAATGAAGAATACCAACATATTCTAAAACACAACTTAAGCACCATTGAGCGTATGCACCGCATTGTCGATGATCTATTGATGCTCGCCAGATCCGATGCAGGGCAACTGGAATTAGCACAAGAAAGCATCGATTTATCGTTATTACTCCAAGAAATTGGGCAGCATCACCTCATACTCTACAGTCAAAAACGTTTGAACTTAGATATTGATGTAGAAGACGAGCTTGAAATCATCGGCGACGAACCAGCCTTAGGGCGCGTGATGTATAACCTACTCAACAACGCCTACAAATACGCCCCCGAAGCAAGTACCGTCACCCTCAGTGCGCGAGCAACAGGTGAGCAGGTATTCATACAAGTGCAAGACCAAGGGCCAGGTATTGACCTTGAGCACCAACAGCATCTATTCAACCGTTTTTATCGTTCCGATGATGCCAGAGACCGCAACAATGGCGGCGCAGGTTTAGGGCTTGCCATTTGCAAACGCATTATTGATGCCCACGGCGGTCACATCGACGTCGTCAGTGAACTGGGGCATGGTGCAAGCTTCACCATAGAATTACCACTAAGCAAAGCCAACCCCGCCATGCAAAAGCGATTAAGTCACATGCTATCCCAGCAAGCAAGCGCGTGAATTAGGTGGATGCGCTCAGGCAAGCGAGCGGTGAGGTCAATGCGGTATGGTGTCGCCACATTGCCGCGCACCTTACGCTTGAACGCGCTTACCCATCTACTTAACTGCTGTTACGCAAGGCATGGAAGCTTTTTTCATACGGCATAGATAAAAAAGCATCGTAATTTAAAAAATCCGCCATACTTCACGTGATCCAATATCCACTCTTGCGTCTGTTCTCTGGATTGCGGATCAAGTCCGCAATGACGAGGGTTCCTCTAAGTCATACTGCACTCGATGCAGTATCCAGTCTTGCGTCTGTTTACTGGATTGCGGATCAAGTCCGCAATGACGTGGCTTCTCTTGGTCATACTGCACTC
>CAZYAI010000029.1:0-28527 GCA_964645625.1 uncultured Zetaproteobacteria bacterium
AAGGAAGAACTGGGCCATGAGCTACAATGAAAAAGTTTTGTCGTGTACAGAGAGGGATGAGACAACATTAATGAAGCGCGTGTTCGGGTCAAGTTGACCAAAACACCCAATTGTTAACTCTGCCCCAGATTATGAGACGATGACGCGTTTATTCTGTGTGTATGCAACGTGCTTGATGTTGCTCTTTATCTTGCCAGGCATTTAATGCAACAGGCTGATTGCAGGCGTGGTCGGCATGGCTGCAACGGTCGGCGAAACGACAGCCTTGCGGCCATGCGCCAGGCGGGGGAACTTGACCAGCAATAACGGTGAGGGATGTTCCTGAAAGCGCGACTTCGGGGCGGCAGTTCATTAAGGCGCGGGTGTAGGGGTGTTTGGGATTATCAAAAATATCATCGACTTTTCCCGTTTCTACAATTTGCCCTGCATACATAACGGCAACATCATCGCACATTTCGGCGACCAAACCAAAGTCATGGGTAACCAACAGCATGCCTTGTTGATGTTGCGATTGTAAGCGGCGCAACAGGGCAATGATGCGTTTTTGCACCGATACATCCAATGCTGTGGTTGGTTCGTCGGCAATGATGTAGCGCGGCTTGGTTGCCATCGCCATAGCAATGAGTACGCGTTGGCGCATCCCGCCTGATAGTGCATCGGGGTATTGGCGCAGCAGTAGTTCGGCATCTTGCATGCCAACATCGCGGAGCAGGGCAATGGCTTCTGCTTTTGCTTCGCTGGCGGTGAGCGTACGGTGTAAGCGCATGACTTCTGTAATTTGCGTGCCAATGGTAAATACGGGGTTGAGTGCCGTCATTGGCTCTTGGAAAATCATGGCGATTTCGCCACCGCGCACCTTCCGTAGTTCAGCATCGGACATGCTAAACAGGCTGTGCCCATCCAATTGAATATCACCATGAAGGTGCTCTACACCTTGATGTTCACCCAAGCGTAGCAGTGCTTGGGCTGTTAAAGACTTGCCGCAACCTGATTCGCCAACCAGCCCTAATACACGTCCTGCTTGTAGGCTAAACGAGACATCGGATACCGCTTCGACCATGGTTCCTTGCAATGGTACAGCCAAGGAAAGTTGACTGACTTGTAGCTGGTTGTTTGTATGAGACATGGCGCAAGTTTGAAGCTTAGCGGCTCAACAATCCAGTGTTGTTATAACACTTGTGTCGATATAGCACCGCTGTAGTGTGCCTTTTGGAATGTGACCGTAAGTGCTGCGGGAGGTTGCTTTGAGTGCATTAACGCAAAGTCAAAAAATTATTCGTTTCTTGCAAGGGCGACCGCTGGAAAAATTTAACGCACGCCAGATTGCAGAAGCCATAACACAAATATACGCCGAAGATTATCGCGAGAAGCGGCAAAATCCGCGCTTTGAAAATGACAAGGCGTTTATTGCTCAAATCGTTGCGGAAATTGGCGCGACAAAAGAGCGTGTCGTTAAAGATAACCCACATGTTCTGTGGCAAGACAAACCTCGCCCTCGTGTGTATTGGTATGACCCTACGCCAAGCTCTGCTGCCATGACGTTGGCTGATGAAGATGAAGAAAAATCATTCTGTGAGCATGATTTATACCCTATTTTGATGGGTTATTTGAAATCTGAGTTTAAACTGTATTGCCAACGAATTGATGAAAAGCGTTCTACAAATAGTCGCGGTGCTGGCGGTAATCAATGGCTGCATCCTGATATTGTCGCCATGCAAGCTGTCGATCAAGGCTGGCATGAATTGGTGCGCAGTTGTGTTCAGCAAGGCGTTGAGCAACGGGTTCGCCTGTGGTCTTTTGAAGTAAAAAAAGAACTGACCAGCAGCAATGCGAGGAAAAGTTTTTTCCAAGCCGTGAGTAATTCCAGTTGGGCTAACGAAGGTTATTTGGTCGCAACCGCTATTGCCAGCAGTGCCGTGGAGCAAGAGCTACGTATGCTGTCTGCTTTGCATGGTATTGGTGTGATTGTGCTTAATCCTGAAAACCCCAGTGAAAGTGACATGGTATTACCTGCGCAGCCACGTCCCAGTGTGGATTGGCAGTCTATCAACCGCATTGTGGTGGAGAATACGGATTTTAAGGATTACATCGAATTGGTTTCTATGTACTACCAAACAGGCATAATCCGCGCCAAAGATTGGAATAAAATATGTAACCCTTCACCTATCCCCCCTGTTTTCCCTCTGCGGCGTTGAAAATGCTCATTTACCAAAGCGTAAACTGCGCGTTTTCGCCTTGCAGAAGAAAAAACAGGAGAGCAGGTGAACGGTTACTAAAATACAAGCAAGGATTTTGAAAAGGATAGTCGTATGAAAAAACATAACAAATTATTGATCGTCACTATGGTGGCAGCGATTACACTTGGTGCGGGTGTGTTCCTTGGTAGTCATGGTTTGCATGGTCAAGATGCACATGCCGCTAATGCGAAATACCCTGACCATGCGCCCAAGGCTGGTGATGCCAATGTGCCGCAGGGGAAGCATATTACAATTAACACCAAGTATGGTGATATTTTGATAGAACTCTATCCCGATTCAGCTCCTGATACGGTGGCAAACTTCAAGGTGTTGGCGGCTTCGGGCTTTTATAATGGTTTGACCTTTCACCGTGTTGAACCTGGTTTTGTTGTTCAGGGTGGTGATCCCGATGGAACAGGGCGTGGTGGCCCTGGTTACACCATTCATAGCGAATTTAATGCTCGTAAACACATCACTGGCACAGTGGCGATGGCGCGTACCGCTGACCCAAATTCGGCAGGGAGTCAATTTTACATCACCCTTGCGCCGCAAGCCTTCCTTGATGGTCAATACACGGTATTTGGGCAAGTGACCCAAGGCATGGACGTGGTGAATAAGATTAAAAAAGGTGATGCGATGATTCGTGTCAGTGTGGATGAGTAAGTAAGCACAATAAACTGCGGGCTCAGCACATTGATTCACACCTTCCCTACACCTATTGCTGCGGATGCCGTACCTGCGGTGATGCCCAGCCCCTTTAATCATGAGCCGCATCCACTAGCGGCGCAGGCAAGCGCGCTTTTGCAGCAGCGTTTGGCGCGGGAATATGGTGATTGCCCTAAACTTGGCAAAATGTTTGGCGTGTTGGTGGTGCGCGATAGTGGCGGTGTTGTGGGTTTTTTAAGTGCTTTTTCCGCTATGATGCAAGGGCAATGGCAGTTACCAGGCTTTGTGCCGCCCGTGTGTGACCTCGCAGAACAAGCGCGTTTTTTGCCTGATGGTAGCGCAGCTTTGGCAGTGTTCACGGAACAATTGGAACAACTCGAAGGCGACCCCAAGCGCAGCAGCTTGGCGCAGCGTATTGCCACGCTAACAGCGCGCCGTGACCTCGCGTTAAAGCAATTAAAACACGAGCATCAAGCAGCGAAGGTGCAGCGCAAAAACGAGCGGACGCGCTTGCAAGCATGGGATGATGCGGCGCAACGCCAAGCAGCGATGGCTTCACTGGCATTGCAGAGCCAACACCACAAACGTGAAGCGATCAATGCGGCGCAACATTGGCGCGAAAAGCTTGAGGCTTTGCAGCAGGAGCAGGACGATCTGACGCAGCACATACAAGCCGTTCGCGATGCGCGCAGCAGCTATTCGCAAGCCTTGCATCAACGTGTGTTTGATACGTATGTGTTACACAATAGCTTAGGCAAGCAGCAGCGATTGAGTGATTTTTATGCCCATGCCACACCACCTGCTGGAGCAGGCGATTGCGCGGGTGCGAAATTGATCCATTATGCTGTAAAACAGGGCTTGCAGCCATTGGCGTTGGCGGAGTTTTGGTGGGGAGCATCGCCAGCTACAGGGGTGCGCCATCATGGTCAGTTTTACCCTGCTTGTCGTGGTAAGTGTGCGCCGATTTTACCTTTTATGCTGCAAGGTATTGATGTTGAAGCTGCGCCTGATTACCAGCAGTTGATCGCAGATGACGAACCGCAGCTGGTTTATGAAGATGATGCACTATTGCTGGTCAATAAACCCGCTGGACTACTTTCTGCACCTGGCAAAAACGTTAAGGACTCTGCCTTGCTTCGCTTGCAGGCGCGTTACCCTCACTGCCCTGACTTAAAGCTGGTTCACCGTCTTGATATGGCAACTTCGGGGCTGTTGTTGCTGGCCAAAACCGTGCGCGCCAATAAACAGTTGCAGCGGCAGTTCGTTTCACGCGCAGTGGAAAAGCGTTATGAGGCACTCATTAGTCAACATGTGCCGCAAACAGATGGTGAAATTGACCTGCCGTTGCGGGTGGATGTTGATGACCGACCACGGCAGATGGTGTGCCATCAACATGGCAAAACGGCGATTACACGTTGGCAATGGTTACGTGATGAAGGCGCGTACAGTCGTGTTTACTTTTACCCGCAAACAGGGCGCACCCATCAATTGCGCGTCCATGCAGCGCATCGCGATGGGCTTCATGCGGCTATCGTGGGTGATGCGCTTTATGGTCATGCAGGCGAACGGCTGATGTTGCATGCTCAACGCTTATGTTTTGCGCATCCGATCACTCATCAAGCTATGGTATTTGAAGCCGCCACACCGTTTTAACGCGCTGTGTGATGATGTTTGTGGCAGAAGTCGATGCGTGTTAATACTTCACTCAGCCTTCTTCAAAAAACCAGCGTACATCGGCAATGTTATCGCTGATGCGGGCAGGTGGCAGGTTGTGGGCAACCTCTGGCCCGTAATGTTTGTGGTACAAGCGGGAATCAAGGATTGCCATGACACCACGGTCTTCATCTTGACGAATCAAGCGTCCCACACCTTGGCGCAATACGGCAATGGCTTCGGGTAGCTGTATATCGCGGAAGCCGTTGCCGCCTGCGTTTTCGCAATGGTCGATGCGGGCGCGTAGTAACGGATCGTTCGGTGGCGCGAAAGGCATTTTTTCGATGATGACCAGCGACAGCGTTTCGCCTGGCACATCCACACCTTCCCAAAAACTGCGCGTGCCGCACAAAATGGAGTGCTTGTCTTCACGGAACTGGGTGAGAATATGATCGCGGCTGCCGTCGATGCCTTGGGTGTAAACCTTCCACGGTAAACGCTCGCCTAATTCAGGGGCGATAGCGCGCATCGAAGCGTAAGAGGTAAACAGCACAAAGGCACGCCCACGGGAGGCACGCAACAGGGTTTCCATTTCGTCTAATAGCGCGTTGCGTCCCGCTGGACTGCGCGGGTCGGGCAAATGGCGCGGTAGGTAATTTAACGCCTGACGAGCGTAATCAAAAGGCGATGGGTGGTACACTTCATCAGCCTCGGCAGGCACGCCTAAGCGTGCGCGGATGTGGTCAAAGCTGTGTGACAAACGCATGGTGGCGGACAATAGAACAAACGCTGATTCCCGCGACCATAGGTGTTCTGCTAACAATGGTCCTGTTTCTATTGGCGCAGCGGCATAGTGAAAGAACTCACCTTCGCCATCGTGCCACGCTACGTAGCCCTCACCAGGCGCGGCGAGAAAGTGCATGTCTTGTGCAACAGTAGCGGCGCGTTGCGTTAATGAGGCGATGTCTTCACCGCGCTCTTGCCGTGACGTAATCATCGTTTGCAACGGTTCCCAAGCCTCGCTCAGCGTTGCCAGTTGGTGTTGATCCCAAACGTCGAGCAAGACCCGCCCTTGCTCCAGCATGTCTTGCTTCAAGGCGCGCTCATCGCCCAGTTCTTCCAATGCTGCTTGCACATCGTTGAGCCATGTAATAAGCCGCATACGCCCCAAATTGACGCCAAAATGCTGACTGGCAAGTCCAGGCAAGGAATGCGCTTCATCCAACACATAGGCAGAAAAATCAGGCAGTAAAGCACCTGAGTCCTCCGACTTCAATGCCGCATCAGCGAGCATCAGACTGTGGTTGGAGATCACCACATCGGCATCTTGCGCTTTCATGCGTGCTTGCATCAGTGGGCAATCGTGCCATTGCGGGCAATTGCTGCCCAAGCATTGTTCCGCTGTTGCCGTCACCATCGAACCGATGCGTTTTTCAAAGGGATCAAACGGCAGGTCATTCAAATCACCTGTGCGGCTACGTTTTGCCCACTCAAAGACGCGCAACAGCGGGCGTTGCTGCCACACATCCAGCCGCGCACTGCCCATATATTTGTCCAAACGCTGCGGGCATAGGTAGTTAGCGCGCCCTTTAATCAGGGCTATCGAACGGCGAACGCCTGTGGCTTGTTGAATCGCTGGCAAATCGCGATACATCAACTGGTCTTGCAGCGAGCGCGTGTGGGTGGATATCAGCACCTTTTCTTCACTGCGCAAAGCAGGCATCAAATAGGCAAGCGTTTTGCCCGTGCCTGTTTCAGCCTCTGCCAACAGCACGCTTTGTTGCTCAAAGGCGGTGGCAATCTCTTGGCTTAAACGAATTTGCTGGGGGCGTGGTTGGTAATGCTCGAAGTGTTTGGCTAAGGCTGCATCGGCAGAAAAGTCAGCCGCAACCTGCTCTGCAAGGGTGCGATTCATAAAGGGTGTAGGCAGCTATGACCATCGCGCAACTGCATGACCGCCTCGGCGCAATCATCGCCAGCATGGGCGCAGCGCAAACGAAACGGACAACCTGTGTCGGCGGTTTGCTCTGGCTCAACACGTACATCATCGGCTGCCGCTGCACGGCGTTGCGAAGGGTGAGCAACAGGCATCGCCTGCAATAATGCCGCTGTATAAGGGTGGCGCGGTGCTGCAAACACCTCGGCGGCTGTACCATATTCCAACACATAACCACCAAACATCACCGCCACATCATCAGCAATATGGCGCACCACCGATAAATCATGCGAGATAAATACATAAGACAAGCCGCGATCTTGCTGTAACTGCTGCAATAGGTTGAGGATCTGCGCCTGCACCGATACATCAAGGGCGGAGACAGGTTCATCCAACACCAGCACATCAGGTTCGACCACCAAGGCGCGAGCAATACCGATGCGCTGGCGTTGCCCACCCGAAAATTGGTGCGGGTAACGGTTCATGCACGCAGGATCCATGCCGCACTGCTGCAACACATCGGCGACCCGCTGCTGGCGTTGGTTGCCGTTGAGTTCAGGTTGAAACACACGCAAGCCCTCGGCGACGGTCGCACCAATGCTCATGCGAGGGTTGAGTGAGGCAAAAGGATCTTGAAACACCATTTGAATATGGCGACGCGTGCGCCGCAATGCCGCACCACGCAACGCGCTAAACGATTTGCCGTGCAATAATACTTCGCCGCTATCGGCATCCAACAGCCGCATCAGCAAACGCGCCACGGACGATTTACCACTACCCGACTCGCCCACCACAGCCAGTGTTTTACCCGCTTCAAGTTGCAGGCTAACGTTGTTTACCGCATGTTTTTCATTACCCGAACCGCGCCATAAGCTGCCGCTGCGGAATGTTTTGTGGAGTGAACGCGCTTCAAGAATCATGCGTCGAATCCTAGTCTTGTTGGGGTGTTATGGTGGTCATAAGAATCAAACATGGCGCAAGTTTGAAGTGAATCCACCGAATAATCCATATTAAACGAAGCTAAGCCCTTCATTGCGGGGAAAGAGGCAAGTAAGGGTGCGACAGTATTTGTGGATAATTCAGGTTAAGTGCTTTTTTGTAATCCACACTCGATGGTATCGGCACTTAAATCTTGTCCTTTTGGCCAGCAAATACCAAAAGTATCTTTTTTTACTTTTTTGAGATAATTGATGTCTCTTAACTGAGTGAATATTCCCTTATTAAGATATGGCGATAAATCAAAATAGCCCGATAGACCATTACTCAGTTCAATATATAATTTATATTCTTCGGCATGTTGAACCTTATTCACATGAAGCATCGGTTCACCTCATCTAAGTGGGTCAATATTGAAAATTTCTTTTCCTTCTGAGGCAAGTTTCCAGTCAGCCACCAATTCCTCTTCATGAATAGCTATCCATGCCTGTACCATTTTCAATTTCTTATTGGGCAGTTCTGGCTTCCCTTTTAAGACGGGACGCACGTACACTACAAGACCATCATGTAGGTTGGGTTGAGGCACGAAACCCAACAAAGGAGCATAGCCTAAATAACGTATTGTTGTTTTAAAGTTGGGTTTCGTACCTCAACCACAACCTACGATGTCACGCATATCCATATTGCTTTTGTCCCATTTTAAACGGAAAGCCAACAACCCTACTTATCTTTACCCTTCAAGCCAAACACCTTCGCACGTCGATGTTCTTTGGTAGTGGCTGGTGGTGTTGTAGGTGGTCTGCGAGTAATGCGATGTGGCGGGGCATGCGTAATGAGCCGTGGGAACCAAAGCCGTTGCATACGAGCAATTGCGGGAACTCTGGGTGACGGCCTAATAATGCTTGCTTGTCTGCTGTGGCTGGGCGTATGCCTGTGTGGTGGGCTGTGCATGCGGTGGCAGGTGCTTGCTTAAATAGGCTGCGGTAATGTGCTAATAATTGATGGCGTGTGGTGCGGGATGTTGTTTCGTCGGTGTTGTCTGCTTCAAAACTCGCGCCAAACCAATAGGTTGAACCACCACGTGGACATAGCCAATGCCCTTTGTTGATGATTGCGTCGCTGACGTGTGCGGGAACTTGCAAGCGGAGTATATCTCCTTTAGCAGGACGCATCGGCAAGGTGGAAAACCACGGGTTGTGGCAGACGCGCCAACCTTCGCAAAACACTATATGTGAAAAATCATGCTGCTGCCAACGCACACCGTGTTGATGAAGCTGCAAAGCGTCATAGTTCAATGCTGTTTCATGCAAGCAGCCGCGCTGACGGAAAAAACCATGCAGGGCATCGAGTAGGCAGGGAATATCCAAATAAGCCGTTTGCTCCTGCATGAAGCAACCATCAGGCGCGTTTAACCATGGGATGTGCTGCGCTTGCCCCAGCAAATTGGCGTAATCCGCTTGCTGCTGGCGTTTTTGCCAACGCTCGGCTTGTTTGGTGGAGAGCATCACGCGCAACATTGAGCGGTGATGTAAAAAAGGTTGCCCAAATTGCCGTGCTAATTGTTCATAACATTGGCAGGCATGGAGCCAATGTTGATGGTAATCCGCTTGTAAGACCAAACGTTGCCCTAACACGGGGTTGATGAGCCCTGCTGCAACACGCGAAGCCGAGGCGATTGCAGGGTCAAACACCATACGCACAGCAATACCGCGCTGGTGTAGCTCCCAAGCGAGCAAGCTTCCTGCTAAGCCACCACCAACGACCAGCACTTTTATCATAACTTACGTTTTTTGATACACTGCGCCGCGTATATGCCCTGCTAAATCGCGGTAGCTGTGGTGCAACTGCATGGGTGCGGCAGGCACTTGAATATAACCACAAGGGCCTGTTTCTACGCATAAATAGCCATCGAATTTGAGGCATTGGGCGGATTGTTGTAACAGGCTTCGCATGCAACATAAACCATCGCTATTGTCGGTTAATGCTTGCGCGGGTTCATAGCGAAGTTCTTGTTTTAATTCGCTCATTTCTTCTTTTGTGACGTAGGGTGGGTTGGATAGTATGGCATCAAACACCAGCGATTCCGTGGCACTTAGCAGGTCAGCCGCCACAAATGACACACGATCTGCCACACCATGATAGCGGGCATTGGCTTGTGCTATTTTTAGTGCAGCAGGGGATATATCCGAGGCAATGACTGTTGCCTGCGGGAACTCACATGCCAAGGTCACGGCAATGCAGCCTGAACCTGTGCCAACATCGGCAAAACGCCATTCGCCTTGTTGGTCGGGGAAAGTTGCCAATGCCCATTCAATCATGTGTTCTGTTTCAGGGCGTGGAATAAGCGTTGCTGGCGAGACTTGAAAGCAGCGGCTCCAAAACTCTTTTTCGCCCGTAATATACGCCACAGGTTCACGTAATTGGCGGCGCGCCAGCCACGTTTGATACTGTTGTTGCAGCGTGCTGTTCACTGTGTTGTTGGCACGAAGAATCATGTCCACACGGGATTGACCACTTAACGTCTGCCACAATACTTCCGCATCCAGACGCGCTGATTCACAGCCCGCTTGCTGCAAACCTTGCGTGGCTTGCTGCAATAGTTCGCGTTGTGTTATGGGTTCAGCGTTCAGGGAGCCACACTCCATCTTCGCACACAATAGCGGTAATATATTCATACGGTGTAACATCAAAAGCAGGATTGTTTGCCGTAATACCAAGGCTGGCAATGCGCACGGTATGACTTGCGCCATTAGCATCCAGCCCTTGGGCGTGGCTGACTTCTTCGTCTTCGCGTTGCTCAATGGGAATACTGCTACCATCAGGGCAATGCAGATCCATCGTACTGCGTGGTGCAGCGATATAAAAGGGAATGCCATGCGCCTTGGCGGCCAAAGCTAAGGCATAGGTGCCGATTTTATTCGCGGTGTCGCCATTGGCAGCGATGCGGTCAGCTCCTGTGACAATGGCATCGACCTGACCGCAAGCCATCATCCAAGCGGCAGCAACATCTGCCTGCAAACGACAATCCACGCCCTCTTGCAGCAGTTCCCATGCGGTTAAACGTGCGCCTTGCAGGCGTGGGCGTGTTTCATCCACCCAAACCTTGGGCGTTTCGCCTTGCCGTTGCAGTTGATAAATCCCCGACAATGCCGTGCCCCAATCCACAGCAGCCAGCCAACCAGCGTTGCAATGGGTGAGGATGCGTCGTTCACCCACTGCCAGCCGCTCGGCCAGATGTTCGCCCATGCTTTGATTGCGTTGCACTTCGGCATCGGCATAAGCGATAGCAGCAGCTACCATATCATCACCATGGCGCGCAGCTTGCTCCATCGCATCACAGGCGTGGAATAAGTTCACTGCCGTGGGGCGTGTACGGCGAAAACGCGGCAACCAATGCTGGTAAAATGCATCCTCCCCTTTACCCCATGCTAAAGCCAAACCTAGCGAGGCAAACGCTCCAATACTGGGCGCGCCGCGCACTTCCATTGTTTCGATAGCGACAGCCACCACTTCAGGGTCATCCGATTCACGCCATTGAACGTCAAAGGGGAGCGCGCGTTGATTGAGCCAGCGCGGGCAATGATGTGCTGAGTGCCACATGACGGCACGATGATGTTGACCATTGATCTTCATAGGGCTTGACGCAAACGTTGTAAAATAGATTCCAGCTCTTCGTTTTGCGCGTAATGTAAACGCACCTCGCCACCACCATTTTTTTTGCGTACACATTGCACTTTGAGTGACAGGCTGCGGGTTAGCTCTTCTTCCAACGCTAACATATCCGCTGGCGGTTCCTCTTTACTGGTTGTGGGTGCTTGAGCGCGTTTGACCTCCTGCTCCATGCGGCGAACGCTCCAATCTTGGTCGATACACAGCCGTGCCAGTTGCATGGCGGTAATGCTATCCAAGCCGATCAATGGTCTGGCATGCCCTGCGTCGAGGGTGCGATTTTCTACCATGTATTGAATTTGTGCAGGCAGTTTGAGCAGGCGAATAAGATTACTCACTTGCGCGCGAGAAACACCAATGTGTTCCGATATTTGTTGTTGGGTGTAGTGGAACTCATCAATCAGCCGCTGGTAGGCACGCCCTGATTCAATAGCGGTAAGGTCGTCGCGTTGTTCGTTTTCAATAATCGCCAGTTCTAGGGCTTGTGCATCAGTGACATCACGAATAACAGCAGGGATTTCTGGCAAACCAATCGCCTGTGCTGCCCGCCAACGCCGTTCGCCAGCGATGAGTTGGTAGTGGTCACCTACACGACGTAATAGTACAGGGGTTAAGATTCCGTCTTTTCGCACCGAGGCGATCAAGCTGGCAAGCTCCGCTTCGTGGAAGGTTTTTCGCGGTTGGTAAGGGTTTGCCTCAATACGCGAAGTTAACACATAATGCGTATCTGCTGCATCATCCGCTTTATCATCCATTAACAAGGCACTTAAACCTTTGCCTAAACCACGTCCTTTTGCTGCTTTTTTCATATCGTCTTCCTGTTTTTTTAGGTTTAATGTTGGCTTCCCTAACACTTGTCTGTTGTCTGCGAATAAAATGAAAGCAACCTAAACAGTTGCGGTCGCTGCCCTATGAGGCTGCATGTTTCGCTTGTTCTAATATCCACTCTTGCGTCCGTTCGCTCCGTCATGCCGCACTTGATGCGGTATTGCGGATCAAGCCCGCAATGACGTGATTTCCTTCGGTCATACCGCACTTGATGCGGTATCCAGTCTTGCGTCCGTTCACTGGATTGCGGATCAAGTCCGCAATGACGTGGTTTCTTTGCGTCATACCGCACTCGATGCGGTATCCAGTCTTGCGTCCGTTCTCTGGATTGCGGATCAAGTCCACAATGACGTGGTTTCTTTGCGTCATACCGCACTTGATGCGGTATCCAGTCTTGCGTCCGTTCACTGGATTGCGGATCAAGTCCGCAATGACGTGGTTTCTTTCGGTCATACCGCACTTGATGCGGTATCCAGTCTTGCGTCTGTTCACTGGATTGCGGATCAAGTCCGCAATGACGTGGTTTCCTTCGGTCATGCCGCACTTGATGCGGTATCCAGTCTTGCGCTTGTACACTGTCATTGTGGATCAAGTCCGTAATGATAGTGAACCATGCGTGCGTAACATTAACTACTAATGCCGCTGTATAAACTCTTGCGCCATGTTCAAATATGCCTGCGCACCAATCGAACGCGCATCGTGGTACAAGGTGGGTACACCATAGCTGGGTGCTTCGGAGAGGCGAACATTACGCGGAATGACCTGTTGATACACTTGTTTGCCAAAATAATCACGTGCCTCGGCTTCGACCTGTTGCGCCAAATTATTGCGCTTATCCACCATCGTCAACACGATGCCCCCTAATGCTAATTCAGGGTTCATGGATGCACGAATACGACGCACGGTTTCGATAAGTTGAGAAAGCCCTTCTAAAGCATAAAACTCAGCCTGTAACGGAACCAATAGCTCATCTGCTGCCACCATCGCGTTGATGGTAAGCAGGCTTAGTGCTGGCGGGCAATCAATCAGCACCACATCGAATGGCTCGCCTTGATACTGCTTTAACGCTTTGTTTAAGCGGAACTCGCGTTTGGCAGTGTCCACCATTTCGACCTCTGCGCCAGCCAGTTCCATATTGGTCGGCACAAGGTGTAAGCGTTCGTAAGCACTGTTGGTGATGCACGGTTCCAATGCTGCACGCCCTTGCAGTAACGCATAGGCGGCATGACCAAGTTGTTTTTTATCTAGGCCTAAACCAGATGTCGTGTTGCCTTGCGGATCCATGTCGATAATCAACACTCGCTTGCCTAGCACTGCCAGCGAGGCGGCAAGGTTGATGGCGGTGGTGGTTTTGCCTACGCCGCCTTTTTGATTGGCAATGGCGATGACACGCCCGACGTTCTTATGTTTCACGTGAAACATCCTCCTGACCCTGCCATTGGTAATGTTGGATTTGTTGTGTGTTTACAGCATCGATAAAACGCTGCTCAACAGGCTTCCAGTTGCCATGCTGCTGTAGCGGCGCAGTGCCAGAAACAGGCATGATCGCTGCCGCTCCGCTGTTTGCATGTGGTGTGCACATATCAAGCAAAGAGGCGGGTTCCGTTACTGCTCTGGCTGTGAATAGGTCAATGCTTAGGTGTGGGAGGTGGCGTACATCGGCATCATACACCTCACCTTGCAGGCGAACGCGGCGCAGTATATGGCGCAGAAATTCAGCGCGTTTTTTGCGTCGTTCCACCAGTACGCCAACCATATCGGGTAGGGCAATCATCAGCGGAATGCCTGGCACGCCCATGCCGCTACCAATATCCAGCAAGCGTCCTTGGTGTGGCATGTGGGGGAGCATCGCCAGCGTGGGGTGAATGAAACGTCGATAAAATTCCGCCTCATTATCCACCGATGTGAGGTTTAATGCTTTGCGAAAACGCAAAACCTCTTGCACATAGCAAGCCATTTTTTCTTGTTGCTGGGGGTTAAGTTCCATCATGATGCTGCCGTATATACAAAGTTAAAGCGGTGATTGCCGCTGGTGTGATGCCTGATAATCGCGATGCCTGACCTACATTGCTGGGTTTGGCTGCCTCCAGACGTTGCACGCATTCATGGCTTAAACCCTGGACTTGGGCATAGGCTAAGCCGTCAGGAATAGCCATGCGCTCGTAATCGCGGAAGCGTTGCACTTCTTGCAACTCTTTCTCTAAATAGCCGTGGTAGTGAATGGTTGCTGCACAATGCGCTTGTTGGTGGATGGTTAAACCCTCCACCCCAGCAAGCAAGGTCATTGCCTGGCGGGTGTTAACGTCAGCGCGGTGACAATAATCCATGAACGCCATGCCTTGCGTTACCACAGGCAATCCGTGCGCTTCTAAACGCGTTTGCCACGCCTTGCCAGAGCCAATGGTTAATGATTCGGCAGCGGTAATCACTGCCCGATGTTGCTCTAGCTGTTGTGATACCAATTCGGCATGCGTGCCTGTTAACAAGCCGCAGCGTAGTGCGTGTGGGGCGAGGCGATCCAGTGCATTGTCTTCCCGCAGGTGTAGGCGAAACTCAGCCCTAGAGGTAAACATGCGGTAGGGTTCAGTAACGCCACGGGTGACGAGGTCGTCAACCATGACACCAAGGTAGGCTTCGCTGCGGTCGGGAACCCATGGTTCTATATCACACGCGACTGCGGCAGCGTTAATGCCTGCCAACAAACCCTGCGCTGCTGCTTCTTCATAACCTGTAGTGCCGTTGATTTGCCCTGCTAAAAACAGACCTGACACACGCTTGGTTTCCAGCGTGTGGTGTAGCTCCGTTGGGTCAATATAATCGTATTCAATCGCATAACCGGGGCGCAATACGCGCACATGTTCCAGCCCTGCAATACTACGCAAAAAAGCCATTTGCACGTCAATCGGCATGGAGGTGGATATGCCGTTGGGGTATATCTCTTGGTTCTCCCAGCCTTCGGGCTCAAGGAAGATTTGATGACTGTCCTTGTCAGCAAAGCGGGTGATTTTATCTTCAATGCTTGGGCAGTAGCGAGGGCCACGCCCTTCAATCTGACCGCTGTACATCGGCGAGCGATGAAGCGCGTCGCGCAATACGGTATGAGCTTCCGCGTTGGTGCGTGTGATGGCGCAACTCATTTGACGCGGCGTGATAGTGCTATGAAAGACTGACATCGGCAATGCTGCTGTGTCGCCTTGTTGCTGTTCTAGTTGATCCCAAGCGATGGTGCGTTTGTCTAACCGTGGCGGTGTACCTGTTTTTAAGCGACCGAGACGAAACGCGCAATGTTCTAAGCCTGGTGTGATCCCCATGCTGGCAGGGTCTCCTGCACGTCCAGCAGGCAGGCGTGTTTCGCCGATGTGAATCTCGCCACGTAAAAACGTCCCGGCTGTCAGCACCACTGCATCCGCCTCGTGGATACTGCCATAGCTGTCCACGACGCCACGCACGACGCCACGCACGACGTCGCCATCAAGCAACAGACGTTCTGCTGTGGCTTGATAAACCTCAAGGGTGTCGTGCGCCTCCAGCAAATCGCGCATGGCGAGGTGGTACTGCATGCGGTCACATTGCACTCGCGTGGCTTGCACGGCTGGGCCTTTGCGTTGATTGAGTACACGGTATTGCAAAGCTGCGCGATCTGCCGCCTTGCCCATCAAGCCACCCAGCGCATCGACTTCTTTCACTAAGTGGCTTTTGCCAATGCCTCCGATGGCTGGGTTGCAAGACATCTTCGCTATTGTGTCGATATTTTGCGTAAGCAAGCGCGTCTGCGCGCCACGACGAGCAGCGGCAGCGGCAGCCTCGCAACCAGCATGACCTGCACCAATGACTAAAACATTCACTTTTTTATGTTTCACGTGAAACATCACCCCCGCTTGAGCATCGTTTCATCAGCATGCAAGCACCTGAATCATGGCAACATCCTAAGGCTGGCGTGCGGTAATTCAATTGATGGGGAACCTGAATTCGTATCATAAGCGCAATCGCGAGTGGCTCTTGCTAATATCATCATGGCTGGGGGGAAGCTTTGCCTATTAATGTTTCCAATAATGCCAGTGGTGGTTTGTCGTAAAAAATGCCGTAATTTGAACCGTGTTCGGGGCGCATGCCTCTTAGGAATAGGTAATAGATGCCACCAAAGTGTTGCTCGTAATCGTAATTGGGTAGGCGTAGCTGTAGATATTGGTGCAAGGCTAGGGTGTAGATGATGTATTGCAGGTCGTAGCGGCGTTGCGTGATCGTTTGGCGCAATGCCTCAGCGGCGTAGTTTTGCAAGCTGGAGCCTAGGGCGTTACCTTTGTAATCGACGAGGTAATAACGTCCTTGGTGTTCAAATACCAGGTCGATTTCTCCATTCATATAGCCATCGTATTGTGCCGCGCTTAGTGCTTGCAGCGATTGCCCTGCGTAGCGTTCTAAGGCGCGCTGCCATTGCTGGGTGTTGAAGCTTTGCAGTGGGAAGTCAAAGTGTAATTCGTTCAATCGCTGGCTGCGACTGATGTCGGCTAGGCACAGTCCTTGCTCGTTTAAGGCGGTGTGTAGCACACCATCCAACCACGGAGCGAGCACTTCGGCGCAATCTTCTGGCATGCCATAGCGTGCTGCTTGCTGGGTACAAAAATGTTGCACTGCTTCGGTGGTGTCGCCTTGGAAGTCGATATGCTCCAACAAGCTATGCAAAAACACCCCTGTTTGTTTGCCTGGTTGAAACGTTAACACGGCATCATTCGTTGCTACTTTTTGGAAGGGTGGATGCGCCAGATCTCGCGTAAGCCCACTAAAGCTAAGCATGCGCCAATCCGTCCGTTTCACAGCCAGCCATGGGCGGGCGGTGTAATCCACCACCTCCGTTTTTGGCGGAAAGAAGCAGACCGCTGGTTGGTTGTCATCCATCGCCAGCGGGTAGCGTTGAATCTGCCCTTCACTTTGTTCACACAGTGCGTCCAAATCGTGGTCTAACTGCTCAGGGGTTAAAGGATTATCGCCATGCAATAGCCAATTCATCGCCGTGAGATGCTGTTGTTGACCGACATGCCCCCACACGATGACCATGTGACTGCGGGCGCGGGTCAATGCAACATAAACCAGACGCACATCTTCGGCTAAACGTTCGCGGTCGGCGTGTTGGCTGTGCGCCTCGTGTTGATCGCTGCCGACATCCAAACACCGCTGCCCTTCCGCCTCATGATAAAAAGATACAACCGCGTCTTTGCTGCTAACGGGGCGGCATTGCCATAGCGATGGCAGGTACACAATGGGGTATTCCAAGCCCTTGCTGGCATGAATGGTGACGATGCGCACCCGTTCGGCATCACTTTCTAGGCGCAGTTCTGCCGCTTCATCTTCGGCTTCGCTTTGCACGCTGAACCAATGCAGCAATGCCGTCATGGTGCGACTGCGGGAAGCCTGTTGCAGCAGCTCTGCTAAGTGCAGCACATTGGTCAGACGGCGTTCCGCTTGGGCATCCACAGACAAGGCTTCGGCAATGCACCAGCACTGCAACATGCGTTGAAACATCGGCATAAAGCCTTGATTTTGCCACAGTTGGTGCAGGTCTTGGCGTTGCTCGCACCACGTTTGCCACGCTGTATCGTCCAAACATCGTTCGGCGATGGCGTTATAGGTCAAAGCCAATAAGCTGCTACTTAATGCGACGCGCCCACTGGCTTGATCGTTGGGGGTAGCAATGGCTTGCAGCAGCAGGCGCAAACCTTCTGCTTCGGCACTGGCAAAGACGTGTTTTTTTGCCTTTACCACCGCAGCAATGCGGCGTGCTTGTAATGCCTGACGGATGTTTTCCCCCTCGCTGTGGGTGCGCACCAATACGGCAATATCGGCAGCGCGAACAGGGCGGTCACCCAACAAGGCTGTACCTTGCGCGCCTTCGTTGAGCAATTCGGCGATGCTGTTGGCAATATGATCGACAATCAGCGGCATGGCATAGCTCGCTGTTTGTGCTTTCTTTTTGTTATCGGCAGGGACGGTGCAAAAGCGCAATGCCGCCATGCGTTGTTCGCCGCGTTGCAACGCACCAACGGCATGCGGCGCGGCTTTTACCGCTTCAAAATTGATCGCCTCAAACACAAACGGTGGCTGAGGGTTGTGGCTAAACACGGTGTTGACCGCCTGAATCATCGCCGAGGTGGAACGCCAATTGGTATCCAAGGTGCATTGTTGGGAAGTGTCGGCAGCGGCATCAATGTAGGCAAAAATATCACCACCGCGAAAACCATAAATCGCCTGCTTGGGGTCGCCAATCATCAACATGCCGTAAGCTTGACGGTAAATAGATGCAAAAATGCTGTATTGCAGGCTGTCGGTGTCTTGAAACTCATCAATCATTGCCACGGGGAAGCGTTGGCTTAGCGCATCCCGCAACGCCTCGCTGCGCTGCACGGCTTCTGCCAAGCGCGTCAATTGATCGTGGAAGGACATCAAACCATCATCCTGCTTGATGCGCTTCACCGTTGCCGTGGCGTAAGCATGGGCTTCGTGCAATACTGCAATACCGAAATCATGGCACAGTGCATCGCGCTTGTTCAACCACTGGGCAATGGCGATAAAAAAGGGGTCATCCAACTGCGCATCGTTTTTATTTTTCTTTATCTGCGTTTGTATCGTGTCATGGCTCAGGTAGGTCAACGATGCAGGCTGCTGCCACCATGAAGGATGGTTGAAATAAGCATCCCATTCATTCGTCCATCGTTGCAGGTTATCTGCGCGGTAGGTTTTGGCATTGCGCGTTAATGCACCGCTGTCGTTTAACACCTCCAACAAGGCATCGCGCCGCTTGTGCCATTGGCTGGCTAATTCAGGGTAACTGCCGCCCCATGTTTGCCATCGTGCATAAGCCTCGGTGGTGCTCATGGTGGCTTCGGGAATGATGTGGACTGCTTTATCACGCAGTGTTTTTTGCACATCGCTTAAGCTTTCAATGGACGGAAACACCCTACTGAATAACGCCAAATGGCAGGCATCCAGCGGGTAGCTGTGACTGCGCCACCAATCGCGCATCGCCTGTTGCCACAATTCGCTATCGTCGGTGAGCATTTCCAGCTCAAAGGGTTGGCGACTATGGAAGGCATGTTCCCCCAAGGCGCGCTGACAAAAGCCGTTGATGGTATAAATCGCCGCCTCATCCATGCTGCGCAACGCCTGTTTTAGCTGTGCTTCTACCGCAGCACGATCACCAAGCTGTTGCGCCCACTCGGCAAGAAAAGGATCGCGATTTTCCGCCCCCGCCAAGACTTGCCGCGCCTGCAACAAACGTTGACGAATACGCCCGCGCAGTTCCTCGGTCGCTGCCACCGTAAAAGTCACCACCAACACCTCTGCCACGCGGAAGCCTTCGCTAATCAGGCGCACATACAGGTTGCCGATGGTATAAGTTTTACCCGTGCCAGCACTGGCTTCAATCAAAGTAATACCCTGCAAAGGTAGGCTTAATGTCGTTTTGATGTCGAGAATATGGCGTTTCATGTAATCGTTACCCTGTGCGCTAAAGTGGTGTTATTCAACCATAGTAGGTTCTGGCTTTTAGTCATGCAACGATTCTTGCGTTAGAAACGCGACAGGGTACACTTCTGAAGTGCTTGATTACCTTATGAAAGAGGTCGCGCAAACTGTTGATGTATTAGGTTCAAGTTTAATATGATTAAGTGTCGAGGCAATAAACTCGTAATTAAAAAGGTTCAGGGGAAATATGTTTACGCAGATTCGAATTGAAAAACTGTTTGGTATGTTTGATTACGACATCGAGTTAAAGAGTGAAGACATAACTATTTTAACGGGTCCCAATGGTTACGGTAAGACGACAGTCTTGAAAATCATAGATGCTTTGGCTTCACAAAATAGCCTCTTTTTTATGACACTGTTATTCCAAAAAATTACTTGTTGTTTATCTGATGGCAAGACGATTACCTTGATGAAAATGAATAAATATGAAGTGGAAGTTATTGTAAATAAAGATAAACCATTTCGTTGGAATGAAAAGTCACTTAATAGATTGATAAGGTCAACGTTTCCACATTTTCGTCAAGTCGAGGAACAAAAATGGTTGGATCGCAGGACAGATAACATAGTAAGCCTTGAGGGTGTACTACAAAAATTAGCCTCCGAACATCCAGAGTTAGCAGAAGACTTTAGAACAGGTAACTGGACAAAACAGTTAAAAATTCCTCATGTGTATTTCATTCGGGAGCAACGATTGTTGCGTCCAATTGTTTATAACGGAGCAAGTTTAAGACATAAATTAAGACACAGAGCCGTTTCATTTGATATAGATGAATCAACGAACGTATTTAACAATACGATAGAGGAATACGCTAAAGAACTGAGTGGAAAAATAGAAGAAACCTTGGCAAAATCCACACAAGTGACGCAAGAACTGGATAGTAGTTTTCCGCGTCGACTTTTTGACCAAGAACATGGTATATCTGAAGAAGAATTCAACCGACGCTTTAATCAAGTGAAAGAAATACAAAAAGCGTTAAGTGCGTATAATATATCGGACATCAAAGAGGACTCACATCCGACATATAAGGATGAAAATGCCCAAGCATTACATGTGTATATCAATGATACGGAAAAAAAGTTAGCTGTATTTAAAGAGCTTCTTGGCAAGTTGAAAACCTTTACCAGCATTCTAAATGAACGGCGGTTTGCGTTTAAGCATATTGCTATTTCTAAAGAAG
This sequence comes from uncultured Zetaproteobacteria bacterium, assembly GCA_964645625.1. Lineage (GTDB taxonomy): Bacteria > Pseudomonadota > Zetaproteobacteria > Mariprofundales > Mariprofundaceae > AB-137-C09. The sequence continues at coordinate 20,622 of CAZYAI010000029.1, forward strand.
AAGGCTTTCAATTCTTTACCGACCAAGACATCCCACTGGCTTTGGCTGACTTATCCTCTGGAGAGCAACAAGAGGTGGTGTTGCTCTACGAATTATTGTTTAAGGTTGAGCCTGGAACACTGGTTCTCATTGATGAACCCGAACTTTCTTTGCACATCGTTTGGCAGAAACAGTTTTTAGATGATATGTTTGACATCATTGCATTGCAAAAAATGAATGTCGTTATTGCCACACACTCGCCTCAAATCATTAATAACCACTGGGATTTAACAGTTGATTTAGAGGATTTGCACAATGCAGAAGTATCTAACTGAAAATGATACCATTGGTGAAATTCGACAATCAAGTCGGCATCCTATTGGAAAGATGTACGTGTGGGTTTTGGTCGAAGGAATAACCGATCAAAAGTTGTATACCAAGCTATTGGATGGTGAAAATACTAAAGTTGAAATGGCGCATGGCGGTGGCATTAAGTCTTTGCGTAATACGATGCAAGTACTCGTGGAGGAAAACAATCGAGTTGTTGGGATTCGTGATGCAGATTTTCTCCATCTTGATCAGCAACAAGAAAGTATCAATAGGCTATTTGTTACTGACACCCATGATGCAGAGATGATGCTTTTTGCTTGTGATACGGTTTTTCAACATTTACTGTGCGAATATATTCCTAGCGAATACAGTCAGTTCATGGTGGTGCGAGAAAATTTACTCAAATCGTTGGCGTTTATTAGTGGCATTCGTTGGCTAAATACGCTTGAGAATCTGAGGTTGAATTTCAACAAACTCAGCTTGGATAGTTTTTATGACGCGGATAGTTTAAACCTTGATAAAACAAGATGCATCCAAAGCATTGAAGGACGTTCGCCCAAGAAAAAACGAGCTATTCAAGAGCAAGAGGTTAATGATAAAATTAGCAAAACAACTGACTATTTCAATTTATGTAACGGACATGATGTTGTTAAAGGGTTAGCACTATATCTAACGTCAAAAACAACTAAAGGAATCAAGAGCACCACTCTTGAAACCCTTTTGCGTACAGCTTACAGGAAAGAAGACTTTGTTACTACAGCGTTGTGTGGGGAGTTGAAAGCATGGGAAAAGACTTCTGGTCTTCAACTTATGCAAAAGTAAAGGGTCGTAAAAATGCTCAATATAAGTAGTTAAGCATATTTATTTTAACATTTCTACCGACGGATATTTCGCGATATTCAAGGCACAAAAACGGACGTATAGCACCGCTATATAACGTTTTTGTAACGCCGAAGATCGTGAAATAAACAAGATGAAAAATGTTAAAATAATTATGGGCGGCTACTTACTATTCATTCATGCTTTCCCCCTTGCATCGAGCATGGCGCGGAACCATAGCGATGCCCAATGTTCAAAATCTGGAATCGAGAGCGGGTTGTTCTCTTGACCGCGCATGTATAGGGCGATGTAGGGATCTTCATCGTCACCGCGATTAAATTCACCGCTGTACCACGCTTTTTTTGCTGCTTTTTCACGCGCTTCCTCTTTGGCATTGATCCATGCCCATGATGCTTTGGGGAAGATGGGTAAGGGTTGTTGCATACCTAAATCCAAGGCGGTGATGAAGGCGATTAAAAGCTCTCGCGCTTCGGCGGCTGGTAAGGGCTGCCATTGTTGGCAACTATCTTGGCACAATAATGTGCTGCACTCACCCGCTAGGAATACGCCAGCGGCGCACATCGCCAGATGTTCTAGCCACAGCCGCAGCGCGGCACGCATACCAAAGCTCGAAGCCGTAACATGTAGCAGCCCTTTGCCAGGGTAGTAACGCGCAGGGTGTGCTTGTACGGTGATGATGCGACCATCGGCTAACGTGCAGGCAATGCTCAAGGGGCAAGGCGTGGCTTGTAGCTGGCTGTAATCGGCTAACCGTTCGCAGGCAGTGCTGAGTTTGTCTTGCTGCACAAGGATTTGCTGATCGCCCCACGCGCCATAAGCGAGCAAGGCATCGGCGCGCAAACGGTTGCTATCCAGCGGCTCTTGGCTTAATGCTGATTCCAACAACTGTTGCCGAAGCTGCCATTGCTGCAAACCATCGGGGGTGAATGTTTCGTCGTCGGATACCACCTCTTCTGTGGTGATGCACAGCCCCAATTGCTGCTCAAAAAAGTAACGAATCGGATGGCTGACAAAACTGGCTAAGGTGCTTAATAGCAGGGTGTCACTGTTCAAGCCTGTGAGTTGCATGGCGGGTGGTGGCGCATCACTGGGGTTGGTGTGTGCCATATTGTTTGCCACGTTCGCCCAATAGCTGTCGTAACTGCAATAATCCTCGCTGTAGTTTGTCGGGGAAAAAGGCTGCATGCTGTGTTGCTGGGTGATGCGTTCGCTGATCGCGGCTTGACCCGCAGGGCGTAGCTCCGCTTGATCCAGTGCATCCAGTAATTCACGCAACAACACCGAAGGTTGGCACTCGCTGTTGTCCTTAATGCTGCGCCCACAGTAGCTGATGTAGAGGCGTTGCTGCGCGCAGAGCACGGTTTCTAGCATCAAATAACGATCATCGCCGCCTGTGCTGGGGTCGCCTGCTTGCCAAGTGCCTGCCATATCGTCGAACTCACAGCTTTTTTCGCGACGTGGGAAGTTTGCATCCTGCATGCCAAGCAGGGCAATCACGCGGAATGGCAAGGCGCGCTGTGCTTGCATGGCGCAAAAAGTGATGCCGCCACTAAAGTAACGCGCCCGCCGTTCCACCCGACCCAGTTCTTGCGTCAAATATTGCCGTAGCAAGGCAGGGCTAAGCGCGATGCCGTGCGCTCGAATGCTTAAATCATCAATCGCCTGGCGAATCACTGACAGCTTGCCTTGGGTGTCATCCTTATCGCCGAACAGCTCTTGCAGCATCGCCAGCAATAAGCGTTGCCACGTCGCGCCGTTGTACGTTTTGCCCAGCTGTTGCCGCCAATGGTTCAGGCGCGTAAGCAATAAGCAAAAAGCCGCTAAGGCATGGGCATCGTCATTGCTGACAGGAACGGGCGCAATACCTTGCCACGCGTCTTCCTCACCCAGGGCATAACCTGCTAGCCAACGATCCATCGCCGCTTGCCAACTTTGTTGCGACCAATTCGGCAGTCCTAACGCGCTACGATGCTCACCATCGACACCCCAACGCGCCCCTAATGCCGTTAGCAATGGACGTAAATTATCGACTTGTTCAGCATCCAAACCATGATGTTCCATCATCACCGCGACATCCAAAAAACTGGTCAATTCGGAAAGGGTGAAACGGCTCTGCGGCAACGCCAACAAACTAAAAAACGCCTCAATCACAGGATCATCATCCGCCAAACACACATCCGATATATTCCACGGTATAAACGGACGCTGCGATGATTCACCAAACACCGCCTCGATATAGGGCGCGTACAGACTGATTTCGGGGATCATCACCATCACATCTTCAGCACGGAGGGTGGCATCTTGCTCCAACATCGCCAGCAGTTGATCGTGCAACACCTGTACTTCACGCATCGGGCTATGGCAAATATGCACCTGCAAAGAATCATCCACCGTCATGGCACGCTGTGTGTTTGCCGCATCATGGAATAGATCGTGTTGCACATAGCCTAAAATAGTCGGCGCGCTTGGTTCGTGCCAAATGCTGTGTTCTTCGGGCTGTTGCCCTGCCAGCAATAAATCCTCAAATGCCTGCCCTTGTTGCGCCCATGAACTCAGTAACTCATGGCGCGCCTCGTAGTAATGGGTGCTCTGGTCATTGTGCTGGCGCAGTCGTTGCAAGGCTTGCTCACGCGCCACATCGTGGCGGTTTGGCGTATAAAGAAAGATGCGCACATCCATGTGCTGTGATAGCGCGTCCAGCAGCGTAATCAGCAACGGTGGCAGTGCATTTGGTGCAAACAACGTTACACGCGGCGGCAACGGCGGCACATGCCCTTCGTTGATGTGCGCCAAGCAGCGATCCAGTAGTGCCACGCGATGTTGATCTGCGCCTACTTCGGCAAGCAAAGCGCGCCATAACTGCCCTTGCCAGTGATCCGACGGCGCGGCTGTCCATTGGCGAATCCAGTCGGGACGGTAATGTTGATAGCGTTCAAACACCTGTGCAATGCGGCTAGAAAGTTGCCACCGTTTGCGACCATCGGAGTCATCATCAAGGTAGCCATGCAGGTCAACAAAGGCGGGGGCATTCAAAAGCTGTGGCAGAGCATCGAAAATCAACCAGCTCATGCGCTCTCGGCTCAATGGGTCAAAGCGCGGAGCCGTAGGCAACAGGGTGCGCAGCAACGTCCACGACCATGACGAAGGTGATACAAAATCATGATTGGCATTGATGCCCAATGACGATGCCAAAGCCAAGCCTAGCCAACGTTCCAACGCAGGGTTAGGCACAATCACCGTTTCTGCCATCAGCGGCGAAGGCAAAGGGTGTTGCTTGCATTGTTCAGCCAAAAGCTGCTGCAAAGCATCCATCCGATTGGAGCGAATCAATGAAATTCCCATAATGTATCCTTCAAGGTCAGTAAACGAGGTTGGTTATAGTGCCGATCAGTCACTCTCTTTATGATGTTAAAAATCAATGCCGAAAACACTCACGTCATTGCGGACTTGATCCGCAATCCAGAGAACGGACGTAAGACTGGATGCCGCATCAAGCGCGGCATGACGGCTTAATTAAAGTTATCATGTTGAATGACTCAGCAGCGACCCTAGTGGTTGCTTGATAGTTGTGAAGAGCATAGCATTGCGCACTTGTTCATGGGGGCGACTTGGTTTCGACGGAGATGCTGAACCCTGTGGGGCATGCCGGGCTGGTACTCCCGTAAAAACGACTAACTAGCATTAACTGCTAACGACGACGTAGAACTCGCTTACGCTGCGTAAGTGACCCCGCCGTTCAGGTCGCCTATCGCCTGGACTCTCGGGGCCATCAAGATAGGACCGTTTCTGATGCTGGGGAATCGTGGCTCAGGAATTAAACACTACGAGACGACCCAAAGACTACCTTGTTCATTCAGTGGTTTTTGGGTGCTATTTGAATGAACTAAGCATGTAGAACCATTGGCTGATGGTTTTCGGACGCGGGTTCGACCCCCGCCGCCTCCACCAGATCAGGACAATAAGCCACCGTCACGGTGGCTTTGTTCTGCCCATTCATTCAATTATACAAGCGCGGTTAGCTCAGCTGGATAGAGCGTTGGCCTCCGAAGCCAAAGGCCACAGGTTCGACTCCTGTACCGCGCACCAATTCAACAAGCAAAATCTTCACTTTGTACTTATTGCTGATGGTCAGAATCCCAGCCCTTACATGCAAGAGCTATATATTTTGGCACTGGTTTTTCACCGCGTTCATAATAGCCAACCATTCGCCGACTGATTCCAAGCGCAGCGGCAGCAGCATCATGCGTTAGCTTGTTGCGCTTCCCGTTCAAGACGGGACAAAAAAGAACTACGACTTATTTTTTACGCTATTGAACTCACCATTTTCCTTGCTTAACAACGAGGCTGGTGAGCGTTCCTAAGTTTAAATATTTATCCGCAGATGAACGCAGATAAACACAGATGATGAAAGAACTTTTGTGCCGACAATCCGTATAGCAGCTTATAGTTTCCATCATAAGAACACCTCGATCATAAATCTGTGTGCATCTGTGGACTATTATTCCAGCATTGCAAATGGATTCACCGACCGCAGGTAATCTATAAGCTATTGATTTTGCTGTCTGTCCCGTTTTAAACGGGAAGCAAAAAAAAGCTTTCCTGTTTGTATCCACATCAGTAAATAAACGACCATGGCTTGCTAACTGTGGTGCTGGTTTTATAGTCAGCAGCCATGAGTTATTCGTACTCAGTTCCCGAATATTCGATTTGATTTGCAAGACTCTTTCAGGAGGCGTTTATGAATGAATTGATGACTTTAGCAGAGGCTATCATGGCGGCGATATCGGCAGGTGCGGTCAGCACTGCGGGGGAGTTGACCAGCCAAGGGCTGCGTGATGCTTATGGTGCGGTGAAAGGCGCGTTGGCAAAACGTTTGGGTAGCTCCAGTGACGTGGTGCAGAGCATCGAAAAGCTTGAGCGCAAGCCACAATCGAAGGGGCAACAAATGTTGCTTCAGGAACATCTGGACGAGGCAGGGCTAGCGGGTGACGGCGAACTGCAAACGCTGGTGCAGCAGTTGATGATGGAACTTCAACGGCATACCCCTAGCCAACATTTTGAACAACACGCCGATGGCGACCATAACATTCAAATTCAGGGCAGTGGTAATGTTAGCATTCACCGTTAACATCAAACCTGCTCGTTAGGGCGGGTGCTGAGATGCACGAAGTCAACCAAAACGCTACAGGTCATGGCAATATACAAGTAGCAAACACGCAAGGTGATGTTCATGTTCACATGGCGGCAAAAGTCACTTGCCCTCTTCACTACCCTAAGCGAGATGAACATTTTACTGGGCGAGAAGCGGAACTGAAGGAACTGCTGGCGGAGATTCGCCCCAACCATGTTGCGACCCGCTGGGGCACAGGCGGAATGGGCAAAACGACGCTGGTTGCTGAGGCTGTTTGGCGGCTGAAAGATTCTGGCGTATTGGCAGAACAATTCCCTGACGGTCTTTTTTTTCACACTTTTTATAACCAGCCCTCCGTTGATGTGGTGCTAGAGTCGATTTGCCGCGCTTGGGGCGTGGAGCCACGTGGTGATTTGTTTGATTCGGCGCGTCATGTGTTGGGTGGCAAGCGAGCATTGTTGATTTTCGATGGTGCGGAAGAAGCTGACCCTGAACAGTTGCGCCAACTGCTATCACTACACGGCGAATGCGGCGTGATGATGACCAGTCGTCGGCAGAGTGACGCGCCAGACAATGCGATCAAGTTACAGCCGATGCCCAAAGATGAATCGGTTGAACTGCTGAACAGCTGGGCACCGCAGTCATGTAATGTGAAAGCTGATGTGGAAGCCATCGCCGCTCTGTTGGGGTATCTACCGCTGGCACTTTGCCTTGTTGGTCGTTATCTGGCGCAGACAGGCGAAACAGCGGCTGAATATTTGAAATGGCTGCGCGCTGAACCTTGGGAAGCACTCAACCCAGATGATGAAGCACATCGATACAGTTCCGTGCCGCACTTGCTGCGCCGCTCGCTGGAACAGGTGGATGAGCGGGCGCAAACCCTGCTGGCACTGGCAGGACAATTGGCATTGAGTCCCTTCTTGCTCGAACCCCTCGGCACCTGCCTTGAAGCAAGTGGAAGTGAGCTGAAAAAGCTCAAGCGGCAACTGCTCGTCTATGGTCTGCTGGAGAACAATGGCGATCGCCTGCAAATCGCCCACGCGCTGATTCATCGTTTTGCCAGTCAGCAGATACCACTTGACCTAGATGTATGGGATCGACTTGTAACGCATTACATTAACCACGTATGTGAACAGACGGAGCGGGGGAAAGTGGGTTATGATGTCTTAGACCCTGATCGCGCACATCTGATTGCGTTGGTCGAACGCTGCCAAGCAAAAAAGGCGTGGCATCAGCTTATTGAGCTGGCTCAAGCGGTTAATCAGTATCTGGATCGACAGGGGTACTGGGTAGAGCAGCAGCAAGTGCTGGAAATGGGATTGGATGCTGCGACAGAGCAGGGGGATAAACGTGACCAGGGTTGGTTTTGCAATGGGCTAGCTCTCTCATGGTATTATCGCGGCGACTACGATACCGCACTGCAATACCTCAAACAGTCACTCGCCATTGATCAGGAAATCGGCGATAAATCGGGCGAAGGAACTACGCTCAACAATATCTCGCAAATCTATGATGCTCGCGGCGACTACGACACCGCGCTGCAATACCTCAAACAGTCGCTCGCTATACAGCAGGAAATCGGCGATAAATCGGGCGAAGGAACTACGCTCAACAATATCTCGCAAA
>CAZYAI010000029.1:28627-32796 GCA_964645625.1 uncultured Zetaproteobacteria bacterium
ACACCGCGCTGCAATACCTCAAACAGTCGCTCGCTATACAGCAGGAAATCGGCGACACCGCAGGCTTATGCGCCACCCTGTTCAACATCGGTCATAGCCACTGGCAGAATGAAGAGCTGCAAGAGGCCATCAGCGCATGGCTGACGGTTTACGGCATCGCCAAAAAGATCAACTTCGCTCAGATACTGCATGCGCTCGAATCCCTCGCGGGGCAGCTTGGCAAGCAAGGTGGTTTGGAATACTGGGAACAGTTGGCGGCGCAACAAGGGGACAGTCATTCACCTTCCGAAATGTAAAAGCGTCATGCTTCGCTTGATTTAATATTCAGTCTTGCGCTTGTTTACTCCGTCATGCCGCACTTGATGCGGCATCCAGTCTTGCGTCTGTTCTCTGGATTGCGGATCAAGTCCGCAATGACGGGGTTTCCTTCGGTCATACCGTTGTGATGCGCTATGCATCGTTGCGGTGGTTGAAAAACTGGGGCTGTGCGGCGAGAGTTTGAGCCAAATCATAGATTGCAGTAAGGAATACGATGAGCACACAACCTTCCAAAACCATGGAAACCTTCCCCAACCCTAACCCTGAACGGGATTACCATATTCAAATCAGTTCACCTGAATTTTCTTGCCTGTGCCCTAAAACGGGGCAACCTGACTTCGCGGAAATTCGTCTGGATTATGTGCCTGACCAGTTATGCGTGGAATTAAAATCGCTGAAAATGTACTACTGGTCGTTTCGCGATGAAGGGCACTTCCACGAACAAGTGACCAATATGATTGCCAACGACTTAATCCATTTGCTACAACCACGTACACTGCGTTTAGAGGCGGAGTTTAATGTGCGCGGTGGCATTTATACCACTGTGGTGGTTGAGCATAGCGCGTGAACACGCTCCCTTTTGTGAAAATGCAGGCGCAAGGCAATGACTTTGTCATCCTTGACGGTTTGCATGAAGTGATTCCTGAGCTTGAGAAACAAGCGATTTTGAACATTACCGAACGCCGCTATGGCATCGGCTGCGATCAACTGTTGCTGTTGCGCCCCGATGATGTTGCCGATGTGCGGATGCTGATTTTTAACAGCGACGGCAGCGAGGCGAAGAACTGCGGCAATGGTTTGCGTTGCGTGGCGGATTTGCTGTTGCGCCGTATGGAGCGAGAAACAGTGCGCATCGCCCTTGCCGACCGTCACGTCATGGCAGAACGCAGTGCGCACGGCGTGCGGGTGCAAATGGGCGCGGCAGTTGTTACCGATGTGCAGCAGCAGCATAGCGATGTGAATGTCGGGAATGAACACCGCGTGGTGTTTGAACTGGCGGACGAAGCGGCGTTCCCTGCTGACAAAAACATCGAGATTGTGACAGGGCAAATCGCTAATCGCGTGTATATTGATATTATCGAACGCGGCGTTGGTCCGACGCGGGCTTGCGGCTCGGGGGCTACGGCGACCGCTGTTGCTGTGTGGCAACGCGAGGGGCATCGCGAGCCCTTAACCATTGCCATGCCTGGCGGTGAGGTGGTGGTTTCTGCCAGTGGTGATGATGTGTGGTTGGAAGGTCGCGTCGCCGAAGTATTTCGCGGCGTGTACAGTGGCAAGGGGGATCAATGCAGTACATCTTAATTCATTACGGTGAACTGGCTCTGAAGGGTAAAAACCGTGGCAACTTCGTGCGCCAGCTATCCAACAACCTGCGCCAACTGTTGAAGCCTGCCACGGTGCGCACCGAATATGGGCGTATTTTGCTGGGGTTTGACGTGGTGGATGATGCGTTGATGTCATACTTGGCGTTGATTCCTGGGATCAAAAACTTCTCTTTGGTGCAGCGAGCCGACAATACCATCGAAGCGATGCAACAGCTTGCTGCCTCGATGTTGCGTGAACAATATGGCGACATCACGGGTCGTCCTTTTGCTGTGCGCAGTCGTCGCGGACTCAAAACCTTTGCCAAAACCAGCCCTGAATTGAACTTTGAAATCGGCGGCTATTTGAAGGAAACCTTCAATTTGCAAGTGTGTTTGGACGCGCCAGAGATTACCGTTCACGTCGAAGTTGCGGCTGAAGGCACGTATATTTACACCGCTCGTCACGCGGGTATTGGCGGCTTGCCTGTGGGTTCGTCGGGGCATGGCGTGGTGCTGTTTTCTGGCGGCATTGACTCCCCTGCTGCTGCTTACATGATGATGAAGCGCGGCATGCGGGTAAGTTTGGTGCATTTGTACAACAGCACCATCAACCGCGATTTTGATAAAATCGAACGCCTTGCTGCTTGTTTGTCGCGTTACCAAGGGCATTTGGATCTCTACCTCGTGGACTTAGAAGAGTTCCAGCGTCATGCCATTGCGATGGTTGCCGATGATTACCGCATGGTGATTTATAAACGCCAAATGATCCGCAGTGCTGGGCTTATTGCCGAGCGCATCAAGGGTCAAGCCTTGGTGACGGGGGATTCTTTGGGGCAGGTGGCGAGCCAAACGCTGGCAAACATTCAGGCGATTTATAACGCCAGCCCCTTACCTTTGCTGTCACCGCTGATTGCTTGGGACAAGGATGAGATTATTGCCATTGCCCAGCGCACCGGCACGTTTGAAAAGTCTATCGAAGAGTACTGCGATATTTGCTCCTATTTGATTGCCAAGCATCCGCAAACCGCAGCCAAGCCCGAAGCCATTGCCCGCTTCGAGACCATGTTGCCCGCTGCTGATGCTGATTACCCAACCCGCCGTATCTATTTCAAATCTGGGGAGTTGGTGCGTCGTCACGACCATGAGTGAAGCGCGTGTTGATCGGCTTTACCGTCAAACGACGGGGATGGCGGAACGGTTTTGCTTTGATGCTCAGGTGACGGCGGTGTTTGCCGATATGATTCGCCGTTCTGTGCCTGGCTATGGCTTGACCTTGGAGATGATCGCGATTATCGCCGAACGTTACGCCAGCGCAGGCAGTACGGTGTATGATCTTGGTTGTTCCTTGGGGGCTTCTACGCTGGCGATACGTCATGCCGTCGAGGGGCGTGATTGCCATATTATAGGGCTTGATAATGCCACCGCGATGGTGGAACAGTGCCGCGAATTGGTAGCGCGGGATCAGGCCAGCAGCTGCGTAACGATACAATGTGCTGATGTTTGCGCGGTGGATTTTCAACCCGCTTCTATGATGGTGATGAATTTTACCCTGCAATTTATTCCTGTAGCGCAACGCCTGCCATTGCTGCAAAGCATGGCGCAGGCATTGGCTGAGGATGGCGTGTTGGTGTTGTCCGAAAAAATCACCTTCGATGATGATTGGGAGGCAGAAACGCAACAAGCCTTACACGAAGCATTCAAAGCTGCGCAAGGTTATTCCGAGTTAGAAATCAGCCGTAAACGGCAAGCCTTAGAAGACGTGTTGCTGCCAGAGACCATCGCCCAACACCGCCAACGCCTACTGGATGCGGGCTTTGCTCGTGTTACGGTGTGGTTTCAATGTGCGAACTTCATCTCGCTGCTGGCCTTTCGGGGGCAAGCGTGACGGCATGGCAAGCGCGTGAACAGCAGGCTTTAGCAGCAGCATTAGCGTGCTCAACGCTGGCTGTGGAACATCAGGCGGTGCTGTGCCAAGCCATGCAAGATGGCTACGCGGCATGGGCAAAACACGGCGATGCCGAACGCTGGCAACAGGCTTGGCAAGCACAGCCTGCGTTGTCGCCCTCCAGCATTGACGTGGATGCTGACAGCGTACGTGTTGGCTGCGCAGACGATGCCAGCGAAGCACAACGAAGCGCGTTGCATGATGCGCTGCAAGCCCTGCACCCATGGCGTAAAGGTCCGTTTTCGCTGTTTGGCTGGTCGATTGATACCGAATGGCGTTCCGATTGGAAGTGGCAACGTGTTGCGCCCCACCTCGCGCCGCTGGCTGGTCGTCGGGTGTTGGATGTGGGGTGTGGTTCAGGCTACCACCTGTGGCGCATGCTGGGTGCGGGTGCGGAACTGGCGGTAGGCATTGACCCGACCTTGCTATTTGCGATGCAGTTTGAGGCGGTGAAACGCTATATGCCAGAGCAACAAGCGTTCTTTTTGGCGGTTGGTATAGAGGCTTTGCCCCAGCGTATGGCAGCGTTTGATACGGTTTTTTCTATGGGAATTCTTTACCATCGTCGTTCACCGATTGACCACCTAAGCCACCTTAAATCG
>CAZYAI010000030.1:0-31181 GCA_964645625.1 uncultured Zetaproteobacteria bacterium
TTTTATACTTGTTCATTACTAGGCTGCGCTGCGAACATGGCTTTAGCTCCCTCTGTGTGAGGCAATATTGTTGCTACGGTCCGTTGTCATAAAGCCATGTTTATTTAAAGGAGAATCGTATCATGCCTTTAGTTCATCATCGAGAAAAAGTAAAAGAAGCCATTCAACGTGGCGACTTATTTTCTGCTGCCCATTCATTGGCAGCCTTGTGTAAACTTCAGCCCAATGATCTTGAGTTGGCGCTTATGCATGCAGATCTATGTGAACAAGCAGGTTCGATGAATGATGAAGCAGCAGAAGCTTATGCGCGGGCTTCCCGTCTGAGTGTTGATACCCATGATTGGCGATCTGGCGGCACTGCGATGGTGGGTTATTACCGCTTACGTCCTGATGGTAAGATGCTAGGGCGCGAGTTGTTTCATCGCGCTCGCGCTAACGATGCCTTATTAGCCGAGGCGATGACATTCTTACATCAAGATGCTTGCGCGGCTTTTGCGATGCATGAACACCCGATGTTTTCATCATTAAGCGACATTTTGTTCGATGAAGTGTTCACCTCGTTGCAAGCGCAAGCACTGGATGATGGTGAGTTTTTGGTGCGCAAAGGCGACCCTGCCAAACACCTGTTTGTCATTACCGAAGGATCGCTAGAACCGTGGGTAGAAGATGATGATGGCACATTTAAGCCGATGGCTGTCATAGAAGCTGGCAGCATAACGGGCGAAACTCCCTTTCTTACCGACACCAGCGAACGAACAGCCGACCTTAAGGCGGTGGGGAAGACCCAAGTTTATTTATTGCCCTACCATGTATTACATGCCTTGGTCGAAAAACATCCAACGATTCGCCACCAGATGGAGGCTTTCCATCAACAACATGCCCCAGAACGACAATTAGCATTCACACCATTCTTTCAAAGCATTAGTGCGCAAGAGCGGCGTAATATCGCGCAAGAAATGGAAATTATTTGCCTGCCTGCTGGCACAAACCTATGCACGATAGATGAGCGTAAAAACTTGGATTTTTACGTTGTTCATGCAGGTTGGTTGTCGGTAAACACAAGCATCAATGGTCGAGAACGTTTACTGTACACCGCTAAGCGTCATAACCTTTTAGGCGAGTTAGGTCTGCTGGAAAACCGACGCAAAATCACGGTGCGAACGATTTCTGATGTGCAATTGCTGCGTTGGCCAGAAGATCGTTACCGCCATTACTATCAAAACAATGAATGGTTACGCTTTAAGCTTGCCGATCGATTGCTTCATTTAAACAAAAAAGTACACAGCTTGGCGTAACAGGCATTGCCCTTAACCCTTGTGTAACAAGCGTTACACGAGGGTTAAGGGTGGCTTCTATCCGACTTGCTATACTGCTGTAGGTTGGAAGGCGGAGGGTTCTTGCCTTGCCATGTGCTCATAGGTTTGCCAACGCAAATCAACGGATTCCTGTGCTAATGCCATTAAACGTTCCGCTTCTTGTGGGTGATTGCGTTGCAGGAGTTTGTAGCGCATTTCGGTGTAAGCATAATCAGCCAGCTTCATGGTCGGGCGTGGTGAATCCAATACAAAGGGCTTTTTGCCTGCTTTGCGTAGGGCAGGGTTGTAACGAATCAACGGCCAATAGCCCGATGCTACTGCCATTTCTTGCTGGCGCATGCCTTGGGTCATGTCGATGCCGTGGGCGATGCAATGGCTATATGCCAAAATAATTGACGGACCTGGGTATTCTTCAGCTTCGCGCATGGCAAGCAGTGTTTGTTGTGGATTACTGCCCATCGCCACCCTGGCTACATAGACATTCCCGTAAGAAATCGCTTGTAAGGCAAGGTCTTTTTTACCCACGGGTTTCCCTGCTGAGGCAAACTTCGCCGTTGCTCCTACAGGCGTGGACTTTGATGCTTGACCACCGGTATTGGAATAAACCTCGGTATCCAACACCAAAACATTGATGTTGCGACCACTGGCAAGGGCGTGATCTAGTCCTGCTGAACCAATATCATAAGCCCAACCATCACCACCGACCAGCCAGACGCTGCGGCGCACCAAATGATCGACAATGGATAATAAATTTTTTGCCGCAGGGTCATCAATGCTTTGTAAACGTGATTTCAAGGCATCCACTCTGGCGCGTTGGCGGGTGACTTCTGAGCCCACGGACTGGTCGGCGTGAACCACTGCATCAATGAATGTTTGCTCAAACCATGCGTCCATACCTTGCAACAATGCCATTGCTTGCTGCATATGGTGGTCGGCAGCAACACGCATGCCTAAACCAAATTCTGCATTGTCCTCAAACAGCGAGTTTGACCATGCAGGACCGCGACCATCTTGGTTGGTCGTCCACGGTGTAGCAGGTAAGTTACCACCATAAATAGAGGAGCAGCCCGTTGCATTGGCAACCAATAAGCGGGGACCAAACAATTGGGTTAGCAATCGTATATAAGGGGTTTCGCCACAACCTGCGCAAGCTCCAGAGAATTCAAACAGCGGTTCTAAGAACTGCGTACCACGCACCGAGGCATAATCAAGGTCGGCACGTTCATTCACAGGGAGCGATTCAAAAAAGTGAATATTGCTACGCCCATCATCCATTTGCGCGACACGCGGTGCCATATTGATCGCCTTGCGTTGCTTGTTGTCAGGGTCAAGAGCAGGGCAGGCGTGAACACACATTTCACAGCCTGTGCAGTCTTCTAAATAGACTTGCAAACTGTAACGTGTTTCGGGGAAGCCGCGTGCATTCACGGGAGCTGAAGGGAAGCAACTGGGGGCATCGTCCAGCAGTGATTCGTGGTAAAATTTGGCACGAATGACACTATGAGGGCAAACAAAACTGCAATTACCACATTGAATACATAAGTCCGATTCCCATTGTGGTACGAAGGCGGCGATGTTGCGTTTTTCCCAACGGGCAGTGCCGCTGGGGTAGGTGCCATCTACAGGGACGGCACTGACTGGCAACGCATCGCCCAAGCCAGCCAGCATCGGTGCAGTCACTTGTTGCACAAAGTCGGGGGCTTGTTTGGCTACGGTTTCCCGCATGGTATGGCAACTTTCGGCGGTTTTAGGGGGCGTAATGGCGTGCAGATGATCCAATGCCGCATCAACAGCACGGAAGTTTTGCGCAATAACATCTGCCCCTTTGCGGGCATAGGTGGTTTCAATCGCGCGTTTAATACGGGCAATCGCTTCATCCCGTGGTAATACGCCAGAAAGGGCAAAAAAGCAGGTTTGCATGATGGTGTTGATGCGCCGTCCCATGCCTGTTTCTCGGGCAACTTCCGAGGCGTTGATGACGTAAAAGGCAATGTGTTTATCAATCATGGTCTGCTGCACCGATTGCGCCAGCGCATGCCATACTTCATCAGCAGGCAGCGGTGCATTAAGCAGGAACACCGCACCATCTGCGGCATGTGCCAATAGGTCGAATTGATGCACAAATTCGTAATGGTGGCAGGCAATAAAATTAGCCGATTCAATCAAATAAGGCGCACGAATCGGGCGTGGACCAAAACGCAGGTGCGAAGTCGTTTGCGAGCCTGCTTTCTTTGAATCATAAACAAAATAACCTTGGCAATAAAGGTCGGTGCCATCGCCAATGATTTTGATGCTGTTTTTGTTTGCTGATACCGTGCCATCCGAGCCTAGTCCAAAGAACATGGCGCGGGTCACGCCTTGATCTTCGATATTAAAGTGTGATGTAAACGGCAGGCTGGTATGGCTTACATCATCATGAATGCCAATGGTGAAATGATTTTTCGGTGTGCTTTGTTGCAGGTTATCATAAATCGCCTTGACCATTGCAGGGGTGAACTCTTTGGATGAAAGCCCATAACGACCGCCAATGATGCGGGGCATGGTGCTGCGTTTGCCATCAGCCACTGACTCGGCGACACTGGTTACCACATCTTGGTACAGCGGTTCCCCTTGCGAGCCAGGTTCTTTGGTGCGGTCAAGCACGGCAATGTTTTGTACGCTGGCAGGTAACGCAGCGCATAAATGTTCATTGCTAAATGGACGGAACAAGCGCACGATGACTACGCCCAAACGTGCACCTGCGGCATTGAGTACATCAAGGGTTTCCATCACCGTTTCAGCACCTGAACCCATGATGACAATCACCGATTCGGCATCGGTTGCACCGTGGTAGTCAAACAGGTGGTAATGCCGTCCTGTCGCGGCAGCCAACTCATCCATACATGCTTGCACCAGCTGCGGTAGCGCAAGGTAGTAAGGGTTCGATGCTTCACGCCCTTGGAAGTACACATCGGGGTTTTGTGCTGTACCTCGAATGAAGGGATGGTCAGGATTTAAGGCGCGGGCGCGATGTGCGTGAATCAATGCATCAGGAATCATTTGATGAATCACATCATCGTCGATCAGTTGGATTTTGTTGATTTCGTGCGAGGTGCGGAAGCCATCAAAAAAGTTAATGAATGGCACACGACCGCGCAGCGTTGCTGTATGACTAATCAGTGCTGCATCATGCGCTTCTTGCACCGAGCAGGAAGCAAGCATGGCAAATCCCGTCATCCGTGTTGCCATCACATCTTGATGGTCACCGAAGATGGATAAGGCTTGTGCTGCCAAAGAACGCGCTGCAACATGGAATACCGTGGATGTCAGTTCACCCGCGATTTTGTACATATTGGGAATCATCAACAGCAAGCCCTGCGAGGCGGTAAAGGTGGTGGTTAATGCGCCAGCTTGTAACGCGCCATGCGCCGTGCCAGCCGCGCCGCCTTCGCTTTGTAGTTCGATTACATCAGGTACAGAGCCAAACAGATTTTGACGACCCTGTGCGGCCCATACATCGCAAGTTTCAGCCATATCCGACGATGGGGTGATGGGGTAGATGGAACACACTTCACTGACGCGATAGGCAATATGCGCCACAGCATGACTGCCGTCCATCGTCACCAAATGCTTCTTTTTAGGTGTTGAAGTGCTCATACTGAAGCCTCCGTTTCGTCGTTCATTTCAATGGCGTGGCAGGGGCATTGTTCGTAGCAGACAGCGCAACCTGTGCAACGGTCATAGTCATAACGGTAGCGGTTGCCTTTGCCGAGTTTAATCACTGCGCCTTCAGGGCAGGAGCCATAACAGCCGTCGCATTCAAAGCAATTACCGCAAGAAAGGCAGCGTGCCGCTTCAAAGCGTGCTTCCTTTTCGCTTAAGCCGTGCATAATCTCGCTAAAGCCACCCAAACGTTCGTTGACGGGGATTTCTGCCTGTTTACTTTGAGGTGCTGCGGTGCGGTACCATAAATGTAATTTTTCATGACCGACGATGGGATGTTTTTCTACCGCTTCTATGGTTTCGCCACGCAGCCAGGCGTCAATGCAACGGGCTGCTTTTTTGCCGTGACCTGTAGCAATGGTGACGGAACGTTCGCTGGGAACCATATCACCGCCTGCAAAAATGCCAGCAGCACCTGTCATCATCTGTTCGTTGACCACCACTGTGTCATCGCGGTTGAAGTCGATGCCATCGACATGGCGTAAAAAGCCCGTGTCGGTGTCTTGACCAACCGCCAAAATCAGTGCGTCAGCTTCCAGTGTCTCGACTTCACCTGTGGGTTGTGGTCTGCCATCTTCATCCAAACGCATGACCTCAACCGTGAAGGTGCTTGCGTTGACTTCTTTAATGGTGCGCAGCCAGTTGATTTTTACGCCTTCTTCAAGGGCTTCTTCAGCTTCAAAATCGTGCGCGGGCATGCTGGCGCGGTCACGTCGGTAGATGATGACAGCCTCTTCTGCGCCCAAGCGTTTGGCGGTTCGAGCAGCATCCATAGCGGTATTGCCGCCACCGTAAATCGCCACGCGACGACCGAGTTTAACAGGTTCGCCAGCATCAACAGAACGTAAAAAGCTTACGGCATCCATCATTTTGCTGGCATCACGCCCTGGAATTTCAATGTTTTTGCTTAAATGTGCGCCAACTGCGATAAATACAGCATCAAAACCACCTTCTTCTTTGGCGGCTATGACATCATCGACACGGTGATTAAGCACGATGGTCACACCCATTGCCTCAACACGGCTGATTTCTTGCGCTAATACATCGCGTGGCATGCGGTAAGCGGGAATACCAAAATGAATCATGCCACCCGCTACAGGTCCTGCTTCAAAGATCGTGACTTTATGCCCCAAGCGGGTGAGGTGGTAGGCAGCAGATAAACCACTAGGACCAGCCCCAATAATCATCACTGAACCGCCATTAGGTCGTGCTGTGTATTGTGGTTGCCAGCCATGTTCCATCGCTTGATCGCCCAAAAATCGTTCAACAGCGTGGATGCTGACTTCTTGGTCGGTAATGGCGCGGTTACACGATGTTTCACAAGGGTGATAACAAACACGCCCGTGAATGGCAGGAAAGGGGTTGTTTTCTAGCAGCTTTTGCCATGCCGCTTCGTACTCCCCAGCTTGCGCCAATGCCAGCCATGCTTGAATATCTTCGCCAGCAGGGCAGGCGTGGTTACATGGCGGTAAAAAGTCTCGATACACAGGGCGGCGACTGCGGGTAGCACCTGTTCCTGCTGCATGTTGTGTGAAATCCAATGACCCTGTCATATCCTTCATGATCATCCCCTCTCCTTTTAACAACCTCTTTTATTGATTGTTACCCTTTACGCCCAAATAAACGGTCTAACTCGTCAAGCGATAGTCGCACATAGGTGGGGCGACCATGGTTGCATTGCGCGATGTTGGGTGTTTGTTCCATTTGACGTAATAATTGTTGTTGCTCATTGTTGTTTAAGAGGCAACCTGCTTTTAACGACGTTTTACAGGCGCGATTGCCCAGCCAACGTTCCAATACACGTCCCATACCGCTTTCGCCTGCTTCGGCTTCGCTGCCGATTAATTGGCATGCTGCCACCAGTTCTTCCACTAAACGTAAGGGTGAATCATCTTGTAGCAGGGCAGGGACGGCATGGATCGTGAACGCGCCCTCAGCGCATGCTTTGATTTCCACGGCAAAGGTTTCTAGTTCATCGCTATGGTCATGCAGCCACGCTGCTGTATGGGCATCGGGTTGCCACTGTACAGGCAATAACAAACGCTGGGCAAGCAGATTGCCCGCAGCCATTTCACGCTTCATGCGCTCATAGTTGATGCGTTCATGTGCGGCATGCTGATCGACTAAAATCACACCTTCAGTCGTTTGCGTTAAAATATAACGTTGATGGAGTTGCGCCAACGGCGCACCTAAATGTAAGCTCGTTTCCGCTTGATGGTAGGGACTAGGCTGCTGTCGTTCGCGAGCTTCATTGCCTGAAGGCTTATGTGTAGCATGAACGGGCATGGTGTTTTGATGCGCTGTGCCATGCCCGTTAAAGGCTAGTGTCGGTGCGCTCGCTGGTCGCTGTGGTGTATTACTTTGGCGCGGTAATGTAGCAGCACTTGCTGTGACTGGCTGACGCGCTTGATCGTGCATGGTGGGCGGATTGTTGGCAAAACTTTGCACGGCCTGTTCACTGGTCGCAGGTGCAACCTGTTGCCCGTGGTTTGCTAATGCCGCTCGCACACATGCAACCACGGCAGCACGCACGCTTTGTGGTGCTTTGAAGCGTACTTCACGTTTGGCAGGGTGAACATTGACATCCACATCAGCAGGATCCATCTCGATATAAACCACGGCTATAGGGTAGCGATCATGGAACATAACATCACGGTAGGCAGCGCGTAGGGCGGCAATCAGTTGCTTGTCCCGAATCACACGACCATTGACCAAGAATAACATACGGCTGGCATCACGGTGGTGGTAGGTAGGCAAACCGAGGTAAGCGTCAATGATGATTCCATCGTGTTCAAGTTTATGGCTAACAACATTGTCCATAAACGTTTCACCCATGATGTCAGCGATGCGTTGATTGCGCGAACAGGCGGGGAAGTCCAATCGTTTTCGACCATCAAAATCAAGCCGCAGGGCAGTGTTAGCATGTGCCAATGCCAAGCCGCGAACCACTTCGATGATCGCCGCTTCTTCTGTTTTATCAGCGCGCATAAAGCGTAAACGCGCTGGCGTGTTAAGGAACAGATCACGCACTTCGATGCGCGTACCATGTCGCCACGTGGCGGGCATGGTTTCTGTTTCGCCCAATTGATTCACGCGCACTTCGCAGCCCAGCTCTTCTTCTTTGCAGGCCGTGTGCAGACGAAAGCGAGACACCGAAGCTAGCGAGGGGAGGGCTTCACCACGGAAGCCATGACTGGCAATGGCGTGGAGGTCTTCGGCATCGCTGATTTTGCTGGTGGCGTGGCGTTGCAGTGCCAGTGGTGCATCAATTGCCGACATGCCACAACCATCGTCGTCAATATCAATGCATTGCTTGCCTGCTTTTTCAATACGGATATGGATGCGAGAGGCTCCCGCATCCAAACTGTTTTCGACCAATTCTTTTACTGCTGAGGCAGGACGCTCCACCACCTCGCCTGCGGCAATTTGATTGGCAACCTGTGGTGGCAATAAATGAATCTGTTGCATACGTGACTAGTGCTGTTCTGCATCCATTGCTTGTTGCCATACGCTGCAAGCTTCTGTCCATTGCTCACGGTCTTGCAACCAACGGGCACGGGTACGTAAAAAGTTTGCTCGTGGATGCTCAGCCAACAAACGGTCTAAGATCTCATCAGCTAAACCTTCAAGTTGGCACGCATGTGCCAAACGCGCTTTCATCCATTGAAAAGCTGGCGTGCTACGAATATGCTCAAGCTTGCGGAAACATGGTAATGCTTCAGGTTTTAATAACTCAAAACACGCTGCAGCTACGGCCTCATCATCATGCTCTTGCAAAAAATCCAGCCATAGTTTTTTAACGGCTTGTGTGCCTTCACCAGGCAACATTAACTGCCCTAAACGTAATACCGTAGCCCCGTGATTGGGGGCTAAACGGCGGATTTTGCGCAAGCGTTGTTTGGGCTGTTCCTCTGTTTCGGCCATCCCTAACCACGCTTGGGCGAGTAACACATTAAGGTCGCCTTGTTCACCACTGTTGCTGAGCGTCTCTTGCAGGGGAAGACTTTTCTTTTGTAAAGGCTCCAATATCGCAGCAGCTTGCGCCCAATCTTGTTGCTCTAAATCAAGTTTCGCCAAGCGGATTTTTGCCAATAAAGAGTCGGGACTTGCCTTCAACCACGCCTGTAGATGTAGGCGGCGACTGATATGGTCAAAGTGTTGATGGTGCGATGCGTCGGTGACGATGCGTGCAGCTATGGCATTGCCCAGTGCCTCATCTTCTGTATCCAGTGGTAGATTAATATCTTCGGGGTTGACGCAAACACGTTGCAAACTGCTGCTTAACCATGAGGGAATCACATCATTCGATTTGCTTAAACCGCGTTGACCAAGGTCGCCTTCGGCATCCACCCACTTCATCAGGCTATCGCGCAAACGACGCTCTTGCCGTCCTAGTTTACCACTGCGCAAGCCCAAGCGTAAACGACCTTGCCCTGCCAGTAACAGGCGCAAAGTGCCGCGAACAGCGTACAACAACCACAGTAGGATGAGCAAAAGTATAACAAAAAAGCCTTGGCGCATCTCAAGCTGCCAGCCAAAGGCTTCTAAGCGCATGGTTTGAGCAGAGAAATCAGGTACCAACACCATGGCTGCAACCACCAATAGGGTACAAAAAAACAGGATGGTTCGCATACGAATCATGATTGAACCTCTTGCCATTGACGCGCTACGGCACGCAAACGGGCTGTTTGAGTGATGAAGGAAGCAAGGCTGCTTGGTAAGCTTGTTTGAGCAAAACCTAAACTGGCAAGTTTATTTACCATCGCTGACCATTGCCCTTCTTTAGGAAGTTCTCCACGCTGCAATTGTGCGATGGTCGCTGCAACGGTGGTTGCCAATGCAGCCCGTTCTTGGTCATTTTTGCTTGCTACTGGGTGAACATTAAACTGTGTGTTTAACCAGCGTTGCCACCAATGATTGTTCGGCAACAAGGAAGGGTATTCAGTCGCTTGCAACGATGGTAGTACCTGCTGCAAGGTTTGAACCCATTGCTGCATGGTATCAGCTTGTTGGGTCGCTAAACGCGCCAGATCAGCCGCTTCTTGTTGCTCATTGCTATTTGCGGCGTTGCTGGCAATCAATTGCCATAGCGCAGCAATACGCGGCAGGCGGGTATCAGGGTCGATGATCCAATCCAATTGGTTATGCAATAAAGCTTTATCGGCAGCCTGTTTGGATTGGCGAAGCGCAGCAATCGTTGTTGCATCCTCATCGTTACGTTGCTGTAGCGCAGTCAAAGCCGCTTGCAACTTGGTGATTTCTGCCTGTGCTGTTTGTAGCTCTTGCGAATCTACGACCACGGCAAGTGGCGCGTTGATAGCTGGGTTTGGCGCAGCTGATGGCACAGCTTCGTTTGTTGTTTCTTTAGCAACAACAGCAGGCTTGCTTTGATCGGACGCAGCATCAGGCTGAGCCGGCGATGGTGCGACAGGCTGTTTGCTCGCTACTTCTTCGTTGTCATCCTTGCGTGGTTCACTGGCTTGTTGCTGCAGCTTTGTTTGCAGGGCGCTTGTAACATGGGGTGCTGGTTGCGTGAGCGATTGCAACACAGGTGATTGTTGCTGCTGCCATTGTTGCCATAAAATCCACCCCACCATTCCCAGCATCGCAAGTATAATAACAATCACCAACATGATCATCGGGAGTTTTGACTTTTTTTGCGGAGGTATATCAGCGGCCTGTTCAGTAGTCGGCGTTAAAGGTGGCTGCGCTTCCTCTTTACCCTGTTGCTCGGGCGTACTCATCAGCGTTCAGCCAGCCAGCGGGCTGCGTCCAAAGCGTGGTAGGTGATGATAAGGTTTGCCCCAGCACGTTTGAAGCCCAGCAGCGTCTCCAAAACGACACGGCGTTCATCAATCCAGTTGTTGGCTGCGGCAGCTTTGACCATCGCATATTCACCCGAAACATTATAAACCGCCAGCGGTAACAATGTTGCATCACGTACTTCGCGGATAATATCCATGTATGCCAAAGCGGGTTTGACGATCAAGAAGTCTGCCCCTTCATCAACATCCAACAAAGCTTCGCGGATTGCTTCTAGACGATTACCAGGTGCCATTTGGTAGGCAGCACGATCACCAAATGCAGGGGTGGAATCGGCGGCATCACGGAACGGGCCAAAATAGCCAGAGGCATATTTTACAGCATAAGACATAATCGCCACATCGGTAAAATCTTCGCTATCCAAAGCGATACGAATACTGGCAATCATACCATCCATCATCCCTGATGGGGCAATAATATCGACACCTGCACGGGCATAAGATACGACCTCTTTTTGCAGGTTCAGTAGGGTTTCATCATTGGCAACTGCTTCGCCATGCAACACACCGCAATGACCATGGTCGGTATATTCACAGAAGCAGGAGTCGGCAATCACGCACATGTCTGGCACGGCGGCTTTAGCGGCTCGGATTGCTTGTTGTACAATGCCATCATCATTCCAAGCTTCGCTGCCTACGGCATCTTTATGGTTGGGAATACCGAAGAAAATCACCGCAGGAATCCCAGCTTCAGCCACTGCTGTCACCGTCTTAGCAACGTCCGAAAGCGGAATACGATTCACCCCAGGCATGCTCGCGACTTCTACAGCTTCGGTGATGCCTTCATCAACAAATAATGGATAGATAAAGTCTTCTACTGATAGTGAAGTTTCTTCTACCATACGACGAATAGCAGGGGTACGGCGTAAACGACGTGGACGAATATGTAAATCAGGCAATGGCATTGTTATGTCTCCAAAAGCGGCAATAATCTATAGCAGGTATGCTAAGATATTAGCCCAAGATGGCAAGAATCAGCGGTACTTGCTACATCGAATCATCCAATGATATTGGGCAAACAAAATGATCGGGTTTGATCGCCAGTAAAGAGCAGTGAAGTTTTGATATGATCTTTTCTGCGGTGTTGCCGATAAGGAGTTTTGGAATCCCGCTTCTGGCTACTGTACCCATGACGAGTAGGTCAATGTGTTGTTGCTCACAAAGCTGGGGAATGACGTCTTCTGCCTTTCCTTCAACCATGTGGTAATCCACACCGTGATCGGGTTTTGCTACGCCTGCTTCGTTGAATAGCCCCTTAATCCATGCTTCGTGGGCATCATGCGCACTTATTTGGTTGCTGTAAGAAGCCGTTAAGGCATGGGCAAGATGAAGCTTGCTTGCTTCGATTTGAGCCAGAGATGAGGACAATGTAATAATATGCGTATTCAAAGACTGTTCCTCACCATCGGTGGTATCGATGTCTACAGCCGCCATAATATGTTTGAGCTGTTTTTGCGCGCCTGTCTTCACAATCCATACGGGGCAAGGGCATTTGCGTAAAAGGTGCATATCGGTAGCACCAAAAACCATACTTTCCAGCGAATGTTCTTCAGGCGCAAGAATCACCAGTTGGTAATTATGGCGTAGCACCTGTAAAATAGTCTCCTGAAACGGTGCACCGAAAAATATTTCAGTGCTTACATTCACATCTTGTTGGTACATGGCTATCAGATGTTCTAGGTGTGCCTTGCGCTCTACTTGCACCTTATTCATCAATGCTGTGTGTGTAGGTATTTGCTCGTCGGTGGTTGAATCTGGATGAATGGTCGTATGAACTTCAATGATTTTGAGTTCAGCGTCATTCTCCGTAGCTAATCTTATGGCAGTACCAAAAGCATCGCTATCATCCAGACCAGAACGATTGAGAAATAAGATTTTTTTAAAGCGTTGCATAAGAACTCCTTGGGTACATTTAACCTGACATTCACAAATACTGTCGCGCCCTTGCTTGTCCCTTTGCCCGCAACAAATACCTTGTTAGTCGAGTGTATCCATTGGTACGCTACTCCCGACGAGACATCCGTTGCAAACAAAGGTTCTACGCAATCGTCACGGTAACTGCAAATTTACCATGGTTGTGTGCTCTACACAATGCTGCTGTTCATGGTACACGTGCAGCGAACGATTTAAGTGGCCATAGTTTAAACCATGGTTGCCCTGTTAATTGTGTTTGGGCAATGGTTCCCCAGTCGCGTGAATCATCCGAAGCACCACGGTTGTCACCCATTAAAAACAATTGCCCCTTGGGGACGGTGATAGGCCCCCAGTCATGTTCCCACCAAGAAAACCAAATACGATGCCCCTGTGGCGCACGTCCATCGCTTCGTGGCAAGAACTCATATCGCTTGGCATTGACGACGCAGACCTGGTTATTGATCCAAAGTTGTTGATGATGGAAAGCTACAATATCACCAGGTAAACCAATCACGCGTTTCATCCAAATACGTTGGTCATCATAAGGGTTGTGAAATAACACCACGTCACCACGTTCTGGCGTATGCCATTGTTGCACCTGATGGTGAAGAAAGGGCAGGTTTAAGCCCCAAGCCAATTGGTTCACCAATAGCCGATCATGGACGGCGAACCCAGGCAGCATCGAACCTGATGCAATCCAAGATATATTTACCACGCAGACACGCAATAACAGTACAAAAGCAACAAAACAGATGCCAGCTATAAGGTAGAGGAAAAGTTTACGCACGTGCCTACTGCAAGAAAAAAGGATGGAGGGCGACTTTGCAGTCGCCCAAAATGATTTATTGATTTAACGGTAGTAAAGACTCGTTCACCGTGGTGTTGAGTAATTGCAACATATCGTTGGTAGCGAAGCCTTGTGGCAGGCGTGCGCCCAACTGTGCCACGACACGTGCAGCAGCGTGGCTGGCAATATGACCTGCTTGTTGCCAACTGAGGTTGTTGGTAATGCCAAACAATACACCAGCAGCATACATGTCGCCTGCGCCTGTGGTGTCAATGGCTTGCACGCTTACACCTTCGATAGGGAATACTTCGCCGCCGTGCATGATGATGGAACCATGTTTACCCAGGGTCATAGCAACATTTTCGCAATGTTGGTGCATGGCCTTGGCGCAAGCGATGGGGTCGCTTTCACCAGTCAGAGCTTTAGCTTCTTCTTCGTTACAGAACAGCAGATCCACAGGACCTTCGATTAAACGGGTGAATTCATCACGGCAGATGTCGATGAGGAAAGGGTCAGAGATGGTCAATGCCACTTTCACACAGTTTTGCGTCGCCAGTTCAATCGCTTTAAGTGCCGCAGCGCGGGTTTGTTCACCAGCAAAGAGGTAGCCTTCGATATACACATACTGCGCTTTGGCAATTTCTGTTTCGCTGATGTCATCGGCGGTCAAACTGCTGGATGCGCCAAGGCAGGTTAACATGGTGCGTTGGGCATCGGGGGTAATCAATACCACGCACGTGCCTGTCGCGCCAGTAGCGGCAGGAGCAACGTTGGTGCTGATACCTAAATGATGCATCTCTTCGACATATTGCGTGCCGTAATTGTCTTTGCCTGTTTTGCAGGCGTAAGCGCATTGACCGCCCATATCTGCAATGCCGACGATGGTGTTGGCGGCTGACCCACCTGAACAATAATGGACTTCGTGATTACTCAATGCCTTGAGGATTTGCGCTTGTTGCTGCTCATCGACCAAGGTCATGATGCCTTTTTCTATGCCATGTTGTGTTAAAAACGCATCATCACACTGCACTTGAATATCCATAATGGCGTTGCCTACGCCGTAAACATCGTAACTCATTGCTACTCCTTCATTGATTCCGATGGCGCACTGTGCCGTATTTGCCTGCTATTATGAAGGCTGGATGTTGCCTCTGCTCCTTTGCTGTTGGCAAAGGATGAACGTTGTTTGCTGTAAGGACGCAAAAAGCCTGGTGGTTTGCATCTTAGCAGTCGCATAATATCAGTCACTAACACGGCTGCCACGACCGCATAATTCAGCCCTTGTTCACCCGTCAAATAGTTAAACAATCATTGCGCCACACTGACCCGAATATATGGCTGGCATTCATGAAAGGGGGTAACAGTTAAGCAGGCATCATCCACTCGTCGGACACTTGGACGGGACAACTGCTCTTGATCAATCATAGGGGGAGTTGAACGGATACAAGGAAACATATCCTTTTATTGAGTAGCGCAAAAAAAGTGCACCAATAATTATCATATTAGTATAGTAGAGTTTATCCAATACTTTCCCTTCAAAAGCCGTTAGATATAGTCCCATTATAATAAAAACGATCCCAAGAAATCCACCCAAGATACGAATCACTATTTTCATTTTAATAAACATTCTCCTTCACAGTAAGCTTGTGCTCAAAAAATATACCCGGAAAGGGTAACAGTTAAGCAGGCGTAGAAAGTCAAAGCTTATTCCGATTCTTTTTGCCTGAAATGTGCTGATTATGGCTGAATTTACCTTGGGTTATGCTAAATTATTAGGGGCTTCTTAACTGTTACTAAAGGCTAAGTTGCCAGCCTAAAGCCGCCATCAAATCATCTCTATTAGGGTTATTATCGGTAGACGAAAGGAACGTTTTAGCTCTTAATTCGCATTAAAGTATAGCTTTCGTTGAACTCACTTATCAAATGCGCGAACGGTGAATCGTTATTTTCAGGAAATTATCATTTGGCAATCGTTCAGAAGAGGGTATCAAACAGATGGCTATTTTGATGACCGTTATGGAGACCTGCAAACTCAAGGGGCAAAACCAGACGGAGCTTATTCAAAAAGTGCTAGCAACTCCACCAAATGAGGTGGTTCCATTGATAAAATCAATCCTAAATCCGCCAAAACCACCACCTTTATCGATAGCTGCTTAACTGTTACGGTGACCCCTTCACGACTGCACTGACGTCATAAGCAAACTCCTCCAAAAGCCACACTATTTGAGGTATACAATTTTGGTGATTTCACCACTTTTTAACTTTTCAGTTTGATTTGTATCTGGGTTTATATACAAAATCCACTTGTCAGTTTCTTGAATTAACTGTGCTTTTTGAATGCTACCTTTTGAGTGAATTTCCACATATTCAATTTTAGCGCCACCTAATCCAGCTGGAATTTTGGGGTAAATGGCTGATACATAGTTATTAGTGATTACCCACAAGATAAATGCAATAGCTATGATACCAAAAAAAATCGCAAACAAGTCTTGATGTTCTTCTTTAGCACTGGAATCTAAGTACGCCAGATCTACCCCATCCCTCCGATCTTCTTGATACAGACCCAAGCCCAATAGCAGAAAAAAGAAATAACAGGATGCGTGAACAACAGAAGAAAACTCTGAGTTGTTTGATGCAAAAATTATAGTACCTATAACCATGGGGATTGCTAGTATACGAAAGACACTGCGAATAAGTTTTGCAGATGTTTTTTCTCCTTCACTATACATAAATACCAAGTCAATAATTGTAAATGTCACAACCATGCTTGCGATGGTAGACATTAAGTAAGTCATTATTATTAGAGGATCACGACCATCACTGATTAGCAAGTGAGGCCACGAATCAATGTACAAAATCGAGTAAACTACGTAAGGCAAAGAAATAACACGTAGCAACCATGGTAAAACTATATCTGTTTGCAGCGAATCAAAAACATATGATAAATTCACTTTGATTGAAATAAATGCAAAACAGATTGTACCGAAGGCGACAGCAGCAAATCCAGATAAAATATATTTTGCTTGAACGAGCTCAAATTCATAGCTTCCATACTTCGCCAAGTAGACATTATGGACAACGAAGCCAGTGATATACAAAAGCAGCGGTATTTTAACCCACTCATTTTTTAATACTTCCACCAATGCTCCTTAGTTCACATAACTGAGAAATAAACGGATTATGCAGACTCACTCTTATCAGCGCAGGGGTCACTCATTATGCCACTTGTCAAGACCGCAACGTTCTTTTAGCAGTGTTCTCTCAACTGCTCGCCCGATAGCAATCAGATTGGTTTTTGATGTCGCACCTAGGTTTTCAATCTGGTGGTTATCGTTCGCTCTTTTGGCAAATCGCACCAGTCACCCATCAGGATGTAAGAGTTAAGCAGGCTCTTTATTTTGGGGTTATTTGTCGGGAAAGGGGTCAGGCTTGAATAGTTGAAAAAAATAGCAATAAAAATTCAAGCTATCAGGCCTGCTCCCTTCACGATGGCGTTGCCTACGCCGTAAACATCGTAACTCATTGCTACTCCTTCATTGATTCCGATGGCGCACTGTGCCGTATTTGCCTGCTATTATGAAGGCTGGATGTTGCCTCCGTTCCTTTGCTGTTGGCGAATGATGAACGTTGCTCGCTGTAGGGGCGCAAAAAGCCTGGTAATTTACGCCCAGGCAGGCGCATAAGGTCAGATACCAAGATTGCTGCTACAGCGTCTTGCGACTGCCCATGCTCGTCAGTTAAGTAGGTGAACAACAGTTGCGCCAAGCGTTCGAGCGATATTTTCCAGGTACTGCGGGTTTGGCTATAAACCCAGTTGCTAAAAGCATAAAAATGTTCAAAGACCAAACCATCCGCCCATAGCAGTGCAATACTGGCGCGAAAGTTACCATTGTTGTAATACAGATCCCAAAAGCGCGCAAAACGTTTCATACGCTGCATTTCGGCAAAGCTTAGTTGATCGTTTTGCAACAACTCATAGGGCGCAGTTGCGGCATAGCGCATGGCATGGCGTTCGTCGTGGCGGTGTAATGCCGTGCCTGATAGCTTTTTGAGGATACCAATCTGAATTTCACTATCGGTCATGGTGCAAAGCTGATTTAAACCTGCGCCAAAACTCGCCAAACTTTCCCCTGGTAAACCGACGATGAGATCGACGTGCATATGCGCCTGCGTCTGCTGTGATAAAAACAACAGGTTATCACGCAGTTTATCGAAGTGTAGCACGCGCTGTATCGTTTTAGCTACCTCAGGATTCAACGTTTGTACGCCGACTTCCAGTTGCAGTGCAGCGGCGGGGAAGGCGGCAATGCGTTGGCGTAAGGCCTGCGGAAAATGGTCGGGAATGACCTCGAAATGGACGAAATACGCTTCATCGCGTGCCAAAAAGAAATCCAGCAGGCGATTGGCAATCGTCATATTCAGGTTAAACGTGCGATCAATGAACTTGAACTGGCGCACGCCGCGCTGCCAGAGCATGTCCAAGTCGGCGATAAATTGATCCAAAAAGCCATGGCGCACTTCACGGTCAGCCGAAGAAAGGCAAAACTCGCAACGGAAAGGGCAACCGCGTGATGCTTCAACGTAAATGCAACGGTGACGAATATCTTCATCGTTATAAAAAGGGTAAGGCGAGGGTAGGGTGCTTAAGTCGCCTTTTTCACCCGTGATGATGCGTGTGGCAGGACGTTGTCCATCGCTTAGTTGTTGGCATAGGCGTGCAAAAGCAATCTCGCCTTCACCTTGAATGATGTAATCTGCTGCGCTTACATCAATACGAATCGGCGCATGGCTGACCTCGGGGCCGCCCACCACCAATACCACATCGGGTGCAACCGTACGCAATAAGCCCATCAGTTCCGCTGTTTGCACGGCGTTCCAAATATAAACGCCGAAACCAATCACCGTTGGTTGTTGCTGCAACAGACGCTCCGCCATATCGGCGGTAGTATCGTTGATGACGAATTCCATAATCTGCGCTTGCGACTGCAATGCGCCGAGGTTGGCATAGAGGCAACGCAGACCCAGCGAGGCATGGGCGTAGCGGGCATTTAAGGTGCTTAAAATAATACTCATGGGATGGGCCAGAAGTTAATGGTGATGGTGATGTCCCACGCCATGTTCCTCGGCAAATTCGCGGTATTTGCAGCCATCACACTCAAGCATAACGGGAGTATTGCCGCCGTGCCCTTGCGCTTCAGCGACGCGTTCATCCACTAGGTCAAAGATAGCATCAGCAAAGCCCATATATTGCCCTAAGCCAAACGTGGTGGTGGGGTATTGCGTTGCCAAACGCGCAACTTGGCGGTCAATGCGTTGAATCAGTACGCCTGTAAACAGATAATAAGGCAGTACAATGATTTGCTTCATAGCGCAGGCTACTTGTCGTTGTGCTACGGTTTCTACCTTAGGGAAGGTGATGCCAGTAAATGCCAGATCGACCATTTCATGATCGGTTTCTTCATACAACCAGCGTGCCATTTTAGCGATTTCACCATTGGCAACCTTGTCCGAAGAACCACGCGCCAACAGAATCACCCCTGTGTTTTTGGCATCAGGTGCATCCAAAGCGAGCATGGCACGGGCAAGCTCTTGCTTTAACGCTTGTAAAATACGGGAGCCTGCGCCCAAATGCTTCGCCATTACAAAGCTAACGTCAGGATGACGCTCTCTGGCATGCGCGATGTGATGTGGGATTTCCATTTTGACATGACCTGCCGCACCGAGAATCAGCGGCAACACAATCACCCGCTGTGAATCTTTGGCAGCGCGATCCATCCCCTCATCTAACGTTACATCAGAAAATTCAATAAAACACACTTCAATGCGATCATCAGGACGACGTTCTCGCCAAAGGCTGGCAAAGCGTTCAATCTCCTCATTACCAGCAGCCTCACGAGAGCCATGCCCGACCAATAATATTGTTTCTTTCATCGTTTAATCCTCTGCTACTTTATAAATCGTATTTGCAAGTTTAGGTTCATATACAAGACATCATCTTCTTCAAACAAGAAGCCGAAACCATGTCTAGAACTGCTTGCTGTTTCTAGTTTGGTGTTGTGCATCAAATAATGTTCAAACTCGTTCTTATTATAAAGGTGGTAACACAAGACTTCGCCATCGTCCTTGACCAAGAGGTATCCACCTGTGACATCGTATGTTCCAGTCCATACAATAGATGGCATCATACCCAAAGAAATATCGGTTAAGAATCGCTTGATCTTATAGTCATAAAACTGATGCCCCTGTGAGGTGTTAAAACCCATTGCATTTTCAGTTTCTATAGAGGAAACCAAGTCAGCGACTTTTGAGAGATCGGAGGAATAAAATGTATACACCATTTGGGCAACGATGTGGGGCAACAAACTATCAATCAAAATAAGATTGTTTGAAAAAATTTCTCGCTCAGTTTTTATAAAAGAAAACACGCCACCTTTTTCAATAATTTTTGCGATACGGTCTTTTATTTTGTACCGTGTGTTTATGCTGTTGATTGCCTGAATATCATGTGCTGAAAGTTTTGTGCCAGTAATTTTATAGGTGAAATTGGTGGTTTTACCAGCGTTTAACAAGGTTGATGGGTGACCAATTTGTGATTTAATACTAAACCCTAGCGTGGGGCGTTGATTGGTTTTAGGGTCATGAATAATAATCGTTATATCTGATTTTTGGGACGAACGTGCTTTGATAGAAGCGCAGTGAATATCGCTCATAAAGTCTTCAATTTCAGGTATAGCAAACGTTCCGTTATGCGTTTTGATTGCGCCAAATAACTGTATTGCTTTATCACGAAATGTTTGTACAGGAACACGATCTACCAAGGTGCCGTTTTCTGTAATAATGACTAAATTTTGCTCGATGGTGTAGGCAAATGTACCGTTAGACTCTTCCCGTAACACTTGAATAATGGGGTAAATAATACCTTGAATTTTTTCAAGTTTATCTTGCCCTAGTGCTAAATGTTGATCCCCAAGCAATTTGAAAAGTGCATATAATTCACTCCATTCCCCTTTATTAGCGGTTAAAGCCATGATGATGCTCCACAACGTTAATGATGGTCTCAGCCATTGCTTGAATAGCAGGCACAGCGACACTGTTGCCAAATTGTTTATAGGCTTGAGTATCAGAAACAACAATCTTGAAATGGTCAGGGTAACCTTGCAACCTTGCCCACTCTCTGGGTGTCATTTTTCTAATACCTTCTCGGTTTACCATGCCTTTGATGCGCGTTACTGGTGTAAAATCTTTCAGTCTATGGTCAAGCACCAAGTTCCGTTCTCTTCCCATGCCGCCACATACAATGGCATTTGCAATACCTGTATTGGGAATAATTTCATAACCAAATCCATTTCCTTTATGTTCGTGACGGGCACGATGAGCCCTAAGGTTGTTTAGGTATTGGGTCGATAGATAATATTTGGCCGAAACTGTTTTTTCTTCCAAAATCGTTTTTAATGGTACGATGTGATTCAGTGGCTTGGGGTAGTCAAAGTTTTTTACTTGCAGGTCACCCCTAAAGCCTGCAATAAAGACACGCTCTCTATTTTGCGGCACACCAAAATGCTTTGCGTTGACGGTTTGTGGTTCTGGGACGAAGTAGCCAAGTTCTTCCCTCAAAACATTCAGGATAGTTGCCAGTGTTTTACCGCGATCATGATTAAAAAGCCCTTTTACATTTTCTAGGAAGAAGGCTGCGGGTTGATGTTTTTGAATAATCTCAGCGACATCAAAAAAGAGGGTTCCTCTGGTATCTTCAAATCCCCCCCTTTTACCAGCAATGGAAAAAGCTTGGCAGGGGAAGCCAGCACATAAAATATCAAAGTGTGCTGGTATCTGATTCTTGATGGATGTTTGTGTTATATCACCGAACGGCATATCACCAAAATTGGCTTGGTAGGTTTGTTGCGAATACTTATCCCACTCACTGGTGAAAACACACTGACCGCCTAAATTTTGATGTGCCAACCGGAAGCCGCCAATACCAGCAAAAAGGTCAATAAAGGTAAACCTTGGATGCTGTGGTGTAGGGAAGGGGATGTTTAACAGATGGTCATCAAATAGATATTGTTGGCGCAAACATTCCTCGACCGTAGAAGAAGGATGTGTCGGCAGCTTTTTTCCCTTATCTGCTTCCACCCTTTTGCAAGGCTCAAGTGCTTGTTCTTTTTTTGTTAAACCCACTAACACTCCAGCTTAATGCTCAGCGACACGGAAACGGTGGCTAAAATCTGCATCGTACAGTTTTGAACGTTTCAACGTTGACCAATGACGCGCGCCTAAGTTTGGACTGACTACAATCATCGCTTGGGATGCAATTTTTTCTGCTCGGCAAAGTTGGCGAATATTACTTAATGTGCCGCGCACAATCTTTTCTTCGTTTGGCCATGAGGCTTTTTGCACCACTAATACAGGTGCATCATCTTGCCAGCCTGCGGCTAATAGTTCTTCGCGCACCTTGTTTAGCAGGGTGATGGAGAGGAATAAACACAGGGTGGTTTTATGTTGCGCCAATTCGCGCAAAGACTCGCCTTCAGGCATTGGCGTGCGCCCTTCTACGCGGGTTAAAATCACGGTTTGTGTCACTTCAGGAAGGGTTAAACTTTCACAAGCTGCTGCTGCCGCTGCAAATGCTGATGACACGCCTGGCACGACTGCTGATTCAATACCAGCTGCATCCAAAGGCTGTACCATTTCAATCAAGGCACCATACAGCGATGGATCACCCGTTTGTAGGCGCACCACCGTTTCATGTTGTGCCGCTTGCGCAATCAACCAACTGGTGATCGCTTCTAAGGTCATTCCTTTGGAATCAGCAATGATGCAATCGCTGTTTGCCCAACGTGTGCAAGCCTCTGAAACCAATGAGCCAGCATAGAGAATAGCCCCAGCCTCACGCAATAAACGCTGACCTTTAACAGTAATTAATTCTGGGTCACCAGGACCTGCGCCAACAAACCAAACTTTAGCCATGATGTTTTCAGCATCCTTCATATTGTAGTTTACACTTTCATTATTTTCATGGTTATTGAAAGATGTTTTATTTACCACGAAAGACACGAAAAGAACGAAAGGTAATCCTTCTTATTGTTCGTGTCTTTCGTGGTTTATGTTCTTTTTTACCGCATTATCTTTGAATACTACACGGATCACTTCTAGCTCCAACTCAGCTTTGAATGTGTAAAGTATTTTTAGGCTTTCCGTTTAAGACGGGACAAAAGCAATAGGGATATGCGAAACATACAAGCTTGTGGTTGAGGTACGAAACCCAACTTTAAAACAACAATACGTTATTTAGGCTATGCTCCTTTGTTGGGTTTCGTGCCTCAACCCAACCTACATGATGGTCTTGTAGTGTACGTGCGTCCCGTCTTAAAAGGGAAGCCTATTTTTACGGTCGGTGAAGGGTGCCTAAAAACGATAACTATACGGATTGTCGGCACAAAAGTTCTTTCATTATCTGCGTTCATCTGTGGATAACATATGTATGTGTAGAAACACTCGTCAGCCTCATCGTCAAGCAGGTAAAATGGCTGGATAAAAAGCCAATTGTAGTTTTTATTCCGCTTTTAAATGGCAAGCTAATCACCACGACGATTGATGAACCATTCAGACTGTGTGTTACATTTTATAACGCCGTTGCAGATCACGCGCTACATCGCGTTCTTTCATGTCATGGCGTTTGTCGTGTTGTTTTTTACCGCGAGCCAAACCAATTTGAAGCTTGGCATAGCCACGCTCATTGAAATAAAACTTCAAGGGAACCAGTGCCAAGCCTTTTTCTTTCAACTTACCCAGCAAACGATTGATTTCCTTTTTGTGCATCAATAATTCGCGGGGTCTGGCTGGTTCGACGGGGTTGTTGCGCGCTGCTGGCTTATAGGGACTGACATGGCAGTTGATCAGCCACACCCGCTCTTGACGAATTAAGCAATGCGCCTCAGCTAAATTAGCCTGACCTGCACGCAGGGATTTCACTTCTGGGCCAGCGAGCATGATGCCTACATCGAAGGTTTCCAAAATATGATATTCGTGCCGCGCACGACGATTGATAATAGCCATGAGCGGCATCATAGATTGCAGCAAAAGAATGGCAAGAAACCGCGCCCCTGCCTACATCATCTGGTGTAAAGTTAATCTCAGTTATTCGCCGACAGTATCGCGCAGCAGTCGGAACAGGATGCGTGCAGATTTGGGCGGTTTTTGTTGCTGTTGCTCTTTATTCGCATTGCGTACCAGTTGCCGAATTTGACCGCCATCAGCTTGCGGATACTCCTGCATAAACTCGGTTAATACGCTGTTGCCGCTGTCTTGCAACAAACGGTCGCGCCAACGCTCAAGACGATGGAATTGGTGCGTTTTTTCGGCATTTTGTTGCTTAAGGTTGTTGGCAATGTCGATCCAAGTATCAGGGTTATGTTTACGCATCAGCTTGACGATAAACTTAAATTGCCGATTCCTCGCTTGGTTCTTCATGTTTTGAACAGCCAGTAATGCGCTTTGGATTTCATCGGGGATGTCCATACTGGCAAGGGTCGCACTGTCTTGCTCTGCTAACGCTTTGGCGGCATCTGCCAGTTCTGCGATGTCACGTTTCTGCTGACTGCGGTTAAGTCGCTCCACATACTCGTATTCATCATCATCCATTATTATATCTGTCATAATCGGGTAATCCTTCATATTGTGGTTCACACTTTCATCAATGTAATACTGCTGCGTTAAAAATCATGATGGGCGACTACTTAGACTACGTGAGACAATTTCTTGTACGTCTGACGATAGCGAGGGTTGAGCGGCAATCCCCTGCAGTGCTTCAAGCATCAGTTGCTGGCGTGTAGGCTCTAAACGCTTCCAGAGCATGAAACCACGCACCATACGCGATGCCAGTTGTGGGTTTATAGCATCCAGCGCGATGACTTGCGCGGCAAGGAAGCGGTAACCCGCACCATCTTTAGTGTGGAAAATAACAGGGTTGTTACTGCTTAGAACGCCAATAAGGCTACGCACTTTGTTGGGGTTGCGCAGGTCAAAGGCGGGATGTTGGAATAATGATTCCACCTGTTGCAAGGTATCAGGCAAGGTTGATTTTGCTTGCACAGCAAACCATTTATTCATCACATTCGCATTGTGTTGCCAACGCTGTTCAAAGGCTGCCAGAGCTTCGCTGCGTTGAGGGTAATCATAGTGCGTTAGGATGTTTAAGGCGGCGAATTGATCGGTCATCATGTTGCTTTGGCAGAACTGTTCGTATGCCAACGTTATACCCTTGTCAGCTTCTTTGTAAGGCAGGTAAGCTAGGCAAACGTTTTTTAATGCGCGTTGCTGCATGGCATGATCGTCACTGCCTGCAACGTGCTGCCACTGTTGATAGATAGCGCGTAGATCGTCATACAAAGCATGCGCGACCTCGCTGCGTAATTGCTCACGCACATCATGAATCCGCCCAGGATCAACTGCTTGGCATTGATCTGCCATATCATTTTCTGAGGGCAAACTAAGGGCTTCGGCTTTGATTGCAGCCTCTAAATCATCATCCTTGAGCAAATGCTCTAAAGCATGGGTGAACAGTGTACTATCTGCTTGCTCACCATGCACACGCGCCAACATGATGCGCATCGCAAGCTGCCACGTTGCATCCCAGCGGTTAAAACCATCGTCGTCATGACGTATTAAAAAAGCCAAATCATCGTTGCTGTAATGATAATCCAATAGCACGGGAGCCGAAAAATCACGCAGTAGCGAGGGCACAGGCGCGCTGCTGATGTGTTCAAAGGTAAAGGATTGTTGCCAGTCTTTTAACACCAAGGTACGTACAACACCTTGCGCTGATGCTTCGCCTTGTAATTGTAAAGCAGCGGCTTGACCGTCAGCCAAAAACAACGCCATGGTTACAGGAATCCATAACGGTTTGGCATCTTCACTCGCTTCAGGCGGCGCGCTTTGGGTGCAATGCAGGGTACATTGTTGCTGTGCTGCATCGTAGTCTATGCTCACGCTCAAGCGCGGTGTTCCTGCTTGGTCATACCATGGCTGCATGCCAGAAAGGTCGGTTTGGTTGCCATCTGCCATAGCGGCAAGGAAGTCTTCGGTGGTCACGGCCTGCCCATCATGGCGTTGGATGTAAGTATCCATACCACGCCTAAACCCTTCTTTGCCCAATAACGTTTGGTACAAACGCACCACTTCCGCGCCTTTTTCATACACGGTTACGGTGTAAAAGTTGTTGATTTCCACAAACGATGCAGGACGAATGGGGTGTGCCATGGGGCTGGCATCTTCGCGGAACTGGTAGCTGCGTAACAGGCGCACATCTTCGATGCGTTTA
Organism: uncultured Zetaproteobacteria bacterium; assembly: GCA_964645625.1. Lineage (GTDB taxonomy): Bacteria > Pseudomonadota > Zetaproteobacteria > Mariprofundales > Mariprofundaceae > AB-137-C09. The sequence continues at coordinate 25,861 of CAZYAI010000030.1, forward strand.
AGCGTGCGTGAATGCAGGTCGGCAGTAAATTCTTGGTCGCGGAATACCGTCAGCCCCTCTTTGAGGCTAAGCTGAAACCAATCACGGCAAGTGATGCGATTACCCGTCCAGTTATGGAAGTATTCATGACCAATCACCGATTCAATGGCTAAATAATCAGCATCGCTTGCTGTTTCGGGGCTGGCAAATACCAATTTGGCGTTAAAGATGTTTAAACCTTTATTTTCCATCGCCCCCATATTGAAGTCATCCACGGCAACAATCATGAATAAATCAAGGTCGTATTCCAAACCAAAACGCTGCTCATCCCATGCCATCGCCCGTTTAAGTGAAGCCATAGCGTGAGCGCATTCATCAATATGGTGTGCTTCGGTAAAGATCTTCAACGTTACATCACGCCCTGAACGGGTGCGGTAATGGTCTTCCACCGATGCCAAATCACCCGCCACCAAGGCGAATAAATAACAAGGTTTGGGGTAAGGGTCATGCCACTTCACCCAATGACTACCATCATCGTTAGTACCATGAGCGAGCAGATTACCGTTGGAGAGTAACACTGGATTGCTCGCTTGTTCAGCCGTTATGCGCACGGTGAAAGGAGCCATCACATCAGGACGATCCAAATAATAAGTGATGCGGCGGAATCCTTGTGCCTCACATTGGGTGCAATACATGCCAGCGGATCGGTACAAGCCTTCCAAGGCAGTGTTTTGTTGGGGGGCAATGCGCGTGGTGATGGTCAAGGTGAAGTCATCGGGCACGCTATGAAGCGTTAAATGTTCCGCATCTTGCAGGTAATCCGCACGGTTTAATGTTTGCCCATTCAGTTGAACAGCCAATAAAATTAGATCGTTACCATGAAGCACCAAAGGCGCATCCGTTTTGGCATGTGCCTGACGATGGTAACGTACTGTAGCAACCACACGGGTATCATCGGCTTGAAGGGTGAAATCTAGGTGGACATCCTCAACCAAAAAGTCGGCAGGTTGATAGTCTTTGAGGTATATGGTTGGCGCTACACTCATGCTTCATCTTCCGATGCATCGCTGGCATCTTCAATCAGGCAACGGATTTCATCCAGCATACCGCTATTGTTCGTTTCGATTTGTGTGATGATATAATTTTCAATCATCTTAGGCAGCATGTCTGGCTCATCTTTGGCACCGCGTGCATAGACAATCAAGCCATTCAAAAAGCCTTCAAGTTGCTCGTCGCTTAGTTTAACATAATTTTTGTTTTGTGAGCCAGCCATGAAAGCTTTGATTTGGCTGCTGCTAAAGCTTGCGCCACCTGCTTCAAAAATTTCTTTGACTTCAAAATGCTTGAAGCTGTGGGCAATGGTTATTTTTTTAAGAATGGTATTGTTGTTCATCGCCCCATGCTATGAACTCATGACGGAATAGAAAGTAGTGGATGCGATACGCTTTGGATTGCCACCTAAATCCTGCGGTGTTTTGTGTCGTATTGAGTGTGATATATTGGTTTGTATGGCTTTTTGTGGAAATACGTAGTCACCTTTTTGGTAATAAGTATTTTCACAGCATGTCAGACGAATCAATAGATTGTGCTCAGTATGTGCAAAATATTACAGGATTTAGGTGCCATTTAAAGCGGGATAAAAAAGAACGACAAATGGTCTGTTGCTCCAGCTATTTCCCTTGCTTAACGATGAGGCTAACGAGTGTTTCTACACATGTATATGTTATCCGCATATGAACACAGATGATGAAAGAACTTTTGTGCCAGCAATCCGTATAGTTATCGTTTCCATCATAATATTGCCTCAATTAGGGGCATTCTTCATATTCTCTGAAAAGTAATTGACACTTTTCTTCAGCATTTCACGTGCGGAATGTCCTGTCGTAGGGTGGATAAGCGAAGCGCAGCCACCTAACGTCGAAGAACCCTCCACTCCTAATTCGCGAACAGCCTCAACACCTACGTCTCCCAAGGTGTTGAGAGAATCCGACGCCATAGCATTCGGAAAAGTTCGGTGGCTGCGCTCCGCTTATCCACCCTACAAAAAACGGTTTTCAAGATGACCGCTTATTTACAAAAGAGCACGCCTAACTAAATAGCTTATGGTTGTTAAAGTTGGGTTTCGTACCTCAACCCAACCTACATGATGGTCTTGTGGTGTACATGCGTCCCGTCTTAAAAGGGAAGGCTACGCGTTGAATACAGAATTGTTTTTATTGTACTTGTAGTATCGTAACCGATACAGTGCCGCCCCTTTTTTTGGTAGTGGAGTAACTGCATGACATTTGAAACATTTGGACTTTGTGAGGAGCTTCTTCGCGCTGTAGGTGAGCAAGGCTATGACACGCCATCACCTGTACAAGCGCAGGCAATCCCCATTGTTCTGCAAGGCAAAGACATTATGGCAGCCGCTCAAACTGGCACGGGTAAAACCGCTGGTTTCACCTTGCCGATGTTACATCGCCTGCATCAAGGCAAGTCTGATCATGGTCGTCGTCCCATTCGTGCTTTGGTTCTCACCCCAACTCGCGAGTTGGCAGCGCAAATTGGCGAAAGCGTAAGTTCTTATGGTAAATACCTGCCGCTGCGCTCAACCGTAATCTTTGGTGGTGTTGGTGCTAAACCACAAATCGACCGTTTGCGCCGTGGTGTGGATGTGTTGGTGGCAACACCTGGCCGTTTGCTGGACTTGGTCAATCAAAAAGCAGTCAACCTATCGCATATTGAGATTTTGGTATTGGATGAAGCGGATCGTATGTTGGATATGGGTTTCATCCATGATATTCGCAAAGTTTTGGCATTGCTACCGCAGCAACGCCAAAACTTACTGTTCTCTGCCACTTTTTCTGCCGACATTAAACGCTTGGCAGCGGGGATTTTACACCAGCCTGTATTGGTTGAAGTCGCCCGCAACGAGGCATCTGGGCAGGTTAATCATATTGTTCACCCTGTCGGGAAATCAAGTAAGCGCGCCTTGTTGTCTCACCTGATTAGCAGTAATGATTGGCGGCAGGTGTTGGTGTTTACCCGCACCAAACATGGTGCTAATCGTTTAACAGAACAACTGGGGAAAGATGGTATAGTAGCCGCTGCGATTCATGGTAATAAGAGCCAAACAGCGCGTACTAAAGCATTGGCTGGCTTCAAGCAAGGTGATGTGCGGGTGCTGGTCGCTACCGATATTGCGGCGCGTGGTTTGGATATTGACCAGCTACCGCATGTCGTCAATTATGAATTACCAAACGTACCTGAAGATTATGTTCACCGTATTGGACGCACGGGTCGCGCTGGTCGTACGGGTGAGGCGATGTCTTTAGTCAGCCAGGATGAGCTTAAGTTGTTGCGCGGCATTGAGAAATTGTTGGGTAAAAAAATTCCGCAGGTAGACGTTGAAGGTTTTACTGCGGTGTTGGATGATCATGCCCCCGTGAACGAGCAAACGCGACCATCTGGTACGCGCAGACCACAACGGCGCAGACCACCCCAAGCAAGAGCAGCTAAACCTTCATCACCCAATAATGAAGGACGAGCACGTCGCCGTCGTCCAACAGGACGTTAATACTCCTAGTGCTCAAGGTAGCCATAAGGCGCATGTCTTGTGGCTACCTTTTAAGACGAAACCAAACTTTAAAAAACATCAGTTGTTTGGCAATCTTTCATATTGTAGTTTGCACTTTTATCGTTTTCATGGTTGCTGAAAGATGCTTTGTTTACCACGAAACACACGAAAGGTAATACTTCTTGTCGTTCGTGTGTTTTCGTGTCGTTCATGGTTTATGTTTTTTTCACCACGTCATTGCGGACTTGATCCGCAATTCAGCGAACAGACGCAAGACTGGATACTGTATCGAGTGCAGTATGACTGAAGGAAACTACGTCATTGCGGACTTGATCCGCAATCCAGTGAATGGGCGCAAGACTGGATACCGCATCGAGTGCAGATCCTTTGTTGGGTTTCGTACCTTAACCCAACCTACCATGTCACTTTGATATATCCCCCGATGGATAAGTTGTTTTTACACTACCAGTTTATAGCTATTGTTGCTACCATGTCGCTATGCGCTTGCTTACCATCACGATCACATGTCTTGCTTATCTGCTCTTTGCTTTACCGCTGTGGGCTGTTGATTGGGCGGGGGAGCCTATTCAGCCTATCCCCTTACAAATCACTGCTAATACGGAGCAAGCAGCTTTAGGTAAACGCTTGTTCTACGATGCTCGTTTATCATCCGATCATACGGTGAGTTGCGCCCTTTGCCATAATTTTGAGGAAGGAGGAGCCGACCGTTTGGTTCACTCTTTTGGCGTGGAAGGACGCGAAGGTATGGTGAATTCACCGACGGTGTTTAACGCTGCTTTAAATATCGCACAGTTTTGGGATGGTCGCGCTGCCAGCCTAGAAGAGCAAGTGAATGGTCCTATTCATGGCTATTTAGAAATGGATAACCACTGGGTCAATATTATTGCTAGCCTACAAGCGGATGAAGCCTACCGCCAAAGCTTCGCTACCTTGTACCCCACAGGCATCACGCCTCAAAATATTCGTCATGCCATTGCTGAATTTGAACGTACCTTACTCACCCCTCGTTCTCGTTTTGACCGCTATTTGCGCGGCGATAAAGCGGCTATCAATGAAGAAGAAAAAAAAGGCTATGCCTTGTTTAAATCTTATGGCTGCATTGCTTGCCATCAAGGTCGAAATGTTGGTGGTAATATGTTCCAGCGCTTAGGCGTTGTAGAAAACCCTCCCTTCATGAAGCCTGGTAAAACCTTGCAACAAACTGATTTAGGGCGTTTTAATGTGACAGGGCTAGCCAAAGATTATTACACGTTTAAAGTACCATCGTTGCGTATGGTCGTCTGCACGCCACCCTATTTACATAACGGCTCAGAAAAGACGTTGGCAGGAACAATTCAACTCATGGGGCGTAGTCAATTAGGGCGAGAAATTTCTAAGTCAGACGTACAAACCATCATTCAATTTTTGTACACCTTGGTAGGGGAGTATCGTGGCACATCATTGGAAGCATCGTGCCGAGAGGCGCAGCTTAAGCGTGCGCGACAATGAATAAACTACCCATTAAAACCCACCTCTTACTCATGGGCTTGTTGTTATTGCTGATGCTAACCGTGTATTGGCAGACACGAAGTTTTGATGCTGTTGCCGCGCAGCGTGTGCATATGTCCTTAGAAAAGATTATTCGCTTTGATAATCAAATAGAAGAAGGCATGCTTAATTTTTATATTCATCGCATTCGTCACTTTGATGACCTCGCCATGTATCTTGATCCTCTGTACACGACAAAAGCAGTGTTTAACTGTGGATAAAGCTCTATAAGTTA
>CAZYAI010000031.1:0-29017 GCA_964645625.1 uncultured Zetaproteobacteria bacterium
GAACTTTATGTCCGCCAAAGTGTTTGTCAACACCTTATTTCACCTAACGCCAGAAACCCGAAAGTCCCTTGCGAAGGGCGGCGAAACATAGCCGCCACCCTATATAAGTCAACAGTCAACTTGGCAATTGCTTCAACCACTCCTCTAAGAAGTGAATATTAAAGTCTCCGCGCTGGAAGTCAGGATTAGCCAACAGGCGTTTATGCAACTCCTGATTGGTCGTTACACCAATCACTGCCAACTCATCAATAGCACGTTGCATGCGACGAATACATTTCTCACGCGTGCGTGCGTGGGTAATAATTTTCGCCACCATGGAATCATAGTACGGTGGGATGGTATAACCCGTATACAAAGCAGAATCCACGCGAACACTGCGTCCGCCTGGTGCATGATAAAGATCCACCTTGCCAGGGGATGGCGTAAACTTAAACGGGTGCTCGGCGTTAATACGACACTCAATCGCATGCCCCTTGCGCTTAATACGCCCTTGATCAAACGCCAACTTCTCACCCGCAGCCGCGCGCAACTGCCACTCAATAAGGTCAATGCCAGTAATCCACTCAGAAACAGGGTGCTCCACCTGAATACGCGTATTCATCTCAATGAAGTAAAACGACTGATCTGGATTCATAAGAAACTCAATCGTACCTGCACCGACATAATTCACCGATTGCGCAGCAGCAACACCTGCCGCACAGACCTTTTGCCGAGTTTCTTCAGAGATAAAGGGGCTAGGAGCCTCTTCTAAAACCTTTTGATTATTGCGCTGCATCGAGCACTCACGCTCATACAAATGCACCACATTACCATGTTTATCACCCAAAACCTGAACTTCGATATGACGCGGTTCCTCAAGAAATTTTTCCACATACACCGTATCGTCACCAAAAGCAGCCTTTGACTCAGCCTGACACATCGAAAATGCTGATGCCAAAGCAGGCTCATTATGAACCACCTTCATACCACGACCACCGCCGCCAGCAGATGCTTTAATGATTACAGGGTAACCAGCCATGCGAGCTACGCGCTTTGCCTCTTCTGGGCAATCCACGGCACCATCTGAACCAGGCACCAACGGTACTCCCGCCTGCTCCATACGCTGCTTGGCTGACACTTTATCACCCATGATACGCATAGACTCAGACGAGGGACCAATCCAAGTGTACCCCGATTCAACCACAATATCGGCAAACGCTGCATTTTCTGCGAGAAATCCATAACCTGGATGAATCGCATCACAATCCGTCAACCCTGCCGCCGCCATAATCGCAGGAATATTAAGGTATGACAGCGTGCTCGATGCTGGACCGATACATATAGATTCATCAGCCAAACGCGTGTGCATCGCCTCTCGATCTGCATCAGAATAGACCGCCACTGTGCCAATTCCTAGATCCTTACAGGCTCGAATAATACGAACAGCAATTTCCCCACGGTTTGCAATCAATACTTTATGAAGCATAAAAACCTCTTTACGCTGGGGTAATTTCAAACATGGGTTGGCCATATTCCACTGGCGTGGCATTTTCGATCAAAATCGAACGCACAACACCATCACTCTCTGCCTCAATAGCATTCATCAACTTCATCGCTTCAATAATACACAAGGTATCACCCTTCTTAACCTGCGAACCTTCGCGCACAAAAGGCTCGGCATCGGGGGACGAGGCTCGATAAAATGTACCAACCATCGGCGAGTTAAACACATGATCTTCATTGACCGCTGTCTCCACCACGGCTGGAGCTTGATCGACAACGACAGGAGCCGCCGCCTCAACAGGCTGCGCCACCACCGCAGCTGGAGCCTGAACAGATGCTACCGTACTTGTGGTAGCACGGCTAATTCGCACACGCTGCTCACCCTCAACCACTTCAATTTCTGCTATATCTGAAGCTTGCACCAGCTTGATTAATTTTCGTATTTTGGCAATATCCATTTACTTCACCTTGTAGGTTTTTGGCCTGAATCATTCAGGTTTACAAACGTAACTTTCTACCGCCCTGTGCAATAAAATATCGTTGCCACAGTGCACTATAAAGCCATGTTCGTTTATTGTGCGGATCACATGTCCATGTTAAGTCAGCCTTGCGACCAACCCTTGCAGTGCCAACTGATAAGACATAGCGCCGAAGCCCGCAACGACCCCAACAGCTTTATCTACCAACATAGAACGATGGCGAAACGCCTCACGCCCATGCACATTGGACAAATGCACTTCAACAAAAGGAATATCCACAGCCAACAAAGCATCCCGAATCGCAATGCTTGTATGTGTATAAGCAGCAGGATTAATAACAATACCAGACACCGATTCACGCATCGCTTGATGAACGCGATCTACCAGTTCCCCTTCATGATTGCTCTGAAAGTGCTGCACCTGCACACCCAGCTGCGCGGCTAAATCGTCCAACTGCGTTGAAATACCTTGCAGCGTATCAGCACCATAATGCGTAGGCTCGCGATGCCCCAGCAGGTTTAAATTAGGTCCATGCATCACAAGAATATTAATCATTTTTGCTGTTCCCCCTCCCATTGTTGCTTTTTATTCAACAGCAATGGATCGCCCCTCCGCTGCTGAATCAGCACATTCAACATGGCTAAGGCATCGGCTTTGGCTCCTTGTTGCCACAACAATTCAGCCAAGGCGACAGAGGCTGGCTCTACACCATCAACAGATTGACTCACCAGCAGGCAACGTGCTTGCGCAAATGCTTCTGCCGCCTCAGCCTTACCTTGACGCTGCTGCACCTGACCAAGCCAAGCCCAAACCTTAGGCTCACTGGGGGCAAACACCAATGCTTCACGAAGCAAGACCTCAGCCTCCTGCATACGACCGTCTTGATACAACGCTTTGCACTGCAACAGCGTTTGCTTCAAACCTTGCCATGCAGTTACGACTGGAAGCTTGCGGCTCGCCATCAGACACCGCAGTTACGCACAACAACCATCAGGCAATGCCTCGCGAAGAAGAGGCCTGAGATCATTATTACCCCAAAAGGACAAAATACCGTGGTCGTTGCCATCATGTGCTGCTAGCATGTGGGCCACGCTACGTACAGCGTGTGGCGTGGTCAATCTGATGCCTCATGCTCAACATGGAATGATGATCCGAACGATGAACGGGCATAGCGTTTTGACGCGCTGTGCGACGATGTTCCATAGTACGGGTGGCAGAAGATCATACCTATCAAACGTTGCGAACAGGGTGAGGGAATCATGCAGGTTATATTAAATGGCACAAGCAGCACGACCAATGCAGCCACGCTTGAAGCACTCATAGCAGAACTCAAACTCGAACGACGCACCATTGCCATTGAGCTCAACCGCTGTGTCATTCCCCGCAGTGAATACCCTAACACAGCACTGCAAGAGGGCGACCAAATCGAAGTAGTACACATGATTGGTGGCGGCTGAGACCCAAAACTGTGGCATCTTCGTTCATCAAAAACAAAATTAATCACAATAAAAAAGGGGACAAGCATGGGTGATACATTAACCATCGGGAGTTATAATTTTTCATCCCGATTAATCGTTGGCTCTGGTAAATACCGTGACTTTGCGACCACCAAAGCGGCTACCGAGGCTTCTGAAGCCGAAATGATTACAGTAGCCATTCGACGCGTAAACATTACTGAACCAGGTGATGACAATCTATTAGATTACATTGACCCCAAAAAGTACGTCATTTTACCCAATACCGCAGGGTGCTTTAATGCCGACGATGCTGTGCGCACCCTGCGACTGGCACGAGAAGCTGGCGGCTGGGACTTGGTCAAACTCGAAGTTTTGGGCGATACCGAAACCCTCTACCCCAACGTAGTAGAGACCATCAAAGCAGCCAAAACATTGGTCGATGAAGGCTTCCAGGTGATGGTTTACACCAATGATGATCCGATTGTGGCGCGTGAACTCGAAGCCATCGGCTGCGTCGCGGTCATGCCACTGGGGAATCCTATTGGTTCGGGTCGAGGTCTCGCCAATCCATTTAACATTCGCGTGATCAAAGAGCGTGCCAACGTACCAATCATCGTCGATGCGGGTATTGGTACAGCATCGGACGCTGCCAAGGCAATGGAGTTAGGAGCAGATGGCGTATTGATCAACACCGCTATTGCCGAAGCGCGGGATGAATGTGCCATGGCACAAGCGATGCGCCTAGCTGTGCAAGCTGGTCGCTTGGCTTACCGCGCAGGACGCATGCCTAAACGTGCCTTTGCTTCTGCCAGTTCACCGACCGAAGGTTATATTTGGGACTAGATTCCCCCCACACACAATACTGACATATACTTATAATAGAAATGGACAACTTATGACTGAACTTCAAAACGATTTATTCCTCCGCGCCTGCCTACGCCAAGATGTAGAACGCACGCCTGTTTGGATGATGCGTCAAGCAGGTCGCTATCTACCTGAATATCGCGCTACACGTAGTCGCGCTGGTGGCTTCCTTAACCTGTGCAAAACGCCAGAGTTAGCTTGTGAAGTAACCCTACAGCCCATTGATATTATTGGCGTAGATGCAGCAATTTTGTTTTCCGATATTTTAGTTATCCCCGAAGCTATGGGTATGGAATTAACATTCGGCGTTGGCGAAGGCCCTAAATTCCCCGACCCCATCACCTGCCGTGCAGATGTAGAAAAACTCCCCGTTCCCGACCCAGAAGATGAATTAAGTTACGTGATGAAGGCGGTCGAAGCGATACAGACGGGTTTACATGGTCGTGTACCACTGATTGGTTTTGCTGGCAGCCCTTGGACTTTAGCCACCTATATGGTTGAAGGCGGCGGCTCCAAGAACTTCTCCAAGGTCAAAGCAATGGCCTTTAACGACCCCGCCACCATGCACCTATTGCTAGAAAAACTTGCTGATTCTGTTGCTGCCTACCTTAACGCTCAAATCAGCCACGGCGTACAGGCTGTGCAGATTTTTGATACTTGGGGCGGCATTCTTAGCACCAGCGATTATCAAGCATTCTCGCTGCAATACATGCAACGCATTATCTCCCAGCTGACGCGTGAACATCGCGGTCGCCGCGTTCCTGTTATTCTGTACACCAAGGGCGGCATGAATTGGTTAGAAGCCATTGCAGATACAGGCTGCGATGTCGTCGGTTTGGATTGGACGATTGATATCGATGTTGCTCGCCAACACATCGGCGACCGCGTTGCACTGCAAGGCAATATGGATCCGACCATGTTGTACGCCAAGCCAGAACGCATCCACAGCGAAGTCGCCAACATCTTACAACGCTTTGGTCATGGCAACGGGCATGTGTTCAACCTCGGCCATGGCATTACGCCTGATGTACCTGTTGAACATGCCAAGGCATTCATCAATGCGGTAAAACAGGAATCTCCTCGTTATCATGCCAAATAACATGAAAGACCTAACCGCCACAACACACGGACGCGACTTCTTAAGCTGCCGTAGTGGCGGTATTTCATCGCACGGGGTGGCATAAAGCCATGTTCGCCAATAAACAGTCACCATGCAAAAGACGTTGGAACACTTCAACATACCGCGCTTGGTGGCTGCTTATTGCTTGGGTTGCTTTAATATCAAGTCTATCAGCACAATCCCACCCATCTTTTTTTTGGGATCAAGCACTGGGGTTAGATAGCACCCTAACCCACCTATATAACCATGATAAAATCATCCATGCCTTCGTATGGGCCATACTTACGCTTTTTTTGTGGTTCGCCACAGCCCCATTGCGTTACAACTCCTTTACCCAACGTATCATATTTACCTTAGCACTAGCAGCTTTAATGGGAAGTCTTGATGAATTGCACCAATACTTCATCCCACACCGCGCTTGTAGCCTATTAGATTTAGCTGCCGATAGCATAGGCTCAAGCCTGATGCTATTACTCATTGCCTTATACAAACAAAAAAACACCACAACGTTCAATGATAACACCATTCAGCTTATGCCTGAATGATGACCACAGGAGGTTCCTATGTCAGATATTAAAATGGAAAGAAACATCAGTGCCATGACGGCCAACACCGTCGCACTGGTACTTGCTGGCGGCAAAGGCTCTCGCCTTAAAGCCTTGACCGAATGGCGCGCTAAACCCGCAGTCCCCTTTGGTGGCAAGTTTAGAATCATCGACTTCCCACTCTCCAACTGCATCAACTCAGGCATCCGCCGCATTTCAGTGGTGACGCAATACAAGTCGCACTCCCTGCAACGGCATTTGCAGCGCGGCTGGAGCTTCCTTTCTGGCCAGTTCGGCGACTTCATGGAAGTCCTGCCGGCACAACAACGCCAAGGCGAATCTTGGTACGAAGGCACGGCCGATGCCGTGTACCAAAACTTGGATATTTTGCGCCATTACAACCCAGACTTCGTATTGATTTTAGCTGGTGATCACATCTACAAGATGGACTATGGCAAAATGATTGCCGACCACGTAAAGAACGAAGCAGATGTCACTGTCGGGTGCATTCCTGTGCCATTGGATGAGGCCACAGAGTTCGGCGTTATGACCACCAACGATGAACGTCGCATTACTGAATTCGCCGAGAAGCCAGCCAACCCTAAGCCCATGCCTGGTGATGATAGCCGAGCTTTAGCTTCAATGGGCATTTATGTGTTCAGTGCTGATTATTTACGTCAACGGCTCAAAGAAGATCACCAATTGGCATCGTCTAGCCATGATTTCGGTAAGGATCTCATTCCTCATGCCGTAGAAAACAACCAAATTTTCGCCTTTCCCTTTGTTCAAGGCAACACCAGTGCGTCAGGTTATTGGCGTGATGTTGGTACGATTGATGCCTATTGGGAAGCCAACATCAATTTGGCAGAACTTGAGCCAGACCTCAATATGTACGACACGAAATGGCCAATCTGGACGCACCAAGAGCAACTTCCGCCAGCCAAATTCGCTTTTGACTCAGACACCCGACGTGGTACAGCAGTCGATTCGTTGATTTCTGGTGGCTGCCTGATTACAGGTTCAACAGTTCGTCACTCCGTGCTATTTTCTAATGTACGCGTTCACTCTTACTCCGAAGTGGATGATAGCGTGATTCTCCCCGATGTGGAAATCAAGCGGAATTGCCGCATCCGTCGCTGCGTGATCGACAAAGGCGCGATTATTCCCGAAGGCACGGTCATCGGTGAAAACATCGAAGAGGATCGCAAACGTTTTTATGTTAGTGAAAAAGGTGTCATTTTTGTCACCCCAGAAATGTTAGGTCAAGACCTACATAGCTGTTAACGAAAAAAGCGCGCTCTACTATCATAGAGCGCGCTGATTAAGTAGGTGGGCATAATTATTTTAACATTTTACCGAAGGATATTTTGCGATATTCAAGGCACAAAAATAGGCGTATAGCACCGCTATATAACGATTTTTGTAACGCGGAAGATCGTAAAATAGACAAGAAGAAAATGTTAAAATAATTTTGGTTGCCTACTTAGCTCACGATGACGACAAACTCACCCCATATTTTACTGCTATCTGCTTACGATGCAGCCAGCCACCGCCAATGGCGACAAGGCTTAGCTGTGCAATATCCGCAGTATCATTGGACACAACTCAGCCTACCACCGCGACATTTTGCATGGCGCATGCGTGGCAATGCTTTATCTTGGTTTGCCAGTCAACGCGCTACTCTCTCGCAGCATTACGACCTCGTGATACTTACATCCATGTGCGATTGGGCATCTTTACGCGGCCTATTCCCTAATCTGGCTCACCTACCATCGCTGCTGTATTTTCATGAAAATCAATTCGCCTACCCCACATCTAAACAACAAGCATCGCTGCTAGAAGCACAGATGGTCAGCATCTACAGCGCCTTAGCCGCCGAACAATTAGTATTCAACTCTGATTACAACCGCCAAACATTTGCCGCAGGCGTACGCGCATTATTGCAACGTCTGCCAGACTTCTCGCCACCGTCGTTATTGGATAAAAAATTAGCCGACAGCATCGTCCTACCCGTACCCTTGGATGATCGGTTATTCTATGCCTCGCGACAACGTACTCCGAATCACACGCTCAGCATCGTATGGAATCACCGTTGGGAATACGACAAAGCCCCAGAACGATTCTTCGCCACACTACAATTACTACAAGAACGCGGCATCGATTTCCAGCTACATCTATTGGGGCAACGCTTTCGCCAAGTTCCACCAGTGTTTGATGCCATGCAAGCGCGTTTTGCTAAGCAAACCCTGCATTGGGGACCGATTGAGGCACATGATGATTACCTCAATATTCTACGTCAGAGTGATGTCGTGGTGTCAACAGCACTGCACGACTTCCAAGGCATCGCCATACTAGAAGCCACCGCCTGTGGCTGCATCCCCGTCGTGCCAGACAGACTGGCTTACTGCGAGTTATTCCCAGCTCAATACCGCTACGCATCCCACCCTGACGATGCCAATGCCGAAGCCGACGCCCTAGCCAATCACCTCAGCGCGCTAATGGTGAACCCCCAAGTTCCGCCCGATTTATCAAGTCTAAGTTGGAAACAACTACACCCATGCTACCAAGCGTTATTACCAACCGAGACCTCAGCACACAGTGAACACTGAAACCATTGATGCGACTATTCGCCGCACTGCCAGCAGCCAACAAGGACGCTAGTATTGCCACTTCTGATAAGGAGTTCACATCATGATAAAAAGAACATGTCTATTTCTTGCGGCTTGCTTGTATGCACCAACACTATTCGCGGCGGATGTTAGCGTTGATGCAGCATGGGTACGGCTGTCACCACCAGTGGCAGATAGCACCGCTGCCTACGCGACCATCCACAACAACAGTGATACCACCATCACGCTAACAGGTGCAGCATCCAACATCGCCAAAAAAACCGAATTGCACAGCATGGATATGAGCAAGGGAACCATGCGCATGATCAAACTTGAAACGGTGAACATCGAAGCACACCAAAGCATCACCCTCGCACCAGGCGGCAAACACCTCATGCTCATGGGCTTGCAGCATCCGCTTCATGCTGGTGACACGGTAGAGTTACGCCTCACACGAGCCAATGGTTCCGCTATCATCATCCAAGCTCCAGTACGCGATATACGCTAGAAGAAGTCTTAACCTGAATTATTCATAAATCGTCGTGATGATTGCGTAGAACATTTGTTTGCAACGGATGCCTTGTCGGGAGTAGCGTACCAGTGGATACGCTCGACTGACAAGGTATTCGTTGCGGGCAAAGGGGCAAGCAAGGGCGCGACAGTATTTGTGAATAATTCAGGTTAAAAACCTGATTGTAACTGCGCCATAGCACGACGAACCCACGCTTTGTGCAACTGTTGTGACACGCTGGCTCGTTGTGCATCGATGTCACTGGGGCCACCACTGGCAAACACGTCGCCCTCCACCGTAATCGCATCGGCGCGCCATATCTCTTCATTGTTACGCCAAAGCACCGCATCGGCACGCAGAATCAAACGATATTGCACAGCCAACCCCGAAGCATCGTAAGCTGAGGGGTTTAACTGTTCGCTCGCTTGGCGAATATGTAAGGCGACGGCGGCAACGCCAGCATCATCACTGATGCTATAACCACGCCGCTCTAGCTCCTGCGCCAAATCATCGCGCAACGTTTGCGCCACAGCACTGTCGGCTTGGGCATAAACCACTTCGTCTTTTTGAATCAAACCTGCGCCATCCCCTTGACCCACCAAGTGGTAACCGCACGCTGCCAGCAATAACAAGGGGAGTAAGCGCAACCAGATCATTGTGGGCGCACCACGATGTTGATCAGGCGACCTGCAACCAAAATAACTTTTGCTATCTGCATGCCATCAAGCCAACGACTAAGTTCTTCATCTTGACCCACAACGGCCATGACTTGCTCTTGGCTCGCATCTTTAGCTACGCGTACTTCACCGCGTTTCTTGCCGTTAAATTGCACCACCAAGGTAATTTCACTTTCCTCTAAGGCTTGTGCGTCAACAGTCGGCCACGCTGCCAACACAGCCATGGTTTCCATGCCGATGCGCTGCCCGCACTCACAGGCAATATGCGGCACAAAAGGCGCAAGCATACGCACCAAGGCTTCCAAACCTTCGCGTAATACAGCTTGCCCCTGCTCACCCGTAGCAGCAAATGATTGCAGGTGATTGCTTAACTCCATCAACGCTGCAATCGCCACATTAAAGGCAAAACCATGTTCAAAAGCATGCGTTACACGAGCAATACTTTGGTGAATCACGCGCCGCATCGCACGGCAAGCCTCGGCATCATCGTTACCTGTTACAGCATCTTCGCCACGCCCCATCAATCGCCAAACACGACCAAGGAAACGGTGCGCCCCTTCCACGCCAGCATCATTCCACTCTAAATCCTTTTCTGGTGGTGCTGCAAACAGGGTGAACAAACGTGCCGTATCAGCACCATAGCGGTCAATAATCACCTGAGGATCAACCGTATTGCCTTTGGATTTACTCATTTTTGAGCCATTAAGCAACACCATGCCTTGGGTCATCAGCTGACGGAAAGGCTCTTTGCCACCATCTTCCTCACTAAACAGCCCCACATCGCGCATCAATTTGTGGTAAAAGCGCGCATACAACAAATGCAACACCGCATGCTCGACCCCACCAATGTATTGATCGATAGGTGCCCACCGCTGCATCGCCGAAGCATCCAACATAGCGTCTTGCTGCTGATTGCAGGTATAACGGTTCATATACCAAGAAGATTCCATGAATGTATCAAAGGTATCCGCCTCACGCTGAGCCGCTTGACCACAACGGGGGCAATCTACATGCATAAACGCTTCGCAATCCACCAAAGGTGAAGCCCCACCCGTAGGCTGCAAATGCTCTGGCAACACCACGGGAAGATCCTCATCTGGCACTGGTACAACACCGCAATCAGGGCAATGAACCACAGGAATCGGCGCGCCCCAATAACGTTGACGAGACACCAGCCAATCACGCAAACGGTATTGCACGCGCTCGCTACCAGCATCATGGGCTTGTAAATAATCGATGATCGCCGTTTTTGCCTCATCAGAAGCCAAGGCGTTAAAGTCACCTGAGTTAATCAACACCCCTGCATCCGTAAAAGCACCGTGGTTCATATCCCATTCGCCATCGGCAGGCTGAATCACCTGCTTGATCGGCAATCCATAAGCTTGGGCAAAATCAAAATCACGTTCATCGTGCGCTGGCACGCTCATCACCGCACCTGTACCGTAACTCATCAGCACAAAATTCGCTGCCCACACAGGAACACGTTCACCAGTAATGGGGTGAATAGCATCAATCCCCAATGGCATGCCCTTTTTCTCCATCTGTGCCATATCCGCTTCTTTGGTCGAAACGTGGGAGCACTCTTCGATAAACGCAGCTAAGTCGGGATTATTTTCCGCCGCTTGCCGCGCCAACGGATGTGCTGCTGCCACAGCCATATAAGTCACGCCCATCAAGGTGTCAGGACGGGTAGTAAAAATATCAATATGACCATCACTGTCCGCCAGAGAAAAACGAACTTCTGCACCAGTAGAACGACCAATCCAATTGCGCTGCATATCTCGCACGCGCTCAGGCCAACCATCAAGCAAGTCCAAATCTTGCAATAGCTCTTCGGCATAATCGGTAATACGAATAAACCACTGGGACAATTCGCGGCGAATCACAGGCGTATCACAACGCCAACAGCAACCTTCCTCAACCTGTTCGTTAGCCAGCACGGTATGACAAGGCTCGCACCAGTTCACTTCCGCCTTAGCACGGTAGGCAAGTCCCTTTTCCATCAGACGCAAGAACATCCATTGTTCCCAGCGATAGTAGTCAGGCTTACAGGTGGCAATTTCACGTGACCAGTCGTAAGAAAAGCCCAGTCCTTTAAGTTGTTTACGCATTTGCGCGATATTATTGTCTGTCCATACAGCAGGTGGCTGCTTATGTTGAATCGCTGCATTTTCCGCAGGCAAGCCAAACGCATCCCAACCAATGGGGTGCAACACATTATGCCCCTGCATACGTTTATAACGCGCCACGGCATCGCCAAGGCAATAATTACGCACATGCCCCATATGCAACTGCCCCGAAGGATAAGGAAACATCACCAAGCAGTAATAACGTGGTCGCTGGTCGTCTGCTGATTCATTGGCTTCATCAATGCCCTCTTGTTGCCAACGTTGTTGCCATTTCGCCTCAATAGCGTCTGCCTGATAAATTGAACTCACCTAGTACCCCTTACGATATGGATTACGGCGAATGCTCCCTTTTTGCTCACCGAATGCCAAGCAATAGCAAGCAATAATGAAAAAACGGCTGATTATAACGGATTCTGTTGGCGACCAAGGCTGGCTTGGCTGCCAGTGGAAAACGTTGTGCGAGATCGATAACAGACCTATGACACAGCACTAGGCGATGCCGACCAGCAGGCTGATGCTACGCCGCTTGTAGGCTTCATCCTTGATGCGATTGAACAATCGTTGCTGGTTATGGGAAATAAAGCATTTCTACACGGCGGTTTGGTGCTGTCTCTTCGGCTGTATTGCCTTGTACCAGCGGTTGCGTCTCGCCTAAACCTTGGGTTTTTAGGCTTATACCCTTGGCTAGATGGGGGCGTAAATAATCAGCTACAGCACGCGCCCGTTGTTCTGAGAGCTGCTGATTATACTGTTCACCGCCAAATTGATCGCTGTGCCCATTAATTTGTAAACGCCCTACGGACTGATGAAAGTCTTGCAGCCATTGTTGCAACACCTTTTGCGCAGCAGGTTTTAACGTTGCTTGGTCATAGTCAAACAATACTGCCGCAGAGAATTGATAACGCACTGCTGAACCAATCGCAGCTACGGCGGCAATATCTGCCCCTGGCGTGGTGGAATGGCAGGATGCTTTTAGATCCGTTAGGCGTACATAGCTAAAGCTTTGCTCGGCTGTGCTATAGCGGTCAATATCCAACGAAGCAGTAGCACCAGCGACCGTGCCGACCTCCACCCAATCATGACCATTCGTCGATATAGCAACAGCCGTTGCCTCTACATTAGGACCAATTTCAAACACATACAGATCAGAGCCAGGCACATCGATGAGCGCGTTATCCACAAAGCGCAACACCAGTTGACCGCCGCAGCCTAAAGTCACGGAAGGGCGATTACGTGAAGGGGAGCCTAACGCCAAGCTTGGTGCATTATTTACCTTACCACGCGCCGCTGGCTCACCTTCGTGGAAAGACACGACTTCATCGGCAAAAGATGAAGCATCCAAAGCAGGCGGCGTTGCTGACGCTGGTGTAAGCCATAGCAGCAGTCCCGCGATCATGGTGAAAAAATAAGCGAAAAATGATGGCATGATGCTAAAGCGTAAGAAGCTGTTTATTCACCGTCAATAAGCCGCTTAATTTGTGTACTATTTACGCAAAACTGGATGCTATATCAAGCGTGGCACGACATAGGAAAGCCACGTCATTGCGGACTTGATCCACAATCCAAAGAACGGACGCAAGACTGGATACCGCATCAAGTGCGGCATGACGGAGTGAACAGACGCAAGACTGAGGGCAGTATCAGCGCACACTTGCGTAGCAATTATCATGATAATGTCTGAACTCAAGTCACAAAGTGCCATCATGGTCGTTGTCCTGTTCCAACACCACTATTGCGAAGGAGCAAGCTATAATGTTACTATACGCCCTTCTGCGATTATGCTCCCATCGTCTAGCGGTCTAGGACGCTGCCCTCTCACGGCGGAAACAGGGGTTCGATTCCCCTTGGGAGTACCACATAAGGGAGTAGTTATGGTACCCAAGTTCGTTGCAACATCGTTTGTTTCAGTGTTACTACTGGCTGCGGCACCACTGGCGCAAGCTGCTACCCCAAGCACAACCACTCCCGCTGTTGACCCTTATGCCTCAAGTAATCCTTACGAAGAGGCTTTTGACCCCAGCTCTACCGATGCCATGAGCCGCATCCTGCGCGCCCCTAAGTTTGATTTGGATACGATCCGTGATCCTTTTGTATCGTTTATTGATATTGAAGGGGAACGCGAACGGGAATTAAAAGCTATTGCCGAACGCAAACAGAAAAAATTGCGTGAGCGGTTTGACAGCCGAGTAAAAGAACCGCTGGAATATAAAGATTTAACCGAACTGAATTTTGTTGCCACCTTCCGTATGGGGGATGACAATGTTGCCATGGTCGAAGATAGCAAAAAGCAAAGCTATGTCGTTCGCGTTGGCAA
The DNA here is from genome assembly GCA_964645625.1 of uncultured Zetaproteobacteria bacterium. Lineage (GTDB taxonomy): Bacteria > Pseudomonadota > Zetaproteobacteria > Mariprofundales > Mariprofundaceae > AB-137-C09. The sequence continues at coordinate 14,188 of CAZYAI010000031.1, forward strand.
CTATATGGGTAAAAACAATGGTCGCATCATCAAAATAGGGCAAGGAACGATGACCTTGCTAGAAAAACGCATCAGCCCAGCAGGTGACATTATAGACAGTGAAAAGGTTCTTTCACTCGAGTAAATTGGCAACCCGCTAGCCTTCTAAGTTCTTCATTTGCCACCTGTTGGCATGCGGCACGCGATTAACCATGCACTACTGATGCTAGCACATAGATGCAATACAGCACTCACACCATGCCACATGCCAAAGGTCTGACGCTGTGGGTCATCAACGGCTAAAGCATCGATTGGACCAGCGGCAGCTTTAAGTTCTGCCATGATGGGCGTTAACACAAAAGCATTCACCGCAATCAACAAGCATAATAGCAATAATGGCAGCCAGACACGTTTACGACGTTCACCCAACTGCCAATAAAAAGCCGCTGCTGCTGCCCCCAATACCAACACCCCTTGGTTACAGACTTTAAAGATTGCACCAGCCAACAAACCTGCTTGCGCATGGCTGCTTGCCTCAGCAAACAGCACAGGCGCAACGATATAACCCGCAACCACCAAGCAGCCAAGCATCAAGGCGAGGGTTAAGCGTAAAGCCGCCCCTTGCAAACTTGCTGCTCGGCTCATGCTTGCTTCAGCCATAACGCACTTCAGTGATCTCATATTCACGGTCACCACCTGGTGCGTGAACGGTCGCAACATCGCCTTCTTCTTTGCCAATCAAAGCACGAGCAATCGGCGAAGTGATCGAGATTTTACTTTGGTTAATATCTGCTTCGTCTTCACCGACGATGTAATACTTCACTTCAGTGTCTTTATCCAAATCCACCAAAATGACCTGTGCGCCAAACACAATCGTGTCGGATTCAATCGTCGCAGGGTCAATCACCTGTGCCCGTGCTAACCTGTCTTCTAAAGTCGCAATACGGCTTTCGTTCAAGCCTTGCTCCTCTTTTGCTGCGTGATATTCCGCATTTTCGGAGAGGTCGCCATGCGCCCGCGCTTCTTCAATGGCAGCAACAATTTGATGCCTTTTTTCTGTCTTCAGCGTGGTCAGTTCTTGACGCAGTGCCTCAGCACCTTCCCTTGTCATCGGTACACGTTGCATATTATCCCCTGTGGTATGATTGAATGCTCACCGCTGCGGTGACATCAGATTGACCAGCAATGGCTTGAGCGGCGGCTAAAGCACCAGCCAATGTGGTAAAATAAACGATTGCGCAACTTAACGTTGCTTGACGAATCTCTTTTGAGTCGGCAACTGCGCGTTGATCTGCGGTGGTGTTAATCACCAAGTTCACCTCGCGATTGAGCAAGCGGTCAACGATATGTGGACGCACGCCAGATGTCACTTTTTCCGTTTTAGCACAAGGAACACCTGCGTCTTTAATCACGCTGAAAGTGCCTGATGTGGCAAGCAAATCAAAGCCTGCCTGATGCAGTAAACGCGCCACTTCTACCACGCCTTGCTTGTCTTCATCGCGTACCGAAATAAACGCCGTACCCGATGATGGCAGTCGTGAGCTAGCACCTAATTGCGCCTTAGCAAAGGCAGCAGGAAAGTCACTGGCAATGCCCATCACTTCGCCTGTCGATTTCATCTCTGGCGAGAGCAAAATGTCAGAACCTTGGAACTTCACAAAGGGGAATACAGCTTCTTTTACGGCGTGGAAGGTGCTTGGTGGAGCAATGTCTTCCATCAAACCCAAATCATCCAAACTTGCACCTGCCATAATACGCGCTGCATGTTTCGCCAATGGTTGCCCCACAGCTTTAGAGACAAAGGGAACCGTGCGCGAAGCACGTGGGTTAACCTCTAGCACATACAGCACTTCACCCTGCAATGCGAACTGAATATTCATCAGCCCACGCACATTCAACGCCATGCCCAAGGCTCGCGTTTGCCGCTTCACTTCTGCAATGACTGCGGCACTGATCGAATGCGGCGGCAAACAGCAGGCGGAATCACCAGAATGCACGCCAGCTTCCTCGATATGCTCCATAATACCGCCGATAATCACCCGTTGACCATCGCACAGCGCGTCTACATCCAGTTCAATCGCACAGTTTAGGAAGCGATCCAACAACACAGGGTGATCGTGGGAGACGGATACCGCTTCGCGCATATAGCGCAGCAGCCCTTCTTCACCATAAACAATTTGCATCGCCCGTCCGCCCAATACATAGGATGGACGCACCACCACAGGGTAGCCGATGGTAGCCGCAATGTTTACAGCTTCTTCCACCGAACGCGCCGTGCCATTTTCTGGTTGGCGCAGTTCTAGGCGGTGCAGTAATTGCTGGAACCGTTCACGGTCTTCTGCCAAGTCAATCATGTCGGGACTGGTGCCGATAATCGGTACGCCAGCTTGCTCCAACGCATCGGCTAGCTTCAACGGCGTTTGACCACCAAATTGCACAATGACACCGTCAGGGCGTTCCACTGCGACAATCGCCATCACGTCTTCAAAGTTTAATGATTCAAAATACAGTCGGTCAGAGGTATCGTAATCGGTGGATACCGTCTCTGGGTTGCAATTGACCATAATGGTTTCGTAACCGTCTTCGGACAAAGCAAAAGCAGCATGCACACAGCAGTAATCAAACTCAATCCCCTGACCAATACGGTTAGGACCACCACCCAACACCATGATTTTTTTGTTACTGCTTGGCTGTGCTTCGCAAGCTTGCTCATAGCAAGAGTACAAATACGGTGTTTTCGCCTCAAATTCAGCAGCACAGGTATCGACCCGCTTAAATACAGGGGTCACCCCATGCCCTTGACGTGTCGTCCGAACTTCTGCTTCTGTGCATCCCCACAACTGCGCCAAACGCTGGTCGGATATGCCCTCACGCTTGAGTTCACGCCATTCACCGACCGTTACATCGGCGATGTTGCGCTGGCGTGTTGCCTCTTCCAGTTGAACCACATGATTGATTTCGCGCAAAAACCAAGGGTCAATACGGGTAATTTGATGAACACGCGCTTCGCTCCAGCCCAAGCGCAATGCTTCTGCGACCCACCACAAACGATCAGCGCATGGCACGCCGAGTTTGTCTTGCAGGAACACTTCTACATCGACATCTTCAGGCAAGGTGAAGTCAAATCCGCAAGTGTCCGTTTCCAGTCCACGCATGGCTTTGCCCAGACTTTCGGTAAAGCTGCGACCAATCGCCATCACTTCACCCACCGACTTCATTTGCGTGGTCAAACGCGCATCACAACCAGGGAATTTTTCAAAGGCAAAGCGTGGCATCTTGGTCACCACGTAATCAATGCTGGGTTCAAAAGCGGCCCATGTTTCGCCCGTAATATCGTTGCGGATTTCATCCAAGCTATAACCCACCGCCAACTTGGCAGCGATTTTGGCAATCGGGAAACCTGTCGCCTTCGATGCCAAAGCAGAGGAGCGCGATACACGCGGGTTCATTTCGATCATAATCAAACGACCGTTATCAGGGTTGACCGCGAACTGCACGTTGGAGCCGCCTGTTTCAACACCAATTTCGCGCAAGCAGGCAATCGAGGCATCACGCATGCGCTGGTATTCTTTATCCGTCATCGTCAGCGCAGGGGCAACGGTAATGGAATCGCCTGTGTGTACGCCCATAGGGTCAAGGTTTTCAATCGAGCAGATAATAACGCAGTTGTCACGGTGGTCGCGCATGACCTCCATTTCGTACTCTTTCCAACCGATGATGGATTCTTCAACCAAAATCTCATTGCTTGGGCTGGCATCAAGACCACTACGCGCAATACGTTCCAATTCGGCACGGTTGTAAGCAATGCCGCCGCCACTGCCGCCTAAGGTAAAGGAAGGGCGAATAATCAGCGGGTAGCCAATGGATTCGCCAATGGTGAAGGCTTCTTCCAACGAATGAGCGAACGCGCCACGCGCCATTTCCAGCCCGATGCGATCCATCGCAGCCTTAAAGCGTTCGCGGTCTTCTGCCATGTCGATAGCATCAGGTTGCGCGCCGATCAAACGTACGCCAAACTTCTCCAACACGCCGTTACTGTGCAAATCTAGGGCTGTATTCAACGCCGTTTGCCCACCCATGGTTGGCAAAATGGCATCAGGACGTTCCTGCTCGATAATACGCGCCACAACTTCCCAGTTCACAGGTTCGATGTAAGTGGCATCGGCAAACTCAGGGTCGGTCATAATCGTGGCCGGGTTCGAGTTAACCAAGATCACTCGATACCCCTCTTCTTTCAAAGCTTTACACGCCTGCACGCCAGAATAATCAAACTCGCAGGCTTGGCCGATTACAATCGGGCCGGCACCCAAAATCAAAATAGATTTAAAATCATCACAACGTGGCATGGCTGCAAACTCCAACAACCGCTGCGCATATAAGGCAGGCAGTGTTTTTTACGAACAAAAATAGCAGCGAAGCCTAGCCTGCATTCTCCATAAATCCACTCAAGCCATTGCTGATATTGCTTACCTTGTGCGCCACTCAACAAAGTGTTCATTAAAAAAACTTGTCATACTTTCGTAGCCTCATCATGATTATGCCATACACGCTAAGGAGGTTGATATGGATTGTTCCAATCAATACCTTCGCCAAAAGAAGACAATTTTTAGGTGAAGAAAGCAAGTGTTTGTAACACATTGATTTATAAAGTATATATTAAAAATAACATCGGGGTTTTGTCGATGTTGTTTTTAATACCGCACGATATTTTTGAATGAGGTGGTTACTTGTTTACTTTATTCTCACTTTCCCAAAAGTTGGCGAAGGTATTGCCAATGGTACTTCTTTATTATGGTGAATCCTTGCATCATTCACCTTCACCGCCTGTTGGAAGACCGAAAAACGCCTATTTCGCGCGATGATCTATGTCAGCAGCTCGGTTGCGACCGCGCTTCATTTTATCGTTATCTTGCCTGTTTGAAAGATGAGTATGGTGCGCCAGTCGTTACCTGCCGTGGTCAAGGTTATTATTACAACCCTGACACCCCCTTTCATTTACCTGGTTTGTGGCTCAATCAACAAGAGATTTACGCACTTGCAGCTTTGCGTCAAATGATGGGAGAGCAAGAGCCTTGTGGCGTACTGCGCGATATATTGGCACCGTTAGAGCAAAGCATCCGCCGTCGCCTGCCTGACACAGCAAAAGAGTTACACCGCATTCGTGTCAAAGGCATTCAACTGCGTTTTTCTCATCTTCCTGCATTCCCCACCATTATCGCCGCACTGTTGGAGCGCAAACGATTGCGTGTACACTACGATGACCGCAGTAATAGTCAGCACTCAGAACGAGAAGTTTCACCGCAACAAATCATTCACTATAGAGACAATTGGTTTTTACGTTGTTTTTGCCATTTGCGCCAAGCGAATCGCACTTTGGCAATTGATCGCATCAGCTTAGCCCACATCAATAAACAACACGCCGTGGATGTCGATAACAGTGACGAACAATCAGGCTACGGTATTTTTGGTGGTTCGATCACGCAATGGGCTGTATTACATTTTACACCTGAACGAGCACGCTGGGTTGCCGATGAACAATGGCATCCCCAGCAACAATGTTGCTGGTGTGATGATGGCGCATATGAGTTACGTATTCCCTACGGCAACCCCACGGAATTGGTGTTGGACATTTGTCGCTATGGTCCAGATGTGGTGGTGGTTGAACCCGAATCGTTACGCCAACAAGTCGCCCAACGCCTACAAGCTGCGGCAGCGCGTTATCTTAAACATGAATAGTCGCACGATTTGCGACTATTCATGTTTAGCTTGGCGACATTACTTTGGAAACCGTTGGTCAAAGGAAGTTAGGCTATGAAGGCATACTACCGCTATTGGGGCAAAGCAGGGAAAGAGGATGGTAGCTACCATCTTTTGCCGTACCACTGTTTGGATGTGGCGGCGGTGGCAGCTGAATGGTGGTCTCAAAGCTCTGTTATTCGCCAGCAATGTATGTACATCACAACCTTGTCCGAGCAGCAAACAAAAGCGTGGTTGTTGTTCTTTATTACCTTGCATGATTTGGGTAAATTTGATGTGCGTTTTCAGTTAAAATCATCCCAAACTGCACTAAACTTATGGTCTGGTTTTGCATTGGCGGATGAGAGCCAGTGTACAACCTATTACCATGGCAACTACAGCCTATATTGGCTGTTTCATGACTTGGATCCTCGTTTTCAATGGGATGACGAATGGGGTGATGCAGAGCTATGGGACGCTTGGGAGTCGTGGATTGCAGCCGTTGCTGGTCATCATGGTAGAATACCACAATTAGATGGCACGCCTCCTAATTGTGCCCCTGCTACTTTAGAGCATGACCGCAATGCTCGTCTGGCATTCGTTGATGCCATTGCAGCGTTATTTCTAACTCCTGTGGGTTTATCGCTAGAGGATATGCCACCCGCTATAGATCAAGGTTTTTTAGCAGGTTTTTGTGCTGTATCTGATTGGCTTGGCTCTATGGAAAGCAATGCCGCTGGCGAATTGCGCTTTTCTTATGTCGAACAATCATTGGATTTATCTGAATATTTTGCCACACGTCGGAGTATTGCCAAGCAGATATTAAAAGAAAGTGGGCTGATTCAGAGTGCTGTTAGTGCAGGAGGCATGACCACCCTGTTTCCGCGCTATAAACCGCGACAAGTTCAAACGCTGGTGGATCGCATGCCTTTGCAGTCAGGCTTGACGATTATCGAAGCACCAACGGGTTCGGGTAAAACAGAGGCTGCATTGGCTTATGCCAGTCGCCTATTGGCAGAGGGGGTAGCTGAGGGCATTATCTTTGCTTTGCCAACTCAAGCAACAGCCAATGCCATGTTTGATCGTTTGCTACAAGTAACTACCACTTTATACCACGATGGCAACCTGCTACTCGCTCACGGCAAGGCGAAATTCAACGAGCAATTCATGAACCTTAAAGCCATTGCATACAAGCGCAATTTACAAGATTTAACGTATGAGACAGAAGCTTCTGTTCAGTGTTCCCAATGGCTTAGCCAAAGCCGAAAACGGGTGTTTCTTGGGCAGGTCGGTGTTTGCACGATTGATCAGGTGCTGATTTCAGTATTACCCGTAAAGCATAACTTTGTCCGCTCTTTTGGCTTAGCTAAAAGCATATTGATTGTGGATGAGGTGCATGCTTATGATAGTTATATGTATGGTTTGCTAGAGAGCGTGCTAAAAAAGCAAAAGCAGGTGTTCGGTAGCGCGATTTTATTATCGGCAACGTTGCCCCATTATCAAAAAAACAACCTTATTGCAGCGTGGGGTGGTAGGTTGAAAGAGAACGAGCAGGGTGAAGCATACCCCTTGGTGACGCATATGGCACAGGCAATGAGTTCGTTTGAGTTACCAAATGATGAGCAACGCATGCTACAGCAATCAGCCAAATCTGTGTATATTGATAGTGTAAGCTCACCTGATATGCAATTTTCTGACGCTACACTAGATCGGGTGCTCGATGCTGCCAATATGGGGGCTAATGTTGTCTTGATTTGTAACCTTGTTGCAGATGCTCAACACACTGCTGTGCGTTTACGCGAGCGTGGCAGTACAGTCGTTGATTTATTTCATTCCCGTTATCGTTTTTGTGATCGACGGGATAAAGAAACATCAGTGCTACAAGCTTACGGCAAGGGCGAACAACGTAAGTCAGGTGGTATCTTGGTTGCCACTCAGGTGGTGGAACAAAGCCTTGATCTTGATTTTGATTGGATGCTGACCCAGTTGTGCCCGATGGACTTGTTATTTCAACGGTTGGGGCGTTTACATCGACATGACCGTGTTCGCCCTCAAGGTTTTGAAGAGCCTCGTTGTTCTGTGATTGTGCCGATAAATCATGATTATGATCTACACAAACTTATTTATGGTAATAAAGATGCACCAAATGCGCGTGTTTTGTGGCGAACAGAGACATTATTGCAACAACACCCCGTGTTAACCTTCCCTGATGTGTATCGTCCTTTGATTGAATTAGTGTATCAAGAAGATGCATGGATCGATGAACCCGAGCAAGTACAACAGGAATACGATCGATTTGTAGCCTGTGAACAAGCTACGCGATATACATCCCTTCGACTGGCGAACAGTCAAACACATTTTGATGACAGTGATGCCAAAACAGCCACGTTAACCCGTGATGGTGAAATGAGTTTGAACGTGCTTCCCGTGATAGACACAGGTAAGGAAAAGACTTTTCTTGATGGTCAATGCATTGCAGCATTAGATGAATGGTTACTGGCCGAAGCCTTGAGTATGAACACCATTCCTGTACCAGCTTCGTGGCAAAGGAAGGGACTGCCTGCGATGGAAGAGGGAATTGTTTGGCTACCCATGGAGAAAGATCATGAAGGTAGCTGGAAGAGTACTACAGGCAAAACACTTTTGGTTTATAGTCTTACTGAGGGATTAAGGATGTTGGAGGGTCATCGCTGACCCTCCTCAGCCCCACAGAGGTGTGGGGAACAATAAACGTCTGTAAAAATTCCGATAAGTTAGCTACGGGTCATCCCCAATGCTTTTTTGGGGAACAATCACTTATAAATCAAAGTGTTGCACAGGAATTATTTAACGGACAATTGTTATATTATAGTCATCCATATAAAAATCAAGTGTAGAAGGTATGGGTATATCTTAAGTTAGCTACTTGAAATTTATAAAAAAGCATTCTAATCTCTCGCCACATTAAGGAGATTATATATGATCTTGATAAAGAATATGGTGTTATATCTAAATAAAATAACACCTTTAGGACTTGTTGCTTTAGCTTTGGTTGTCGCATTGATCGCAGTAATAAAAATTTAAGAGGTGATAAATGAATCTACTGACTGACCCATGGATTCCTGTTCAACAAGAAGGGAAGCAACGACTGATCTGTTTACAAGATGTGCTGTGTCGCGATGAACCTTGGCGCATATCGTTGCCACGCGATGATATGGAAATGGCTTGCCTGCAATTGATAATTTGTTTGACTCAGGTGGTTTTTAGACCAGTAGATGACAAAACCTTGCGGAAAAATATTCGCACAGCCATGCAAGAAGAGGAGTACCAAAAAGGAATCACCCCTTATCAAGACTGGTTTGATCTGCATCACCCTGACACACCATTCATGCAAACACGCGGCGTAAAGTCGGTTACACCCACCCCTATTCAAAAGCTATTTGTTGGTTTACCAGAGGGGAATAATCATTGTTTTTTTAATGATGCTGGCGAACTCCATGCGGTTAGTTCTTCGACGGCGGTGATTGTATTGTTTAATCAAGCAATGAATGCGCCAAGTATGGGCGGTGGATTTAAGGGCGGTTTTCGTGGTGGTGCGCCAGTAACTTCATTAATTTATGGCGAAAGCCTGCGCCAAATGATTTGGTTTAATGTACTCCATGAAGACTCATTACGTTTGCTCATGCCAACTTACGATGCGACAAAAGTGCACGATGTCCCCACATGGGTCGAGCCGATCAAAGCTGGTTCATCTATTCCTGCGAGCAGTATTGGTTTATTGCGCGGACTGTTTTGGCAACCCGCTCACATAGAGCTTATCACCAATACAGCAGGGGTGTGCCAGTTCTATGGCAGTACTGAGGAGTCGCTCGTTACAGGGTTTAATAAAGAGAAGTTCGTCCATAACATCATAGGGCAATGGATTCACCCCCATTCGCCACGCTATTGGCAACTCAAAAAAGGTGAGCGCGAAGAAAAATATGTATCTTTCACCACCACTGCACCCGCTTGGACGCATTTAACACGCTTTGTAGTCGTACAGGAGAGTCAGAAAGAGGGACAACAACCAGCCGCTAATGCGCAACAATGGCAAAAGCTTACGCGAGGCAGGCCATTAACAATGGTGGTGGGAGGCTATCGCAATAAACAAGCCTCTATTTTACAACGGCGGCATGAGTTAATTAGCTTGGCAGAGGGCTGGGAGGCGCATCATCAAATGCTCTCTGACTTGGTAGAGACAGCGATTCAAATCAAATCTTCCTTACGCGGTAAATTATACGGTTTCGCAAAAACGTCAGGAGCCAGTGCTGTGCCAGATCAAGCAGAGGCATTATTTTATCAAAACTCTGAACCATTGATTCATGCTTGCTTGCGCAGTGTTGATTGGCAACAGGGTATTCAAACAAAAAAAGACCTCGTGCAGCAACTCATTCGTATCAGCTGGGATATATTTCGTCAAGTAACCAAACCGTATCAGCATGAGCCTAAAATGATCTTGGCGATTGCTATTGCCAAGCGAACCTTGACCAAAGAATTTAAGAAAATACAGGGGGTAACACCATGAGTTTAGACTTTAAGCTTGTAGCTGAGCAATTTAAGGCATTGGGCAATGGTCCAAAAGCTGAATTACGACGATGTGCAACACTCGACGATGTGGCGATGGTACCAGCTTTTTATCGACTGTTCTTTGGTGAAACCGATGTGCGTCATCGCCGCGTAGCGTTTTTTTTACCTTTTGCTGATCACATCGATCACGCCCCTTCACTGGGCGCGCAGTTGGGCAAAAGTAAAGTCAGTGAGGCACGCCTGTTTCAGGTGTTGCGCTCAGAATCCCCCAATGACCTCATTCAACTACGTCGTTTAGTGCAGCAGGTCGAACCCAAGTTGGATTGGGCAACTTTTGGCAAGCAACTGTTCTATTGGAATAATGATCAAAAGCGTCAAATCCTCGAACAATTTTTCATGAATCACGCAAGCAAATAAGGAGCTTCTTATGTCTAAGAATTATCTCAACTTTCATATTTTAATTTCCCATAGTCCATCGTGTTTGAACCGCGATGATATGAATATGCAAAAATCAGCCGTTTTTGGTGGCGTGCGGCGTGTTCGTATATCTAGCCAGAGCCTGAAACGGGCAATACGTAAAAGTGATTATTATGCTATAAACCTTGGAACCCCATCCGACCGTACGCGTGAATTGGGCAAGATAAAAGCAAAATATATTGCGGCATTGGGTGAACGCTTTACAGAAGATCAAGTTATTCAAGCTATTGAATGGGTTTCTGGCAAAGAGGGTATCAGCGATGATACACAGGCGGATGCCGTAGCACCGTGGACCGTAGAAGAGGTTGCCTATTTTTGCCAAGTGATTGCAGATGCTGGCGATGATATTGATCAGAAAAAATTGGAGCGTCAGATTGTCAAGCAGACTGCGCCATTTAAGGCCGCATTAGCTCACGCCAAAGACATTGCGTTATCAGGTCGCATGGCAACATCGGGCTTAATGACGCAAGTAGGTGTCGATGGTGCATTAGCCGTAGCCCATGCGATTACCACCCATGGCGTTGATGCCGATATTGATTGGTTTACCGCTGTTGATGATTTGGTGAGTGACGATGGTGATGTGGGGGCTGGTCATTTAAACACACAGGAGTTTAGTTCTGGCGTGTTTTACCGTTATGCCAGTTTAAACCTCAAACAACTTCAAGTGAATTTAGGCTTGTTGCAAAACATGCACGCAGAAGAGACCAAAGCAAGTCGCCAAGCAGCGTTAGGTATTGCCAAGCATGTTTTGCATTTGCTAGCGACGGTGGTTCCTTCGGCTAAGCAGCAAAGTTTTGCGGCTCATAATGTGGCAGATTATGCCTTAGTGTCATTTAGTGATATTCCCGTTTCATTGGCTAATGCGTTTGAAGAACCTGTGAAGTCTAAGGATGGGTTTCTGACCTCTTCTGTTGAGGAACTAAACAGTTATTGGCATGCCGTACATCAGGGGTATGGACTTGATGAAAAAGTAGGTGTGTTTCAGTTGCGTTCTCATGAGCCGTTGAGCGATGCAGCATCATTCGATTCATTAGCTAAACTGGAAGCATGGATTGAATCAGACGCTGGAGCTGATGCGGTATGAACCATTATCTTGCCATCAAACTGCATGGTGTGATGCAGGCTTGGGGTGGGCATACATATGAAGATTTACGGCATAGTGAGTTGATTCCGACGCGCAGTGCTGTGCTTGGCTTGTTGGCTGCATGTTTAGGGATTGATCGTAATCAAGTTGAAAAATTAGAGATGCTTTCATCATCTGTTCGGATAGCTGTTCGTATTGATGAAAAGAAAGTTAATGGCAAGTCGTGCCCGCTTATTCGTATAATGGATTTTCATACCGTCATGGATGCGCGCAAGGTGGACGGGAAAGCTAATAAAAATCCTGTGGTTTCCAAACGTGAATACCTTTGTGATGCAGAATATACGCTAATGATTCAATCTATACCAAACATGGGCTATTCACTTGCTGCGATTGAGGAAGCGGTTAGGGCTCCTATTTACACGCCATTTCTAGGGCGGCGTTCATGTCCGTTATCGCGCCCTTTATTTGATGCCGTTATTTCAGCCGTTGACTTCAAGGAGGCATTTGCCATGTCTGAGCCAGTGGGCGGTGTCATTTACAGTGAAGCAAAATTGCATGCGACTGATGCCTTGTGGCGTATGCGTGATGAGCCTGTATATGCACGTAAACGGCAGTTTGCTACGCGATCGGTCTATATTCATGCTACAAGCAAGGAGGAGTAATGTATTTAAGTAGAGTGTTTCTCCATCCTGGTAAATTGCACAACACTTACGAGTGGCATCGTGCATTGTGGACACTGTTTCCTAACATTGAGAAAGGTTCGGCTTCTCCATTTTTATATTATATGGAGTCCGTTAATTTGGCATCGGGTGCTCAAGTGTTAATGCAGTCAACTATTGAGCCTATCGTGCAATCAAGCTGTGCAAGAGTGTTAGCGAGTAAGTCTTTTCAGTCAGAGCCGTTTCACAAGGGGCAACGATTGGCATTTCAACTGTTGGCAAACCCCACCAAACGTATCGCGGATACAGAGCATAAAGCCAACAAAAGAAACCAAGGAAAATGTCGGGTTTCTTTGATTAAAGAAGATGAGCAAGTCGCATGGTTACAACGTAAGTTAGCAGATGCAGTAACGAGTGAAATGTTAACCCTTACCAATCATGCACCGCTTTATTTCCGCAAAGGAAACCGACCAGGGAAAATTATTCCTGTTTTATTTGAGGGCGTATGCACAGTTCATGATGTTGAACAGCTCCGTATTTTTTGGGAAAAAGGCATTGGTCCCGCCAAAGCATTTGGCTGCGGTTTACTTATGCTTCGGAGGGCGTGATGTTGAGCAGAAGCGACACCTCGATTTCCGAGAAGATAGAAAATATAGCGCGTGATATTCGGCGAAAGCACTACGTGGTTGAGGTTCTCAACTGGCGCGATATTACGCTGTTGGTCGCATAGATTACCATGGCAGATTTACTCCCACCACTTAAACCTATTGCGCTGAAAGAGCGTAATTCTATTGTATTCCTGCAATACGGCAGGCTGGATGTGATCGATGGTGCGTTCGTGCTGATCGACAAAAACGGGGTGCGCAAACATATTCCCGTCGGTGGCATTGCCTGCCTGATGTTGGAGCCTGGCACGCGCGTCTCTCATGCTGCGGTGGTGCTGGCTGCGAGGTCTGGCACGTTGTTGATTTGGGTTGGGGAATCGGGCGTGCGCCTGTATGCAGCGGGGCAACCAGGCGGTGCGCGTTCTGATCGTCTCTTGTATCAAGCCAAGCTCGCTTTGGATGAGTCATCCCGATTGAACGTGGTTCGCAAAATGTATGAGATGCGTTTTGGTGAACCGACACCGATGAAGCGCAGTGTTGAGCAATTGCGTGGTATCGAAGGGGTTCGCGTGCGAAAAACGTATGCCCTCTTAGCCAAGCAATATGGCGTGGAATGGAAGCGGCGGAATTATGATTATCAAAATTGGCAAAGTGGTGATGTGCCCAATCGTTGCCTTTCTGCTGCTAATGCTTGTTTGTATGGCGTGACTGAGGCAGCAATTTTGGCCGCAGGTTACGCCCCAGCTATTGGCTTTATCCACACAGGTAAGCCATTATCCTTCGTCTATGATGTTGCCGATGTGTTCAAATTTGAAACGGTGGTTCCTGCTGCCTTTAAAGTGGCCGGCTCTCACCCTAAAAACCCTGAGCAAGAGGTTCGTCATGCCTGCCGAGATATATTTCGGCGTTCACGCTTATTAAAGCGCATCATTCCCAGTATTGAAGAGATGCTTAATGCTGGCGGTATTGAACGCCCCAAAGCAGAAGGTGTAGTGGAACCCGCTATCCCCAACAAAGAAGGTATCGGCGATGTTGGTCATCGTAACTGAAAACGTACCGCCACGCTTACGCGGTAGGCTCGCTGTATGGCTATTAGAAGTTCGTGCTGGTGTCTATGTTGGGAAATACTCCATCAAGGTGCGAGAGATGTTATGGAAACAGGTCGAGCAAGGAGCCGAAGAGGGCAATGTAGTGATGGCATGGGCAGCCAATAATGAATCAGGTTTTGACCTACGAACATATGGCGCAAACCGTCGCATTCCCGAAGAGCTAGATGGCATGATGCTGGTATCATTCATGCCTATAAAGGCAACAAACGATGATGAAAATCATGACTAAATATGCACCAAAATATTTGGTAACTTTTTCGTTCTTTACAATTTGGTATGTAATTCAGTAGGTTACGGACAAGTATGTTCCCCACACCCGTGGGGATGAACCGCCTACCATGCTGTTTTTTCAGCCTCCTGCATCATGTTCCCCACACCCGTGGGGATGAACCGCCATCGAATGACACAGCAGCTTTTTTTGCCTTATGTTCCCCACACCCGTGGGGATGAACCGTTTTGCGTGAACTGGGTAAAGACCCTGACGTCATGTTCCCCACACCCGTGGGGATGAACCGTTCGCATCAAATCTAGCAATGTTATTGTATCGATGTTCCCCACACCCGTGGGGATGAACCGACGATTTCAACTATGATTTGCTTGACGACCCCATGTTCCCCACACCCGTGGGGATGAACC
>CAZYAI010000031.1:29117-31041 GCA_964645625.1 uncultured Zetaproteobacteria bacterium
ATGTTCCCCACACCCGTGGGGATGAACCGCGATATGAACGTTGTAGATTACGACTTTCGCAATGTTCCCCACACCCGTGGGGATGAACCGGCTTTGCGCAGTTCGCTGCTAATGCCACCGCCATGTTCCCCACACCCGTGGGGATGAACCGGCAGGGGCAGGGTTTAATGGCACGGCATAACGATGTTCCCCACACCCGTGGGGATGAACCGTCCGCGCATTTCGGTCGCTGCCGATGCATGCCATGTTCCCCACACCCGTGGGGATGAACCGGTAGCCTTGCACCATCGCTTCGCCTACCGCTGATGTTCCCCACACCCGTGGGGATGAACCGACGTTGCGGTTGATGCCACTGCCTTGGCACAAATGTTCCCCACACCCGTGGGGATGAACCGCAATAACCAACCATATGAACATTGAACCCCTTATGTTCCCCACACCCGTGGGGATGAACCGTCTGCATGCCAATAACCATCGCGCTTTTTGATATGTTCCCCACACCCGTGGGGATGAACCGCCATTAGGACATGCCGCTTCATCTGTTCTTGCCATGTTCCCCACACCCGTGGGGATGAACCGTATTGCTCCGACTGCCGCACAGAAAAGGACAGATGTTCCCCACACCCGTGGGGATGAACCGGTTTTTAATCTCACCACGGAACTGGCGCACAGAATGTTCCCCACACCCGTGGGGATGAACCGTTTTTAATACTCGCAATATCAGCAGAACCAAAATGTTCCCCACACCCGTGGGGATGAACCGCTGTTTAGATACCATCGCGCCAACGGCGGCAGATGTTCCCCACACCCGTGGGGATGAACCGAATCATTGAGCAGCTTGTTGTTTCGTGTAAAAATGTTCCCCACACCCGTGGGGATGAACCGTTGATAGTCTCTATCATTTAGGCGTATTTCAAATGTTCCCCACACCCGTGGGGATGAACCGAATCATCGGAAACAACCGACAGGCAAACGATAATGTTCCCCACACCCGTGGGGATGAACCGTCGCGCCACCATGGTGTTGATCTTTCTTTAATATGTTCCCCACACCCGTGGGGATGAACCGTCTATGAACATTCATCAGCCAAACTACACCCAATGTTCCCCACACCCGTGGGGATGAACCGCGACTGGTGGCACTCGCTATCGCCGAAACGAGATGTTCCCCACACCCGTGGGGATGAACCGTTATATTTGTTTGTGGTACTGCTAAATAGAAAATGTTCCCCACACCCGTGGGGATGAACCGTATTGTGTCTTCATTATAACGCCCTCTCCATCATGTTCCCCACACCCGTGGGGATGAACCGCGCATCATGAGCAGCAAGAAACAATACGCAGCATGTTCCCCACACCCGTGGGGATGAACCGAACGAGCGGTTTGGCGCGTTTGAATTTCATTTATGTTCCCCACACCCGTGGGGATGAACCCTTCAAACACCATATCATCAGCAATTTGCCGCCATGTTCCCCACACCCGTGGGGATGAACCGCTCGCCATATTCGTCGTACACCGACACGATTTGATGTTCCCCACACCCGTGGGGATGAACCGCATATCGAGCCGTTGGCGGAATGTGTGTTTAAATGTTCCCCACACCCGTGGGGATGAACCGTACTTGTAGTTCCTTATCGCAGTTTGTCACGTATGTTCCCCACACCCGTGGGGATGAACCGCATTGGCTCACTGAGCGATGCGTTAGCTGATAATGTTCCCCACACCCGTGGGGATGAACCGTAATTGTTATGCAATACCTTAAAAATAATGGGATGTTCCCCACACCCGTGGGGATGAACCGTGGATAGCTTGCGGTGGGCTAGGAGGCTAAAAATGTTCCCCACACCCGTGGGGATGAACCGTCATTCTTATCTTATGAAAGAGGGCATTAAAATATGTTCCCCACACCCGTGGGGATGAACCG
>CAZYAI010000032.1:0-13056 GCA_964645625.1 uncultured Zetaproteobacteria bacterium
TTCCCCGTGGGAGAGTAGGTCAATGCCAGAAATTAAACACTAAGCCCCCAAGGTTTTCCTTGGGGGCTTGCTTGTGTTTGCAATCTTGAGTTTGTTTTTGTCTCACCTATAGTTACCTATGTAAGTAGCTTGTTCCATGCTTTTTTATTGCGTGGCTCATATGTTTCATATGAAGGAGTTTGGTGTGCAATACATTCGTTTTTTTGATGAACTGCAATTAAAAGATGTATCGATTGTTGGTGGTAAGAATGCATCGCTCGGTGAGATGTATGGTCAGTTAACTCGAAAAGGTATTCATATTCCCAATGGTTTTGCCACGACTGCCCAAGCCTATTGGTATTATCTAGAATATAATGATTTGAGAGATAAAATTGATGGAATCCTTCAGCATCTAGACAGCTATGATATTCAAGCCTTAGCCCAATCCGGTGCTGAAATTCGCAAGATGATTGCTTATGCAACCATGCCGCCAGATTTTGAAAGTGAAATAATCGCAGCTTATGCTTTGTTATCACAGGAAGATGATTGTGATGAGATAGCGGTTGCTGTTCGTAGTTCTGCTACAGCAGAAGATTTACCTGATGCCTCGTTTGCAGGGCAGCAAGAATCCTATTTGAATGTAACTGGTATAGCGGAGTTGATTGAGCGTACCAAGGCTGTTTTTGCCTCTTTGTTTACTAATCGTGCAATTTCCTATCGTGTAGATAAAGGTTTTGACCATAGTAAGGTCGCTTTATCTGCTGGTGTTCAAAAGATGGTGCGCAGTGACTTGTCATGTGCTGGTGTGATGTTTTCTATTGATACTGAGTCGGGGTTCCGTGATGCGGTGTTTATTACAGGTGCATATGGTCTAGGGGAAAATATTGTTCAAGGTGCTGTAAGTCCTGATGAAGCCTATGTTTTTAAACCAATGCTGGAGCAAGGTTTTAAAGCAATTTTAAGCAGACACCTTGGTAATAAGGCAATGAAAATGATTTATTCTGATTCATTGAAACATCCGACCAAAAATGTTCCCGTACCATTGGCATTGCAACAACAGTATTGTTTGACAGAAGATGAGCTGGTGACATTAGCGCGCTATGCTGTGGTGATTGAAAATCATTATTCACAATTGGCTGGAAAGTATCAGCCAATGGATATTGAGTGGGCAAAAGATGGCGTTTCTGGCACCTTGTTTATCGTTCAAGCGCGCCCTGAAACGGTGCATTCCACTTTATCATGTCAGGCTATTGAAAGCTTCACGTTGGGCGAGTCAGGTGAGGTTTTGCTGGAAGGAAAAAGTGTTGGGCAGCGTATTGCCACTGGTGTTGCCCGTGTGATTAAAGATTCCTCCCAAATTCATACTCTGAAAAGGGGCGAAATTCTTGTTACAGATATGACTGACCCTGATTGGGAACCCATTATGAAAATTGCAGCGGCGATTGTGACGAATCGAGGCGGTAGAACTTGCCATGCAGCGATTATCTCGCGAGAACTTGGTTTACCTGCTGTTGTAGGCTCTCATGATGCAACGACGGTGATTCGTACAGGGCAAACCATTACGGTTTCTTGTGCCCAAGGCGAGGTAGGTTATGTGTATGATGGTCGCTTGAGCTTTTCTTCTGAGCTTGTGGCAATTGAAGACTTTCCACGTCCTCAAACCAAGGTGATGATGAATGTTGCTAGTCCAGAACGTGCTTTTTCATTCAGTGCGATTCCGAACGATGGTGTTGGTTTAGCTCGACTTGAGTTTATTATTAATAACTCAATTGGTATTCACCCCAATGCATTGCTTCGTTTTGATACGCTTAAAGATCCCAGTGTTAAAAGAGATATTCTTGCTAGAACAGCAGCTTATGCTTCACCTATTGATTTTTATGTGCAGAAGCTAGCCGAAGGTGTAGCGATGATTGCCGCTGCATTTTACCCTAAAAAGGTCATTGTTCGCATGTCAGATTTTAAGTCTAATGAATATGCTAACTTATTGGGTGGGAAGCAGTTTGAGCCGACTGAAGATAACCCTATGATTGGCTTTCGTGGTGCTTGCCGTTATTACTCTGAAGCCTTTAAAGACGCTTTTGCCTTGGAGTGTCAGGCAATACGTTTGGTGCGTGAGCTAAAGGGATTGAATAATATTCACTTAATGATTCCTTTTACACGTACTGTGGATGAAGGGCGAAAGGTATTGCATGAAATGGCCAAGCATGGTCTTGTGCGCGGTGAAAATGGGTTACATGTTTACGTTATGTGTGAGCTTCCATCAAACGTGATTGCAGCAGATGCTTTTTTAGATGTGTTTGATGGGTTTTCTATTGGTTCTAATGATTTGACCCAACTTGTGCTTGGTGTTGATCGTGACTCCGAAATGGTTTCTCATGTCTTTGATGAACGGCAAGTCGCTGTGATGGACATGTTAAAAATGGCAGTCTCAGCTTGTAAGCGGCGAGGTAAATATGTGGGGATTTGCGGTCAGGCACCATCGGATTACCCAGAGGTTACAGCGTTTCTTGTGCGTGAGGGTATTGAATCCATATCATTAAATCCCGATTGTGTATTAGCGACGACGAAAAGAATATTGCAGATCGAAAAAGAGCTTGCTTTTTCGTCACTTTCAGATGCAAATATCAAATGATATTGGAGGATTAGGGTATGATAAAATATATATTGTTTATGTTGCTCGGCTTATTAGTGGTGGGTTGTGGCCCGTATGTTAAAGTGTCTCATGAAGGAGAGAAAGTTCGTTTGTTGAACAAACATCAGGTTGGCTCTTGTGAACGGCTGGGTGGGACGACTGTTTCAGTGTTGGATAAAGTCGCTTTTATTAAACGTGAGAAAGCCAGCGTTGAAGATAACTTGCAAGCATTGGCACGTAATTCAGCTACTGAGATGTCGGGGGACACGATTGTAGCTGTCAGTGGCATTGTTGATGGTGGACAAAAGTATGATGTGTATCGGTGTGTAAAGCCATAGGGTGAACAATGAATGGGCATGGCGTGTTAAAACGGCATGCCCATTCATTGTGTGAATCACACGACCATGTTAATCGACGTGGTTGCGTACTGTGGGCGGTTGAATGTCGCCTGCTGCTTGCATATCCATTGCTTCGGGGTGTTGGCGATAATGTTGACGAACGGTATCAGCTAGGCGTTGTTTGCAAGTATTGTCGATGGTGGGGTAACGCCCTTCTTGTTGTAGAGCATCAATGATGCCTTGGAGTAATTGGTCTTGTGGCTTGGGCATGCGCGGTAGCCAAGATTGCAACAGTTCGCGATCTACTTGGGCTGGTAATGAGCCTAAAATACCCGTGTCGTTTTGATTGTGAACCAGCAGTCCTGTGGTCGTACCGCGATCAAGGGTGAGTACTTGAAAGGTGTACAGGGTGTGGTAGTCGCGTTGTGTTTTTTGTTCTGCTTCGTTAGCCGGGGGTAGGGCGTTGAGTGCATCGCCCAAAATAGCGGTGTAGGTGTCGATGGCTGCTTCACCGATGGCTTGTGCCAGTGCGCTATCAGCGGCTTGGTTGTCGCTACGGTATTGTTCTAAATAGAAATGGGTGACACCGCGATGGCGTTGTAGTACAGGAATATAGAAATAACGATCGCCTTGCGCCTGGGCGTGGGTGAATAGTGCAGCATCGGGGCAGGCTGCTTGTAGTGCAGTAGTAAAGCGGGTGGTATCGGCTGGGCGTTCTGTGGCGGGGTTTAAATCTGCCATCATGCGCCAATAGCCTTGTCCTGATTTCATTTCCGTCCAACTGATGTGAATATGCACTGAGGGTGCAAGTGGATGACAGGGATGAATGATGGTGGAAATTGCCGTTGCCGAGCCTAATTTTTTTTCTGCAAGATCATCATAATGTACCTGTGATACATTGACTGAGGCACGGTTGTAGCAGGCTGTGTCGGCAGTCGCAATGCGTGTGCCTCCGCCATGACGACCATCATCACGCTGCCAATGAATAGGTGCGAATACAGCCGATGCTTCTGGAGCAATCGCCTCTAGCTGGGTGACGAAACGTTGTTGTAGGTTTCGTACTAAGGTTAATGCCGCCTGCGCCTGTTCTGATTGGGCAAAAATCGTCTTCATGTCATCTCCTGTTGCTTATGCCATGCCCGTTAATATGGTTGCCTACTTATGCATGTTAAGCGCGGCAATGCTCACAAAAGTAGTTGCTTTTGGCAAAGAAAGCTGCGCACCACCTCCCCCTAAGTTATCTGTGCGAGAGGTGGTGTGCGTATTTAGGCATAAGGGTTTAACGGGTATGGCTTTCTGCTAACAACTCAGTGCAATGAAATATCAACAGAGCCTAATACTCCCCATTTCTTAGCGTTTGCCGTATAAACTGAGCAGTACGACGCAGCCTATTACCATTCCTGCACCGATGACTTGTACGCTGTTCATGGTTTCGCCCAGCAGATATACAGCCAAGATAATCGTGACAACTGGCCCTATACTACCAACGATAGCGGTGTGTGCTGCACCAATGCGAGCGATTGCCGCTGCCAACATGAAGGCTGGCAATACGGTGGAAAATAGGGCGATCGCTATGCCGTAGCCATATACAGTGGTGGTTTGGTTCAATGTATGTAAATCTCGCATTATGAAAAACTGGAGTATCACCGCTAGACATGAGATAATCATTGCGAAGGCCATAAAACGCCTTGCACCTAACTGGGGAATGAATTCACCGCTGCCGATTAAATAAATAGCATAAGCCAATGCGCTAGCGAATACGAGTACCATACCAAACACGATGTGTTCACCTTGTAATGAAACCTCTTGTTGCATGATTAGTGCGATGCCGAGATAACTGATGAGCAATAAGATGCCTTCAACCGCAGTGATTTTTCGCCCTAGAAATAGCATTGACAATAGCAGAGTTAAGGTAGGAAATAAAAAAAGTATCAGACGTTCCAATCCTGCTGAGATATATTGCAGCCCTATAAAGTCCAATAGACTTGCCAAGTAGTAGCCTAATAACCCTAAGCCAATAATCGCCATGAATTGCCGAACGCTGATCGCCTGTGCCGCTTTACGTTGTTCTATGTATGCAATCACGAGAAATATAGGTAAGGCAAAGAGCATGCGTAACGTTAATAAGGTGATGGCATCAACGCCGTGTTGGTATGCTAGTTTTACCCAGATAGCTTTGAGTGAAAAAAGCACGGCTGCCAATAGCGCAAGTGCTAAGCCTAACCATGGTATACGCTTGTTTGGGCGGGGTGTGGGTCTGTACATAGGAACCTCCAATATAGGAGCCAACAGAAGAAAGTACCGTATGTATGAAGGAGCTATAGGAGGAGGGGTGAGCTATCACAGTGGTGCTTTCTGCGGTAGCTCAAGTGATTTAATCGTGATGAATCAGTGCTGTGGTGATTCGATTACAACATGGCAAAACGCAGCTTGTGGCAGTAGCCATAGCCAACGTAAGGACTGTGTTGTGGTGGAAAAAGAAACGGACTTGTTGTTCATCAGGCGGCGAATCATCGGTTGTTGGTGGTGATTGTCCAAGTATGATTGCCTTATTGTTGCAGAATGCGACATTTGAAGCCACAAGTTACGCAGCCCATGCGAGCTATATACTCGCTATGAGACTGCGTAATGGCTTATGCTAACCCATAGTGATGATGACAGGAAAGGGGTAAGCTGGTGCGACTGTGTTTGTGAACACTAGATGCCTGCAACACGTACACCTTTCCAGTAATGCTTGTTCCAGTAGCTGTTATTGAGCTGAGAGATGATAACGCCTTTGCTGGTTGATGCATGTAGAAATTGCTGGTCGCCAAGATAAATACCTACATGGCGTGTGTTATGACCAATGCGGAAGAATACCAAATCACCAACACGTAAGCTTTTCTTAGTCACTGTTTTGCCTACGTTGGCTTGTCTGCTGGTGTCGCGAGGCAATTGCACATCAAACTTGCTTGCGAAGGTCGTTTGGGCAAAGCCTGAGCAATCAATACCGTGTTTGCTTGTACCACCGAGGCGGTAACGTACATGTTTCCACTCTTTGTATTGTGCCATCAATGCCGCTTTGGCTTGGCTTGCAGAAACCTGTTTGAGCTGCTTCTTTTTGGTCGATGCTTGCTTGCTGGTGGTCTTTTTCGTTGTTGCAGGTTTCTTCGCCTGAATCGTTACCGTTGAGTCATCTTGTGTGGTGGCGAGATCGCTGCTTAACATGACCTTGTGTTGCGCCTGGAAGTTGTGTGCTAAACCTTTGTTGTTGTGGCAGCCGCTTAATAGTAGTACTACCAACATCATGCATCCGAATACCCTGATTACTTTCATTCTACACCTCCGAGCGTGATCGCTTCGTATCGTTAAGCCCCCGTCCCCTGGTTGCCATGAGCGAACTCTGCAAGGGAATGGAAGGGATGAAAGTGATTGATATTACACGGGAAGTGTTAGCTGTGTCACACAGGTGTTAACTGGGGGGGGTCTGAATAATAAACGGATATGTTATTTTGATGGGCAATGCGACGATGTTTCATCGTAGGAGGAAAGGTGATGCTAGGTCAGTGTGCGCTGGTTTTTACGTGCACTTAATGATGTTGGCGGAGTCTTTTGCGGCTGAACATGGCATCGTTCAACTGTAGGTCAAAATCTACCTGTTCCATAGTGAGAATCGTTTGCTTGCTGTTTTCGCTAGCGGACTGCATGACCCAACGGGTGGGTAAACGGCGACCATCCATAGTTTTGACTTCGCTGTAATGCATGGTGCGCACTAAGCTGTTGTGTTCGTCATAGTAGGCAACAGATAAGGGTAGGTGTTCGTTGTTGATGACATGAATCAGCTTCCCCCATACAACAGGTGCATTAGGGTGAGGAATTGATTCAATAGTAACCGTTGTATCATCGCGAGCGATGATATGATGTTCATAATCTTCTACGACTGATTCCATTTTAACCAAATCATCGTTGGTGAAGTCCGAACCCATCCATGAACTAAGCATCATGGATGGAGGGATGCGGATGTCACGTTCGAGGCGTGGTATAAACATCCAAAGATTTTTCCCGTTTTTTAGCCACGTGGTATCGTGGTCTTTGCGAGGTTCCAAAATACGCACAAAGAATCGACGCTGTAGGCGGTCATCCCAAGAATCAAAGCGTATGTCGCGTTGCCAATCGGCGGTGACAATTTGCATGTGATAGCGTGCGTAGCTGTTGTTGGCGCGCAATAAATCTTGCACTTGTTGAATGATACGCGTAGCGGCAGCATGATCGTCTGCTTTGCTGGCGTAACTGTAAGGGGTGAGTGTCAACCAAGCCAACAACATGATGAGTGTGGTTGCGGGTATGGTTACACGTTTCATACTATGCCTCGCCAATCGCAGGTGAGTCCAGTTTGGCTGTTGCAATTACAGCCCCTATGCCGCCAACGAAGGCTCCGCCAATGGCTAAGGGTAAAAACAATCCCCAAATGTGTAAATCAACATGGGCAGAAGCCAGCCAGCTTTGTGTACCCAAGACTAGAGGCCAGAGCATGATCCATGCTAGCGCACCAGCTCCCGCACCAAGCGCGATACCTTCAAGGATGAAAGGCATGCGTACAAACCATTCTTGCGCACCTAATAAACGCATCAAATGCACTTCATCTGCGCGGGCAAGCAGGATCATGCGCAAAGTGTTGGATACGATTAATGCCATCGCGATAGCCAACACCAACGTTGCAAACCATACCAGTGTTTGCACTTGTTGTAGTACATCGTTGACCGTGATGAGCTTTAACTCATCTTCGTTTAAGGAGGCTGAGAAACGACCACAGGCTTCGCGTAGGTCGCGTAGAGAAAACGTGCCGCGCTCTTGATTCAGGGTGATCGTCCACGTGGTGGGCAGATGATCTGCTAGCGCATGAGGATCCATGCCGCTGTCGCCTAACCACGCTTGCATCCATTCGATTTTATCATCTTGGCTAACTTGGTGGACATCGGCAACACCTGGGATGCTTTTTAATTCTTGCAACAAACCCGCTTGGTCAATCTGTGTCCCTTGATCGACATAAACGTGTAGTTCGATTTTTTGCTGCCAAGAACCCACCCATTGACTGGCTCCCTGCAAGCCTAGCCAGATAGAGCCGATAGCCCATAAAGCAACGGCTACAATAACCAAGGCAAGGTACTGATGAATACCAAATGGTGGTATATTAAAGCCACCAGGTAAACGTGGGTTTTTATTCTCCATCGGCATGAGAATCCTCCACTAACGATCCTTCGTGCAGGCGCAATACGCGCCCAGGGTGGCTGTCGAGTAGTTGCATGTCATGGGTGGCCGTGATGACCGTGGTGCCCATTTCGTTCAATGCCCTGAGTAGGTTCATAACTTTAGCTGCGGTATCATCATCCAAGTTGCCCGTCGGTTCATCGGCTAAGATAACGGGCGGGGTGGCAATCATGGCGCGGGCAATAGCAATGCGTTGTTGTTCGCCGCCAGAGAGTGCTTCGGGGTATGACCACAGTCGGTCTTCTAAACCGACGAATTGCAGCACCTTGCGCACACGACCGACCAGTCGTTCACTCTTCCACCCTTGAACACGCAATGGCAGTGCGATGTTTTCAAAAACTGTGCGAGAAAACAGCAGTTTGTGGTCTTGGAAGATCACCCCCGTGCGTTGTCGTAAGGTGCGGATTTGAGCGTCTTTGGCAAGCCGCATATCAGTGCCTTGAACGGACATCTGCCCTGATGTGGGGCGAATACCGCCGTAAGTCATGCGCAGGAGTGTGGACTTCCCCGCACCACTTTCGCCAATTAAATACACAAATTGACCTTGTTTTATGCTGAGGTTGACACCCGATAATGCCACCTTGCCCGTGCGGTAACGTAGCATGGTTTGCTGTAACTCGATAAATACCTTATTGCCCATGGGCGCCACGTTAGCATTTATGTTTGTTTTGTCACCTGTCATAGATTGCGCTGTCATGTGCTTGGCGTAGGGTACGCACCGCTAAAAATATAACCTTGCCTTATGGCGCAACAGGAAGTGAACCTTATGCCTAAATATCGCCGCTTTAGAGATACCTCTGTGAGCGAACGCATCTTAGATTCAATGTTTCTTATTACGATTGGAATTGCTTATTTGTTTGCAATTTTAAACCTCTATTACACCCATCAAGGACGTGATGGTGAAGAGGGCTTGTCGGTCACTGACGTGATGTATGCTTACTATGGCTCACATAATCAAACGCGCTTGGGTGCGGCGATCAATGGTCCGATGGCAAGTAATTTGCCTAATCCAGCAGCGAAGCAAACCATTTTGGATTGGATTGAAGAGGGTGCGACGGAAGAGGGATTTCATGCAAAGGTAGAGCCGATTATGCAAGAGAACTGTATTGCATGCCATTCTGCCGAGAGTGAATTACCCATTCCAACATTTGAAACGTACGCCAGTGTTGTACAACTTACCAAGACTGATACAGGGGCAACGATTCCTGCCTTGGTTCGTGTTTCTCATATTCACCTCTTTGGTATTGCCTTTATTTTATTCTTTGTTGGTCGCTTGTTCCTGCTGTGTGAAATGAATGTTAAAATTAAACGTTTGTATGTGGCGTTACCCTTTATCTTTTTGCTGCTTGATATTTCATCGTGGTTTATCACTAAGGTAATTCCTGAGTTCGCTTATGTTGTGGTCGCGGCTGGTGGTTTGGTCGGGGTAACCTTTGGTTTGCAGATTATGATTTGTTTGTATCAGATGTGGCTTTATAAGGCTGCTGTGGAAGAACAATGACCTTGCGCATAGCTTGATGGTTTTCATGTGTGAAAAATGGTTTAGTGTTGGGCAACGGCAACGTGTTGTTGTGGAAATAGGAAGAATAGGAGTATGATGATGAAAAAAGTATCTGTATTATTGAGTGCTGCTGCAGCATTGATGTTGGTGGCGATGCCGATGGCGCATGCCAGTGTGGATGGCGAGAAGATTTTCAAGAAGAAATGTTCTATGTGCCATAAAGTGGATAAGAAAAAAATGGGGCCTGCTCTAAAAGACATGAATACCGATGTAGCAGTTTTGAAAGAAACCGTTACCAACGGTCGTAAGAGTATGCCTAAGTTTAGCAAGAAGCTGAGCGCAGAAGAG
The DNA here is from genome assembly GCA_964645625.1 of uncultured Zetaproteobacteria bacterium. Classification (GTDB taxonomy): domain Bacteria; phylum Pseudomonadota; class Zetaproteobacteria; order Mariprofundales; family Mariprofundaceae; genus AB-137-C09. The sequence continues at coordinate 10,046 of CAZYAI010000032.1, forward strand.
ATTGATGCAGTGGTTGCCTATGTTGCATCTAAAAACCCTAATGCTGTAGCGAATCCTTGCGCAGCGAATCCTTGCGCGGCAAAGTAAGCCGTTGATAACATAGGAGTAGCCTTGTTGTTGCTATGATAGTGCTGCGAGGTTGCTCCTGTTTTTTGTCGCTGAAGGCATGATTGCTGTATGCGTTTGATTGATTGGAGGAAGGGGATACCACTATGAAAACTCGATACTGGTTTGGACTGGCTGCTGGGCTTGTTGCTCTGATAGCTGCCAACACGGCGGTTGCATCTGACGAATTGGATGGAAAAATACTGTTTGAAAACAATTGTGCTTCGTGCCACGGCATGGATGGCTCGGTTAGTGAAGCAGGTAAAAAGCTAGAACCATTTCCTGCGCGTAACCTGCGTGCAGTAGCACCCTTGGTGGAGCGCGATGAGCTGCGTCGTATTATTAGTTACGGCATCAAGGGAACAGCAATGACACCCAAGAAATATATCTTGGATGGTTTACAGATTGAGGCAGTGATTGATTACATTCAAAGTTTTGAATATGAGCCTGATCTTGCCAATGGTAAAAAACGCTTTGAAGCAGTGTGTTCACAATGTCATGGCTTAGATGGTCGTGCTCAGACGGGTGTGGGTGCTAAAAACTTGGTTTTTTCTAAATTGAATTTAGAAGGGATTATTCACACCATGCGTTATGGTCGCCCTGGTACCTTGATGACCAGTAAGCGTCATCAACTGAGCAATATGGATATTGATGATATTGCAAACTATGTTTACTCGTTGCGTTATAAGGCGGACGGTGCAAATGGTCAAAGACTGTATGCTAAGAGCTGCAAATCCTGTCATAGCACACCTTCGGCCATTAAAATTCGTGGTAATGCCGCCTCAACACGCACTGTAAGTGATTTGGATGATCGCTTGTTAGATTTGCGTATTCGTCATGGTCGTCATATTGATCGTGCAGGTGAAGATGTGGCTAAATTGTCGGCTGATGATGTTCAGGATATTATTGCTTACATGAGAGAAGACGTACACTGATGGATGAATGCCATAAGTTCGGAGCCCCCACGCGGGGCTCCGCGCTTTTTAACCTCGACCTGATTAAACAATACGATACAGCGGGTCCTCGCTACACTTCCTACCCTACAGCTCCGATGTTTCATGACGGAATCAATGCCGATGTTTATCGTCAGACCTTGCAACAGGTGGCTGGTGATGATGCACCACTTTCGCTGTATATCCACGTTCCGTTTTGTAATACCGTATGTTACTACTGTGGTTGCAATAAAATTGTTACCAATAAGTACGAACGCGCAGCCCCTTACCTTGAACTCTTGTTGCAAGAGGTGGATATGGTTGCCGACGCGCTGGGCGATGCTTGCCAGCGTCCTGTGACGCAGTTGCATATCGGTGGCGGTACGCCGACCTTTTTTAACGATGAGCAGATGAAGCGTTTAACCGACCATTTGCATCGCCGTTTTCATTTTGTCGATGACTCACAGGGTGAATATGGTATCGAAATGGATCCCCGTGAATGTGGTGAACATACCGTGCGTGTGTTGCGTGAGTGCGGCTTTAACCGCATGAGTATGGGGGTACAAGATTTTGACCCAGCGGTGCAAAAAGCTGTTAATCGTATTCAATCCAAAGAAGAGACCTTGCGTGTGTTGAACGAAGCGCGTGCCGAGGGTTTTACGTCGATGAATATCGACCTGATGTATGGCTTGCCATTGCAGTCGGTGGATAGTTTTGCACGCACGTTGGATACCATTATTGCATTCAGCCCTGACCGTATCGCGCTGTTTAATTACGCTCATTTGCCACGCATGTTTATGCCGCAACGACGTATTAACGAGGCAGATATTCCCACAGCGCAAGAAAAGCTCAATATTTTGGATTATTCCATTCACGCGCTCCTGGATGCAGGTTATGTATTTGTAGGTATGGATCACTTTGCTAAACCTGACGATGAAATGGCGGTTGCGCAAAGCGAAGGCAAGTTATATCGTAATTTTCAAGGTTATTCTACCCATGCTGATTGTGACCTTATTGGTCTTGGTTTGACTTCTATCGGTTATGTTGGTGGTAACTTTTTTCAAAATGCAAAAGAGATGGATGCCTACCAAGCAGCTACTGAGCAACATGACTTCAGTGTCTTCCGTGGTTATGCGTTGAATGAAGAGGATCATCTGCGTCGTTACGTGATTATGCGTTTGATGTGCGATTTTGCATTGGATTATCCATCGATTGAGGCGCGTTTTGGTATTGATTTCCGCACACATTTTGCCGACGCCTTGGCAGACCTTGAGAAGATGGAACAAGATGGTTTGCTTGCGTTGACACAAGATGGCATGCGTGTGCGCACGGCTGGTCGTTTATTGATTCGCAATATTGCCATGGTATTCGATGAGTACATCCGCAAGAAAGCTTCGGAAATGAAGTTTTCTAAGGTTATTTAGGAGATATTTAAAATGAAACATTCTGTTTGTTGTAATATGAAACGATGTGATGGTTGGGTTCGTCTGCTGTATATGGTGATTGCTGTGGTATGCTACAGTATTGCTAAAATGATTGTGGCGGTGATTGCAGTCTTTCAAATCATATCTTTTCTTTGTACACGCAATGTTAATGAATCGTTGCGTGGTTTTGGTCAAAGTTTAGCTACGTATATTTATCAAATTATTCGCTTCCTCACGTTCAATAGTGAACGCCGCCCTTTTCCATTCTCTGATTGGCCGCAAGGTGTACCTGATGTGAATGAAGCTGAGCCTACGGTTGGACATGGTTGTGAAGGTTCTTGTAGTTGTGATTGTGGCGAGCGTACAAAAGAAGCTGAAACGGCAACTGCACCTGATGCGGTGGTTACACCTGCTGCTGAAGCAACGCCTGCTCCTGAAGCAACACCTGCCGCTGAAGCAACGCCTGCTGCCGAAGCAATACCTGCTGCCGAAGCAATACCTGCTGCCGAAGCAATACCTGCTGCCGAAGCAATACCTGCTGCCGAAGCAA
>CAZYAI010000032.1:13156-30103 GCA_964645625.1 uncultured Zetaproteobacteria bacterium
CACCTGCCGCCGAAGCAACACCTGCCGCCGAAGCAACACCTGCCGCCGAAGCAACACCTGCCGCCGAAGCAACGCCTGCCGCCGAAGCAACGCCTGCGGATGAAGCAACAGCTACAAAAAATAAAAAGGATACGCCTGCATCGTGAATACAACACAATCAGCCCAAGATTTTACTGCTGCAAGTAAACTACTGCCTGGTGGCGTGAACTCACCCGTTCGCGCCTTTAAATCTGTGGGTGGTAATCCTCGTTTTATTGCTTCTGCCAAGGGAGCGACCATTACCGATGTGGATGGTAACACGTACCTTGATTACGTTGGGTCATGGGGGCCGATGGTTCTTGGTCATAGCCATCCAGATGTGTTGGCGGGTATGATGGAAACAGCAGCGCATGGTGTTTCTTTTGGCGCGCCCTGCGAGTTGGAGATTGACTTAGCACAGTTGGTGGTGGACATGGTTCCATCCATCGACGTGGTGCGTTTTGTGAGTTCTGGTACCGAAGCAACCATGAGTGCCTTGCGTTTGGCTCGTGGTTTTACAGGTCGTGATAAAATCATCAAGTTTGAGGGCGGTTACCACGGTCATGCTGATGGCTTATTGGTTAAAGCTGGTTCTGGTGCTGCAACCTTTGGTGTGCCCGATTCTGCTGGTGTGCCGCATGATTATGCCAAGCTTACGCTGACTTGCCCCTTTAACGATATAACGGCAGTACGCCGTTTGTTTGCCGAGAACAGTGGTGAAGTCGCCTGTATTATTGTTGAGCCAGTGCCTGGCAATACGGGGGTGCTGGATCTGTACCATAACGGCTTCCTTGCTGAATTACGCAGTTTGTGCGATCAAGAAGGTGCGTTGCTTATTTTTGATGAAGTGATGTGTGGCTTCCGCGTTGCACCAGGTTGTGCGCAATCGCTGTTTGGCATCACACCAGACTTGACCTGCTTGGGCAAGATTATCGGTGGTGGTTTACCAGTCGGAGCGTATGGCGGTCGTGAAGAGATTATGCGTCACATTGCGCCTGATGGCCCTGTGTACCAAGCTGGCACATTATCAGGTAATCCACTTGCTATGCGTGCAGGTTTGGAGACGTTAAGTCGCTTGCGTGACGGCACGGTGTACCAACAGCTTGAGGCACGTAGTGCGCAACTCTTTGATGGCTTGTTGGAAGGTTGCAAGGCTGCGGGTGTGCCTGCTTGCGGCAATCGTTTTGGCTCTATGTTCACCATCTTTTTCACCGATGCGCCATCGGTTCATAGCTATGAAGATGTATGCGGTTGCGATTTGGCATTCTTTGGTCGCTATTTCAACGCCATGCTGGATGAAGGTGTGTACCTTGCGCCCAGTCAGTTTGAGGCAGCGTTTGTATCGGCAGCGCATTCCGAAGCAGATATTGAGACTACCGTTGCTGCTGCGGCGCGGGTGTTGGCTGCGTTGCGCTGATGCTCGAAGCGATTCGTTTTAATGAGGCAGGCCTCGTGCCTGCCATTGCCCAAGATGATGAAACGGGCGAAGTATTGATGATGGCGTGGATGAACCGTGAAGCGGTAAGGCAAACACTGGCAACAGGATTTGCGCATTATTATAGCCGTTCGCGTCAATCGCAGTGGCAGAAGGGTGAAACCAGTGGCCATGTGCAGGCAGTAAAATCAATGTTTTTGGATTGTGATGGTGACACTTTGTTGTTACGTATTGCGCAAACGGGTGCAGCTTGCCACACCATGCGCCGCAGTTGCTTTTTTCGTCAATGGGACGGTGCAGCATGGCAGACGGTGATGGAGGTTGAGCATGACTGATGATGTATTTGCGCAGCTCACGGCAGTGATTGAAGCGCGTCGTGCAATGGCTGCGGAAGATTCCTATGTCGCCTCTTTATTCCATAAGGGGCAAGATAAGATTTTAGAAAAAGTTGGTGAGGAAGCGATTGAAACCATCCTTGCTAGCAAAACGGGCGATAGCAAAAAAATTGTTTATGAAACCGCAGACCTATGGTTTCATAGTATGATTATGTTGGCGCACCATGGCTTGACGGTAGATGATGTAACGACCGAACTGGCGCGCCGTTTTGGTGTCTCGGGTCACGTAGAAAAGGCTTCTCGTAGCAAGGAATAATGCAATAATATGTCTCATGGTTCATTAAAGGCTGTTGTTACAGCGGTCGTGGGTAACGGCATTGTGACGACTGCTAAATTTATCGGTTTTTTCTTCTCTGGCTCCAGTGCTTTGCTGGCAGAAGCCGTGCATTCGCTGGCTGATACCATGAATCAGGCATTGTTGTGGCTGGGTATTGTCCGTTCTGGTCGCCAGGCAGACAGTGAACATCAACTGGGCTACGGTCAAGAACGCTATTTTTGGAACTTGGTCTCGGCTGTTACCATCTTTTTTGTGGGTTGTGCCTATACCATCAGTCATGCCGTTGAGCAGCTTAAACATGGTCACACGCCAGAAATAAGTCTGCTAGCCTTTGTTATTATTGGTATCGCTTTTATTGTAGAAGGGTACTCGTTCTTTGTTGCGATGATTGAATTCCGTCGTCAAGCGAAAGAAGCAGGTGCTACTTTCTGGCAGTATTTTAGAGAAACTCGCGATCCGACGACATTAGCCGTGTTAGTCGAAGATTCAGCTGCTATGCTAGGGCTTACGTTTGCTTTGCTTGGTATGTTGTTGTCTGCTTATACAGGTTCTGCCGTGTTTGATGGTATTGCTGCGATTCTGATTGGTATATTGATGGGTTGCTTAGCGTTTTATTTGGCATCAAGTAACCGTAAATTCTTACTCAATCATTCAGATGATGGATTAAATCGTTCTGCTAAAGCGGTGTGGACAGCGATGCCTACCGTACAAAATGTACATCACGTTCGTAGTGTTGTGCTATCACCAGAAAAAAGCCTGCTGGTAGCAGAAGTTGAATTGCGTGAAGAGGCATTATTTGCCAATATGACTCCTGAAGAGGTGCAGCACGCAGTGCGTTTTATGGATCGATTGAATAATATTCGTCGTGAGTTGGAGTATAAGGCATCGCCGAATCAAACGAATCAAGTGGCAAACAACGACTTGATCTATATTGAGTTTGTGTTGCCTGAGGTTAATATTCAAGCAGAGAAAGAATAATCCCTATCGTTTAGAGACCTCTGCACCAAGCACTTTTTTGGCTGCGGCGGTCTCATTGGGAGGGTTGATGAAAAAGTTCAAATCGGGCGACGCAAATGCAATGCATCGTTGGGGTGTTCGGGTCGGAACAGACATGGTGGCCTCTACCATGATTGGCTTGGGTGCGGGCTACTTGCTTGACCAATGGTTAGGTACGCGACCTTTGTTCTTATTAATCTTTTTTCTATTTGGTGCTGCTGCAGGCTTTTTGAACCTTTATCGCGTGATGGGTTTGGATAAACATCCCCCTAAAGATGAGCCTCCTCATGAACCTTGAGCCGCTACAACATTTTCATATTAGTATTGTTGTTCCATTAGAGGTCGCGGGTATAGATATTTCTATCTCTAACTCGGTTATTTGGATGTGGTTGGCCGACCTTGTGATTGTGCTCTTTTTTTACATCGCTTTTCGTAACCCGCAAGCTGTTCCTCAACGTTTACAAGCTGCCGCTGAACTGGCATATCTTTTTATTCGTAATATGGTAGAACAAAATATTGGTCCTGATGGTCGTCCCTTTATACCGTTATTATTTACCCTGTTTTACTTTATTTTGACCTGTAATTTATTGGGTTTACTACCTGGATCCTTTACACCGACTTCACAAATTGTCGTTACTGGTGCGTTGGCTGCGGGAGTTTTTCTTTTTACTTTAATCATACGTTTTCGTTTGTATGGAATGGGCTTTTTCCGCGCCTTTGCTCCGCAAGGCTTACCAACTTGGTTGTTGCCATTGATGATTCCGATTGAGGTATTATCCTTTTTGGCACGTCCTGTTTCCTTGGCTGTACGTCTGTTTGCCAATATGACGGCTGGTCATACGGTGTTGGGTGTGATCGCCTTTTTTGGCTTAGCAATGCCATGGTTTATTGCATGGGTTCCATTGGCGTTTTCTGCAGTGCTTATTGCCGCAGAGGTGTTTATTGCTGTGATTCAGGCCTATATTTTTACCATTCTGGCTTGTGTCTATATGGATGACGCATTGCATGAATAATGGTATCCGTTTAATCACCCCTTGGTTTTCCGCCTGCTACGTTGAACGTGCTCATTTACCAAAGTGCAAACTGCGCGCTTTCGCCTTGCATGCAAACAAGCCAAGGGCGGTTGAATGGATACCAATAATGATAAGTAAGGAGGGATGATAATGGATACTGCATCTGCATCGTTGATTGGAATGGGGCTGGCTGCTGCTGGTATGGCTGGTTCAGGTATTGGGATTGGTTATATCTTTGGTAAAATGATCGAGGCGGTTGCGCGTCAACCTGATGCTGAACCGATTTTGTCTAAATATGCTTGGATTGGCTTCGCGCTGGTAGAGGCGATTGCGCTGTATGCTTTGGTGATTGCCTTTATTATTATGGGGCAGGCTTAACATGGATGTGATCGGCACAATAAACGGGTATGGTATTTTGACGGGCGGTGATGATATTCCGTCGCGCTTGGTGGTAGGAATCCATGCTTGTTAGCCCTATGTTTGCTGCCGTTGTTGCACCTGTGACGGATGCAGCAGGTGTGCCGCAATTTCAAGTTGAGTATTTTAGTGGTCAATTGTTTTGGGGTGTGCTTTCTTTTTTGTTGTTATTATACCTTTTGCGTCGTTTTATTTTACCGCGTATTCAGGCAACTTTAGATGAACGCGCAGAAAGTATTGCGCAGCAGCTACAAGAAGCGGAAACAGCACGGCAAGAGGCGGCGGCACTGTTGCAGCGTTATCAAGTGCAGCATCGTAAACTGGAAGAAGAACACCGAGCGATGCTGTTAAAGGCCGAGAAAGAGATTAACGCGATTCGTGATGAAAAGTTGGCCGAGCTACGCCGTGCACAACAGCGATATAAACAGGAGCTGGTTGAGGAAGCGACTTATGCGAAGCATAAGGCGAGTGAGGATGTTGGTGTCATGGCGGTGGAGTTGGCACTTACCGCAGTGGAACAATTGTTACAACAACAGCCGCCTCCCGTGTTGGAATTGACTGCGATTATCGAATCCTTACAAGGGAAATCCACTACCTCATCATGAGTATGCAATTACTGGGCTCTTTTGCAGGTGGTATAGGGCTTTTTCTGCTGGGCATGAAGCTGATGTCGGATGGTTTGCGTACGGCTGCTGGGGAGTCCTTACGTAATATTTTGCGCCAGAGTACCAAGACCTTGATGCGTGGTGTGATCTCGGGTGCTGGGATTACTGCTTTGGTGCAGTCATCCAGTGCTGTGACTGTAGCGACTATTGGTTTTGTGAATGCGGGTTTGCTCAATATGGTGCAGGCAATCGGTGTGATTTATGGTTGCAATATCGGTACCACTATGACGGGGTGGCTGGTGTCGCTGATTGGTTTGCACATCAGTATTAAGGCGTTAGCCATGCCTTTGATTGCTGTAGGCGCATTGCTTAATCTGTTGAGTCGCAGTCATGCGCGTGCCTCTTTGGGGCTTGCTTTGGCAGGTTTTGGGTTGTTTTTTCTTGGTATTGATGTGCTTAAACAAACCTTTGATGGCATGGGTGAAAGCATCGCGCTTTCTGAGCTAGCCTCAGGCGGTGTTCTTGGATTGTTGCAGTTTGTCGGTATTGGTATTGTGCTGACTTTTTTGATGCAGTCATCTTCGGCAACGATAGCAATTACCTTGACTGCTACAGTTGCAGGCGTGATTCCGTTGGCAGCAGGTGCTGCCTTGGTTATTGGGGCGAATTTGGGGACGACTACCACGGCTTTGTTGGCTGTGATTGGCGCGACCAGTAACGCACGTCGAGTAGCTATAGCGCATGTGATCTTTAATGCTCTTACTGGAGCTGTGGCACTGCTTTTATTACCCTTATTGTTGGGTTTGCTTGGTTTGCTGCAACGATTAACCATAGCTCCCTTGGATGCTGCTGTTTGCTTGGCGTTGTTCCATACGATGTTTAATCTGTTGGGAGTGTTGTTGATGTGGCCGCTTACGCCACGCTTGGCAGAATACCTCAATAAACTTTTTTGTGGTCGCGAGAAGAAAGACCCAGCCCTGCCGCAGTATTTGGACAGTAACGTGTTGGAAACACCAGCATTGGCGATGAATGCGATGCAATTGGAACTGTTTCGTACAGGTGGTATGGCAAGTGCCAGTTGTGCTGCTTGTATGAGTGCTGAGTACTCGGTTTCTCAAGAGGCTGTGAAAGCAGATTACAACCATTTATCGGCGTTGATGACGGCAATGGCAGCGGGTGCAGCACGCTTGCGCAGTGGTGAACTGAGTGATTCGGTTGCAACCTATTTGCCTTTAGCACTAGAGGCTGTGCGTTATCATCAAGAGATGGTTGAAACAGCTTATGATATGGCGATTGTGCTGGAACACTTAGAGCCAGTAAATCATCCTCCTTTAACCGAGGAGCTGGAGGCTTTTCGCCATCGTTGTTCGCAATTGTTGCAAATGTGTGATTACCAAGGGAATGATCTTCCATCTGCGACAGCGCATCATCAACACATCAAGGCGTTGAAGCAATCCTATCGCACCGTTAAGCAACATGTTTTGCGTGCTGGAGTCGAAAACCGCTTGGGGGTGCAACAAATGGTGCATTGGCTGGACTTTTTGCGTTTAGCATTTCTGTTGCAACAGCAATCTGATCGTGCGTTACAGGCACTGCATGGTTTTATGCAATACGATGACGATGTAAAAATACCGCGCTGACTTGGATTTGATTTTTAGCTTGTAAGTCACACAGGTATTAGTTGAAGAGTCGAAAAAACTTACGTTGGCACGCGCTACACTGGTAATAACGACCGAACAATAATAATCGCATCCACCATAGGCGGTGAATTCGGGTAAGATTAAAACTCTGACATTTCGGCAACCTGTTGAAAGAAGAACTCAATATGCAACATTAGGCTATGATTGTACTCTGTCTAGTCGCAATCGTTTATGGTGGCGTGTGTTTTTGGTGATTGACAAGCGGTACTGAAATTTTATCATTCGCGACCCTTTTGTGAGGTTGCTGCCGTATGTGCTAGCATCCAAAATGATTATTGGTTCGCTATTTTCTTTTAAATCAAAGACTTAGGTTTGAACCGAGCAGTTAAGAATTAAATTTTACGATTTGCGTGCTTGCAGGTCGCAGAGGTTATACAGTATGAGTTTTACCTATAAGCCAAGTCGGATTCGCCGCGCCCGTCGTCATGGATTCCGTGCTCGCATGGCTACACGTTCAGGCCGTGATATTATTAACCGTCGCCGTGCTAAAGGTCGCGCACGTCTAAGCTGCTAGTCTAGCTTAGCTTGGATCGCGGTTGCATGATGCGCCGATTCCGTTTGCAAGGTAGCCGGGTTCGTCCCGGCTATTTTTTTGACCGTTAGCGTTTGAATAATGACTGATTCATGTCACGAATTTCCGCCCTCTTACCGTTTGCGCAGTAAGGCAGACTTTGCTGCGATGCGTGGCGCGCGGCGTTTGCAGTTTGATGGTTTTCGCTTTGTGCAACGCCCCAACAAACTGGCGCATGGACGCATTGGTTTTGCTGTTTCGCGCAAATATGGCAATTCGGTGGCACGCCATCACCTTAAGCGGGTCATTCGTGAAGCTTTTCGTTACCACGAAGTAAGATTATGCGGTGTTGATATATTGCTCATTCCTTGCTCCTCTAGCGAGGCGTGGCAAGGCAATAATAAGGCATTAAGAGCCGCGATCGTGGGCGGTCTAAACCGTGTGTTGCAGCGTGTTTCATCATGAAACGTATCATTTTATGGCCTGTTCGTGCATACCAGTACTGCATATCGCCTTTTATCCCTAGTCGTTGTATCTACACGCCCAGTTGTTCACAATATATGCTTGAAGCTGTGGAGCTTCATGGGATACTGCGCGGCGTTTTTCTTGGAATGCGTCGTTTTTTGCGATGCCATCCTTTTGCTACTGGCGGCTATGACCCCGTTCCAGAAAAGCATCATCACCCTCGTTAGGAGTTTTTTACTATGGAGCAACGCAATTTGCTGCTCGCCGTCGTGTTGTCGGTTGGTATTTTATGGATTTGGAGTGCGTTGTTCCCTGCGCCAGAACAGGGAACTGTTGAACAGCAGCAAGCTGCTGTGTCGGACACGGATAATGCGCCAAGTGTGCCTAGCCCATCAAACAGCATGCCTGAATTGCGCGCTACTGCAGAAGATATTGCTTCTGCTGCCATCGCTAAAACACCATCGGCTTCAGGTCAGGGTAACGTACGTCATCAACGTTTCATGGTAAACAACGATCTATTGCGTTTGTCTATGGACGAACGCGGTTGGTTGACTGATGCCGAGCTGCTTACCTATACCGAAAGTATTGAACCTGGTTCGGCGCATGTGCATGTGTTAAGTGAACAAAGCGTTGAAAACTCGGCTGAAACACGTGCGACTTACGTTAATACTGGTGTGGTGAATGCACGCATTACTACACCATTCACCCGTGTCGATGGTAATGACAACAAGCAAGAAGCAAAATTCCAAGCGGTATTGGATAATGGCTTGGTTTGGCAGCGCACCTTGCGCATGGTGCCTGGCAGCTATTTGGTCAACATCGAAGATCGTATTGTCGATGGTGCGGGCAGCAAAATGTTCCGCCAAGTGGTGCAGCGTAATCCAGATAAAACATTAAACACTTTTTATGAACACATTGGTGCAACAGGCTTTTTGGATGGCGAACTGAAAAAAGTCGATTATGATGACCTCGACGAACAAAAACCTGTTCAAATGGCAGCCTTAGGCGGTTGGACAGCGATGATGGATCGTTACTTTATTACCGCACTGATTGGCGATGCGAATCGCAGTTACCAGTATTTTTATAAAGGTAACGGACTTTCTTATCAATCGGGTGTACTCGATGATGGTGTGGTTGAACAAGGCGATGCCGTATTCCATAGTACGCTGTTTATCGGTCCTAAGTCGATTCCGCTGTTAAAGAGCATGAACGTAGAGTTAGAACGCAGTGTGGATTTTGGTTGGTTTGCTTTTATTGCCAAACCCATGCACCAATTCATGCTATGGCTGTATGATTATGTACACAACTTTGGCTGGGCTATTATCATTCTGGTATTAACCATCAAGTTGATATTCTTTTACCCTACCCATAAAGCTTATGGCTCGATGGCAGCGATGCGTAAATTACAACCTGAGTTGGTACGCCTTAAAGACTTGCATGGCAACGACCGTCAACGCATGAGTCAAGAGATGATGGGACTGTACAAAAAACACAAGGTCAACCCCATGGGTGGTTGCTTACCTATTTTGATTCAGATTCCTGTGTTTTTTGCGCTGTACAAAGTATTGCTGATGTCTATTGAAATGCGTCAAGCACCTTTTGTGTTGTGGATTCAGGACCTTTCGGTGCAAGACCCTTACTTCATCTTACCTGTGGTGATGGGTGCATCCATGTTTATTCAGCAAAAATTGAACCCCCAACCAACCGATCCGATGCAAGCGAAGGTATTGCAGTTCTTGCCACCTGTATTCACCGTCATGTTCCTGTTTTTCCCTTCAGGTTTGGTGCTGTACTGGGTGGTCAATAATGTGCTTTCCATTGGTCAACAATGGTATGTGATGAAAATTAACAAGGCATTATAAATATGCATGCTGCTGTCGTGCTCAATGGGGCAACCATTGCCGCTTGCGCCACGGCAGCAGGACGCGGCGGCATTGGCATTATTCGTCTTTCTGGTGCGCAGGCAGCAGCTATTGCCATGCGGTTATGCGGGCGCGAGCAAGGCTTTACACCGCGTCAGGCGCATTTGTGCCGCTGGTTTGATGAGCACGGCGGCTGTTTGGATGAAGGCTTGGTGCTGTACTTCCCTGCGCCAGCTTCTTACACAGGTGAAGATGTTATCGAACTGCAAGGGCATGGTAGCCCTGTGCTGTTGCAAGCGATTTTACAACGCTGTTACGATTTAGGCTGCCGTCCAGCGCAAGCAGGTGAATTTACCCGCCGTGCTGTTGCCAATGGCTGTATGGATTTATCTCAAGCCGAAGGGGTGATTGCCTGTATTGATGCTGCTACCGAACGTGCGGCACGGCAGGCACAACGTCATCTAGCTGGTGAATTCGGGCGCATGGTGCAGCAACTGATGGATGTGCTGCTCGGTATTACCGCTCATGCCGAAGCCTGCTTGGACTTCCCTGAAGAGGAAATCCCTCCGCTATTTCTTGACCAATTACGCGACCAAATCAGACAACAATTATTGCAAGCGATGACGACTATGCTACGCCAAGCAGATTTTGGTGAACGGCTGTTCAATGGCGCAACAGCGGTGATTGTCGGCGCGCCTAATGTTGGTAAGTCCAGCCTGCTCAATGCCTTATCAGGGCGTGACCGTGCTATCGTGAGTGCGACGGCTGGTACAACCCGTGATGTGTTGGAAGTGGACTTTGCTGTACACGGGATTCCCGTGCGTTTGCTGGATACTGCTGGCTTGCGTCATAGCGATGATGCCATCGAGCAAGAAGGCGTGTACCGCGCACGTTCGCAGGCGGATATTGCCGATGTCACCGTGTTTGTTGCCGATGCTACGCGTCCTGACACATGGACGGTGCCAGAAGGTATCTCGCCGCAGATTTACGTGATGAACAAGGTGGATGCTGTCACCAGCGAAACAGATTGGGATGCCCATTACCTGCCATTATCGGTGCATCAAGGTCAGGGACTATCGCAGGTGGTTGATGCTATGGCGGCTTGCTTGGGCGATGAACCAGCCGATGATGAAACGCCGTTGATTACGCGTAGTCGTCACCGCGCTGCTGTGCAACGTGCCGAGCAAGCCCTGCAAGCAGCTTGTGAGCTACTGGATGATGAGGCGACGATGGATTTAGCGACGCTGGAGCTACGCCGTGCTCATTCCGCTTTGGCAGAAATCGTCGGTATGGGGGATGTGGAAGATATTCTCGACCGCGTATTCTCCGAATTCTGCATCGGTAAATAAACCGTGACGATGCCATGCTCGGCTGATTTTATTCATGCCTATTTGCAAGAGATCGGCGTGAAAACGCCATTGCCTGCTGTCTATCGCGTGGCGCAAGTCGATGAACATGTAGCGACACCCGCCCAAACATTGGTTGCTCAAACGCTTGCTGCTCAAGCTGCTGTAACCCCACCCGCTATCACTAAAGCGGTGGTAGCCAAGCCCGATAGCATGCCGCCACCAGTCGTGGCAAAAGCGGCAACGCCAGCCCCTGTCATCACCCCGCCTGTCATCAAACAGAACACGTCGTTGTCGGCACTGGCACAGCAAGTGGCAGGCTGCACAGTATGTGAACTCTCGCAGCGACGTACGCAAACCGTGTTTGGATGTGGCAACCCTTCTGCTGAATTGATGTTTATTGCTGAAGCACCAGGGGCAGATGAAGACCGTCAAGGTGAACCCTTTGTCGCCAGTGCGGGGCTGTTGCTCAATCGTATGATCCAAGCGATGGGTATGAAGCGCGAACAGGTGTACCTCACCCATAGTATTAAATGTATGCCATTATGGAACCGTGACCCTTCAGGGCAGGAAGTCGCGGCCTGCCGTGGCTATTTGGACGCACAAATTCATGCTGTAAAACCCCGCGTCATTTGTTTGCAGGGGCGTATTGCGGCGCACCACATGCTTAACAGTGATGATAGCCTTGAGGAACTGCGTGGTCGTTGGCACAGTTATCATGGTATTCCTGTGTATGTGAGTTATCACCCCACCCATTTGTTGCGCGTCCCGCAACGGAAAAAAGACGCGTGGCAAGATCTGCAAACCATCATGGCGATATTACACCATACATGAGCCAAAATATCTCATCCATTCAGCGTTCATCTGCCCGCTGGCTGCTGATTTTGTATGCAGCGGCTGGCATTACCGCTTTAGCTTACCAAGTGTTGTGGTCGCGCATGTTAGGCGTGTTATTTGGTGCCAGCACTGTTGCCGTAGTCATCACCGTTTCCGCTTTTATGCTTGGTTTAGGGCTGGGTAGCGTCGTCGGATCAAAACAACGTAAGCTACAATCATTCCCCTTGTTATTAGCTCTTATTGCAGGTGTAGAGCTACTGGTTGCTTGCTACGCGCTGATGTTGCCATGGTTAAGCAGTACCTTGTTTGCTTGGCGCGCTTGGTTTGGTGCTTGGGATTTGTTGCTTTCTTATGGCTTGGCGGCGTTGATGCTGTTTGTGCCTGCAAGTTTGTTGGGCTTTGCCTTCCCCTTGGCGGTACGGGCTGGTTCCTGCTGTGGCATTCATTTGCACCGTTTGTATGGTTGGAATGCCGCAGGCGGGGCATTCGGTGCTTTACTGCCGCTACTTTTATTGCCCGTGTTGGGTTGGAGCCATGCACTACAAGCGGTGGCTGTGTTGGGCTTGGTGCTCGCCGCTGGCTTTGCTATGCTTGGCTATCGCGCCAAAGTCACAGCCGTGCATGAAACGGCATTACACTTGGCGCGTCCACCGTTCCGCTATTTACTCAGTTACGCTGCCATCGGTGCTGGCGCGATGATGTTAGAAGTGGTCTGGATTCGCATGTATGGCATGGTGTTGTTGCGTACTGAATATGTGATGGCAATGATTATCGCCGTATTTCTACTCGGCATTGCCCTTGGCAGTCTGATTGCCCCACGCTTGCCGCGAGCGGTGGTGTTGCGACTGATGCCATTCCTCGTCTTGCTGTGTGGTATGGCAGGTTTGGTGCTGTTACCTGCTGTCAGTACATGGGTGCATCAATGGCAATTTAGTCATTTATTTGCTGGCTTGTTGGCACAGGCTGCCGTGTTAAGCCTGTTGACCGCGCCTGTTACTTTGGCATTGGGCGCATGGTTGCCTTTGCTCATGTGTAATCATGAGGGGCAAACGCAGTGGGATGGCGCGTGGCTGTATGGGGTGAACAGCGTGGGTGCGTTCATCGGTGGCATGGTTGCAGGTTTTGTGCTGATTCCTTGGCTTGGTAGTGCCTTAAGCTGGTTGCTCGCGGTATTGCTGATTGCTGGCAGTGCTTGTTATTGGGGGACGCAACGGTGGCAACGCTTGGCGATGGTTATCATCATCGCCCTGCCAGTGATGTTATGGAAAGGGGATTTCCCTGCTGTTGCCAGCTTATTGCCTGATGAATTTGCCGCCACGACACAGCTACGTTTACACGAAGACGCACTATCCATCACTCATGTGTTAGAACAAGCCGATGGGCAGCGGGTGTTGCTGGCAGACTTACAACGCTTGGATGCCTCCACCGAAGCAACAGCGGTTGCTGTTCAGCGCAACGAAGCGCGTTTGCCCATGATGTTACATGGTGCGCCCAAACAAGTGTTGTTTCTCGGTTTAGGCACGGGTATTACCGCAGCTGCCGCATTGGCGTGGCATGATGCAGAGGTGACAGCGGTGGAGCTATCGGCTGGCGCAATCACCGCCGCCAGTCATGATTTTGTACGCAGTAACGATCACATTGCTGATCGCATCACGATTATTCATGATGATGCGCGTCGTTATTTGATGCAAACTAACTTGCCGCATTACGATGTAATGATCGGCGATCTGTTTCATCCTGATTTGGTTGGGCGGGCGCAACTGTTATCTCGCCAGCAATTCCAACGTGCGCGCAATCATATCAATCACGATGGTATCTTTTGCCAATGGCTGGCGTTGAATCAGTTTGATGCCATGAGCTTACAGGTGGTGTTGCGCACCTTTGCCCAAGTCTTTCCTAATAATGCTATTTTTATTGATGGCTTTCGTCTGGCGATGGTGGGCTATGTTGGTGACAAAGCTAAAGCCCAAGTCTTACAGCAACAATGGCAACATTTTGATGCTAAACAGCGTGCGCAGGCGTTTGGTGGTGAAACAGCATGGACGTGGTTAAGTCGTTACTGGGGAACCGCTCAAAGCCTAGTGTCACAGCAGCAAGGGCGGGTGCAAGACGAGTGGTGGCCTATTATTGAGTATGTGTTGCCACACATGCACTACGGGGAATCAAGCTTGCCAAGCTTATGGCAACAACTCTTGCGCCAACGTCCACAGTGGCAAGATGCTGCCGCCGATTTTCATGTCGATGCAGCAGCGCAAGAAGCCTTCAAACGGGCATGGTTTGCCAATACCCTTTTAATGCGCGGGCAGTTGTTACAAATCGCACCTTCGCAGCGCGCACCTGACCCCATGCGTTTGTTTGATATGGCATACCGTGCCGCACCTGACAATCGTTGGGCAGCCTTCGCCGTTGCTGATGCGATGTACAACAGCTTAGCGGCAGGTTTACCGCCACACATGAGTATGGAGGAAGCCCTGCAAAAGATCCTCAGCATACGCCCCGATCACGAACGTGCATTGCAGCGTTTGTTGGAGCTGGCTACAGCACAAGGAAACGACGCATTAGCGCAACAATGCAGCCAAGCATTAGAGCGTGTCAGTCCTTATCGCCATCGTTGATTGAAAACAGTATGCAGACAATCTGAACAGTTGCGGATGTTGCTATGAGGCTTAATAACGCATTACGATTCCAACACATCTACCTGCCTGTGTTCGCTGGTTTATGGTTAATCCTCTATCTTGACAGCAGTACTGTTGCCCAGCACTTTGAACACAGTCAGTGGCTGGCTAACCTGCTGTCGATCGCGCTTTACCTGTGGGTGTATCGCCAAGTCACTACGCCAGTGCGGAAAATGATGTGCTATGGGCTACCCTTCGCGCTTGTCGGTGAACTCTTTTTCTCTATTGTACTCGGAATGTACACCTACCGTCTGGAGCAGGTTCCCTTGTACGTTCCTTTTGGTCACTGCATCGTTTATGCCGCAGCTTATTATTTAGCGAAAGAACCTTGGTTTCAGCAACATAAGCAAACCATGGTTTACCTGCTCTATCCATTGATTGTGATATACTCCACGGCATGGCTTATCTTGGCGGATGACCGTTTTGGCTTTCTTTGTTTATTGCTCATTCTTTGGATTCTGTACCGCAAACCTGTTGCCGCGCCATTCTTCCTCGTGATGTATTTTGTGGTGGTTTTTGTGGAGTTGGTGGGTACATGGTACCAATGCTGGCATTGGCCACCGATCTGGTTCGGTTTGTTCGAACAAGTCACCAGTGCCAATCCGCCCAGTGCAATCAGTGTAGTCTATTACGGTTTTGATGCTTACTGCCTATGGAGTTACCGTCAATACAATCGTCAACGATGGAGGCGTATGCGTGCTATCCAACACATAAGAGTATTGAGATAGGTCATAACCAGAAATGTCAGGTTTATGCTTGGTTGCGCATAAAATCAGCAATTTGATGAAAAGCACTGTTTAACTCATGGCGTAATGCCTCATCGGCTACTGTTTCTTGCAGAGCCTCTTGCATGCAGTGCATCCATTGGTCGCGCTCTTGTTCTCCAATAGCAAAAGGTAAGTGACGTTGGCGCAAACGTGGGTGACCGAATAGCTCAACATAGAGTGGAGGTCCGCCCATCCAACCTGAAAGAAACATGAATAGTTTTTGTTCGGCGCGCTGTAAGGATTCGCTATGCATGCGGCGAATTGTTGCTACCTCAGGTAAAGTATCCATACGTTGGTAAAAACAGGCGACCAATTGCCGAATAGCTGGTTCGCCACCGATGCGTTCATAATATGTTGCGGGTGAATGATTATTCATGGTTTTTCGGCAATCCTTCATATTCTCTGGAAAGTAGTTGACACTTTTCTTCAGTATTTCACGTGCGGAATGGAATGTCCTGTCGTAGGGTGGATAAGCGCAGCGCAGCCACCTAACGTCGAAGAACCCTCCACTTTTGATTCGCGAACTCTTAACCCTCCGCCTCCCAAGGTATTGAGAGAATCCGACGCCACAGTATTCGGAAAAGTTAGGTGGCTGCGCTCCGCTTATCCACCCTACAAAAAACGTTTTTCAAGATGACCGCTTATTTGCAAAAAGTGTCAACTGCTAATGAAGGATGCCTTTAAAACAACCATAAGCTATTTAGTTAGGCGTGCTCTTTTGTTGGGTTTCGTGCCTCAACCCAACCTACGATGTCACGCATATCCCTATTGCTTTTGTCCCACCTTCAACGGAAAGCCTTATTGTTCGTGTGTTTTCGTGTCTTTCGTGGTTCATGGCATGCTGTTAGCGTTATTTCTGATTCAATTCGCCATAGGTTTCATCAACGCGATCTTTGCATGCTTGGTAATCCCTATGCCCTAAACGTTTATTGCAACGCTCATACGACATCTGTTGCCCAAGCTGCATCAAACCTGAGTCATCACCCTTGTGCAAGTGTAGCCCATGCGTACAACTCGTCATCAGGCTTGTGGTAACAAAGGCAAGCAAAAGGAAGCGGAGCTTTTTGCTTAAGTTTTTAACCTGCTTGTAAAATAGCATCCATACTTTGAGAAAATTGCTCATAACGAAAAGGCTTTTGTAAAATCCTCAATTCTTTGTCGGGGAAGCGTTCAGCAATATCATCAGGGTAACCCGTGACGAACATGACGCGTGAAAGCAGACCTGGGTTTACATGAACCAAGCTATTATAGATTTCATCACCTGTGAGTTTAGGTAAACGAACATCCAGCAGAATGACCGCATAATGATCGCCATTGGTACTTAGCTCGAATAATCCTTGCACAGGGTCGCTGATTGCTTTGACATTGCAATTCATCTCCTTGCCTTTCATATAACGATGAACAAATGCAGTTAAAATATTTTGGACTGTCTCCTCATCATCAATTGTGAGAACCGCTACAGCTTCCATTTGAATCTCCTGTGCTAGCTAGGAGGCTACCGAAAAAAGCCACCTAGCAGCACAGGCTAGAAGCATTGCTCAAAAATTCAATCAACAGCAGCATCCTTATGTATAGGTCTCTGTACACGACAAAACTTTTTCATTGTAGCTCATGGCCCAGTTCTTCCT
>CAZYAI010000033.1:0-26567 GCA_964645625.1 uncultured Zetaproteobacteria bacterium
TTCCCCGTGGGAGAGTAGGTCAATGCCAGAAATTAAACACTAAGCCCCCAAGGTTATCCTTGGGGGCTTTCTTGTGTTTGCGGTGTGAAAACTTGAGTTACCAGAGCTAGTAGAATTTAGCTTCCCGTTTAAGACGGGGAAAAAGCAATATAGATATGCGTGACATCGTAGGTTGGGTTGAGGTACGAAACCCAACAAAGAAGCATAGCCTAAATAACTTATGGTTGTTTTAAAAGTTAGGTTTCGTACCTCAACCCAACCTACATAATGGTCTTGTAGTATACATGCGTCCCGTCTTAAAAGGAAAGCCTAGAATTTATTTAGATAGATTACGCAATGTTAATGATCGATTCACGGAATACTCAGGAGGTGGTCTTAAGGTTTGCCCATCTGGTGAGGTTTTTTCCTCCCCTCCCTCCTTTTCCTCATCAGATTCAAAAGGGCTCCTGCAAAGGAGCCCTTTTTCAATGGGTTTTTATATCACCCTTATGATAAGCAAGATACATCCGCTAATTGCAAGAATAAGTGGCGTAGTCGCGCCAGCAGTGCCAAACGATTGTTACGTACTGCTTCATCATCTGCCATGACCATGACATCGTTAAAGAACTGATCCACAGGCTGGCGTAAACCAGCAAGAATTTGCAATTGCTCTGCAAGCACTGCTGTACTACAACTACAGGCTGTTTCTGCCGTTTGTAATGCTTGGTATAGTGCTTGTTCTGCTGCTTCGTGAAATAACGCATCATCGATGACTGCATCACTGGCTGCTGAAACGCCTTGTTTGCGCATGATGTTTGCTACACGCTTGTTGGCTGCTGCCAAGGCTTGACCTTCGGAGCTGTCAGCAAAACCATCTAACATGGTGGCAAGTTCCAGCACTTGGTAGAGTGGACGCTCTACATTCGCTGCCAACGCAGCCTCCAGAGCAGAGCGAGATACGCCTAAACCGTCAGCCATGCCCAACAGGCGGTCCACAATAAAGGCATGCACTGCTTCATGGGTCGATGCATCAATGGCGATGGTGACGCGCTGTTCATTCCATTGTTTGGAAGATTGCCGAATCAATGCGTTTAGCGTTATATCTAGAGGCATGCTGCGGTCACTAAGCAGGCGAATCATGCCGATGCAAGCACGACGCAGACCAAAGGGGTCGGCACTGGCTGTGGGTATACGACCAAGGTGGAAGTACCCTAGCAACTTATCCATACGCTCTGCTACGCCAATACAGCGGGCAATGGCGGAGGTTGGCAGGGCATCATCGGCTTGCACTGGCTTGTAGTGCTCGGCAATCGCCATCGCTACTGGCATGCCTTCATCGTTCATGTCGGCATAAATACCACCCATGTAGCCCTGTAACTCAGGGAACTCTGCTACCAAACCCGTGGTTAAATCGGATTTACACAGGTAGGCAGCGCGCTGGGCAACAGCAGCATCAGTGATTGAAAAATATTTGGCGTTATCGATAACAAAACCACGTAAACGCTGTACTTGGTCGCTTAACATACCTAAGCCATCTTGAAAGACTACATGGTTGAGCAGTTCGACACGGGCTTCTAGGCTTTGTTGCGGGTCACGGTCAAAATAAAACGCAGCATCGGCTAAGCGGGCATTGACCACGCGCTCATTGCCTTGGGCGACCAAAGCTGGCTGGCTGGATTCAATATTTGCCACTGCAAAAAACACAGGGCTGGTTTCACCATCGGAGCATTGGGTGACAAAGCAACGTTGATGGTGCTTTAACTCAACACGACTGACTTCTTTGGGTAAGCGTAAAAAGCTCTCATCATAACGTCCTGTAATGACTTGTGGCCACTCGGTTAAATCGGTGACTTCATCCAACAACTTAGGGTCATTCACTAGGCTAACTTCCGCTTTTACCGCAGCTAATTGCAGTTGTTCGGCAATCCATGTGCGCCGTGCCTCACGGTCTGCAACCACGTATTGTAACTTTAATTGCTCAAAGGGGTGGTGCGGGTCTAAGGTGCAGTGTTCACCAGCAATTCGATGCCCACGACTCTTTATGCCAGTTGTTACGCCTGCATATTCAAAGGGAATCAATGTGTCGCCTAAGCGTGCGATGATCCAACGAATGGGGCGAATAAAGCCATCCGAGCGCGCTGCACCATCTTGCCAGCGCATTTGTTTACCACACGGTAGATTGCGAATGATCTCGGGCAGGGCGGCGGCGAGAATATCAACCACGGGTTTGCCCTGCTTCAATACTGTTGCTTGCATGTAGCGAGCTTTACCATCGCCCTTGTCGGCCAGGGTGAAATGATCCAAGGGTAGACCTGTTTTACGGGCAAAACCTTCGGCGGCTTTGCTGGCTTCTCCGTTCGGGAAGGCAACACGTTCAGGTGGACCCCAAATGATTTCTTCGCGATCTGCTTGCATAGTCGGGCAGTTGACCGCATGAAGCAGTAGGCGGCGCGGAGTCACACCAAGGCGAATGGAGCCTGCATCGACGTGTGCATCATGTAGCAGCTTAATCACAGACTCGCGCAGTGCTTCACCCAAGCGCGGAGCCAAGCCAGCAGGGATCTCTTCGCAGCCAATTTCAATCAATAAGGCATCTTTATGTTGTTCGGTAGTCATTGATCTTCTCCTGCATAGGCGCGAGACACGGTGCGTGCCAGTGTTCGTACACGACCAATAAAGCGTTGCCGTTCAGCGACGGAAATTGCGCCGCGTGCATCCAGCAGGTTAAAGGCGTGGGATGCCTTCATAATTTCTTCGTAAGCAGGGCGCAGCAACTGTTTTTCGGTTAGGCGAATGCATTCACGCTCAGCGGTATCAAACTGGCTGTGCAGCCATGCCACATCGGCATGTTCAAAGTTATAGGCGGAAAACTCCACTTCATTGCTGTGGAATACATCGCCATAACTGACTGTTGTACCATCGGGGCGCGTCACCCAAACAAGGTCATAAACGTTTTCGACACCTTGTAAATACATAGCTAAACGCTCTAAGCCATAGGTTATTTCACCTGGTGTGCGGGACAATTCGACACCACCAACTTGTTGAAAATAGGTGAACTGGGTGATTTCCATGCCATTAAGCCAGACTTCCCAGCCTAAGCCCCATGCGCCCAGCGTGGGTGATTCCCAATCGTCTTCAACAAAGCGAATGTCATGCGCTTTGGTATCGATACCAATTTCTTGCAGTGATGCAACATAAAGATCCAAAATATCCGCTGGTGCGGGTTTGAGAATAACCTGAAACTGATAGTAATGTTGTAAGCGGTTGGGGTTTTCGCCGTAGCGACCATCGGTAGGACGGCGGCATGGTTGCACATAGGCCGTTGACCAATCTTCTGCATCTAATACGCGTAAAAAAGTGGCGGGGTGAAACGTCCCCGCGCCCATAGAGGAATCATAGGGTTGCTGAATCACACAGCCCTGCCGCGCCCAATAGTTTTGCAATGTCAGTATCAGTTCCTGAAAGCTAAGCAAGGCTTTCCTCCTGTTGGTAAGTACCGTGTATTGAAACTGCCGCAGCCAAAAAATCACGATGGTGCAGCGGTCTCATATTGTATTGTAAATCGCGGCGATTATAACGGCGCACCACAAGAGCGAAAGGGTGGCGGTCGATGTTGTGCGATGTGTTGCGATCAGTGTGTGTTGTTACCTTAGATTACACGACGACCTTAATGCAAAGCACTACGCCATGGTAATTGGGCGACAATCTTTCCTTCTTCTTCGGCCAGTGCTTGTAGGCGTTCGTAGACCACTGTTTCGTCAAAGTAACGTGTGGCTAAATCGGCAAACAAATGCCCATGCCTGGCTTCGGTTGCCCATAAACTTTTGTAAAACGCTTTTAACTCAGGGTCTTCTGTTCCTTCACTGACGAGGCGAAAGCGTTCGGCACCGCGACTTTCCACCAGCGAACAGATCAGCAGTTGATCCAAGAAGTATTCTTCTCTGCCGTAGCGTTGCAGTTGTAGTAAGGCACGTACGTAGGGGTCTTTGCTGTCGGGGATTAAAGCAATACCGCGTTGCGCCATGAACTGGTAGCATTGGCGGAAATGTTCCAACTCTTCAATAGCCAAGTCCATCATCGGATGCATGATTGCTTCGCGGTCGGGAAAGCGGACGATCAAACTCATTGCCATCGCGCTGGCTTTGCGTTCACAATTGGCATGGTCAGCGAGGAAGTGGGGAAGGTCAGCCAACGCTGTTTGCGCCCATTCCGCTGGTGTATGGTAACACAGATCCGCCGATTTTTTTGCCATGAGTGCTCTCCTGTATGAAGTCCATTGTACGCTATCAACAAACACGTCAACTTAAATCACGTATTGCCATGCCACCGCTTGCTGGTTTGCAGTTGATTTGCGTCATCCCCTGTATGAATGAGCCGGGCATGCTAGCAACTCTGCTACATTTGCAACAATGTACGATGCCTGCAGAACCCATTGAAGTGATTGTGGTGGTGAATCACAGCAGTGCGGTGGATGATGCTTGCCGTCGTTGCAACGAGCAAACGGCGCAAGCCATTGCTGTGCACCCATGGACTGATGCTTGCCGTTGCCATGTTCTGACGTTGTTTGACCTTCCAGCGAAACAATCTGGTGTCGGGGTGGCGCGTAAAGCGGGTATGGATGAGGCGATGCTGCGTTTGGCGGCAGTGCAGGCGGCGGATGGTTTGATTGTTTGCCTGGATGCCGACTGTCGCGTTGATAAGCATTACTTCACTGCGCTGCGTGCAAAAGCGGTGGCCGAGCCCAAGCAACATGCCATGTTGTGCGATTTTCATCATCCGTGGGAATCGTTGCAAGATGATCGCCATCGTCATGCTATTCAGTGTTATGAGCTTTTATTGCGCACCATTGCTTTAGGTTGGGCGCATGCTGGTTTGCCCTATGCTTTTACGGCGATTGGTTCTTGCATGGTGGTGCGCGCCAATGCTTATGCACGGCATCAAGGTATGAACACACGGCAAGCAGGTGAAGACTTTTACTTCATGCATAAGTTGGCTCGCGAACGCAGCATTGCCGTGCTGCATGATGTTTGCGTTTACCCTTCGTCGCGTGTTTCTACCCGTACACCCTTTGGTACAGGGCAAGCGGTGCGGCAACTGCAAGCGGGCAGCAGCGAGCACAGTATGATGGCATCCGCCCAAGTATTTGAAGTGTTACAGCAGATGGTGAACAGTTTGGATGTATTGTTTGAAGCACAGGATTTGCCAGCATGGTTGGCGTTGCAAGATGATTCGCTGGCAGCGTTTTTGTTAAGCCAAGGGGCTATGCAAGCCATACCGCGTCTGCGTGCAAATGCCGCGCAAGTCACGACGTTCCGTAAACATTATTTTACGTGGTTTGATGGTTTAAAAGCGTGGCGATTTGTTCACCAGTATCAGCAGCAACACAGCTTACCCGTGCCGCAAGTAGCCCAGCAATTATTGACCATGATCGGCAAGCATGAACCCATGCCTCATACACAACGTGCGGTACAAGCGTTGGTGCGAACGCTATAGCGTAGAACCCCAGCGTTTTATCACCCAAAAGAGAGTAATGTGTCAACCGAGCTATGAAGGATGCCTTTGATAGATTTATTTATCTTTGCCTTTCATGCTTTTTTTGCTCAATATCTCGCCATGCACCCATCTATTTATATTCATTCACCTACGCGACTTTTGTTATTGATCGTTGGCATCATCTTTCTTGCCGAGTTGGTGGTGATGTTCGCTCTGCATTATTGGGGTGTGACGGTGTGGTATTCAGGGATTCTTGATTCTGCGATATTAACGCTGTTACTCGCGCCAACGATGTTCTTCCTCATTGTGCTTCCTTTGAAGCGTCAGCATGATAAAAATGAAGCAGAAAAGGCACGCTTAGAGGCGATCGCTGAACATATTCCCGACGGTTTAATCAGCATCAGCAGTAAAGGGGTGATTCAGCAAGCCAATCCTGCGTTGTTGGAGATGTTTGGTTATGAGTTGGAGGAGCTTTTGGGTCAGAATATTTCTTGCTTGATGCCAGAGCCCTATCGCCATGAACACGATGCTTATTTGCAGCGATTTTTGCAAACAGGTGAACGTCATGTGATTGGTTTTTTGCGCGAGGTTGAGGGTCGCCACAAGCTTGGTCATACGATTGATGTTGAGTTGCAGGTGTCTCATTTGTCATCAGGTAAATACCACCTTTTTATTGGTCTTTTACGGGATGTTAGCCAGCGCAAAAAACAGGAAGAGGAGCAACAAGCGATGCGTGCGCATATTGAGCATACGCAGCGATTGGAGTCTTTGGGCGTGTTAGCTGGTGGTGTTGCCCATGATTTTAATAATATTCTTACCGCTATTATGGGTAATGCCTCGTTGGCTCAAATGCAAGCGCAAGATAACCCCGCTTTGTGTGAGATGATGACGAATATTGAGCAATCCTCGGAGCGTGCGGCGGCGTTATGTAAGCAGATGTTGGCGTATGCAGGCAAGGGACGTTTTGTCGTTCAGTCTTGTGATATTACGCAAGTGGTGCGCGATATTTATGCCTTGATTGATTCTTCTACGCCATCGCATATTCACTTAGACTTGGAGCTCGAACCATCGCTGCCAATGATTGAGGCTGATGTAAGTCAGTTGCAACAAGTGTTGATTAACTTGTGCATGAATGCCACTGAAGCGATTGCGAATAAAGCTGATGGACGGATTTGCATACGTACAGGGCGTGTTCACCTAGCGGATCACGAGTTGCAGCAATGTGTGAGTGGTTCGGAGCATGGCTTGGAAATAGCCAAAGCTGGCGATTATGTCTTTATGAGCGTGGATGATAATGGTGGTGGTATTCCTCCTGATGTGCAAAAAAAGATGTTTGATCCTTTTTTACCACGCATTTCACAGGGCGCGGTTTGGGTTTGAGTGCCTGCTTGGGCATTGTGCGAAGTCAACACGGGGTGATGACGTATCATAATCGCTATGGTGACGGTGTGTGCATTCAGGCATTGTTCCCCGTGGCCATGATGAACCCTAAAGCGTTGAGTAGTTTAGGCTGTGTTTTGGTAGCAGAAAATGATGTTGCAAGCCAGCAAGCCTTGGTTGGTATGCTAAAGCGGTTAGGGTTAAATTGTATGATAGCGCAGCACGGTGATGAGGCAATTCAGCTGTTTTCTGAACATCATCAGCATATTGGTGTGGTGATGCTAAATATGCGTTTGCTCAAAGTGACGGGGGTGGAGGCACTGCGCCGCATGCGCGAGTTGTCTCCGCATCTGAAGGCTGTGTTATTGTCGCGTTATGATGAAGCACAGGCGAATAGTCGTTTGGCGCATCAAGCTGGCGCACACTTTTTGCGTAAACC
The DNA here is from genome assembly GCA_964645625.1 of uncultured Zetaproteobacteria bacterium. GTDB lineage: Bacteria > Pseudomonadota > Zetaproteobacteria > Mariprofundales > Mariprofundaceae > AB-137-C09. Next base: position 7,292 of record CAZYAI010000033.1, read on the forward strand.
TGTTGAGCAAGAAAAACTACGTATGACCTTGACTAATATTTTAATGGATCAATTGGCAGAATAATGATGATGAAATATGTATTACTGGGCTTGCTGCTTGGTGTTAGCAGCATGCCTCACGCATGGGCCGAGGAAAGTAGCTTTAAGCCTACACAAGGCATGGTTGTGGCAGCGCAAGCAGCGGCGGCGGAAGCGGGGTGCGACGTACTGCAACAGGGTGGTAATGCTTTTGATGCAGCAGCGGCGGTAGCATTGGCACTTGGGGTGGTGGAACCTGGCTCTTCGGGTATAGGCGGCGGTGGCTTTTTCTTGTTGTACCAAGCCAAAACACAACGTTTGGTGATGGTTGATGGACGGGAAACATCGCCTGTCTTGGCAGGGCATGGCGAGGTGTATGACCATTATTCCAGTGTTGATGGTGCGGCATCTGCTGCTGTGCCAGGCTTGTTGGCAGCGGTGGATCATCTGCTGCGGCATTATGGTCATTTGTCGCGGGCGCAAGTGGTAGCTCGCGCTGCTTCTTTGGCGCGCAATGGTTTCGTTGCAGGCGAGCGTTTGCAACGCATGTTGCAATGGCGGGGCTCGGCTTTTAACCCTGCGGCGCGAGCCATCTTTTTACCCGCCGATGGGCTGATTCGTCAACAGGCATTGGCCGAGACGTTGCAGCGTTACAGCAAGTTCGGTGTTGATGACTTTTACCGTGGTGAAACAGCGCGCCGTTTGGTTGCCGACATGAAGCGTGATGGAGGTCTGATTCGTCTTGCAGATTTAGCGGCTTACCGTGCCATTGAGCGCGAGCCTGTGATGACCCAGTGGCATGGTTATCGTATTGCATCGGCGGCTTTGCCTTCTTCTGGAGGCATAGTTTTAGCCGAAGTGTTGGGGATTCTACAACATGATGACCTCGCCAGCATGGATGAATTGGCGCGTAAACGTCTACTCATCGAAGCCATGCGGCGCGCCTATAAAGATCGTAATGAATCGTTGGGCGATAGTGATTTTGTGACCATTCCCAAGCTGTTGCAGCCTCAGCGTTTGCAAGCGTTGCGGCATAGTATCGGCAAACGAGCAACCGCCAGTGCAAGTTTGGGTGATGCGCCTGAGCCAGCAGGTAATGGTCGTGATACCACGCATTTCTCCATTATAGATCGTGACGGCAATATGGTCGTGGCAACGCTGTCGATTAACTATGCTTTCGGTTCTGCCTATGTGTCGCCAGCTACAGGGATTTTGTTGAACGATGAGATGGATGACTTTGCTACCCAGCCAGGTAAACCTAATGCTTATGGTTTGGTGCAGGGGGAAGCCAACGCTGTGGCTCCAGGCAAACGTATGCTTTCTTCTATGACTCCGACCATGATTTTTGGCCCTGAGCGGGTGTTTTTGGTCGGTACGCCCGGAGGTTCGCGCATTATTAGCATGGTGTTGCTCGCCTCAATGGGCTTTATGCTGCATGATGGTGAACCAGAAAGTTGGGTGCAGCGAGCGCGTTACCATCATCAATTTTTACCTGATGAAGTGCAGTACGAAGCAGGCGCGTTTTCGCCCCAAGCGTTGCAAACGATGGAAGCATGGGGTTACACCATGAAGCAAAAACGCCCTTACGGTAATATGCAAGCCATCGTTTGCGATAAAAAAAGCAGTCAATGCCAAGGCATCAGCGATCATCGCGGCGAAGGCGTAGCATTGCCTGAAGCAGTAAAACGTTAGCGCGAAGCAAGCTCTGGGGGTGGCAGAATCCCCTTTAGTGTTGGCCAAACGTTGTCCAATAATTGCTGTTGCCCTTTGGCGTTGGGGTGCAGCGCATCGGCTTGCATTAACGCACTGTGCTCAGCTACTTGATCGAGCAAAAAAGGCACGAGTGGAACGGCGTAACGTTTGGCAAGCTCTTGGTAAACAGCCGTAAACCGTTCGGTGTAGAGTGGGCCATAATTCGGCGGCATTCGCATGCCGATCAGTAGCAGTTTGATGTGCCGTTGTTGCGCCAGTTCGATCATGGCAGCCAGATCTTGTTGCATGCCTGCCATGGGCAGACCGCGTAAACCGTTGTTGCTGCCAAGCTCAAGCAACAAGTGGCTTGGTTGATGTTGTTGCAACACAGCGGGCAGACGAGCGCGACCGCCTTGGGTGGTTTCGCCACTGACGCTGGCATTGATGATGGTGCAGGGGTAAGCCTCGCGCTGTAGCTGTTGTGCCAACTTATTCACCCAGCCTTGCGTTGTTGACAGTCCATAAGCCGCACTCAGGCTATCTCCCAACACCACGATGGTGCAGCGTTCTGTGTTCGCTGCCGCGCTGTACGGCAGCAGGGTGATGGATAGGAGCAAGAGGAGTGTACGAATCATGAGTCAGTTACCAGCGGCGATTATTGCCCAGACCATACAGCTCGGCAAGCAAGTGCAAGGTCCAGAGGGAACGCTGCATATACTCCGTGACATCAATGTGCGCATACATGCTGGCGAAAGCGTTGCTATTGTTGGTGCATCGGGTTCGGGTAAATCGACCCTGTTAGGGCTGTTGGCGGGGCTGGATCAAGCAAGTAGCGGGCAGGTGTTGTTGGATGGTCAAGACTTAGGGCTGTTGGATGAAGACGGACGCGCTCAACTGCGCGGGAAGATGCTGGGTTTTGTGTTTCAATCTTTCCAGTTGGTCAACAGCTTTAGCGCGCTAGAAAATGTCATGCTGCCGATGGAGCTGGCTGGCATTGCAGCGGCTGAAGATCGTGCGGCATCGTTATTGGCGCGGGTTGGTTTAAGCCATCGCTGCCATCATTTACCGACGCAACTTTCTGGCGGCGAACAACAGCGGGTGGCCATTGCCCGCGCCTTTGCTACAGGCCCTTCATTGCTGTTGGCGGATGAACCAACGGGCAACCTTGATAGCCATACAGGCGAACAGATCATCAATATGCTGTTTGAACTCAACCATGACCTTGGTACGACCTTGGTGTTGGTCACCCATGATGCGCAGTTGGCAGCACGCTGTAACCGTCGTGTACATTTAGAGGCTGGCGCGGTGGCGTTTGAGGCGCAATCATGATGTTGCTGCGGCTGGCACTGCGCTTGCTCTATCGCCAGTGGCGTTCTGGGGAATTATTGGTGCTGGCACTGGCTTTGCTTATCGGTGTGGCAGCGATGACTGCTGTAGGCATGTTCACCGATCGCATTCGTTTGGTGTTGACGCAGGAAGCGGGGGAGTTGCTGGCTGCTGATCTATCACTTTCTAGCAACCGTCCACTTAAACCCGAGTGGTTGGCAAAAGTAGAAGACTTGGGGCTGGAGCATGCCCGTTTTACCGAGCTGCGCACGGTGGTGCTGGCTGCCAATCAGGTGCAGTTGGTCGAAGCAAAAGGGGTGGATGATCGTTACCCGCTGCGTGGCGCACTGCGCATTCGTGACCGTGTAGGGGCAGCACCAACGGTGACGCAGCGAGGACCCGCAGCAGGCAGCGTCTGGCCTGATGCCATGTTGGCGGGACGTTTGGGGCTGAAAGTGGGGGATACGCTGCAACTGGGTACGCTTAGCTTGCGTGTGGCAGCTATTCTCAGCTACGAACCAGATCGCGCTGGCTCTATGTTTACCATTGCACCAAGGTTGATGTTTAATCTGCAAGATTTGCCGAAAACGGGGCTGATTGGTGTTGGCAGCTTGCGCCACGAACATCTGTTGGTGGCTGGCAATCATGATGCCATACAAGGTTTGGAGGCGTGGCTACAGCCGCAAATGACCCCGAGTGAAAATCTGCGCAACAGTCGTGAAGGGCGACCTGAATTGGTCAGCGCGTTACAGCGAGCGGAGCATTTTCTCGGCTTGGCAGCGTTGATGGCAGTGTTGCTGGCAGGTGTCGCCATCGCCATCGCCGCGCACCGTTATGCGCGCCGTCATTTTGATGCAGCGGCGGTGATGCGTTGCATGGGTGCGGGGGGCAATACGGTGTTGCAACTGTTTGCGTTATCGCTGTTGTTGATGGGATTTATTGCCGCACTCAGCGGCGTAGCAGTCGGCTTTGCGGCGCAAGAGGTGTTGGCGCAACTGCTGCGCGGATTGTTTAATCAGCCACTACCTCCACCTGGTTGGTTGCCCGTATGGTTTGGGCTTAGTGTTGGACTGCTCATGCTGTTGGGGTTTGCCCTGCCGCCGCTGGCGGCGTTGCGTCATGTGCCACCCTTGCGCGTGTTGCGGCGTGAGCTTGCGCCTGATGCTGCTGGCATGCTGGTGCGTATCGCGGCGGTGTGTAGCGCATTATTGCTGTGCGGCTGGCAGGCGGGTGAGTGGAAGTTGGCGTTGATGGTTATGGCTGGCGTAACGGCAACGGTGTTGCTGTTGGCACTGTTTGGTTGGCTGATGATTCGCGGTTTGCAGGGGCTGCGCCGTCGTGGTGGCGTGGCGTGGCACTATGGCGTGGCAAATCTGTCTCGGCGGATGAGCGCGACGGTGGTGCAGTTGGTGGCATTGGGGTTGGCGGTGATGGTGCTGCTGTTGCTAACGCTGGTGCGTACCGACCTGTTGAGCAATTGGCAGCAGCAATTGCCAGCCGATGCCTCGAACACCTTTTTAATCAACGTGCAGCAATCGCAAGTAGCACCGTTAAAGCATTTTTTGCAGCAGGCTGGGGTCAACGATGTGGTGTTCAGCCCGATGGTCAAAGGTCGCCTGCTAGCGATTAACGACAAAGCCGTTGCCGCTGACGATTACCAGCAAGAGCGGGCGCAACGTTTGGTGAAGCGTGAATTTAATCTATCTTGGGCGACGCAGATGGGCGCGGATAACCGCATTGTCGCAGGTGACTGGTGGCAAGCGGATGCCGCTGCCATGCAGTGGTCGGTGGAGGAAGGCTTGGCGCAAACGCTGGGCATTGCCATGGGTGACGCACTGACGTTTGATATTGCGGGAACCACCTTGGTTGGGAAGGTGAGCAGTTTACGCAGCGTGCAGTGGGATTCCTTCCGTGTGAACTTTTTTGTCATCGCCCCACCAGGCTATTTGCCCGCAACACAAGCAAGTTACATCACCAGCTTTTATTTGCCGCCATCGCTGCATCAAACCAGCAGCGCGCTACTGCACCAATTCCCGACGATCACGCTGATTGATGTGGATGAAGTGATGCAGCGGGTACGTGCCATTATTGAACGCGTGGCATTGGGGGTGGAGTTCGTTTTTGCCTTTACCTTGCTGGCGGCAATCACGGTACTGCTGGCAGCGGTGCAATCCTCGTTGGATGAGCGTGTGCGCGAGGTCGCAGTTATGCGCACGCTTGGTGCTGGTAATGCCTTATTGCACCGCGCTGTGTTGGCTGAGTTTATCTTGTTGGGCTTACTCGCAGGATTGCTCGCCGCGCTCACTGCCTCCGCCGTAGCGTGGGGATTATCGTACTGGGTATTCGAAATGCCGTGGACTTTCAATCCGTGGGTGTTGGTGGCAGGGGTGTTAGTCGGTGGTTTAATCATTCCCCTATGCGGCATGCTCGCCACCCGCCGCGTACTACACACGCCGCCACTGTTATTGCTAAGGCAATAAAAGCTATCGACGGTGGTGGTCTGTGACGGCATGATAGCCCAATGAAACTCAAGGTGACGCATGACTGAACATTGGAAGCACTTCCCGTTGCTGCCGTTTTTAGCGGGGATTCGTCAGGATTTTGACCTCGGTGTGGCGGATTACGAACGACTGCTGTGTGTGCTGCAAGCGGGTGAAGATTGGACGATGCCACGCCTTGAGCATGTGCTGTGTGCGTTGTTTGCTCGTAGTCCTGAGCAGGTGGAGCGTTTTCATCGGGCTTTTCAGGCGTTTTTTGTGGTGAGTGATGTGCGCATTGAGCCCGCCGTGGTGCAGGAATGGATCGCTGCCTTGCGGGCTGAAGCGAAGTCGGAGGCGGTGGCACGCGCTGAAGTGGTGGCTGATGCGCGACCTAGGCGAGCACAGGTGGGACGTTCACGGACGAGCACGGACTCACACGGACGGCGGCGCATCGGCTGGTTGCTGTTGACCTTGTTTGTCTTGTTGTCTGTGTGGCAGTTTCAGCCGCAACCTGAGCCTCAAATTACACCCCCAGCCACACCAGTTACCACCCAACCCTCAGTCACACCCACTCCTCCACCAGTAGCCACCCCTGCCCGTGCTGTTCGCCTCTACACGCACGCGCCGGAAATCACCGCTGTTGCCACGGCTCCTTTGCCTCGCCCTGTATCGTGGTGGCGTTGGTGGGCGGGGGGCGCGTTGCTGTTGCTGCTGACGACCTTGGGCTTTGGTTTGTACTTGCGCCGTTTGCAGCGACCACCACGCGACCATGCACCAGTGATTGATGAACAAGCCCCCGCCTTTTTTAGTCGCCGTGGCATCGGAGGCAGTCTGCCTGCGCGCATCAGCCCTGCCGATATGGCGGCGATGGCGGATGCGATGGGCTATTTCAACAGCGATCAGCCAGATCGACGGCTGGATGTGGATGCCTCCATTCATGCCACGTTGCGTCAGGGCGGGGTTGTGGATTGCCGCTTTTTGCGTCGCCAGCGTATGCGCAGGCTGTTGATTTTGCAGGATGAACGCGCCGATGCTGTGGCGTGGAACAGTATTGCTGCGGAGTTGGCTGCGGGCATGGCGCATCATGGTGTGCCTGTGACCTTTGGTCGCTACCGTGGCGACCCGTCGCACTTTGTGACTGCCGAAGGTGAATCGGTGTATTTAGAAGACTTAGAGGATCAGCGGCAGGGGCAGTTGTTGCTGCTGTTTAGTGATGGACTGCAATTTCACCGCTCATCGGTGCAACGCACACTGGAGCAATTGGCACACTGGCCGATGGTTGCGTGGTTGGATTTACGTCTGCCAGCGTATCAGCGCGAAGGGGTTAGCTTTGCCGAAAAGCTGAAACTACCACGCTATGATGCCACGGCGAGCGGCATCCTCGCCGCGTTGGGGAATTTTCTTGCCGAATCGGGCACTGACCGTCGATCACGCAAGCTTGCGCCGCCCGTAGCCAGTCGCAGTGATATGGCATTGGCACGCTGGCTGGAGATGCAGCTTGGTACAGCCGTGTTGTGGCTGGCTGATTGCAGCAAGTTTCAGCCCATCACGCCCGCGCTGGCGCAACAACTGCGCGAAACCTTCCACCCACACCTGAGCGTTGAGCAGATCGAGTTGTTGTACCGCCTGCCGGGCAGCAGGCAAAGCCTCGCGGGTATTCAGTTCTCGCATGAGGTGTGCTGCGCCCTTGGTCATCTTTGGCTGCAACGCGGCGATGAAGCACGGCGGCAAACGGTGTTGCAGTTTTTGCTCAATGCGCTGGATGATGTCAAACCCGACAGCGCAGCCAGTAGCCTTGCCATGCTCAACTGGGAAATGCTGCACGAACGGCTATTGCTGGAATACGATGCCAACGGCGACCATCGGCGGTTGGGTGAATTGTTGCAAAGCCCGCTGGCTCCCGCGCTGCTTGCTAGCCTGCATGGTTACGCCTTGCCCGCAGCGGATGGCACTGTGCCAGCGGGTAAAATTCCGCTCGCCAGCCGTTTGCGTCACCCGCAAGCCCTGCTACGCCTGCGCAGCATCGCCGATAATCCGCTGGACATCGGCATGCTGGTCAAACGCTGGCATCGCTGGACGCTGGGCGTGTTGGCAACCAGCACACTGTTGCTGACATCCGCTGGACTGTTCAGCGCGTGGCAGCAGCCCACGCGTATGCCTGAGCTGCGATTGGCTGGCGATAGTAGTGGTATGCTGCTGCGTGTGCAGGCGGAGGGCGAGCAATCTGCCACATGGAAGGCGGCGATGCGTGGTGAGAAGCAAACCATCAATACAGGAAGCTACAATCTTGCTCTGTTTAGCGGTGGGCAGACGGCAGTGCGCCCTGACGTTCGCGTCAATGAACAAGAACTGTTGACCCTCACCGTTCAAACCACTGAGAATAAACTACCTTGCCGCAGTACGGTGGCAGATGGCATCGAAATTTTGCGCTGCGCAGAAACCGATATGCAGTACAAGGAGGCAACCATCCGCTACCCATTGTGGCATGATCGCGTTGCCTCAGATGATGGGCGGCAATTAAGCATCGGCATCGAAGTGTCAGCCAAGCCAGCGCAGGGCATGCGCGATTTTCGAGCAACGTTGTGGCAAAGCGGCTCTGTGGATGCCATTATTCATCTGGAACGCGCTGAACTGGCGCAGAGCGAGGCAATGACGCAGGCATTGCGCGCGAGCGGCTGGTTGCCTGGTTTGTCCGTGCAGTTGATTGCTTGGAGTGACACCACCGAACAGCCCATTGCCAGCGATGCTGGTACGATTACGCCTATTTACCTTGCCACATTTGCCGAGGCCGGGGCAATTTCGGCACTGCTTGAGCACAATCAGGGGGTGGTTGTTGATGAAAAAGCGTTGCGGCAACGGCAAGTGGCATTGTTAAACCCCGAGAAGGGGTTGCAAGCAGGAACGAAGCGGATGTTTGACGGCATGGCTTTCCGCTGGATTCCACCAGGTTCATTCATGATGGGCAGCAACGATGGTGAATCCGATGAGAAGCCTGTGCATAAGGTCACGATTCGCAAGGGATTTTGGATGGCTGAAACGGAGTTGACGTTTGATCAGTATGATGTATTTGCTCAAGCAACAAAGCGTGGGCTAGCTGATGATTATGGATGGGGGCGTGGTCATCGACCAGCGATTTTCGTGAGTTGGGATGATGCGCAAGCGTATGTGAAGTGGATGAAGGCAAAGACGGGGCGTGATTACCGTTTGCCCAGCGAGGCGGAATGGGAGTATGCGGCACGGGCAGGCACAGCAGGAGCCTATGGTTTTGATGGCGGAGAGAAACGACTTGGTGATTACGCTTGGTATAGGGGCAACTCAGGAGGCAAGACGCATCCAGTTGGGCAGAAGAAAGCAAACCTGTGGGGATTGCATGATATGCACGGTAACGTCTGGGAGTGGGTTGGGGATTGTGTGAATGAAAATTATGAGCAAGCACCTTCTGATGGCACTGCATGGCTTTCAGGGGGTTGTTCGTGGCGTGTGTTGCGCGGCGGCTTCTGGGGCTACAATCCAGCGGGTTTGCGCTCGGCCAGCCGTGACAGGGGCGGCGCCGGCGGCCGTGACCTCAATGTCGGCTTCCGTGTGGTTCTCTCTGCCTCTGCCGTCCAGGACTGATTACCCTTTTTGCTTTTGTCTTTTTCCCTTTTGGTTTTATGCGCGCAGCGCATGGTTTTGGTTTTTTCTTCACGCGCCAGCGTGAAGGCGGCATTGCACGGACTGACACGGACTATCAGGGACTTGCACGGACGTTTCGGGTTGCTGTGCTTGCTTGTCGGTGATCGTCCGTGTTTGTCCTGCGTTAATAGCCGCGCTTGCGGCGGCGGGTTTGGTAGAGGCGTTCGGTGAAGCCGCCGTTTTGCTCGAAATCCTGCGCCAGTCGGGCGACCTGACGGTCGAGCAAATAGCAGGCGAGGTTGAGCAGAGAAAGGGCGGCGTTTGCAGCCAAACAAGCAGAAGAGAGCGGCACTTGCGCGGATGGGCTGAGGGAGTGTTGCCGTTCTTCGCGCACCCAGTGACGCACCTCTTCCAGCGTGCGGCAGCGTCTTGCTTTGAAGCGCATCAGTACGGGATGATCTGGTGTCAGCATTGGCAGGCCGCGTTGGCGCAAGAAATCTTCGTAATCGAGTTTCAGCTCTTCGAGGCTGGCACGCGCCACTTGGGTGAGTTTTAACTCGGTCTTTTTGGAGGTCGCCGAAGCTTGCGATCCTTCGGCAATGTTTTGCACGCCCGAACGCGCTGCTTGCACCATCTGATCCCGCGTGCGGCTAAAGCGATCGACATAACGCTGGCAAAACAGCACGGTAAGGTCATAAGCAAGCTGCGCCACCTGAAATGATTTCAGTTTGCGGTAGCCACCATGTTTCGGAATAAGGGATTGATTTTCATCCATGACTGAACGATGGTATTGCCCAACCCTTTCAAAGCAAGCGTTACGTCCCTGCCTGTCCGTGCACGTCCAAAGGAGCCAGCAAAACATGAACACCCTCAACCCCGATCTGCCCCTAGAACTACACATCACTCAACACCATGCAGGCTATCACGGCACACTGCGCCAAGGCGGTCAATTGCTCGGCTCTGTTACTGGCATGCAACTGGCAGCAGAGGCTGAGGTGGTCGGCACGCCGTGGAACCTTGGTCAGGTGGTGCAAGCCATGATTGCCTACCAGCCGAATGATTTGCAGCAACTGGATGAACGTGCCTTGCAGCGGATTGGTGATTATTTGTATGCGCAAAGCCTTGACCGTTTTGGCATTGCCACATCACACCGCTGGCAAGAAACCGATTTGCGCATCGTCAGCGAAGATGAATGGATTATCGGCTTGCCGTGGAATTTGCTGTACCATTTCAATGCCTTTCTTTGCGCTGGCGGCATGGGGGTGGCGATGGCGCGTAGCGCGTGTGTCGAGGCGGTGGTGCTGCCACCGTTGCCGCGTTTGCTGATTATCGCCCCTCAAGTGCGCGGCATGGTCGATACCGATGCAGAGCAGCATATTGCGGCACTGCTCAAGCAACTTGCCGATGCTTCTTCGCTACTGCGTGTTGCCAAGCATGTGCGGCGCATTACGCGCTGGACGGCGTTTGTCGATGCCTGCGAAGGGGATGCGCCGCCTGACCTTATTTATTACTACGGGCATGGTTCCAGTGAACACCAAAGCAGTCGTCTGCATTTTGAGGATGAGACGCGCGCTGTGGCTGATATGGCATGGCAATTAGAGCGCATGGCGCAGCCGCCACGTTTTGCTTACATCAATTGTTGCCTTGGCGATGCTGGGGGACTGTTGGGGGCAGGGGTGCAGCTTGGGCGCGTCGTCCCTGCGGTGTTGACCAATCGCACGATGGCGCAGATTGCGGCAGCGCAACAACAGGCGATGTTGCTATGGACTTCCATGCTTTTGCACGGGGCTGCGCCGCATAAGGCGGTGGCAGATGTGCAGGGGCAGATAGACCTTCGTGATTTCTCGCTGGGCGATATTCGCTGGATGACCCCCGTATTGCATGCCAGTTACAGGGAGTGGAAAATAGAATCCAACCGCCGCAATGGGTATTACAGTGGCGATCCGTACTGGCACTTAAAGATAGATAGGATTGATCAATCCAGTGTTGTTATGGAGCAGACGCGCATTATGTTGCAAGAGGAGCGCGTCCGTTGCCGAAGCTTTGTTTGGTGTGGTGCTGAAGGGCAGGGGGTGGAAATGTTTCATGAGCGGTTGCACCATGAGCTGGATGTCGCCTTCACTGCTGCTGCCGTGCATACGTTGCGCCCTCGCTGGCCAGATCACCTTCACCGTTCCCACGAAAGCTTTAGTCACATGATATGTGAGGTGTTTGATGCGGTGCGACTGGAAGATGTGGCAGCGGAAATTCGCCGTTTGTCGGATCATCAGGGTAAAAAACAGACGCTGATCTACCTTTGCCATGAACCTGTGTTCGGCAAGGCGTTGATGAACCCGAAAACCTTACGTGACTATATGTTGTGGCTTGATTTGGCATTGGTTCCGCAGTTGAATCACGACCAATATCTGCTGGTTTGCACCTCTTTTGTGGTCGGAAATACGACGAACTTTATGACCGCCGTGGATAAGTATCGGGTTAAACAGCACGAGTTGAAACACAGTGTGTTCCGATCACTCAAGCCGCTGGGGAAGCTGGTGGAAGAGGATCTGGAAACCTTTATTCAGACGCATAATATCCAGTTACCAACGGATAAAATTGACTGGGTACTTGGTGAAATTCTTAAGCGCAGCGGAGGTAATTATGAAGCGACGATTGAAGAACTCAGGAATATCGTTGATTTGGCATGGCAGCAGCCCGACCCTGAGCCAGAAGCGGATGACGAAGATGACTTTGATTATTAGAGATAGGGAGTGCTGAGTATGGCTGATTATTCTTTTAACCTGATCCCGCCCCAAGCAAATAATACACTGGCGGATAATCGCGTGCTTGCGGCGCGTCCGTTGCGTGAACGCTCGCTGACGCATGATGCGCCGCGTTTTGTCGCTGGTGATGCGCTTGCCGATGCGATCAACACCGCCATTGCCATTGGTGAACCGCTGCTGCTTACGGGTGAACCAGGCACAGGGAAAACGCAGGCAGCCTATTATGTCGCGCATTACTTGGGCGTGACGTGCTTTCGCTTTCAGGTGAAGTCGGACAGTACCGCCCGCGACTTGCTCTACGATTTTGACACCGTGCGCTACTTCCGTGATGCCCATCTGCAAGCGGATGATGGTGGTGTGGCAGTGTTGGATAAATCCACGTACCTTAGTCCGCGCCCCTTCTGGCAGGCGATTGCCGAAGGAAAAGCCAAAGGCGTGCCGCAGGTGTTGTTGATTGACGAAATCGACAAAGCTCCGCGTGACTTCCCCAACGATTTGCTGCATGAATTGGATCAGATGGAATTTACCATTCATGAGGCAGACGAAACCATCAGCGCAGGGGCAGCCTTGCGCCCTATCGTGCTCATCACCTCCAACAGCGAACGCCGTCTGCCCGCGCCCTTTTTGCGTCGTTGTGTCTATCACCATATCGAGTTTACCGATGCCTTGTTGCGCCAGGCTGTGGAGAGCCGAAAAGATGAGCTTGGCGTGTTGTCGGATGACTTGTGCGAGCTGGCAGTGAATCGCTTTCTGGAGTTGCGTCATAAAGACCTGCGCAAAAAGCCGACGACGGCGGAATTGTTGCTGTGGTTGCGGGTGTTATCTCTGGCATCGGGGCGAGATCTGGAGCGTATTCTCAAGCATGGTAAGTTGAGTGAACTGCCTCATCTGGGCATGTTGCTGAAAGATCATCAAGATATTACGGAGTTGTTGTGATGGCATCATTGATTCGTTACGAAATTGACGGCAAGGAATTTTTTGTTGAAGGCGAGGATGCTGGCGACTCGCCATTGCCGCATGCTGGTTCATCAGCCATACGCGGTGGTCTATTGGGCGATGCAACAGAGACAAGCCCCTTGGCGGCGCAGGCAGGCGGTCATTTTCAGGATGCCATCGCCCACATCCGCCCAGCGGCTGAGGCGGTGTTGCACGCGCTTGCCGAAATGAATCAGCCTGACGAGATCAATCTGGAGTTCGGCGTGAAATTCAGTGCCAAAGTTGGCGCAATTCTCGCCTCAGCCGACAGTGAGGCTACCTTCAAGGTATCATTAAAATGGAAGAATGAGTGATGATGTAGCCTTTTTTGCAGCTACTCAAGAAGGCTGCGGGCTTCGATAAGGTCGGGGGTGTCAAACCCTTCGCTGAACCATGCGTATATTTGAGCTAATGGCTCGCGTTCATGATAATGCTTTGCCAAACTCATGGCGGCACGCAGCTCTAAAGATTTTGCTTGTTGTCGCCGACTGATTGCCAGTGCTTGATTGATAGATTGTTGAGCTGCTTCTTTGTTGGATGGCGACATCGCCAGCAGGCACTCACCTTTGAGGCGGTGAAACTCACTTTCAAAAAAGCGGTCGTTTTTTTCTTTTACGATTGCAATCGCCTCGTTCAGCGCGTTTAGTGCTTCATCATATTGATTCAAGTGAAGCAAGGCTTCGCATAGCGGAGCTTTGAAGAATAACTTTGCCCCACTCATGACGCTGCTTACTGCATCTAGGCATTGACGGATTTGCAGCGCGCCTGCGGCATCGCCTTGCATGGCTTTGATCCAGCCAGCCGAGGCTGAGCCTAAACACAGCCAGAATGGCAAGATGGCCTGAGTCGCAACATCAATACATGCTGCGCTATGGTTTTCGGTGGCTTCCACCCCTTTTAACCAGCGGTAGAGTACCGATGAGCTGGCAAAGGTGTAGCCGAGGTTGAAGGGGTAGCCCACGCCTTGTGCCAGCGCAATGTTTTGTTGGCATGCAGCCATGGCTTGGTCGGGGAAGCCCTGAAGCCAAAGTACCAACTGCAACAAGGAATAACTCGAAGCACAAATATTCTCACCAAACTGACTTGCCATCAGTTGATGATGCTCAGGCTTATACAGGGCTATGGATGCCTCCAGATGCAACCGCCCCTGGGCAGGATTCCCCGTCCAAAACAGGCTGTTGCCGATGGCATAATGTGCTTGCTGTAATGATAATACATCATCACCCTGTTGTGCCAGATGCAGCAGTTTTTCTGCTAGCTCAAGGGAATGGGCGTGATTTAGCCGCGAACTGGATGTGCTCCATAGCCCCCACAATGCCTGGTAGCATCCGTCTTTGTCGTCTTTCTGTTCACTCAAGGCAAAGGCTTGGGCGTAATGTTCCCCTGCGGCGACTGAGCCAAAGCCTTCAGTCGCGATCAGGGTAGCACCAAACACAAGGTGTAATTGAATCTCTATGCGATGTGAGGCGCGATCTTTCGCCAGCAATGCTAACTGCTCGAAACCACAGTTCACATGTTTGATTGCCTCTTCATTGTTTGCGTGACACATGCTGCGCTGCGCCGCCTTGAGCCAATAACGGGCAGAAGCTTCGGCTTCCCCTGCTGCTGCTAAATGTTGTGCCAAAAGCTCGGGGTAATGCTTGACGGTATCGCCTGGTTTATTTTGCAGCACCGTGACGATTTGCTTGTGGGCGGCGCGCAAATCAGCGTTTGTTTGGGATTGATATGCCGCCTCCTGAATCAAAGCATGCTTAAAGAAAAAATCCTTTTCATGATGTTGAGCGATCAGCCCTGCATCCAGTAATGCATTCAGCATCGGCGGCGTAGGGGAGATTTCGCACAACAGATCTAGGTTGAATTCACGACCGATGGTTGCAGCAAGCTGTGCGGTGCGTTTGGCATCGCCCACGCTATCCAACTTTGCGGTAAGAAGATCACGCAGGCTGGAGGGGATGTTGGTCTGCCCACGTTCAACCATGCTTGCCATCTCTTCTGCAAACAGTGGCACGCCGTCTGCCCGTGCTACAATATGACGCAGCGATTCCTGAGGGATATTTGCCACCCGCGAAGCGATGATCGTAGCCACAGCATCATCCGCCAATGCACCCATATTGATGGTGGTTTCATGTTGTTCGTGCCACGGTGGATCAAATTCAGGTCTTGCTGTGAGCAGCATAAGGACTTTTCCGCTGCGCGCTTGTTCGCTGATAAAGGTGGCAATCAATGCGCTGGTTGAAGGGTCAATCCAGTGCAGGTCTTCGATGATATACATCACCGCCTGTTTTTCTGCCAGCATTTGCAGCAAATCAAGCAATACGGCTTGAAGTTTTTCTTTTTCGCTGGCTGCGGGAATATTTAGCGGATTACTACAGGGCAAGGCGAGCATGTGTGCCAGCAAGGGAAGGGTGTTGGCATCTGCCTGTGGGTAATGTGATTGTAAAAAGGCTTTAAGTTTCTCCAGTCGCTGGTCGCATGGGTCATTGGGGTGGAACTGACATAAGGATTCGATCAGTACAACGAGTGGATAAAACGGCGATTGGCTGAACTCAGGGAAGCAGCGCATTTCTCGCAGGGTGTATGTTGTATGGTTCAGCGACTGTTTCAAGGTGTGAATCAGCCGCGTTTTCCCTATGCCTGCTTCACCTTGAATCAATACGGTATGCCGTGAACCCGATTGAACCTGCTGCCATAATGTAAGCAGCACATGTAGTTCTTGTTCCCTTCCCACCCAAGGGGTTAAATGTGTTGCTGCCTCCAGCCTGTGTTGCGCGCCACTTTCGCCAAGAACCTGAAAAAGCGACATCGGTTTTGTTACGCCTTCGATGGCAGATGCCCCCAATGGTACAGTCTGGAAATAACCCGAAACCAAACGCTCGGTTGCCTCACTTATCACCACTGGGTGTTGCATGGTTTGCACCTGTTGGGCAAGCATGGATGTTTGCCCCATGACATCAGGCAGGGCAGCACTGGTCACAATAAGCCCCGTATGCACACCGACATGTATGTTTAATGTGTCATCTTCCAGGCTGTGCAATGCAAGCGCGGCACGCACCGCCTGACGCGCACTGTTTTCCTCTGCTTCGGGGTAGCCGAAATAGCCGAGTATAGCCCGACCATGTACCTGAGAGATATGCCCACAAAAGTGCGTGATTGTTTTTTTAACGCGTTGTTGTATCGCAAGCCACTGTTCCGAAAGGTCTATCTGTTCGGTGGTGTTTATTAACGAAAAAGCACAATAAAGCACCGTTACCTGACGGCATTCCCAAGCTGCTGTGGTGCAAGCGATAGCATCCAGCTGTTTG
Organism: uncultured Zetaproteobacteria bacterium; assembly: GCA_964645625.1. Taxonomy (GTDB): domain Bacteria; phylum Pseudomonadota; class Zetaproteobacteria; order Mariprofundales; family Mariprofundaceae; genus AB-137-C09. Next base: position 23,462 of record CAZYAI010000033.1, read on the forward strand.
ACCTGATGTTTTTTGTCTTCCTGAATTTTCTCAAACAGCGCGGTGGTCGTGTGATCGGGGGCAAGTCCTAATTCTTTTTTTAGCACGCGGCAGCAACTATCGTATTGAGCCAGGGCGGCAGATGTTTGCCCGCTCTTTGCCAACAGTTGCATGAGTTTGCAGTGCACAGCCTCATCCAGTGGGTTTAAATCCAGTTGCTTGCTGGTAAAGTGTAAAGCTTGCGTCAACAAACCTTGTTCGCGGTAACCATCACTCAAACATGCTAACAAGCTCATGATTTGACGGTGGTAATACTCTCGCTTTACACACAACCAGTCTTCAAAGGCAGGCGTGTTATTCAGGCAAAAATCATCAAGGAAAGGGGCGCGGTACAGGTTTGCAGCCTGTTCCATACTAGCCAAATCAGCGGCGTGATGGTTTGCAGGGTTGTTTGCTATGGCATGGCTTGCAGTAACGATGGCAAGATCAAGTTCCACAATATCATGGTTCACACTTAGGCGGTCAGCCTTGACCAACAAAGCATCTTGCCCTTCGCCGAGTGATTGACGTAGTCGAAAGATTGTTTTTCTCAAGTTGGAACGGGCCGATTCTTTAGAACATTCTGGCCATAGCAGATCGGCTAAAAAGTCTCTGCTATGAGGGCGTGGTTCGGCACTTAAAAAGGCGAGCATTGCCAAGCCTTTGCCAGCAAGGCGAACTGCGAGTGGTTCATCATCAATTTTGATTTCAGGTGAGCCTAACAGTGCAATCGAAACCTTTTTATTTCTCACCGTGTTATATCCCCTCCCTCAAGCATAAGCCCGAGAGTCTACACAAAACAACGCCGCAGGGAACGCTCAAGGAACGCTGCTGCTTACAATACGCTGGGTAATCATTTAATGCGCGGTGGTTTATAGAGAAAAGGCATTGTTTATTAAGGCATAAAAAGGTCATGGGGTTGATGTGATGAGGCTAAAATTTGTTGTTGTGCGTAAGCTGCTTATGCAATTGTGGTTGTTGTTATGTGCCATGTCGTCGGTTGCTGCGGCAGAAGATATTGCTGCAACCAATGTACAGTGGCTCTATGGCAATAACTTCCACGATAGTGTTTTGGGTAACAATACAACAGATGGGCGTATGACAACCATGACGCTGGAACATTTTGGCACATGGGCTTATGGCGATAACTTCTTTTTTGTTGACTTTACGACGGGTGACTTTGCAAATGCAGCAGGCGCATCCACAGGTGTACAAAGCCATGTTTATGGTGAATGGGCACCTCGTTTGAGTTTGTCGGCACTCAGTGGCCATGATCTATCTGCGGGTTTTGTAAAGGATGTGTTGCTGGCGGGGCAGATCAATCAAAGCGGGGATAATTTTATCGCCTACATGTTTGGCATGAGTGCAGAGTTGGATATTCCCGCATTTAGCAATGCTTCACTCTCTGTGTATGGGCGTAAAGACAATTTCAACCGCTCAACATGGCAGACAACGGGCGTATGGAGCTTACCGATGATGTCGGTGATTCATCTGAATGGATTTTTTGATTTGTATGGAACGGATAACTTGGGTACAGCGTTGATTACACAGCCTCAGTTATTGGTCGATGCAGGGCAATTGTTTGGACACCAAGAACACATGTATATCGGTGTCGAGTACTATTATACAAAGAACAACCTGGCAACGGTGAGTAGTCTGCAAGGCATGGTGAAATGGGCGTGGTAATGTTTTATCAAGGAGATCTTCAATAATGACAAAAAATAGATGCCAATGTATGCTACAAGCGTTGTTGATGATGCCGTTTCTGTTTGCTTACAGCATTCAGGCACAGGCCGATGAGGTTACGATGGCTTTTGGTGTTTCGTTGCCGCCTTATGTGATTAGCAAAAGCAATTCGGGCATCGAGATTGATATTATTCGAGAGTCATTGGCGTTTAAAGGGCATACATTGAAGACCAAATATGTTCCCTTGGCGCGACTGCCGCAGCAATTTATCAGCCATAAAGTTGATGCTGTGCAACGAGATGGTGAAGTTGACCTTACGCAACAAGGCGGTCATTACGCCGATGTTTCGATTAAATACCATGATGTATTGGTCACCCTGAAAGAGTCTCATATCAGCATAAACAAACCAGCGGATCTTGCGGGGCTGCGGGTGATTGGCTTCCAAGGTGCTGCGAAAACCTACCCTGAGTGGTTGCAGGCAGTACAAGCCGCAGGGCATTACTATGAAAAGAACAACCAAATCTTACAAATACGCACACTTCATACCAAGCGTTATGATGTGGTGGTGGCAGATGAAAACATCATCAACTACTTCACCAACAAAGTACGCAAAGAGGGGGAGATTAGATTGTTCCCGACCGAAACACATAACTTCGCGCAGCCCTACAGCTACAAGCCCGTCTTTAGAAGTGTGAAGATCATGGAAGATTTTAACGCAGGACTAAAAAACCTTCATGCTACAGGGCGTTATCAACAAATTATTGATGGTTACCTTAAGTGATGGGTGCAAAGAATGGGGGCGTGATGAGATATAGGTTGCAATGGATGCTGCAAGCATTGTTGATGATGCCGTTTTTATTGGCTTACAGCATTCAGGCGCAGGCAGATGAGGTTACGATGGCTTTTGGTGTATCGTTGCCACCCTATGTGATTAGTGCCAATGATTCGGGTATTGAAATTGATATTATTCGAGAGTCATTGGCATTTAAAGGGCATACATTAAAGCCAAAATATGTTCCCTTAGCGCGAGTAGTACAACAATTTATTCGCCATAAAGTTGATGCTGTGCAACGAGACAACGAGGTTGACTTGTCACAACAGGGCGGGCATTACGCTGATGTTTCGGTCAGCTATCAATGTGTCTTGGTTACCCTAAAAGAGCGTCACATTACCTTAAAAAAGCCTGAGGATCTTGCAGGGCTTCAAGTCATCGCGTTTCAAGGCGCGGCGCAGGTTTACCCTAAATGGCTTAAGCCTGTCCAGTCCTCAGGGCATTATCACGAAAAGAATAATCAGATTTTGCAAATACGCACGCTTCATGCCAAGCGTTATGATGTTGTCGCCGCAGATCTCTGTACACGACAAAAGCAGTGTTTAACTGTGGATAAAGCTCTATAAGTTA
>CAZYAI010000034.1:0-26525 GCA_964645625.1 uncultured Zetaproteobacteria bacterium
AGCGAATTCAAAACATGCTGCCTACTTGAGGCTCAGGTCATAATGAGAATTGCTGATTTGCGGGGGCTGTAATTGCAGCTTGTGCACTACCAGACATACCGAGCATCAACATAAACGAAGCTAAAATCACCCCGTATAACTTATTCATAAATAACTCCTTAGCTATGAATCTAATCAAAACATTCACCACTATGAGTAAATGCATATCTGCGCATCCTGAATACTACTTTTATTTTAGTCAACACCACTTTCATTAGGGTACAAACTCAACTAAAACAGTTTCATCACCATTATTGTAGCGAATAAGTGGCGTGATAAGCGGTAATTGACTGACCTGCCAAATGGTTGCTTGCTCGCCTTGGTGTTGTTGTGTGTCAAATAGATAGCCTGCGATATTTAACGGTTTATTTTGTTTACTTATTGCTGATTGTTGACGCAGATCTAGGGTGAACTCTTCACTGATACCACCTGCAAAAGGTTCTTTATTAGCGTTTAAGAGGGTTCGTTGGCATTTGATGATGTCGTTCTCGACGTGGGTAATTTCATAATGCTCATAATGTGCGAAAAAACCTTTATGCTGCAATAACCACTGCATCCCTTCGCGATAATGAGTGATAGAAAACTTATCGGCATCTTGATGATGAATTGCTTGTAACTCAGGCTCTGCTGTACTGCTTGTTGTTGCCTCTGTCACTGAAGACTCTGCTGGCGTTGTAGTCACTGCCGCCGTTGGAGCGACAACGGTCACCTGCTGCTGTTGCGCCATCAACTGCGATGGATCAAGCAATGTCATATTAGAAGGCTTACGTTGAGTTTCAAGTCGCTTAGGTTTTGCTGGTGCTTGGTCAATACAGGGCTTATTAGTGTAATTAATCGTACCACGCCCTGTTTTGCATTGATACAAGTCAGCCTCGGCAGTCATTGCCCCCAACACCATAAAAAACACAAATAATACAAACGAACGACTGCGCATCATGCTGGATGATCCTCCTTATCAAAAAGGCATTGATGAACCACATAATTAACACCACGCTCAAGCATTTTCACAACCGTACACGGGCGTGCTTGCCCTTTAACCGTGCGTAACTCTAATGGCGTACCAGGGGAGAGGTCATCACGCGTAGACCATAACCGCAAGGTTTTATCGTCCTCTATTTGCAGCCAGCCATGGAATTTATTGGATGCAGTGGTGGAGAGAAGATCACGCAGAACGCGCACGAATATAACTTCACCGCCAAGCACCTTAGCTAAACCAACACTTTTCACTTCATTGGTACTAACACGAAACCATGTACTGCGCGCCAAACCATTTTCAATCAGATGAGCCTGTGCTTGCCCCGCCAATTCAGCGGCAGCAGGTGTGATTAAAGAAAACGCAACTAAAATACCCACTTCCATCTTAGGCGCATCATTATCATCACCTTGATGACCAGAGAGTACTTGCTGCGCTCGACGCTCAATGTGCATCTGCTCAATGTAATAGCCACCTTCAGAGACATCAACGACTTGCCAAATTTTATCTTTACTGGGCATAGGCATGCAATCACCCACATCCAAACTACGCTGCTGGCTATATAAGGATTGTAAACCCTGTTGAATATCAGTATCCAGCGCGATGCTACGTTTACCTTTAGGGCGTTGCCGAACAAATTTACGCGGGCGTGTAAACATGACTTCACGCATCATTTCACCCAAGGCAATGGCATCGCGCAGGGCATTGGCAACCATCACATAATCACCATACTGCCCCTGCTGCTCTGGTCCAACCTTAGATTTTGCGTGACGCATTTCAGCCAATGCTTTTTGCGCCAATGGATCAAGGTCAAGAAGGATCACATCCTGTTCAGCTTGTTCGTCATAGCGTAAAGCACGGTGCGGTGTTTCATGCGGTTTAAGTGGATCCGTAATCAATGCTAAACCTTGATGTTGAATGCGATCACCCCGACTAAAATAGCTTAGCCGTACAGGCAGACCTGCTTCCATGTGTTTACGCAACTGTGCAATGGCGGATTTCTGATTATGGGTAGTCATGGCATAGGTATTAACCGTGCGCAACAGCTCATGCACCACATACAGCTGACTAAGACGTACAAACCATATATTACTCGGCAACTGGTGTTTACGGAAAATGGTGACCACCGTATGAATATAGGACAATGCGCGACGTACCGCAACATGGGAAATGGGTCGATACTGTGCCAAGGTACGTTGTAAATCACTGACGATGAGACGATAAGCAATCGCCGTTAATTCTACCAAGGCTTCGGCAAAAAGAGGATTCTTGGCCGCTTTTTCTGCCACAGGGCTAATCACCTTATCATAGCTTTCTAGCAAGTTGGGCACGCCGATTTCTTGCAACAGGTTGATGTATTGCCCCAAGGTATCAATCACACGCAGACGATGTGAAAATGGCACACTGGCATCGCCATTCATCTCTTTAAGGTAACTTTGCACCATCATGCGCAAGTTTTTTTCTTGCTCTGGATCGGGGTGACTTTTATACTCAAACAGCGCATCTTTGATGCCCTCAAAGGGTTTGGATATAAGGTCACCAAGCTTCATTTGCCCAATATCCCAAACGGATGTGAACTTATTAACGTCCATTGAATACCCTATCGATCACAACTTGTTCCCTCGTCTGGAAGTGACACATCATTACGCCAAGCTTGCATATCACCAATGCCTTTAAGGGTTAATTGCACTGTAGTAAAACATTGGTTTTTGCGGTCACATAGGGCTTGGTAGGTCGGGTCATCCAACAAGATACTACCACCTGGGGCTTGTGATTCTAACCTAGCTGCCAAATTCACATGGCGACCAAACGCTGTGAATGCGCGTCGCTGATGCGTACCAACCACACCAGTAACGGCTTCACCTGAAGCAATACCAATGCCAATTTGCATAGCTTCTAAACCCTCGCTTTCACGTGCTTGGTTGTGTTTGGCTACCCGCTCCATCATTGCCATGGCAGCATCATAGGCTGCTTGCTCACAATGACGGTGATGTTCGCTCACACCAAACACCGTCATTGCACCATCGCCTGTGATTTTATCGACAATCCCTTGGTGATGTAAAACTTCATCAAGAATAATATCTAGGTATTCGTTAATGGTTGTCATGACCACTTGAGCATCATGTGATTCATTAAACACAGTAAAATTACGCACATCAATAAACATCGTCGTAATGTGTTGGCGTACGCCTTCAGCTTTAAGACTGTAGCTACCAGCATGAACCTTATCAACCACAGGCTGACCAACATGACGCTCTAAAATTTGTTGGCTGCGACTGTATTCCAAATGTAGGCTATTGGTTGCTTGCTGCATTCTTTGTAAGCGTCGGGTAATACTGGTAACATCACTGAACATCACCCAGCAACCATCATGTTGAATAATATCAATATCGAAATAACGTTCATCATCGGCTTCTACTTGGCTAAGACGGAAATCATCTGGCATCGGGAAGAAGCCCAGCAGCACAGGGTTAAGTGTATCCGCCGAATCACCAATAGCAGGACTATGATCGCAGTAAGCAGACCAGTCACCACCTATTTCGGCGATACATTCACCACTTTCATCCAATCGCACCCATGCTGGGCGCATGTCTTTGAGGTGCATATCAGCCAAGTAATTAACGAGATGTTCAGGAAGGTTTGCAAAAGGCATCAGTCAGCAACCATCAATCCTGCCAGTGTATGAAAGGCAGTTTCAACATGTTCCCCCGTTTTGGCACTACTCAGGTATACAGGACGAGTTCCTCCTTGTAATGCTGCCAACATATCCTCAGTGACTGCCCATTGATCGCTTAAATCATGTTTATTGATCAGCAATATCGATGGCACATCGCCTACGGTATCTTGCAGGCGTTTGAGTAAAACTTCTGTGGTTTCTAAGGTTTGTGGGCGCGTACCATCGGCAACGAGAATCGCCCCTGAAGTACCGCGCAGGTAACTGCTTGCGACTTTACGGTTATCTTCTTCACCATAAATATCCCAAAGCATCATATTGACGTGGCGACCATCAACATCAACACCTTTACGATCGACCTTAACACCCATTGTTGAAAGGTATTGATCAGAAAAACGGCTGTGTACAAAGCGCGCCACCAAACTGGTCTTCCCCACACCAAAGCCGCCTAACATACAAACCTTTTTTTGAATCATGATATTCTTTTCCTTTCCCTCAGAGTCCATCCAAAAACAGAAGAACCTACTGCGGAATTCCTCTAACGAGCATGGCAATTATATTGTGCGTATCACATATTCCATGTTAACGTAATAAATTAAAAGCTACGCCCCAACGGTCATCGCGTACGATCTGCGTTTTTTCTATAACGGCAGAGGGTTTAACACCTTGCAAGCGCAATAGATCACGCACCGTTACTGCTCGTTGCTGCGCGATGTAGTCTGCTCGCTCTCCATACAGCGATGACATGCCAACAATTTGCAAGCGTGAATTGTGAATCAGCTTCGTTGCTTTGGCAAATAACTGGGCAACACGCTGCGCTTTTTGTTGCTCGATACCGCTCACAATTTTGCCTGTACCTGGTTGGAAAGCAATATGAATACTTTGCAACTCTGATTGGATGTTTGCCCACAAAACAGCAGGGTCAATCAGTTGACGATCGTCATAAATGCTTACGCCACGTATGCTAGGTGCGAGTTTGCGGGCGCGTTCAATCCATCGTGTAGAAGCCCTGCCACCAGCATATAAACGACCGCCCCGATAATCCAACGATACGCTGGACGGCGGTGAAAGTTTCTTTTTAGCAAGGCGCAGCACACGATCACGATCAAAAGGATCAATCACACCACTATCATCATAACGTTGTACATATTTCACACGTTTCACTTGTTTCCGTGCTTGTTGAATCCAACGCTTATCAGCTTCACCTCGTGCACTGAGCAGCAATGCATCAGACACAGAAAGCACCACACTTTTGGGTGGTTTTAATTGTGCATACGCCTGTTGTTGTACATATGCAGGCGAATCAACCAGTTGCAAATGACGGTGGTTGTAGGATGCAAGATAGGGAATAGCCGTAACGGCTTCCCGTGCTGATTGCGCCCACGCGCTGAGCACCTTACCACGCGCGAATAACACCCGATTCTGATCCACACTAAGTTGCACCGACGACGGTGGTTGCAACAAAGACTCAGCTTGCGCCAACAAGTAAGCAGGGCTATCAACAACAATAACAGCAGAATCATCATAATTGCTTAACTCGGTAATCGTTTTGGCAGCTTTTTGGGCAGATGTTTGCCACGCCTGTAGTGCTTCACCTTGAGCGGTTAGGTCAGTACCATTAAGCGTTAATTGTATTGATGCAGGTGGCTTTAACAATCGTTGAACCTTATCTTCTAGCGGTTCTAGATCCATGTTGCGCAACTGAATATCAGTCTGCAATACACCAGGAACCATCAATGCGCGTTCAGCCACCGCTTCAATCCACGGCTCATGCGCAGCCCCCCGCAACACTAAAGTACCACTCTCAAAACGTAATGCAGTTTCCGCTACAGGCTTTAATAAATGTATTGCTCGTTTAAGCACAATAGCATCTTCAAGTGAGTAATAGGGTCGCCAATGCATCTCAATGTTTTTTAAGGGCAGGTGCTTGGGAATAAGTGTTAATGGTTCTTCAGCCAACGGGTCTAACAAACCATGCACCACGAAGTGCCCATGTTCCTTGCCCTCATGCAACACGGCAACGCCAGCCGTTTGGCGCAGTTGTTGAATATAGCTGCCCCATAAATGTTTTTGATAGCCTGACCACCCCCACCAACCAAGCACAGGGATGACAACAGCCATAATCATCATCAATGCGCGAATAGGCTTGCGTTTGCGTTCTTCTTTGATTTTATAATCTGCCACCATCAGGTCGCGTAGCATGTCTTTGATACCAACAAACAAGCTGGTATCCCCGTTGAACGTCGCAAGATTATGGGCATATTCTTTTTGCACATCCTCTAAGTGCTCATCGATCATACGGTACAGTTCTTGTGGAATATTACCGCGACACACAACAGCTAGGGTAACATGTGGACTTTGCCCGATCAGCACCTCTAATTCACCCATGCCAAGGTTATCAATTTCATCCTTGTCATCGCCCGCAAAGGAATCGCGCACAAAATCACGCACCGCAGTCAACATAGAGGAAACCAGATCAGCATCCTCCTCCATACGCGCATCAACCGCCAAGTGCGTAATCAGCAAGCCACTTTCGCGATGAATCACAAACACCTGTTCCACCCGATATTCAAGGGTATGCAACATCACCACTTCAGCAAAGCTTTTATCTGACTTTTTGGCTTCCCAACGCCAGCGTAAACCTTGAATGGAAAAGGAGTTTTCCAAGGCTTGATTCATCGATTGCAACATCGAATTCAAAGTGTGGTTAATCGACTTGCGAATAGCCGGCCCCATGATGGGGAATAGCGCTTCAGACAGCGGCTTAGGGTTGTTCAGCACAGATTCTTGAATGGATTGTTCCATCACGGGCTGTAGCGAACGTTGTAAGTTTTTATCTTGTGAAATACGCAAACGAATCGCTTCAGGCAAGGAGCGCGCAACATCCTCGACTGTAGCAACAGGGTGAGCAGCTTCGCTGATATGCTGCTCAAGTTCAACGATTTTTTCTTTTTCTGGTCCGACGATGAGTTCACGCAAAGCTTGCATGACATCGTCTTCGGGGAGAATGTCAGGGGGTGATTGTTTATCTTCCATGATGTCCGCTTAGGGGGTCAGTACCGCTATGCAGCACTAGCCTAAATGATTCATAAATCGTTGTGATGATTGCGTAGAACCTTTGTTTGCAACGGGTGCCTTGTCGGGAGCTGCGTACCAGTGGATACGCTCGACTGACAAGGTGTTCGTTGCGGGCAAAGGGGCAAGCAAGGGCATGACAGTATTTATGAAATATTCAGGCTGGATTGCGTTATTGAAACAGGTCATCGCCAGGTAATTCAAAGTCTTCGTTTAAACGCAGCGCCATTTCAGTAAACATCGCAGCCAAGGCTTTACGGTCTGTTTTATCATCGCGCAACTCAGTATTATGACGCTCCATCAACTCAAGCATACTACTGCGAATATGCTGCAATTCATCGCGTAATGATTTGGATTGTTCCAATAAACCTTCGCGCAAAGCACTTTGACCATGACTCATCTCATCATGCAAAGAACGGGACTGTTCAGTTAAAGCTTCACGTAGATGGTTTGTCGATTTATTAAACTTATCATCCAAAGCAGCACTGCGTTTTTCAGCCGTGTTAGATACCTTCTCTAAACTGCGCAATAACTTTTCTTCTGTTGCATTACGCCGTTGTTCACTCTCTTCGGCGAGCTTTTCGATACCTTTGCTAAGCTTCTTCTGCATAGACTCTTGCTCAGAACGCCCTGTTTCAACCTGTTTATGCAACTCACCCAATTCCTGTTTAAGGAATGATTCCAAAGAGTTCAGGCGATTACTCAGTTCATTGCGCACGGCAGCATTTTCGTGATTGATACGTTCTTCCATGCGGATAAAACGTTTTTCATAGTCACGCATTTGCGCACCAAACAGCAGCTGACGAATTTTATCTACATTATTGGGATCCATGCTTTTGTTCGTCATTGCTTCCTGTTTGACTTCTGATTCTTGTTGTTCTGCTTGCCCCATCGTACCCACTCCTTTGTTATATTAGATAGCATTCAAACCGATGCTACAACGACGCTAACTGCTCAGGTCACCTGCTATTATTGGACTTCATTCCCGGAAGCTACCACGTTTTTCGCACCAATCGCACGGGCTTACCATTAACATAACCCAAGGCATAAATCACGATGCGGTAGCGTGTTGGACCAATCCAACCGCCATCAGCAGGTAGTGCCGTGTAGCTATCACATGCCACTGCCATCATTGCAGCGGCTGATAATGGTGCTGCAAGCGCACAATTTGGCGATGTTGAAGGGTAGGCTGCTACATTGCTACCATTAGGGTAGGCAGTTGCTGCCCCAGCAGGGTAAGGTGCTGCTGCAGGAATCGGCGTAGGTGTTAACGCCAAGTTATACGGGTCGTAAATGTATGGATCCAACGGAATAAGTTGAATATCACGCTCACCATAAGCATCAGCAACACCTGCGGTGAGCCATGCAATCGCACCATTTTCTGGGATGTCATCCCCCATAACTGGCGGATTGGCATGGGGTAACTTAGGAATGGTTGGTGCGATATTACCATAGGCATCAATATCAATTTTAATGTAGCGCGGCAACTTAACACTGATATTTTCAAACGAAGGCAGAGTGGTTTGTGCATCAGGCCAACTGATGGCGCGCGCCGCTAATGGTGTATTATCAAAATACATCACCGCACCCGTAGTTTCACCAAATGTATCTGCCAAAACAGTATCCGTATCACCAATGCGAACAGGGCCAGGGTTAGCAAGGTTTGCCATCAACTCACCAAAATCACCACGCACCGTTGAAATTACACCACCACGATTGGGCGGTTCCGTAAAAGGAGCTACACCCGCGCCGTTGCGTAGGTAGTTACCAGATGTTCCGCCAGGATAATTGGCGTAACTATCCATCTCGGCATCGGCGTTGAGTACCCATTGCATATAATTCGCTGCGGTTTCAGCATAATAATAGCCTTGCGTGGTTTTTTGTGCTGCTGCACTCATTTTTTGCGATGACAAACTACCAAAATACACGGTCAAGGCGAGCATGGTCAACAGTGCTAAAATAATCAACGAAGTAGGTAAAACGAACCCCGTTTCTTTATGCGAGGAAAGGTGTGTAGGCATCAGTTACGGCTCCATATTTTAAAACTCAAACTGACTGTTTTGAGGTTTTTATCGGGGTCGGTGTACAATGAATAGAGATCAATATTTAAAAACGAAGCTGTATAGGGATTGACTCCCAACGGTGTTACAACCATACCATTGACTGGATCAAGGTCGCGGATCAGTTGTTGTGCAAAACCATTATTGCACAAGCCTGTGGTAACACTGATAGGACGTTTCCAACGAATTTCATAATAGGGCGGCACACTATTAGGGTATTGCCGGTATTCAAAGAAACCTGTGCAAATGCTATCAATGGGAGTGTAAGTCACCGTAGTTACAGGGCCTGCATTAACCACAGAGGTTAAGTTGCCTTGTGCGCTGCGCAGTTCCGTTTGTATAATATGCGAAGCCGTATACAAATCACCCAGCCGTTCCGTACGATCAGCCAACGTCGTTGCAAGCCGTGTGTTATTCACAAACAAGGATACAGCTCCAGCCAAGATTACCATACCGATGACCATGGTAATCATCAATTCAATCATGGTGAAGCCGCGCGCATTATGGTGGTACAATGTAGAATTCATCACATGCCTCATTATGGTCGCGTTAGGTGGGTAAGCATAACCGATTTGGTTTCACCTTTATAATCCCAGCTAACGGTCACTGTGCGAATTTGGGGGGATAGTCCTGTAGGTACACCATAAGGATCAAGTATTGGGATATTACTCCATGTTGGCACCCCAGTGCCAGTCATCGGTGCCATAGCATTAGAGGTATTTGCCGTGATCGAAAAAGCCTTGGCATTGCTACCCGTTGGCGTACAAGCCGTGGGTGTATTCAACGTCAAGGTCACCAAGCCTGCCACGCAATCGACTTGCGGCGGTAGCGTGGTATTGCTCTGCTGCCAACTTTCAATAATCTGTTCTGCCATGTGCACAGCAACCAAACGCTCTTGGGATAATTGCTCGCTACGAATAATCGCAGCATAGAATGATTGCAATGCCAACGCACCAATACTCACAATCACCATCGAAAGCATTGCCTCGACCAATGTAAAACCAGACTGCTGTTGCCTACCTGTCACCGTGTACTCCTTGCTTACAGACATTGATTATTAGCGACTTCTTGTTGGTTACACCTACGAGCGCGCCCCACTGTGTTGATGATAACCCGATTCATAGATGTGGAAGATACAACATCAACCGTAGAGTTTTTAGCCGTACCTTGGGAAGAAAAGCTGATGTTAGCTGGAACCGTAGCGGTCGTGTTTTTTGCCACCATCAGTAAAGAACTAGAAAAATTATCAAACGCCACATTGACCTTCTTACACCTCAAACATGTCTGCGCAGCCGTCGTGTCAGCATCGTAGGTGTAACTATAAGCATCAAAGACAATCCATACTTTGCGACTTTCTGCCATCGCTGTAACCCGCGCCTCCTTCATGTGAAACATCAAGGAGTGTGCGCCATTTTTAGCCGCACCATCGTGCAACCATTTCTGCATGGCGGGGATGCCAATCGTCCCCATAACACCTAAAATAGCGATGACGATCATGACCTCAATGAGGGTAAATCCTCTCTTCGCTTGCGCCTGACGGTCGCTTGTGTTTAGCTTTGGCTCAATGCGTACATTCATTCTCATATCCAAAGTTCTGACTGCTCTCATACTTCTTGCTGTGATCTGCGGCACAGTAGCATATTACCATTTTGCCAGCAACCTTCCGACGCTGGTATCACTTGCTGCTTATCAACCGCCGCTCGCCAGTCGTATTTACAATACACAAGGCGAACTCTTAGCGGAATACGCCGATCAGCATCGCATTCTGACACCAACACAAGACATCCCGCAACGTTTGCGCAATGCTTTTCTTGCAGCGGAAGATCAACAGTTCTACCAACACCCTGGTATTAACCCCGTACGCATTGTTTCTGCTGCAATAAGCAATTACTTTGCAGGGCATGCAGTACAAGGTGGTAGTACGATCACCCAACAAGTGGTAAAAAACTTTTTATTGAGTTCTGAACGCACTTACACACGCAAAATCAAAGAGGCAATTCTTGCCTACCGTATTGAGCAGGTTTTTTCTAAGGACGATATTCTCTACCTCTATCTGAATGAAATTTTCCTCGGTCGTGGCTCCTATGGTGTAACCTCGGCTGCATGGCGTTACTTTGGCAAACGCCTAGATGAACTAAGCTTGGCAGAGTGCGCAACCTTGGCAGGTTTACCCAAGGCACCATCTGCTTATGGCCCTCATTCACACCCTGAAGCGGCATTAAAGCGGCGGAATATTGTGTTATTACTGATGAAAAACAGTGGCTTAGCAACAGAGGCAGAAGTAGCCCAAGCGAAATCTGAGCCTATTCATGCGCTACGCCATCTGCCAGGCAACAATTTAAAAGACTCTTACGGCAATGAGATCTATAATCAACTGGCTGCCCGTTTTGGTGAAACCACATTGCGCCGTCAGGGCTTAACTGTAATCGTCCCTTATCAACCTGCCATGCAAGATGCTGCCACACGGGCTGTCCGTCATAATTTGTTGGAGCTGGAGCAGCGTCAGTTTTACCGTGTTCCCAAGGTACTTCCTACAGGTCAATGGCAAGCGACCTTGGAGCACTGGAAACGAAAACAGGGCAAGCCACATGATTTAGCAAGCGATGAAATCGTGCCAGCTTTAGTTGAAGTGGTTATGGATAATGGTGATTTACAGGTCAATGATGGTTTACACCGTTGGCGTATCAGTAAACCACGTTGGCAATGGGCAAGGGTTACAGCGCAAGAAACACATCCGCGCCATTGGTTGGTGGGTGATCAAGTGTACCTGCAAGGGTTAGGTGATGGTGGCGTGCGCTTAACACAAAAACCCTCCATTCAATCAGCTTTGTATGCTGTTGATCTGCACCATGGTACAGTGTTAGCACGAGTGGGTGGATTTGACTTCAAGTTTAGTGGTTTTGACCGCGTATCTCACAGCAAACGGCAACCTGGTTCTTCATTTAAACCCTTATTATACACCGTCGCAATGGATCATGGCATGACGCCAGCCAGTATCGTTATGGACACCCCCATTGTCTTCGACACAGGCGGAACCGATGGTTTTTGGCGACCAGAAAACTACAAAAACCGTTTTGCAGGCGCGGTGACTGTACGCGATGCCTTGGAACATTCACGCAACCTTGCATCCATTAAAATCTTGCAAGATATTGGTGTAAAAACCTTCACCCGTAAACTGGCAGACTTTCCATTAGAACGCATGTTCCCCAATCAATTGGCTTTGGCACTGGGTGTTACCGAGGTTTCGCTCAAAGGATTAACAGAATCCTATATTCCTTTGGCTGATCGTGGTTACAAATGGACACCTGTAAGTGTACAACACATTCAAGACCGTAGTGGTCGTACGCTACACCGCGCTGTGTCAGGTCAACGTTGCCAAGTGTGCCACGTTGACCCTGTGTTGGCCGTAAGTGACAGCATGCAACCAGCAGAACGCATTATCTCCGCTGAAACAGCATTTCTAGCAACCAATATGATGCATGGTGTAATTGAGCGTGGCACAGGACGTAAAGCAAAGGCATTAAATCGCCCTGCTGCTGGCAAAACCGGAACCACCAACGATCAAGTGGATGCATGGTTTATGGGCTATACTGCGGATGTGTTAACAGGTGTATGGACAGGTAAAGATACACCTGTATCGATGGGGCATAGTGAAACAGGGGCGCATGCCGCGCTACCTGCATGGTTAGAAGCGATGCAGGCGTTTCATAAAGATATACCAGTGCATGACTTCAAAGCACCCGAAGGGATTGAATGGGTAATGATTGACCGCAAAACAGGGCATTTGGCTAATGCTGCGACCCGCGATCGTCTTTTGGAGTCCTTCAAAGTCGGTACAGCCCCTCAAGCTGGTGATGTCTACCCAGTGTACCCCAGTTACTCACCTGAAACAGGGGAAGTAGTTGGCAGTGAACCAGTGACTGCTCCAGCCATGGTTCCAGCACCTGCTGCTGCGCTCGCATCACCAAGGAACCCCGTCACGACAACGCCGCAGGCACAGCAAGCCACTCCGCCTGCACCACGCGCCTTACCACCTGTGACGCGCTCTGCAACACATGACTTTTTTAACGACGAGTTATAAACACAGCCATGGCTGATGAAGGTGTACAACATCACCGTCAGCGTTTGCGCGAACGCTTTTTTCGTCATGGCTTGTCAGGGTTCCAAGATTATGAAATCTTAGAGCTACTGCTTACCTATGCCATTCCGCGCAAAGATGTGAAGCCGCTGGCCAAGGCATTATTAGACAAGTTTGGCTCACTGGCAGCTGTGATGGATGCTTCGCCTGATGCCATTGAATCACTACCAGGCTTGGGGCGAACCAGTGCGCTACTGATTCATTTGGTGCGTGATCTTAACGGTCGCTACCTACTATCAGAACTACCACAAAAAGATTTATTAAATTCACCGCAAAGCGTGAAGGATCTTTTGCGTTTACGCTTGCAAGGTCGCCAAACGGAATGCTTTGGTGTTGTCTTTATGGATCAACAACACCATTACATCGAACTAAAAATTTTGTTTGAAGGCACGGTAGATCGCGCTGCCGTTTACCCGCGAGAGATCATGCGTCATGCCCTAGCACTACAAGCTAAGGCTCTGATTCTATTCCACAACCACCCAGGTGGCAGCCCACAAGCAAGCCAAGCAGACATTGATTTAACCACTCACATTGAAGTTGCATGCAACGCTTTGGACCTACGTTTACTGGATCATTTTTTGGTTGCAGGTGATAAAGTGCTTTCATTTCGCGAGCATGGATGGTACCGCCCAAGCAATTAATGTGGGTTTTAAGCTGTTGTTATCCCCTGCTAGTGTTTTATTTATCCCGCAACCACAAGATATTGTGATTACTATCAAGAAGCCACACAAAAACAAGCATAAGTTATTGTAAATAAAGAAAGTATTCCACATGCCTAAAAAGTAAGCAAAACACCAAAGATTACCTTTATATGTTGAAAAACAAGGACTAAGGACATTTATCCACAAAGTTATCCACAGGCTCATCCACAAGCACTGTGGAAAACTTCACGTTTTTTGTAACCGTTCACCTGCCCTCCTGTTTTTTCTTCTGCAAGGCGAAAACGCGCAGTTTACGCTTTGGTAAATGAGCATTTTCAACGCAGCAGAGGGAAAAGAGGGGGGATAGGTGAACGGTTACGTTTTTTTAGGCCAAGACCTCAACAGCCCAGGGAACTAACTTTTCACGGAATATCTTGGCGTTATGACGAATATCAACGGGAAAACCAGGGTGGAACAAAACTGTGTTAATACTGCCAGTGACAGGGTTGTTGTGCGCCAATGCTAATAAGTCACGGCGAATATCGGCATGTTGACTTGGCTTAACGCCGCCGTTCAATTCAATGCACATCACAGGCTGAACCTCACCTTCACGTTCAACACCGACCAATGCTGAACGGAATACCGCTTCATGCTGATTAAATACCGCCTCGCAAGGAATGGTGTACAATGTTTGATCTGCCAGCACAACACGATGCGATTTACGACCGCAGAACCAAATGCATCCTTGTTCATCACGGTAAGCCAAATCGCCCATGCGATGCCAAACATTACCATCCTCATCGCTGATTTTTGCCAGTGCCGTGGATGCTTCGCGTTGGTAATAACTGCGCGTAACTTGCGCGCCAGAGACAACGATTTCGCCAATGTCACCATCTTCTAGTTCGCAGGCTTCACTCCATGTGGCAAGTTCCCCATCATCAATAGCGATAATGCGTAAGGCAATACCAGTAACAGGTTTACCCACGCATACACCACGACCTTGCGCCGTGCACGCTGCGGTTTCTGCTAAAATTTCCGTACTACTGATAGAGCAAACGGGCAAGGCTTCGGTCGCACCGTAAGGTGTGTACACCGCACAACCCTCAGCCAACATAGGGGTAAATGCTGCTAACACACTGGCGGGAACAGGTGCCCCCGCAGAAATCACCCGCTTCAACGTTGGCAGGGTGATATGATGTTCTTGCCCATAAGCAGCAAGGTTACGAATCAGGGCGGGTGAGCCAAACATACTTTGAACACCAAAGACTTCAATCGCCGCCACCAAACGGCTTGGGTCAGCCTTAGCAGGCTGCGTAAAATCCATCTCAGGAATAACAGCAGTCATCCCCAAAGCTGGGGCAAACAGTGCAAACAAAGGGAAGGTCGGCAAATCAATATCGCCTGGCTGAATACCATACAAAGCTTGAAGCGCGTCCACTTGAGCAATGAAATTACCGTGATTATACACCACACCTTTAGGCACACCCGTGCTGCCGCTGGTGAATAAAATCGCAGCGGTTTCATCCGCTTCGGATGGAGCAATCGTATAAGAGCAATCCATAGGAATATAAGCAACCGCTTGCGCTAAATGGTAACCACCCCAAAACCAGCGCGTTCCTGTGCTGATGATAATACGCAACGATGCTTTTGCCCAAGAAAAAATCAACCGCGCCACCTGTGCTTTTGCCATGCCAATAAAGGCCTCTGGCTGGGCTTCATCAAGGCAGGTTTTTAGGTTCTTTACGCCCATGCCAGGGTCAACCAATACAGGCACAGCACCGATTTTGAACAGCGCAATGGTAAGAGCAAAAAAATCCGCACTGGGCGTAACCATTAGCACCGTGCGCATGCCGCGTGTAATACCCATGCGTTCCAGTGCAATGGCATAACGGTTACTGTTTTGTTCCAGTTGCAAAAATGTGTCGTGGGTGTAAGCCACACGCCCTGCGCTATCACGTCCATGAGGACAATATATGGCGATGGCATGCCCCTGTTGCTGCGCCATCTGACGAATACGACTGGCAATAGTTTCGATGCTCATAAACGGTTCCTATGTAAAAAGTCTACGATTTTGGGGATCAGATCTTCAGCAGCATCTTCTAACACATAATGCCCGCAATCAGCGTAGCGGTACAGTTCTGCTTCAGGGAAGCGTTGCAACCATTCATTAAGGAAGGGACGATTGAAAACAAAATCTTTTTCACCCCAGCCTATCATCATAGGGCGGTCGCGAAATTGTGCTAAACCTTGGGCGACTTCGCTAACCAAGGCATAAGCGGCATCCCCCTCTTGTAGTGGAATGTCTTGCACAAAACGCAGCGTAGCGATGCGGCTACGCCAATCGTGATACGGACTGCAATAAGCTTGCCGCAATGGCGCTGACATCGGATGACGTTTACAACCAACACGCGCTGCAATGGCAGCAAAGGCGTTCATACCGCGAATCAATGGTGCACCCAACGGTGAATCGCGGCATATTTTTAATGCCCAAGGTAAAGGGCTGCCAGCAGGTAAATGGAATGCTGCCGTATTAAGCACCACCAAACGTCGCACACGCTCGGGGTGACGCGCAGCCCATGCCATACCAATCATCCCCCCCCAATCATGAACAACCAAGGTAACACGCTCATGAACATTCAAATGCTCCAACAACGCGTCCAAATCATCCACGCGTTGTTGCAGGGTGTAACTGTAAGCTGCATCGTCAGGCTTATCAGAAAGACCACAGCCGATGTGGTCTGGCGCAATAACACGATATTCACCTTGTAACTCACTGATTAAGCGACGGTAATAAAATGACCATGATGGATTACCGTGAACCATCACCACAGGGTCACCCGCACCCTCTTCAATATAATGCTGGCGCAGTCCGTTGTGCGTAAAAAAACGAGAACTGAAAGGATAAGAAGCGCGAAAAGTCGGTGGGATGCGTAACGTATTCACCATTGCACCGCCAACATCATGCAGTTTAAACCACTACCAATACCCAACATCGCAACACGATGACCCTGCTGTACTTTACCGCGCTCCTGTGCAATAGCAGCAGTAATCGGCAAAGAGACCGTTCCCATATTACCCAAGTATGGGTAGGTAATAAAATCGTTTTCCATATTCAATCCCAAAGTTTGCAGAATCGTTTGACGGTGACCTTCGCCAACCTGATGGCAAATAGTGCGATCCACATCGCTAGCTCGCCAGCCTATCTCTTCACAAAAAGCTTGCCATGTCTGCTTACCCAATGCTACGCCATGATTCATCACCCCTACAGCATCGGTACGCATATAAGGTTGAACATGATTCGACGTTAAGGTTTCTGTACCCCAGCGGCACAATTCGTGGTGTTGGGGTTCAGCAAGTTGCACACCACCAAGCAAACGTGGTTTCGGTGTATCACTAAACGAACCATCACTCAATATAATCGCGGCTGCGCCTGAACCACCAGTAAATGTTGCCAAGGTGGTAGTAAACCGTTCAATGGTCGGGTGTTGATTGAGTTGCTCCAACATGGTTTCGTTAATCTCACGCGAACTTTCACATGCTACAACCATACCCGCACGAATATACCCCAGTTCAATGCGATTCGCTATGTCCAACATACCGCTCAACATACCCAAACAAGCATTGGAAAGATCATAAACAGCAGCATGACCATGCACACCCAAAGCTGCTGCCACTTGGCAGGCCGTCGCAGGCTCGTAATGCTCACGGCACACACCTGTGTAAATGACAGCCCCTAAATCCTGCACGCCAAAAGTTTGCCCTAACATTGCTTTACGGGCAGCGGCAATGGCCCCTTGAGAAATGGTCGCACGCTCACGCCACCAACGACGCTCCTGAATACCTGTTAACGCCTGCAACTGCCCTGGTGCAATATGCAATGCTGTATAAGCAGGCTGCAAACGCGCTTCCAATTCCTGCGACGACACCACCACAGGTGCCAGCTCGTAGCCCACCGATTCCAGCCAAACATTAGAATATTTCATTCGCACCACCTGAAAAATATGCAGCAACTCTAAGAAGGCAAGTAAGAACGGCAAGCACTACAACAGCCCGCTATTTGTTGATTTATTGCTCATTTACAATAAACGTCATTGCGACAAATGAACTGTTGACGCTAGTGTTCGAACTATCGATAATGGGGTAACTATCATGAAATTTGCTTACGGTTCATCAGACCTTCAATATATTATTGAAAACAATATGTTTTATGTAGATCGCACCCATTTGATTCCTGCTATCGAAGATGCAGGACAACAAATCATCTTTCTTCGTCCGCGCCGTTTTGGTAAATCGTTGTGCCTATCCATGCTGGAAAACTATTACGATATTGCCAAAGCAGAACGGTTTGAATCACTTTTTGGTCATTTAGCCATCGGCGAGAACCCCACGCCACTGCACAACCATTACATCATTATGCGCTGGGATTTTTCACTGGTCGGCGTGACTGGTAATGCTGATGACATTGAACGGCGTTTGCATGCTCATATCAATCAACGCATTGCCGACACGGCAAGTAAGTATGAATCCATGCTGCATCACCAGCCAAACATCATAGAAAACAATGCCATTGCATCCTTTGAGTCATTGGTAAGCGTTATCAATCATGCTTCTTTGAAACTTTACCTACTCATCGATGAATACGACAATTTCGCCAACGATGTCATGATGGGTGATAACGACACCCATTACGAAACACTGCTGCATGGTGAAGGCGTGGTGCGCACCGTCTTCAAGGCTGTAAAAGGTGCAGCTTCGGGCATGGGATTGGAGCGTGTGTTTATCACAGGTGTGTCACCCATTGCCATGAGCGATATTAATTCTGCTTACAATGTAGCGACAAATATTTACCTGTCACCCAAATTTAATCAGCTGTGCGGCTTCACCGAAAAAGAAATTGCCAACGCACTGCACACCATCATTGAACAAGGCTCCAGCAACCAGCACACCGTAGAAGAAGTGCTGAATATTATGCGTATGTTTTATAACGGTTATCGCTTTGCTGAAGATTGCAGCACGCTAATGTACAACGCCACGCTAGCTATCTATTTTTTACGTCATTTCGCCGAGACAGGCACATTCCCTAAAAACATGCTGGATGAGAACTTGGCGATGGATAGCAACAAAATCCATTACATCGCCGCCCTTGCCGATGGTCGCGAGGTGATCGGCAAGGCTTTGGATGCCAGCAAGTCACTCATCATCCCACGCATTGGCGAACGCTTTGGTGTGCAGCGCATGGTCAATGCGCCAGCCGACCCAAGTTTTGTTGCATCATTGCTGTATTATTTGGGCGCGCTGACCATTACCAAGACCATATTCCCTGGTGAAGTCACGTTGCGTATTCCCAACCTAGTCATGCGCAAGCTTTACCTAGAGGAAATTCAAGCCGCTTGTTTGCCGAGCAACCCCGAAGCCCGCACTGAAGCTTGCCGCGCATTATACTTGCATGGCAACATCGCACCGCTTTGCAACTTATTGCAGGGCGGTGTATTCCAAGCCTTTAGCAACCGTGATTACCGCTGGAGCGATGAGCAGGTCATCAAAACCGCATTCCTTGCCACGCTGTTTAACGATGTATTATTCATCATGGATTCTGAACCTGAATTAAACCGTGGTTATGCCGACCTTAGCATGATGGTGCGCCCTGATATGCGTCATTATGATATTTTTGATGTACTGATGGAATTTAAGTACATCAAATTAAACGATATACACATGACAGGCGAAGCGGTAAACACTGCCAGCGATGAACACTTGCAAGCCTTACCGCAAGTACAACAAGCCTTTGACCAAGCGACACAGCAATTGCACCGCTACATTCCCAGCATCAAACAACGCTATGGCAATGACATAAAGCTGGCGACATTCGCGGTGGTCGCCGTAGGTTTTGATCGTTTGTTGTGGCAGGAGGTAGCATCATGAAATTTGCTTACGGTTCATCTGACCTTCAATATATCATTGAAAACAATATGTTTTATGTGGATCGCACCCATTTGATTCCTGCTATCGAAGATGCAGGACAACAAATCATTTTTCTTCGTCCGCGCCGATTTGGTAAATCGTTATGCCTATCCATGCTGGAAAACTATTACGACATTGCCAAAGCAGAACAATTTGAATCGCTCTTTGGGCATTTAGCCATCGGCAAGAACCCCACGCCACTGCACAACCATTACATCATCATGCGCTGGGATTTTTCATTGGTCGGCGTGACTGGTAATGCTGATGATATTGAACGACGTTTGCATGAACACATCAATAAATGTATCGCCGATACTTGTCATAAGTACCAAGCCTTACTGAACTTCCCTGTTGATATTAACGAAGGAAACGCTGTTGCCTCCTTTCAATCGCTGGTCAGTTCCATCAACAACTCAGGTAAAAAGCTCTATTTACTCATCGATGAATACGACAATTTCGCCAACGATGTCATGATGGGCGATAACGACACCCATTACGAAACACTGCTGCATGGTGAAGGCGTGGTGCGCACCGTCTTCAAGGCTGTAAAAGGTGCAGCTTCGGGCATGGGATTGGAGCGTGTGTTTATCACAGGTGTGTCACCCATTGCCATGAGCGATATTAATTCTGCTTACAATGTAGCGACAAATATTTACCTGTCACCCAAATTTAATCAGCTGTGCGGCTTCACCGAAAAAGAAATTGCCAACGCACTGCACACCATCATTGAACAAGGCTCCAGCAACCAGCACACCGTAGAAGAAGTGCTGAATATTATGCGTATGTTTTATAACGGTTATCGCTTTTGCAAACAAGAAGAACCGCTGATGTATAACGCCACGCTGGCCATCTATTTTTTACGTCATTTCGCTGAGACAGGCACATTCCCTGAAAACATGTTAGATGAGAACTTGGCGATGGATAGCAATAAGATCCACTACATCGCCGCCCTTGCCGATGGTCGCGAGGTGATTGGCAAAGCTTTGGATGCCAGCAAGTCACTTATCATCCCACGCATTGGCGAACGCTTTGGTGTGCAGCGCATGGTCAATGCACCCGCCGACCCAAGCTTTGTCGCATCGTTGCTTTATTATTTGGGCGCGCTGACCATCACCAAGACTATATTTCCTGGTGAAGTCACGTTGCGTATTCCCAACCTAGTCATGCGCAAGCTTTACCTAGAGGAAATTCAAGCAGCTTGTTTGCCGAGCAATCCCGAAGCTCGCACGGAAGCTTGCCGTACATTATACTTGCATGGCAATATCGCCCCACTTTGCAGCTTATTGCAGGACGGTGTATTCCAAGCCTTTAGCAACCGTGATTACCGCTGGAGTGATGAGCAGGTCATCAAAACTGCATTCCTTGCCACGCTGTTTAATGATGTATTATTCATCATGGATTCTGAACCTGAGTTAAACCGTGGCTATGCCGACCTTAGCATGATGGTGCGCCCTGACATGCGTCATTATGATATTTTTGATGTACTGATGGAGTTTAAGTACGTCAAATTAAACGATATACACATGACAGGTGAAGCGGCAAACACCGCCAGCGATGAACACTTGCAAGCCTTACCGCAAGTACAACAAGCCTTTGACCAAGCGACACAGCAATTACACCGCTATATTCCCAGCATCAAACAACGCTATGGTGATGACATAAAGCTAGCGACATTCGCGGTGGTTGCCGTGGGGTTTAATCGTTTATTATGGATGCCTGTAGATGGCTAAAACCATCTATGTGTGTCAAAGCTGTGCCGCAGAGTTTAAAAAGTGGGCTGGTCAATGCCCAGATTGCCAAGCTTGGAATAGCATCAGTGAACAAGTACAAGAAGCATCTACGCAACGCATAGGCAAGCTTGCTGCGCTTACCACCACGCCTATTACACAAACCAAACAGCAAAACGCGCAACGTCGTAGCACAGGCATAGCAGAGTTTGATCGTGTGCTGGGCGGTGGTTTGGTGTATGGCTCGGCAATTTTATTGGGGGGTAGTCCTGGCATTGGCAAGTCCACCTTATTATTACAAGCTGCGGCAGCCTTAGCAGCGAGTGAAACGCGCACCGTGCTGTATATTACGGGTGAAGAATCTGTGGCGCAGGTAGCGGGACGAGGTGAGCGTATAGATGCACAGCATGATGATCTACACTTATTGGCATCGTGTGAATTAGAAGCCATGCTCGCAACCATTGCCAAAACACGTCCATCGGTGGTGGTGATTGATTCGGTGCAAACGACGGTCAGTGCCAAGCTAAACAGTGCACCAGGCACCGTATCTCAGGTACGCGATTGTGCAGCAGCACTGATTCATCAAGCCAAACTTTTAGGGCATGTGGTGGTGCTGGTAGGGCATGTCACCAAGGATGGTGCATTGGCAGGGCCTCGCGTATTGGAACACATGGTGGATGCCGTGCTGTATTTTGAAGGCGAGCGTGGTCACGCCCATCGCATTATCCGCGCTGTTAAAAATCGCTTTGGTCCAGCGGGTGAAATTGGCGTGTTTGAGATGTCCGACCGTGGCCTTCAAGGCATTGGCGATGCCTCACGGCTGTTCCTTGCTGAGCGCAGCGAAGGCGTAGCTGGTTCGGTGGTACTTGCCTGCATGGAAGGCACGCGCCCTTTATTGGTCGAAGTTCAAGCTTTAGTCGCCAAAACAGTGTATGCAACACCAAAACGTTCGACTGTTGGCTTAGACGCCAACCGTGTCGCAATGCTGATTGCTGTGTTGGAGCGGCGTGGCAACGTACCATTGAGCAATCATGATGTGTACATCAATGTTGCTGGTGGGGTGAAAATTATGGAACCTGCTGCCGATGTCGCTATTGCCTTAGCGATATTATCAGCCTTTCAAAACCAAGCACTTACAACACGCACTGTGGTGTTTGGTGAACTCGGTTTAACAGGTGAGATACGCGCTGTTGGTCACCCAGAAGCACGCGCTCGTGAAGCTGTAAACTTAGGATTTAACCGTTTAGTTGTACCAACGAACAATGCCGAACGTGTACAGAGTGACCACTTTGCTGCTACGCTTCGCACGATTGAAGCCGTTCATGTCGCGCCCATCACCACGCTGGCAGACATGGCAAAGCATGCATTTGCTTAATCATCTACCGCCGTTCGGAGCCGTCTTTTTATGAGTTTTCTTGATATTAGCTTATTGGCTATGATTGGCTTAGCTGTGTTCCAAGGTTTAATTCGTGGCTTTATTGCGGAATTGATTGCTGTTGCAGGTACTGTCGGTGCATTTTTTGCAGCAGCCAAAGCATCAGGGAATATTGCCGATAAATTAGTCGATACAACAGGTATCGAAACCACTTATGCTGACCCGATAGCATTTTTTATTGTTTTTTTTGCAGTGATTCTCATCGTAGCTGTGGTCGTATCGGCTGTTCCTAATTTTTTAAAAGGCAGCAAAAGCTTGTTTATTATCGATCATCTGTTCGGCGCGATGCTTGCCGCTGTTCGGCCGGTTGTTTTCATCGGTGTTATTTCGATGATTGCGTTCACGTACATCGAAGATCCCGCGCAAGTATTTGGCAACAAAAGCGCGCTGCGTGCTACTGTGCTCACGGTTGGTCAAGCGATGCGTAATATTATTCCAGCGAACCATCCTTTTTCCGCCAAGGGTATCATCACCGATGCACCTGTTATTGATAACAGCGATGGAGCAGCAGCCCTACCTGGTGTGAAAGATAAAAAAGCACTAGATCAAATCTTAGAAAAACAATTGTAGGCTTGTAGTGAACATCAAACATATCATCTACACAACACAAGCCATTACACTTAGGAGCAACAGAATACTATGACCAATTGCGATACAGCGAATGACGGCTTTCATGACGAGTGCGGCGTGTTTGGCGTATTGGATCATCCCGAAGCCTCGAATTTGACCTACCTCGGGCTGTACGCCCAACAACATCGTGGTCAAGAATCTGCAGGTATTGTCAGCTATGACGGAGATCAGTTTATCAACCGTCGTGGTATGGGAATGGTAGCAGATCTTTTCCAAAAGAAAGATATTAAGCGACTCTCGGGACGTTTGGCGATCGGGCACGTTCGCTATTCTACGTCAGGGGAATCTGGCTTGCGTAACTGCCAGCCTTTTTCTTACGAATACGCCCACGGCGGCATTGCAATGTGTCATAATGGCAACATCATCAATGCCCGTACTTTACGTCAAGAACTGGAGAAAAGCGGTTCAATTTTCCAATCCACTTCAGATACAGAAGTATTGATTCACTTGGTTGCCAAAAGTAATGCTGACACCACCGAAGAGCGTCTAAAAGAAGCGGTCTCTCGCTTGCAAGGCGGATTCTCTTTGCTGGTGCTAACCGAAGATAAGTTGATTGGTGTGCGTGATCGCAACGGCATTCGTCCTTTGGTGCTTGGTCAGTTGGATGGGGTGTGGGTATTAGCATCAGAAACCTGCGCCTTTGACCTGATTGGTGCTAATTATGTACGTGATGTTGAACCTGGTGAAATGGTGGTCATTCGTAAGAACGGACTGGAAAGTCATAAAATTTTGGATGATGCAGCCTTACGCTTTTGCGTCTTTGAATATGTCTATTTTGCTCGTCCTGATTCAACCTTGGAAGGTGTAAACGTGTACCAAGCACGTTATGGCATTGGTGAGCAATTAGCCAAAGAGAGTCCTGCTGAGGCTGATATCGTGATACCTGTTCCCGATTCTGGCGTGCCACCAGCGATGGGCTTTGCTGCTCACTCAGGCATTCCGCTACAAATGGGCTTGATTCGCAATCATTATGTTGGACGCACCTTTATTGAGCCGCGCCAGTCCATTCGCAACTTTGGTGTCAAGCTGAAGCTTAATGCCAATAGTGCAATGATTCGTGGTAAACGTGTCGTGCTGGTCGATGATTCCATCGTACGCGGCACAACCAGCCGTAAAATCGTGGAAATGGTACGTGCTGCTGGAGCCAGCGAAATTCACATGCGTATCTCCAGCCCACCAACACGCCATTCATGCTTTTATGGCATTGATACCCCCAGCAGTGGTGAATTAATGGCAAACCGTATGACGCAGAATGAAATGTGTCGTGCTATTGGCGCAGATAGCTTAGCATTTGTCTCCCGTGATGGTTTGTACAAAGCGATTGATCGCCCTTGTGGACAGCACTGCGATGCGTGTTTTTCAGGCGAGTACCCTGTCCCTATCGAGGGGATTGAGCGCAAAAACCCACCATCGTTACTGCGTTTCCATAGCAAAAAAGGGTAATAAGCAGGCACACGAAATTACTTCAATATTTCTAACTTGCCTATTCGCGCGATTTTCTGCGTTACAAAAAAGGTTGCGTAAGCAAGCACCGAAAGTGCGCGATAGCCTTATGAATACGCACCCTTTTTTGTGCCTTGAATACCGCGAAATATTCGGCGCGATAAATGTTGAAATAATTCCGCGCATCTACTTATAGATTTTTCATTGAATACTGCACCATCGCTGCAATCCGTCGTTAATCACTACTTCGGATTGCAGGAATCCCCCTTTTCCATTGCGCCTGACCCTCGTTTTCTGTTTATGAGCCATCAGCATCAAGAAGCTTTGGCACATATTCGCGTCGGTCTGCAAGGGGAAGGGGGAATCATCCTGCTAACGGGTGAAGTCGGCACAGGCAAGACGACCATCTGCCGTCACTTCCTTGCTTCCTTACATCAACAAGCGGAAGACGAACGCCCGATTGATCTTGCCTATATTGTACATCCAGCCTTGTCGGTGGCGGAATTGTTGCATACCTTGTGTCAGGAATTAGGCATTGAAACAGACCCTTCATGCAGTATCAAAAGCTACATGGATGCTTTAAACCAGCATCTACTGGCAAGTCACGCCAAGGGGCGCAATACCGTAGTGATGATTGATGAGGCGCAAAACCTCAGCGCAGAGGTGCTGGAGCAATTACGCTTATTAACCAACCTTGAAACCAGCGAACGTAAATTACTGCAAATTTTACTTGTCGGTCAGCCAGAGCTACGCGAGCTGTTACAACGTCATGAATTACGGCAGTTGAATCAACGTATTATTGCCCGTTGCCATTTACAAGCCATGTCCCCTACAGAAACAAAAGCCTGCATCGTCCATCGTTTGCATATTGCCGCGTGTGACACACCATTGTTTACTGCTATGGCGTTACGCTGCATTCACCGACGCAGTGGCGGCATTCCACGCTTAATCAATGTGATTTGCGCGCGCGCCTTATTGGGAGCTTATGCGCGGGGTAAAAAACGTATCGGCCGCACTGTCATTCAACAAGCTGCCAACGAAGTGCTTGGCTCAACACGCAAACAGCAAGCAATCACACCGCCTGTGTATAGCGGGCTATTGGTAGCAGCAATGCTATTACTGTTGCTATGGGGGGCGAATCATAAATATGGATTCATAGCTGCGCCCAAGGAACAAAAACAGCTAGCAACAGTGCTTCCCCCAAGCACAAATCCCGCGCCTATCGTAGCAGCACCTAAAATGGACGTTCAGCAAACTATTACACCGTTTTATGGTGGCAGCACAGCACTTGCCTTACAAACTTTGGCACAGCTTTGGGATGCTGATATTCACGCTGATCATTGTGCCGATATTGCGCGTAGCACTGGCCTACAATGTTTCAAACAAGCTTTAACGTTGGCACAGTTACGGCAATTTGATCGCCCTGCACTGATAACCATGATCGGCGATGATGGCTACAGTCACGCGGCTGTGGTACGAGCTTTAGATGGCACGCATGCTTATTTGCAATGGCAAGATCACCAGTGGTCGATGACTTTAAAACAATTAGAGCAACGCCGTTTTGCCAATGTCACTCTATTATGGCAAGCAACAACGGATTACCATGGTCCTATTCGCCGTAACGATCAAGGAAGTATCATTGAACGAATTTACCACCAATTGGATCTTTACGAAGGTCTGACCTAGGGTGTCGAAATTCACCCGTTCCTCACACCTATTAATTTCCTAA
>CAZYAI010000035.1:0-25680 GCA_964645625.1 uncultured Zetaproteobacteria bacterium
GTGCTGGTGCTTCATCTTTAGCACCTTCACCGATCACGATTTCACCGCGCATTTTCACTTGATTGATACGCTCGCGCATAGCATCAACTGCCAAGCCATCACCTTCATCTTTTTGGCCAGAGCCAACGAATGGTGCGCAAGCTCGAGATGCAGCTTCACAAACTTCAACCAAGTCAATCTTCAGATCAGTCACAGTGGACATACTGTTCCTCCCTCCCAATAATGAGCGTTACCAGTGCAAGACCTTTTTCAAGCAAGTCGCCAGCACATCATATAGCGATGAGGGCTTCACGCAGTTGCGAACAGCAGGGGATTTTTTACCCCCTGCAACGCAGGCATATCACTTTGGCGGGCGAAGCTTAACAGGTTTCAAGGCATAAATCGAACATAAAAAATAGCTACTGTAATACGCGCTTTTTCATATTGACAAAAAAACGCCAGCAGCTTGAATGGAGGCTATGAATATTTCTGGCTCCACGCAGGTCTATGGCATCGTTGGTCATCCTGTAACCCACTCGTTATCCCCATTATTTCAATCGTTTTTTATTCAGCAAGCACAGATCAATGGCTGCTATGTGCCGTTCCCAGTTACGCCTGATGATTTTACCACGGCACTTCACGGTTTACGCGCTGCGGGCGTGCGAGGTCTGAACATTACCATTCCTCATAAAGCCACTGCCTTTAGTCTGGCAAATTGTGACCCTGAATCCATGCAAATTGGTGCTATTAACACCTTAAAAAACAATGGGCAAACATGGTTAGGCTGTAACACCGATCACATCGGAGTAGAACGGACGCTTCAGGGTTTGCAAGCAGACGTATCCAGCGCGTTGGTTTTTGGTGCAGGTGGCACCACACGCGCCGTCATTCATGCCTTGGCAAACATGGGCGCAAAACAATTATACCTATGTAATCGCACCAGTAGTCGTGCCGAGGCATTGCAACAACATGCTGCCCAGCACTACCCACAACTGCGTTGCAGCGTTATTCCTTGGCAAGATGAAGCCGTACGTAATACAGTGGCGCATACCACCTTATGCATAAACAGTAGCAGTATTGGCTTGCATGACGGTGATGTGTTTCCTTTTGAGTTAAAAGGAGCTGGTGTTGCCATGGATGCCGTCTATCGTCCTGATGGGCAAACTGCTTTCTTACGTCGCGCAAGTATAACGCGTTCTGTATATAGCGATGGGCTGCCGATGTTGATTGCACAAGGTGCAGCATCATTCGCATGGTGGCATGATTGTGCGCCGCCTGACGGCAATGCCTGCCTGACTTGGCTAGCAGCACAGCTTCCTCGCACCGCTCAGCCATTGCCCGGTTGGATGTAACGGCTATCATTGGCACGGAAGAGTCACACAACCATATTGAAAAGGATGGCTTCCTGCCACTCCTTGTGATGGAGCACCGTTGCCACGACGCAGCAAAACGCCATGCACGTTTAAATGTGTGGATAACACTACCATGTTAAGAGGGTTCTATGAGTAAATCCAGATTGGGTGATATTTTACTACGTAAAAAAGCCGTTGATCAAGATGCGCTTAGCACAGCCTACCGCAACATGAAGCTTAATGGCAGCTCGTTATGTAGTGAGCTAATCACGCAAAAAATATTTACTGAAGAATCACTAACCGCTTTTATTGCCAATACTTTTGGTCGCCCCGTGGTTGATTTAAGCAAAATAGACATTCCTCCCAATGTCACAAAAATACCTCTCGATATTTTACGTAAAAACGCTGCGATTCCATTGCGACGACGTGGCAACGCTATCACGATGGCGATCAGCGACCCTTACAATATGGATGCCTTAGATGAAATGGCGTTTATTTGCGGTGGTCAAATCGACATCGTCATCGCCTCGGAAGCGGCAATCTTAAGTAAACTGGATGATATTGGTGGTGCTGGGCAGCAGCTAGAAGATGTCATGGGTGAACTCGGTGCCAATGACATGGAGGTGGTTGACACCTCAGAAGGCGCGATTGATGCCATGAGCGTAGCGGCAGAGACCGAGACTGCGCCTGTTGTTAAACTCGTTAATTTAATTTTATTAGATGCCATCAAACGCGGCGCATCGGATATTCACGTCGAACCATACGAAACCTTGGTGCGCGTACGTTATCGTATTGATGGCGTACTACACGAGATTATGCGTCCTCCCATGAAAATGCGTGATGCCATTGTTTCACGCATTAAGATTCAAGCACGTTTGGATATTGCAGAACGACGCATCCCTCAAGACGGGCGTATTAAACTACGTCTATCCAAGGCAAAAACGGTCGATTTTCGTGTTTCAGTATTGCCCACACTGTTTGGTGAAAAAGTCGTTATGCGTTTGTTAGACCCCTCTAACTTACAGCTTGATATGACCAAGCTGGGTTATGAAACGGAAGACCTAAAGAATTTCCAAGAGCAGATCCATCAACCCTATGGCATGGTACTGGTTACAGGGCCAACTGGTTCGGGTAAAACCGTTAGCCTGTATTCTGCTGTGGCAGAGATCAATCAGCCAGGCGTAAACATTTGTACCGCTGAAGACCCTGTAGAATTTAACTTCATGGGTATCAACCAAGTGAATGTTAATCCTGCTGTTGGCATGGACTTCCCTGCCGCACTTAAATCCTTTTTACGGCAAGATCCCGACATCATTCTTATTGGTGAGATTCGTGATTATGATACCGCTGCCATTGGTATTAAGGCCGCACTCACAGGGCATTTGGTACTCGCTACACTGCATACCAACGATGCCCCTTCAACGATGACCCGATTAATTAACATGGGGATCGAGAGCTTCTTGGTTGGTTCGGCAGTAAACCTCGTAACCGCCCAACGTTTAGGGCGGCGCAACTGTAGCGAATGCAAGACTGCTGTGGATCTTCCTGCGGAAGCATTGATTGAAGCTGGTGTTCCAGCCAACGATATTGGCACATTCCAGCCGATGCAAGGTAAAGGCTGTAGTGTATGTAATGGCACGGGCTATAAAGGTCGTGTAGGTATTTACCAAGTCATGCCTGTGTACGAAGAAATTCGCGAGGCCGTTTATGAAGGTAAAAACTCGGACGAAATCAATGCTATTGCTGTCTCACTCGGTGTAAAAACCCTGCGTATGTCAGCGTTAAATAAGGTGCGCAGCGGTGATCTTTCGCTGGAAGAATGTTTACGTGTAACGGTGGGTGATTGATGCCAATTTTTTTATGGGAAGCAAAGACCAAAGACGGTACCAAAAAGAGTGGTGAGATTGAAGCGGATAATAAGTTTATTGTTCAATCATCGCTACGTCGCCAGAAGTTGCTTGATGTTAAGGTTAAGAAAAAGCCTGTAGAGATCGTCCTATTCCCTGAAAAGGTAGAGGAAAAGGATATATCCATCTTCTTCCGTCAGCTTTCGACGATGATTAACGCAGGGCTACCTTTGGTGCAATGTTTTGAAATGTCGGAAAAGGGCACTGATAAAAAAGCACTCATTGAGCTATTGCGCGGTGTACGTGAAGAACTTGAATCAGGCACACCGATGGGCGAGAGCTTGCGTAAATACCCAAAAGATTTTGACCGTCTAACCTGCGCCTTGGTCGAAGCAGGCGAACAGGGTGGTATTTTGGATACCATTTTATTACGACTCT
This sequence comes from uncultured Zetaproteobacteria bacterium, assembly GCA_964645625.1. Lineage (GTDB taxonomy): Bacteria > Pseudomonadota > Zetaproteobacteria > Mariprofundales > Mariprofundaceae > AB-137-C09. Next base: position 3,617 of record CAZYAI010000035.1, read on the forward strand.
GTGCCTACAAAGAAAAAGCACTTGCCCTTAAAGCAAAGATCAAATCAGCCATGGTCTATCCTATTTCCATTATGGTCATTGCTTTTGTTGTCACCTCTATTTTGATGATTTTTGTTATCCCCGTGTTTGGCGAGATGTTCTCCAGCATGGATAAAGAGCTACCCATGCCGACCCAAATCACTATGCAGGTATCCAATTACTTTGTGGAATACTGGTATTTTGTCGTCGGCGCGCCGATTGCTTTGGTGCAAGGTATTAAAGCTATTTACAAAACACCGCAAGGTCATGTTCAACTTGATAACCTTTTACTTAATCTCCCTGTGTTGGGCGATGTGCTGCGCAAAGGTGCTGTTGCCCGTTTCTGCCGTACTTTTGCCACCCTTTCATCAGCGGGTGTACCTATCCTAGAATCATTGGATACCGTGGCTGAAACATCGGGTAATATCATTATCGAAAATGTTATTTTATCTTGCAAAGACTCCATCAGCCAAGGGCAAACACTGACTGGACCGCTAGAGGAAAGTGGTTTATTCCCCATCATGGTTACCCAAATGATCTCCATTGGTGAACAAACGGGTACGCTCGAAGATATGCTGAGTAAAATCGCTGATTTCTATGAAGAAGAGGTGGACACGGCGGTTGATGGTATGACCGCCTTGATGGAACCTATCATCATGGCCTTCCTTGGTGTTATCATCGGTGGTCTGGTTATTTCTATGTACCTACCTATCTTCAGTATGGCCTCAGGCATTTAAGCTGATATTCACACAATAAACAGGCATAGCATTTTGACGCGCTATGCGGCGATACTCCATAGCGCGTTAAGCAGAACACCCCAGATTAAACATAACACTGTAATTTTATGAACACCCATACACCATCGCAAATGTTGCGCCTATTATTATTTCGTAGTATTGCCATGTTTGCAGTGCTAGCGATTGCTTTGTGGGTCTATTTATCCTCAGCCACGTCGATTCAACGTCAAGGTCTATTCTATTTGTGTGCGCTCGCAGCGACGTTCAGCATCACCCAAGGAATTATCATCTGGCGCAAGATGAGTTTAACGGTACAACTCTTGTGTCAATTTGGCATGGATGTTTTGCTCGTTTCCTTACTGGTGTTTGTTACGGGTGGCTTCCATAGCCCTTTCGTACTGCTCTTTGGTTTGGTGATTGTTGCCAATGGCATTCACGCCCACAGTTTATCGGTGCTCTTGGTATGTATCGCTGCCTGCATTGGTTATTTACTGGCTGTGTACACCTATGGCTGGGTGCATAAGGAAGTACTGCCCGAAGAAGCCACACTGCAATTGCTGTTACAGGTCTCTATTTTACTGCTGGTGGGTGGAATCATGGCGGCTCTAGCGCGTCGTCATGTAGGTTTAACGCGGGAAAGTGATCGTGTTGTACGCCAGCATGAAAATTTACAGCGCATGCATCATCAAGTGATGTCCTCCATGTCTGAGGGTATGATCGTATTGGATCGTTTCTTTAACATTCAAGATTATAACGAAGCAGCCCATCACCTACTTCAAGCACGGGAAGCCATTGGGCAATCAGTGTTTAGTGTTTCCATCCTACCGGCGGCACTGTTAGATTTTCTTCATCAAGGTAGGGATGGCAAGTTTCAATGTGAATGGCAGCACGAAGATCAGACGTATTTGGTGCAAGCCAGTCGCCTGCCAGAAAATGGCAACCTCGCCTGCTGGCTCCTTTCCATCGTCAATGTTAGCGAAATGAAATCATTAGAAAAACAACTGATGGAACACAACAAACTGGCCGCGATGGGGCGAATGGCAGCAATGTTGGCACACGAGTTACGCAACCCCATGCACACCATGAGCCACGCGATTGATTTGCTTGATAAGGTGGCAGCACCGCAACAACAACAAATTCAACGCATTGTGCATGAAGAAATCATCCGTTTAAACCGTTTAATCTCTGACATGCTCAACTACACACGCCCGCTGCAACCCAAGCCCGAGTCATGTGATCCTACTGCTATTATTGCCGCATCTTTGGCGCAAGAGGACGCAGGCGGTCACCAGCAAGTCATCGTTGATTGTTCTGTGCACAACATGCAAGAAGACCCCGACCACCTGCGTTTGGTGTTTGACAACTTATTACGCAATGCCCTGCAAGCCAGCCCTACACCCTCCTCGGTAAGCATTCGTTGCCATGCTTGTGCTGACGGTAATGGCTGGCGCGCTCAGGTGATCGATCATGGCACTGGCATTCCTGAATCCATCCGTGACACGATATTTGAGCCATTCACCAGCCAATCCAATGGCGGTACAGGTTTGGGGCTAGCCACGGTGTGGCAAGTTTGTCGTGCAAATCAGTGGCACATACGTCATCATCGCCAAGATGATTGCACCTTTTTTACCATTGAACATTGTCCCAATCAGATTGAAAACGAACAGGGCTTTATCTTCACCACAGAAGTCCCAGTGATGCCCCATGGCTGATATTTTATTAGTAGAAGACGAGGTCAATGCCCGTCAAGTGCTCAGCATAGGACTAGAAACACAAGGACACCGTGTTTGCCCGTGTAGCGGCCCTGATGAGGCGCGCTTAGCACTGCAACAGCAAACGTTTGACTTGGTACTCACCGATTTACGCATGGAAGGACGGGATGCAGGCTTAGAGGTGGTAGATATGGCAGCAGCCTGTCAACCGCAACCACGCATTCTGTTAATCACGGCCTACGCCAGTACCGAAACCGCTGTCGATGCGATGCGTTTGGGGGCGTTTGACTACCTCACCAAGCCTGTGTCTATGGATGAGCTACAAGAAGCTGTAGAACGCGCCTTACACAGTGAACAAGCAGACAGTAGCAGCAACGAGCCAGAACCAGCAGAGACTTCTGATGCTGGTTTATTGATTGGTGCATCAGCGGTGATGCAACGGGTGCGTGAACGTTTACAACGTGCGGCAAAGCGCGATTTCACCGTGCTGATTACAGGCGAGTCTGGCACAGGCAAAGAAGTCGCAGCGCGCTTTGTGCACCTTCACTCTCCGCGTCGCGAACAAGCGTTTATTCCTGTGCATTGTGCCGCCATCCCCGAAGGCTTGTTTGAATCGGAACTGTTTGGGCATTGCAAAGGCGCGTTCACCAGTGCCGATACCGACCGCAAAGGCTTGGTTGAGGCAGCCAATGGCGGCACGCTGTTTTTGGATGAAATCGGTGAAATGCCACTCAATATTCAAGTGAAATTGTTACGCTTATTACAAGAACACAGTTTCCGCCGTGTCGGTGAAGACCGCGAGCGCAGGGCTGACGTACGCATTTTAGCTGCCACCAACCGTGATCTTATCGCCGAAGTGCGCGAAGGCTCTTTTCGCGAAGATCTATTCTATCGCCTCAATGTCGTACCCGTTCACATGCCCGCACTGCGTCAGCGACGTGAAGATATTCCACTCTTGGTTACCGCCTTATTGCAACGCATGGGTGAAACCACGGTGGTGGATGATGAAACATTGGCACAACTGGCACAATTACCGCTCAAAGGTAATGTGCGCGAGCTAGAGAACCTATTACAACGCTTACTTGCCTTATCCGATGGTGATAAGCTAGATATTTCGATCTTGGATGACTTTGATGATCTTTACCCCGAAGAAGAACAAAGCCTTGAAAACATCTCATTAGGCAATGGTAATTTGGACGATGCGCTTGAAGGTGTGGAACGCCGTTTGATTGAACAAGCGATGGAACGCACCAAACAAAATGCCACATTGGCGGCCAAAGAGCTGGGAATCACCTTTCGCTCGATTCGCTACCGTTTGAAAAAATTGGGGATAAAGGATTAAATAACGTGGCTTTCACCATAAATTTTATTGCGCTTGCAACACTGGTAGGGCTGATGGTTGGCAGCTTTTGTAATGTCTGTGTATACCGTATTCCACGCGGTGAATCGGTCATCTGGCCAGGTAGTCACTGCCCCAACTGTCAACATGATATCGCTTGGTATGACAACATCCCCCTACTTGCTTGGGCATGGCTAGGTGGGCGTTGCCGTCATTGCCATCAAGGCATTGCCATACGTTACCCTCTATTAGAAGCAACTGTAGCCATAAGCTGGGGCTGGTTAGCGTGGGCTATCGGCCCCACGCCAGTATTATTACAAGCACTGGTCTTGATGACGCTGTTGTGGGTGTTAACACTGATTGACCTAGAAACGATGTTGCTCCCTGACCTACTTACCCTACCAGGCATCGTCATCGGATTAGCCTTTGCTGCTTGGTTAGGTTACTTCACTGACGCGCTCATTGGCGCGGCTGCGGGTTATGGTTTTTTCTGGCTGGTTGCTGCTGTTTACCGTTGGCTTGCAGGGCGTGAAGGTATGGGCGGTGGTGACTTCAAGTTACTGGCGATGCTCGGCGCGTTCATGGGCTGGCAGGCACTGCCTTTTATTGTCTTTGCAGCCTCATTGAGCGGCGCGTTGATTGGCGGCGCATGGCTGGCTTTGCGAGGCAAACAAAGCGCGCCTGAAATTCCCTTTGGTCCTTTTCTATCGTTAGCTGGAGCTGTTTGGTTCTTATGGGCTGCTGATATTCTGCGCATGTGGCAGCAGTGGCTGGGGCATTGATTCCTGTTTATGGTTTAACAGGGGGGATTGGCAGTGGCAAAAGCACTGTAGCAAAGCTGTTTGCCCAGTGCGGTGTTCCTGTATTGGACTTGGATGCCGTAGGACATGACGTTCTCAATCACAATCAATCGCTTAAACAGGCACTTAGCCAAGCCTTTGGCGCAAGCATCATCGTCCCAAACGGCTCTATTCACCGTGGACGCTTGGCGCAATTAGCCTTCCAAGACGCTGCCAGCACCGAACAATTAAATCGCATCGTCCACCCCTACATCTGGCAACAAGCAACGCAATGGCGCAAGGAACAACACGCACCTTTTGCCCTCATCGAAGCTTCGGTATTGATTGAGTCCCATGCCTGTGAGCGTGTTGATGGCATCATCGTCGTACTATGCGAGCAGCAATTGCGTCAACAACGTGTACTACAACGTGGCAAACAGGATCAACAACTGTTCAACACAATTGTCGCTCGCCAATGTAGCGATGCCCAACGCATCGAAGTTGCCAATCATATCATCCACAACAATGGTACACTCAACGACTTGCAACAGGCTGTGTACGCGCTGTACCAAGCACTATCTTCAACTGCCAGAAACTACAAGGAGACATCATGCAGCAGCCTGTAAACCTTGACCAAGCATTATCACATTATTTTGCTTTCAATGACTTTCAAACAGGACAGCGCGAAGTCATCGAAGCATTGATAAACGGACATTCTGCATTGGCACTGTTCCCTACTGGCGGTGGTAAATCGCTCTGCTACCAGTTGCCAGCCCTGCTACTGCCAGGATTAACCTTGGTGGTTTCACCGCTGATTGCCTTAATGAAAGATCAAATTGATGCCTTACAACAACGTGGCATTGCAGCCGCCAAATTAGACTCAACGTTGGATGCAACCGCTTACCATGCCGTGATTGAGCAAGCCCGAAACGGCACATTATCCATGCTCTATGTTGCGCCTGAACGTTTTAACAACGAACGTTTCCGCGCTACCATCATGCGTTTACCGATTGCTTTGATGGCGATTGATGAAGCACACTGCATTTCCGAATGGGGGCATAACTTCAGACCTGATTACCTCAAATTGCCTGAGTTTGCACGCCAATGCGGAGCAGAGCGGGTGTTGGCATTAACCGCCACTGCTACCCGCCAAGTTCAAGAAGATATTTGCCATGCTTTTGCGATCACGCCTGACCATGCCATTCGCACAAGCTTTTATCGCCCCAATTTAACCCTAATCACAACACCGCTAACAGCCGCAGAACGCAATGATTATCTATTAACCCAGCTGCAATCCCGCTCGGCTGGTTCAACTATTGTGTATGTGACTTTGCAGCGCACTGCCGAAGCGGTGGCAGAATACCTCAACCATGGCGGTTTATCGGCTCGCCCCTACCATGCAGGACTCAAAGATGATGAACGCAGTGCGACACAAGAATGGTTTATGGCTTCTGACCGTGGCATTGTGGTAGCGACCATTGCTTTTGGTATGGGGGTAGATAAGTCAGATATTCGCTACATCTACCACTACAACCTACCCAAGAGTCTGGAGAACTACGCCCAAGAAATCGGTCGCGCAGGACGTGATGGACAAAACGCCACCTGTGAAACCTTGGTGTGTGTGGATGACCTCAATGTGCTGGAAAATTTCATCTACGGCGACACCCCCACCGCCACGGCGATTGCACATCTGCTACAAGAACTGTTTAGCCAAGATGATGACTTCGATGTTAGCCTCTATCAATTATCCGCCACCCATGACATTCGTCCACTGGTATTACGCACCCTATTAACCTATCTGGAACTTGAAGGCTACCTTACCGCTGGCACGCCATTTTATGCCGATTACAGTTTTAAGCCACTACAAACATCAGCCCAAATCCTCAGTAACTTCACTGGTGAACGTAGAGCCTTTATCGCCAACATCTTCCGCCAAGCGCACAAAAACCGCATTTGGTTTACCTTAGATGTAAATCAGGTTGCCAAAACCTTGGGCAGCAACCGCGAACGGGTGATTCATGCCCTAGATTACCTTGCAGAACAAGGCATGCTGGCGGTCAAAGTCTCGGGCGTGCGCAATACTTTCCACCTACAACAGCGACCCAACGATTTATCCGACCTAGCCGATATGCTGTACCAACGCGCCTGTCGTCATCAAACCAGCGAACTGGGGCGTTTGCAGCAAGTGTTGGATTTGATTACCTACGATGGCTGCCAAAGTAATGCCTTGGGGCATCATTTTGATAACGCACGCGACCAAGCTTGTGGTCATTGTTCCTATTGTCAGCAGCCTACAGCCATCACTTTGCCACCACGTCACAACCGAGAGTCCGAAGCGCAGCTATGGCAACAAGTCATGGAACTGCGCGGCACTACACCGTTATTGCATGAACCTGTGGCGTTAGCACGCTTTCTTTGTGGTATTAGCTCGCCTCATATCAACCGTGCCAAACTCAATCGCCACCCATTGTTTGGCTCGTGTGCCGATATTCCCTTCGATTCCATCATGCAAAGGAGCATCTCATGACTAATCTATGTCCTTGTGGCTCTAGTCGTTTACTTCATGATTGCTGCGGCAAGTACATTGATCAGCAACAATACGCCGCCACTGCCGAGCAACTTATGCGTTCACGCTACACCGCGTTTGTACTGGGTGAGTCTGATTACTTATTACAAACATGGCATAGCTCAACGCGCCCTGCATCATTGAGTGGTTTGCATCTACAATGGTTTCATTTAGCCATTGTTGCTACCGAACAAGGCATGCCCGATGATGACCGTGGCATGGTCAGTTTCATCGCCAGTTACCGCCAAGGAATTAAAGCAAAGCAATTGCATGAACGCAGTCGCTTTGTACGAGAAGAAGGGCGTTGGTATTACGTCGATGGTGATTGCCATAGCACCACCATCGGGCGTAACGATGCTTGCCCATGCGGCAGTAATCACAAATTCAAACGCTGTTGGTGTGCTAAATGAAAATCACATTCATCTTTATAATGGGACTGTTAGTCCTCATCTTACTCGCCAGCATTGCTTTAAGCATCTACTCGCACCATGTCGGAGGCAAAGCATGGCAACCAGGCTCGCCACAGCTATTACCCTGTTCCCAAGCCCCTAATTGCGTAAGCAGCGAAGCCGATAGCAACGATCAACAACATTATATTGCCCCTTTTCACCATGCTTCAGCCGCAACATGGCAACAACTCCAACAGTGTGTTCAAAAAGCGGGTGGTACGATTGATTTTGTTGATGACCGCCACATGCACGCCACCTTCAGTACACCATGGCTACGCTATATGGATGATGTAGAAGCGCGCTGGGATGCTGATTCTGGCTATATTCATTGGCGTTCCGCTTCCCGCGTAGGGCACAGTGATTTTGGTGTAAACCGCCAACGCATCGAATCCTTGCGCCAAGCACTTGAAGAGAAATAACTTTCTCCTTTAACATGGTGGTGTGACCCAAACAATAAACAGGCATGACTTTTTGCCACGCTGTGACAACGATGTTTTATTCGACAGCGTAAGCCCGTCACAATGCATCGACAACAGCCCACTGTCCTTTTAGGGTTGCTGCCTTTGTAATTTTTCGGAGGTTTAGTGATGAAAGTTTTAGTGGTCGGCAGTGGCGGACGGGAACATGCCCTGTGCTGGAAACTCCATCAATCCCCCTCGGTTACACAAGTACTATGTGCACCAGGCAATCCTGGTATCGCCAGCGTTGCTTCCTGCTTGCCTGTGGCAGCGGATGACATTCCCGCGCTACTGCAACTGGCTCAGGCTGAACAACCAGACTTGGTCGTTGTCGGCCCTGAAGTACCATTGGTCTTAGGCTTGGGCGACCAATTACGTGATGCTGGTTTTGCGGTCTTTGGCCCTAACCAAGCAGCAGCCGAACTCGAAGGCAGCAAAGCTTTTTCCAAACAAATCATGCAAGAGGCTGGCGTTCCCACCGCTGCTTTTGAAGTTCACCACGATGCTGATGCCGCAGAGGCACTGATTCGCCGTTGGGGTGCACCTATTGTAGTGAAAGCCTCGGGCTTAGCCGCTGGCAAAGGGGTGATTGTCGCCGAAGACGTAGAAACCGCCGTAGCCGCTGCACGCGATATGTTGTCTGGCAACAGCTTTGGCTCCGCTGGCGCAGAAGTAGTGATTGAGGAATGTTTGCGCGGCGAAGAAGCTTCATGCTTATTCATTGTCTCTGGCGACACCATTGTACCACTTGCCTCCAGCCAAGATCACAAAGCATTAAATGAAGGTGATTGCGGCCCTAACACCGGTGGCATGGGAGCCTATTCGCCCGCCCCCTGCGTAACACCTGCAATTGCTGACACGGTTTTGGAAAAGATTGCCCGCCCAGTGATTGCCGCACTCAAAGAACGTGGCATCCACTTCATTGGCACGCTGTATGCAGGCGTGATGCTATGCGAGGATGGTCCGAAAACGCTGGAGTTTAATGTGCGCTTTGGTGATCCTGAATGTCAGCCTTTAATGACGCGTTTGCAATCCGACCTTGGCACTGTGTTACTTGCAGCGGCACAAGGCACGCTCGCAGACGCACCACTACAATGGTCCGATGACCCTGCGCTTTGCGTCGTCGTTGCTTCACGTGGTTACCCCGCAGATTTCACCAAAGGCGAAAGCATTGAGGGCTTGGATCAGGTCGCCTCATTGGGAGCTACGGTATTTCACGCTGGCACAGCCCTCAAAGACGGTCAGATCGTTAACAGCGGCGGACGTGTTTTGGGTGTTACGGCAACAGCTCCAAGCCTTGCTGAAGCGCAACAAACGGTTTACCACGCCCTATCCGCCTTACGTTGGCAAGGTGCATACTATCGACGCGATATTGGTCATCGCGCTCTGGAAAGGTAATTATTCATGGACGTATTAATTCTTATGGGTAGCAAAAGTGACCTACCCGTTATGCAAAAAGCAGAAGCTCAATTAGAAGCGTATGGCGTAAGCTACCGCACCTTGATTCGTTCGGCACACCGCATGCCAGAAGCAACCGTACAAGCGGTAAAAGATGCCGAAAGCAACGGCTGCAAGGTGTTTATTTGTGCTGCTGGCATGGCTGCACACTTAGCAGGTGTGGTAGCATCTAAAACCGTGAAGCCTGTCATTGGTGTACCCATTGCTTCTGGTGCATTGGCAGGGCAAGATGCTTTGCATTCCACAGTCATGATGCCACCAGGTATTCCTGTTGCGACGGTTGCCATTAATGGCGCAAAAAACGCTGCTTTATTGGCGATTCAGATCTTAGCTACGCATAACCCTGCATTGCAGCAACAACTGCAAGACGATCGCGCTCGCCAAGCTGTAGTTGTGGATTAGCACTTCACAAAGCATCATACGATTAATCACTTGCGCCCAATATGGGTAGAAGTGACGTAATACCTAAATCCTGCGCTGTTTTGTGCCGTATTGAGTATGCTCAGTGTGTGAAAAATATTGCAGGATTTAGGTCATATCATATCGAACGGATTATGCCGTTCTGGAGTTCCTATGGCGGGTTTCTTTTCACGATTAAAAAAGGGTTTAAGCCGCAGTCGCGAAACCTTAGCACAGTTAATCCCTGGTAGTTCTGCCGAAAAATTAACGGATGCTGCATGGCAAGACATTGAAGACGCACTGATTATGGCGGATTGTGGCGTCAGTGTTGCTGATGATTTGGTGCAACAAGCCCGCCGCGCTCGCGTTCCTGCGCGGGAAGCTTTGCAAAAAGGCATGCTAGAAAAACTCGCGCCTGCTACCCGCTATGAGGAACTAACAAAAACACCCTTGGTATTATTGGTGATTGGTGTCAATGGCACAGGCAAAACCACCACCATCGGCAAACTCGCTACCATGTTCCGGCAACAAGGTAAAAAAGTTATCGTTGGTGCAGGCGACACTTTCCGCGCTGCTGCTGTTGAACAATTAGCCACATGGGTGGAACGTGCAGGGGCAGACATGGTGCGCCAGCATGAAGGAGCCGACCCTGCTGCTGTCGCTTTTGATACGGTGCAACGCGGTTATGCCCGTGGTTATGATGTGATTATTATTGATACCGCTGGACGAGTGCAGAATGACCAAGGCTTGATGAATGAACTTGCCAAAGTACGCCGCGTCATCACCAAGGCACATCCCGATGCTCCCCATGAGGTATGGCAAGTTGTCGATGCTGGCACAGGGCAAAATGCCATCGTACAAGTTGATCGCTTCCGCGAAACAGCAGGAACCACAGGACTCATCATTACCAAACTGGATGGCACAGGCAAAGGTGGCATCGTATTGCAATTGGCCGATCGTTACCGTTTACCCATTCGTTATATCGGCGTGGGTGAAAGCTTAGAAGACCTGATGCCCTTTGATGCTGATGGATTTGTACAAGGTTTGCTACCAGAGCAACCCCAAGAACAAGAGGATCATGCAAAAGGGTAGCCACAAAAGGACTACCCTCCCACCCATATAATACCCTAACGAATAGGCTTAATCATCGTTATACACATCGCGTAACAAGGCGCGCTGGTTCATCGTATCTTCAATAAAGGTGGGTTGATGACCAGCACGCAAATCAGCAATCGCTTTTTGGTATGCCAGCATACGGTCTGCCACGCGATAGCGTAGATCATCATGCGCGCCATAAAAAGCACGGTACTGCGCTTCAGACCAACGCATAACAATTGTTTCGGACACTGCCCGAGCAGAAAGGCGGCGTACATTCTCCAACACGCCGCCATCACCCAAGACATTACCGTTTTTAGCGGTATACATTAAATGCTCTCGACCATTGATATCCACATTCACAGCGACCCAGCCTGAACGTACCACATAGACATCCAGCGGCGAGCTTTCGCCCTGCACAAACAGGTTTTCACCGCCCTTCAGATGTACCGTTTCTAACTGTTGGCTTACTTCCTTGCGTTCCTGATCGGTTAACACATCAAAAAACTGCGTTAGTGCTAGCTGCCGTTCCAACACATGAGCCTGATAAAAACCATCCAGTTCATGCATCACTTTAGGGTAGGTAGCGGTTAATGTTTTTAAAGTATCGTAGGGGATCACTGCCAATTCTGTGCTACCAACGGCCTTCAAATCAGCCGTACGCTCTTCGCCGCCCGTTAAAAATGGCACTTCGCCACAAATCCCACCTGCGCCAATGAGTGATAAATCGTACGATTGATCGTAGTCATCCACATGTGGGAGTATCCCTCCTTTGGCAATCAAATAGAGGGCATCAGCAACATCACCACTGCGCGCGATCATGTCACCATCTTGATACGTTTGCACTTGAATGTGGGGCAGCAGGTCATCAAAAGCATGGTCACTGATTAAGGCAAAAAGATCATGATCGCGCAACGATACTTTTAATTGATCATCGGCAGCCAACAAAGGTAAACATGGCGAACTGTTATTGGTGCAATTTTGGCAACAACGAAACAATTGACGGCATAAACGCTTCTCGTCAGGGCGCAGGCGTTGGTAATGTTTCATCATAAGCACTGCCTGACCAATGTTCTTTTGATCAATATAATAACGCGCTGCGTGGGCATACCAATCAGCCGATGCTTCTACATCCCCCGTTTTATCACTTAAATCCGCTGCCATCAGGCAGAACTCCATGTTATTGGGTTCCAGCTTAGCCAATTCACTAAAAGCAGCAGCGGCGGCAGGTAAATCCCCCTGCATTACAGCTTTACGTGCCTGCTCTTGGTTATGTGCTATGGGCATGGTATTTCTCCTTCATGGGCATGGCTTCCTGCTAAGCTATGCAATAAAACAGCATAACAATCTAAAAGAACCGTCATGCTTTACTTAATTTAATATCCACTCTTGCATCTATTCGCTGGATTACGGATCAAGTCCGCAATGACGTGGTTACCCTCGGTCATACTGCACGCGATGCAGTATCCACTCTTGCGTCTGTTATCTGGATTGCGGATCAAATCCGCAATGACGTGGTTACCCTCGGTCATACTGCACGCGATGCAGCATCCACTCTTGCGTCTGTTCGCTGGATTGCGGATCAAGTCCGCAATGACGCATGGTTACTCAAAAGAGCGAAAAGTTAGGCATAGAACCTTGATGCGTAACATCAGTCATTGGGTGCTATTTCCACAACGACAATGATCACTTTAACCTTCATCGTAGGGTTAGAGTTTGCTACTTCAACAGCCAAATCCAAGTCGCCTTTAGGATTATTCATATGATACTCAAAACGATGATTACCAAGATGGAAGCTGCGTTTTTTTTTCACGCTTTTTTCTTCATCACCATGTAGGCGAATCAAATGAAAGGTGAGCGGTGTCATCGCCTGCGATAGCAAGGTGACATCATACACCCCAGCACGGTCAGGCAAATCAAAAAACTCACGCATATTTTGATAGGGCGCAATGCTGATTTCGCGGTAATACAAATAATCTTTTTCTTCCTCTGCTGTTGCTTCTGCAACGCTAAGAAGCAGCGTTAACAATAATAGCGAAAACCATGTCAGCCGACGACAAATATCACGCAAGACACGTATATGAATCAACCACGGCACAGGCATAGCTTCAGCCATCACTTTCTCCTTCAAATAATAATCCGTATTTATCGCACAAATAGCGCATTTTATCTTTTGAACGGTCACCAAATCCCAGCCAACGCCCTGCTCGTGCTTTAATATGTTTATTTCGCTTCAATGCTTCTTGCAACAAACGTTTTTCAAAGTTTGCCAAGGCTTTATCAGCACGAATCCCTGAATCAGGCAGCAATGCAAACCACTGCTCCATCGCATCATCGGTAAGCGAATGCGCTGAACCATGATCCAATGAAGGCAGCACATCAATCACCGTGTCGTTAGCCAGTACCACGGCGCGTTCAATAATATTTTCTAATTCACGCACATTGCCGGGCCAGCTATAACGCGCCATTTGTTCCATCGCAGCAGGGGAAAAGCCATCCACACGACGACCGCACAAGGCAGATTTACGTATGCGAATGCTTTCACATAACACAGGTAGATCTTCTAAGTGACTACGCAACGGTGGCACATGAATTTCCAACACATTGATACGGTAATAAAGGTCATCACGGAAGGCATTTTCACGCACCAAAACCTCAAGATCCTCTGTGGTCGAACAAAACAAACGTACATCACAACGAATCAATGATTCGCCACCAAGACGAGAAAACTCCCCAAACTCCAAAACACGCAACAACTTCGCCTGAATGGAGCGCGGCAGATCAGATATTTCATCCAAAAACAACGTACCACCACTGGCACGCTCGAACCAACCGAGCTTACGTTTTTCTGCCCCTGGGAAAGCACCTTTTTCATAACCAAAGAGCTCACCCTCTAAATGCTCCTCACTCATGGCAGCACAGTTAATCGCAATAAACGGCGCACGAAAACGCGCACTTTGTAGGTGTAATTGATTAGCAACCAACTCTTTACCACTGCCCGTCTCACCAGAAATCAACACGCTGGATGGCGTGGCAGCAATATTGCTAATTTGCAGGCGCAACGCCTGCATCGCTGGCGACTCGCCCAATAATTGATGATTCACATGCAATTGCAGTGCATGTTGCAATTCTTGTTCGCGTAACTGCGAGCTGAATGTGGTGATGCCGCGATCAATCGCTTCATGCACCTCTTCTGGATCAAACGGTTTACCAAAAAAATCCGCTGCGCCCAATACCATGGCCTGCTGTGCTAGGTGACGTTCATCATGCCCTGTAATGACAACCACGGGCGTTTCAGGACTGTCTTGCTGAAGACGGCGCAGGTAATCCAAACCAATTTGAGGATTATCTGGCTCAGGTGGTAAGGCAAGATCAAGTACCAAAAGATCGACACGGTGTGATGACAAGGCTTCATCCGCCACTTCCAACGTACCCGCTTCTAATACTTGGTACTGACGCTTTAACAATAAGCGTAAATTCAGCCGATTGATCTCATTGTCATCAACAATCAGTACAGTACGTTGAACATGCACGTAAAAACTCCCAAACAAAACATTGCTATCGATTCACACAAACCATTTTCATCAATCATTGCGGCCATCCTGCCACAGAGGAAGGCGAATAATGAAGGTGGAACCTTTACCCTTCCCTTCACTTTCGGCATACAGCTCACCGCCTAATGCTGAAATCATACGTTGACTAAGGTATAATCCAATCCCTAAACCATGTGCCTTACTGCTAACGAACAGGCGAAACAGCTGATGCTCGATAAAATCAGCTTCCATGCCAGCCCCATGGTCACGTACGGCAATGCGTAACATGTCACCGTCAAGCGATAGCGAAAGTTGCAACAGCCCCTGTTTATCCATCGCTTGCACAGCATTATCAAACAAATTATTCATCACCGTTTCAAACAATGCAGCATCTATCATAGCCAGAGCCGAAACATCAAAGCGTTGTTCGACCTTAATACCCTCTGGCCACAAATGATTCTGCACCAATTGCTGCAATAATTGCTGAACATCGCAAGCTTTCAAGCGTGGATGAATCGGCGCATTCGGGTCTGCCATACGCTGCATCACCGATTGCATACGCCCTACCACCTTGCGAATAGCATCAGTCATATGGCGAATTTCTTCTTCATCAAGCTTGCCCGAATCCATGTGATGCGCCAAAAATGCCAAATCATGCAGGCGGTTCTTTAAGTCATGGGAATGAAGTTGCGCTGTTACCCGCACCAAAGAATCCAAGCGCGCTGCTGCCACCTGTTGTTGCGTTAAGCGCGCATGCTCCAAGCTCATGCCTGCAAAACGAACAATACTTTTGATATTCTCCATCTCTTGGGCATCTGCCATCCAACCATCACGACGTGGACCAAGGTATAACAATGCCGTGGTTTGATGGTATTCCATCGGCAAAATGATTTCATAAACCTCGGAGTCCGTTGCGGCGGGACTATTGGGGGGGTAACTAAATACACGCCCACTTTCATCAAGCAACACGGGCTCACGCTGAAAAATATCTGCCATGTGTTGCAACAATGAACGTTCAATCGCCGCTTCTGGTAGGCGAGCCAAATCACCCGCGCCAAGTTCCCTGATTGCCTGTAAGGTATTGATGCGTTTACGGTAAAACACCGCATCAATAAAGCGTTGCAAACCATGCACCATCGGAGAGAAGAAGAGAGAGGCAAGCAGGGCAGCCAAAGCCATCGCCCAAACCGATACCGAATGCCCTGTTATCGCATACCACCCCGACTCTGCCAACACCAGCAACACATAAAACAACGCTAACGCCGCTAAGGTTGCCATAAAATATACCACCGAATGAATCAACCAATGAATACTGGCGCGCAATCGTTTAGAGCGTGGCAATACTGTAGCAGGTATATGCATGATGGTACTTACATAGAAAAAGCATCGCCCAAATAAAGGCGACGAGCATCTGGGTGATCGACAATATGTTCAGGTGTGCCATGGACAATGATTTCACCCGCGCTCATCAAATAAGCACGCTCGCAAATGCGCAGGGTATCTCGTACATTGTGATCCGTAATCAGCACCCCAATACCACGTTCCCGCAAACGCACGATGATCTGTTGGATATCTTCCACGGCAATAGGGTCAACCCCTGCAAACGGCTCATCCAACAACAAAAAATGTGGATGCGTCACCAAAGCACGGGCAATTTCAGTGCGTCGCCGTTGACCGCCAGAAAGGGTATAGGCTTTTTGATGCTGGACATGTTCAATACCCAAATCCAACAACAGGGCTTCAAGTTCTTCTTCTATTTGAATAGAAGGCATATTCAATGTTTGAAAAATAGCCAACAGGTTTTCACGCACCGTAAGCTGGCGGAAAATACTCGCCTCCTGCGGCAAGTAACCGATACCTTGACGGGCGCGCATGTGCATGGGCATATGTGTAATATCTTGACCATCAAGTGCCACACTGCCGGCATCAGCGGGGACTAGACCGCACACCATATAAAAACTGGTGGTTTTACCCGCACCATTAGCACCCAACAAACCAACACACTCACCCGAATGCACATCCATTGATACCGAGTGAACTACGGTTTTACCACGGTAAGATTTACGCAGCTCCGTTACATGAAGATGATGCACCACATCACTCATGGTTTTTTAAGCACCTTACTGTCTTCGGCATCAATCACCACATGAACACGCTTCGAGCCTGACTTATTGACGACGCTGGTCTCGGTTAAAAGATTATGGGTGATTTTTTCACCACTGACGGTTCCTTCAGGGCTTTTAACACTTGCCTGATCAAACAGCACCAACACCCCTGTTTGCTTACGATAAGAGGCACGTTTGGACTTTCCGCTAATATCTCGACGGACAAAACTTACATGGTCAAATGCCTCAGCATGATCCAAATCACCCTTGACATACCACGCTTCAAGGCGATCACAACGCAAGGTAAACTCACCTTGAACCAACACCACATTGCCCGTAAATTCGGCACGGCTATGGGCATGATCAACGTTGACCGATTCAGATACAATATCCACAGGCTCTGCCCACAACGGTGTACTGAACATCAACCCTGCCATCACAGATAGAAAAAAACGAAACAATTCAAACCTCCAAAGGCATCCTTCATATTCTCTGAAAAGTAATTGACACTTTTCTTCAGCATTTTACGTGCGAAATAGAATATTCTGTCGTAGGGTGGATAAGCGAAGCGCAGCCACCTAACGTCGAAAAACCCTATACTTCTGATTCGCGAACACCCTCAACCCTCCGTCTCCCAAGGTATTGAGAGAATCCAACGCCATAGCATTCGGAAAAGTTAGGTGGCTGCGCAAAGCCTTATCCACCCTACAAAAAACGGTTTTCAAGATGACCGCTTATTCACAAAAAGTGTCAACTGATAATGAAGGATACCCCTTCAAAGCGTTTATTTGCTTACACCGATGGATTGATCGCCATGACTCCGATCACGCACATGAACATCATGGGCAATATGGATATGATCGCTTTTCCGTTCGGCCTTAAGGTCACGTCCAGACACTTCCGTTTCAGGGCTTTTCGCCTCAAACGCGCCAGGAATATGCACTGCATCTTCACGACTTAAATACAATAATCGTGTGGTGGTCAATAACCATGTTTGATACTTGGCTTGCACATGCTGGCGAAAATCAATATTGCGTTTAAGCGGGTCAAACAAGGCAATATCGCTAACAATCGTCATTACCTCACCACCTTCGGGGAACAACTCCAGTTGTGGCTTTATCAGCCGCATGCCCGATGGTAACTGCCAAGCCTGCTCAGCGCGCAAACGCCATAGCACCCGTGCGCCGTCACGCTCAACAATCAATGGCGCATCAATCTGTGTATTGCGCGCATCTTGCGCATCATCCGCCACACCACCTTGCAGCAACAGGGTTGAGCCCTGCCACAAAAACCACGCTGCCAATACCACACTGCTAATCGCCAGTGCCAGCGAAAACCATTTAATATAAGCGAATGTTTTCATCCGTTCACGTAGCAACGCACCCGCTCTACCTCAGCGGTCATTGTACTCCAGCATGAATCAAGCTTGCAAAACGATCAAATAGATAATCTGCATCGTGCGGACCAGGGCTGGCTTCGGGGTGATACTGCACCGAAAACACGGGTTTTCCCTTCACTTGCAAACCTTCAATCGTACCATCAAACAAAGAACGATGGGTAATCTCCACATGATCGGGAATAGTCGCATCACTGACTGCAAAACCATGATTCTGACTGGTGATTTCAACACAGCCAGCATCTTCCCTGCGCACAGGGTGATTACCACCACGGTGTCCAAATTTGAGTTTGAACGTTGTTAGCCCTAAAGCCTGAGACAACAGTTGATGCCCCATGCAAATACCAAACATCGGAATATCACTATCCAACAACTGGCGAATGGTGCTTACAGCATAAGTCACAGCAGCAGGGTCACCAGGACCATTAGAAAGGAAGATACCATCAGGCTTGAGTGCCAACACATCTTCTGCCGAGGTATTTGCAGGAACAATCGTCAAACGCAAGCCACGGTCTGCTAACTTACGGAAAATGTTGCGCTTACAACCAAAATCAAAGGCAACAACATGCGCTGTTTCGGCGGCAGCAGCCTGCCAATCATTGGCATCCAAATCGAAGGAACCACCACCTTGCCACGTTTCCACAGCCGTGCGGCTCACTTGACCAACCAAGTCACGACCTTCCAGCCCTGACCAAGCACGTGCCATTGCCAAAGCCTCTTCAACCGTCATGCCATCGGAAGTAATCACGCCATTTTGCGCGCCCTGACTGCGCAAATGACGCACCAGTTCACGGGTATCTACCCCTGCGATCCCTACCACTTCATGGCGCAGCAGCCAGTCGTTAAAATCGCACTGACCGCGATAGTTAGAACGAATCCGCGCTGGCGCACGTACAATGCAACCTCGCACCGCGACACCCGCCGATTCATCATCGTTATCATTCACACCCACGTTACCAATATGGGGCGGTGTAAAAGTCATAATCTGTTCGGTGTAGGAAGGATCGGTAAGGATTTCCTGATACCCAGTCATGGATGTATTAAAACAAACTTCACCCACTGTATGACCAATAGCCCCCAGTGCTGTGCCGTGAAATAGGGTTCCGTCTGCCAGAACCAGCATTGCTTGATGTTGTGTCACCTGATACCTCACTGAGCGGAAATGCTAGGAGGCTACCCAAGAATGGCAAGTGCTACCGAAACTTATATCATACTGATTTAACATGCTGGTGTAACTCATACAAAAAACGGGCATGATGTTTTGACACGCTGTAACAACAATATCTCATTGCACAAGGTGACAAAAAGCCATGCCCGTTAGGGAAAAGCTGTCCTCGCAG
This sequence comes from uncultured Zetaproteobacteria bacterium, assembly GCA_964645625.1. Lineage (GTDB taxonomy): Bacteria > Pseudomonadota > Zetaproteobacteria > Mariprofundales > Mariprofundaceae > AB-137-C09. The sequence goes on from CAZYAI010000035.1 coordinate 23,001, forward strand.
ACGCACCGAAGCTGAGTTATTCATAAATCATCACGACGATTTATGAATAACTCAGCTTAAAACAAACCCCTATCGTTTAGACATCTCTGCACCAGGGCGATAAGCACCATCGGTATCGTGATTTTCACGACCTGTGACTGGCGGATTAAAAACGCAAACCATACGCATGCGACTTTTAGCACGTAGCAAATGTCGTTCATTGCCGTTAAGTAGATACACAGAACCAGCAGCAATGGGATGAATCACACCATCATCAGTCGTTTCCACCTCACCCTCGCCTTCGATGCAATACACCGCTTCGATGTGGTGTTTGTACCAAAGTAATGTTTCAGTACCAGCATGAATAATCGTGTCATGGAGAGAAAAACCAACCGCATCATCGTTAAGAATGAGGCGACGACTCTCCCAATTACCATTTTCTGCTTTAACATCGCGTTCACTACCAATAATATCAGCCAAATGACGTACAATCATGCCAACACCCCATCACGCAATTCTTTACGCGTTTGCAAAACAGTAGCAATTGAGGCATCAATAACGGCTAAGCCCTCATCAATTAAATCCTCTTCAATCGTCAAGGCAGGCAAAAACTTCAGTACATGACCATTAGCACCAGCCGTTTCGATAATCACATGGCGTCTGAATGCTTCCTCAGAAATAGCACCTGCAAAACTAGGGTCAGCAAACTCAATACCCCAGACCATGCCAACCCCACGCAACACGCCTTCAGCTTCACTGTACTTATCCATAATCGCACGCAAGCCTTGCTCAAAGCGTTTACCCTTGACGATAATTCCTTCAGAAAACTCAGGGGAATCCCAATACTCCAGTGCTTTAGCGGCAGCAATAAAGGCAAGGTTATTACCACGGAAAGTACCCGTATGCTCACCAGGCTTCCACTGATCCAGCTCTGGACGCATCAACAATAGCGACATTGGTAAGCCTGTACCAATAGACTTCGAAACCGTGACCATATCTGGCAAAATACCTGCGCGCTCAAAACTAAAGAAGGTACCTGTGCGACCATTACCCATCTGAATATCATCAATAATCAATAAAATATCAAATTCACGACAAATACTCGATAGCTCTTGCAACCAAGCATCACGCGCCACATGGATACCACCCTCACCTTGTACCGTTTCAACAATAATCGCCGCAGGCAAATCGACCCCACTACTTTGATCGGTAAGCAAACGACGCAAATAAGCCATACTATCAAAGTCTTTGCCCAAATAACCATCAAAGGGAATAAACGCACTATTGGCACGCACACCATAGGATTCATCGCGATAAAATGAATTCCCTGTTACCGCTAACGAGCCCATAGAAAGACCGTGATAAGCATTGGTAAAGGCTATAATATTGGAACGTCCCTTAATCATGCGCGCCAGTTTCAATGCAGTTTCCACAGCATTGGTACCTGTAGGCCCTGTAAACTGCACCTTATATTCCATGTTACGTGGCGTAAAAATCGTATCTCTTAATTTCTTCAAAAAAGACTGTTTGGCTACTGTAGCCTTGTCCAACCCATGAACAATGCCATCACGCTCAAGGTATTCGATCAACGCTTGCTTAATAGCAGGGTTATTATGACCATAATTTAATGAACCTGCGCCAGCAAAGAAATCAATATAACGATTGTTGTAAACGTCGAACATTTCTGACCCACGTGCAACATCAAACACCGCAGGGAATGAGCGAATATAGCCGCGAACCTCTGATTCCATCTCTTCAAATATTCTCATCGTCTATCATCTCCCAATCAAAATTTTACTTATGGAATCGATTCCAAGTCGTTCATACATTGCGGTGGTCTTTGCTCTAACCACAACGGTAGCGAAAAGAGCAGACAGGCACTACAAACAAGCATGATGTAGACAATAAAGAATCAGCCGACAGGCCCAAGTCGAATAAGATTTTCTTGTTCATGATCTCCCTCTCCAAACATTTCAGCAGGAAAGATCATAGACTCTTCCATAGTGCAGCCAGAAGCATCCGCCAAAGATTGAAAAAGTGAGCGTGATGCCATATTGGATGGATTCACCGTAGCTTCGACGTAGCGAACACCTTGCTTCGTGCTAGAAGCCACCAAATGGCGCAGCATTTTTTTAGCAACACCGCGACCACGCATACGTGCATCCACGGCAACCTGCCAAACAAACAGCACATCAGGACGTTCAGGTGGTATATAAGCGGTAATAAACGCCACGATTTCATTGTTCTCTTCCGCCACAATACAAGTAGAAGGAAAGTGCGCGCAGAGAATTAAGTAGCAGTATGGTGAGTTCAAATCCAGCGGTGCACTGCGTGCAACCAGTGCGTGAATGGCTGGGCCATCTTCCGCCACAGGAGGACGGAGAAACAGGTGACCTGCTTCCATTGTTTCAGAATCGTTTCTAGTAAGCATTGCGAGCCACCCTAGTAAGTGATTCCCATAAAGCAAATGACCATTTTTAACAACGCTCATACACAAAGCCTGCTATGAGTCATCGTAATGATGATTACGAATTCGTATCATAAACGTAATCAACTCAGTCAAAAACAATAGCAATCCGTGAACAAACAAAAACAAAAAAGCCCGCAAATGCAATGCATCACGGGCTCAAACTACTCTATAGTTTATAACTCTGTACACGACAAAAGCAGTGTTTAACTGTGGATAAAGCTCTATAAGTTA
>CAZYAI010000036.1:0-25118 GCA_964645625.1 uncultured Zetaproteobacteria bacterium
AATGACGTGGTTTTTTGTGTCATGCCGCACTTGATGCGGTATCCAGTCTTGCGTCCGTTCTCTGGATTGCGGATCAAGTTCGCAATGACGTGGTTTTTTGTGTCATGCCGTACTTGATGCGGCATCCAGTCTTGCGTCCGTTCTTTGGATTGCAGATCGAGTTCGCAATGACGTGGTTTCTTTGCATTATGCTGCACTCGATGAGCTATGGGTTTTGCTGGAAGCCCTGCTTTAGAAGAAAATCCTGTTTTTTAGATTGACAAATGGTGTTTAGACCATACTATCCGCCGCCTTTTCCGGGTGAGCCTTGTCGATGCCCGGTATTTCTTTATATTGTTTGGAGACATTACCGTGGCTAACCATGTATCCGCACTCAAACGTGCACGTCAGGACGAGAAAAAACGCTTGCAGAATCGTGGGCAACGCTCAGAAATGCGTACAGCGATCAAAAAAGTTGAAGCTGCTGTTGCCGCTGGTGATAAAGAGACCGCTAATGCATTGTTGGGTGCTGCTATCTCTAAAATCGACCGTGCTGGACGCAAGGGCTTGATTCATTCAAACCAAGCTTCTCGCCGTGTTTCTCGTTTAAACAAAACTGTGAAAGCTTTAGCGTAAGCTTCTTTTTTCTGCGTATCATCCATACGCTGTGTTGTAAGGCTGGAATATCTATTCCAGCCTTTTTTCGTTTATGGGCTGGCAAAATCCTGTGGCATAACTACCATTGCGCAGATGAAGCAGGAATTGGATTCAGAACAAATATTCGAGCGTTTGGATGATATGCTGCGCCAAGGCGAGCGTAAACGTCGTGTGGCTGCTGAGGCATCGCCCAAGCAAGCGGTCGAAAAAGAAGTGGCTGACCTTGATCATAGCCATTTTGAAGAAGTTCCACGCATGATGTTGACCGAAGCGATGATGGTTTCGCCACCTGCTTCTAGTGCGCAAGCTGCCACTACTCAAGTGACTATGTCGCTAGAGCATCTTCAGCTTGACGAAGAACAGGTGGAAGAGTTGGTGGCGCAGATTTACACCGATGTAAACGCACGCATCGAAGCTTCGCTGAATGCTTGGATCGATGAGTCCTTGCAAAAGCGTGTGTTGGCAATGACCGAAACGCGCCCACGTGATCCTTCCCTGAGTCATTAACGCGCATGACTGTTTGCCTCTTTGTGCAATGAAACAGTGCTCCATCAGCGCGTCAAAATACTATTTTACTAATCCCCTTAATAAGAGAAAACCATGAACGAACTGGATAAAGCTTACGACCCGCAGGCCGTTGAGCCGATGATTAACGAAAGCTGGTTGCAATCCGATGCCTTTCGCCCTGCTGCTGTAGCGGATGAAGCTTATTGCATCGTGATTCCTCCGCCAAATGTGACTGGTAGCTTGCATATGGGGCATGCCTTCACCTTTACCATTCAAGATATGCTGATTCGTTGGCAGCGCATGCAGGGTAAGTCCGTGCTGTGGCAGCCAGGTACTGACCATGCGGGTATTGCCACGCAAATGGTGGTGGAACGCCTGTTGGATAAAGAGGGTGTACACCGTCGAGACATGGGGCGCGAAGCCTTTTTGGAGCGCGTGTGGCAGTGGAAGGAGCATTCTGGCGGTACGATTGTTGGTCAATTAAAGCGTATTGGCGCATCGTGTGATTGGAGCCGCGAACGCTTCACGCTGGATGATGGTTTGTCCGAAGCGGTACGCGAAGTTTTTGTCCGTCTGTATGAAGAGGGATTGATTTACCGTGGCAAGCGTCTGGTGAACTGGGATCCTGTGTTAGAAACAGCAGTCTCTGACCTAGAGGTAGAGCACGAGGAAGAAGAAGGTCACTTCTGGCATATTTGCTACCCGATTGCTGACGCACCGAATGAGCATGTCATTATTGCTACCACGCGACCAGAGACCCTGCTGGGTGATGCGGCGGTGGCGGTTCACCCTGATGATGAACGCTACGCCCATTTAATCGGCAAGGAGCTGGTGTTGCCGTTGACAGGACGCACCATTCCTGTGATTGCCGATGCCTATGTGGACCCTGAATTTGGTACGGGCTGTGTAAAGATTACGCCTGCGCATGACTTTAACGATTACGAAGTAGGGCAGCGTCATGATCTGCCATTGATGAATATTTTCACCAATCAGGCGCATATTATTGATGATGCGGCGATTCCTGAAGCGTATCGCGGTATGGATCGTTACGAAGCGCGGGAACATATTGTCGCCGACTTGGATGCCGCAGGCTTGTTGTACAAGGTCGAGGCGCACACTCATCAAATTGGCCGTGGTGATCGTTCCCATGCGGTCATTGAACCTTATTTGACCGACCAATGGTATGTGGATATTAAACCTCTGGCAGAGCCTGCGATTGCAGCGGTTGAGCAGGGTGATATTCGCTTTGTACCTGGTCATTGGGACAAAACCTATTTTGAATGGATGCGCAATATTCAAGATTGGTGCATTTCTCGCCAACTGTGGTGGGGGCATCGTATTCCTGCATGGTACTGTGATGATTGCGACCATATCACCGTTGCTAAAGGCGAGCCTACAAGCTGCCAAGGTTGTGGTGGTAGCCATATCCATCAAGATGAAGATGTGTTGGATACGTGGTTTTCTTCTGGTTTGTGGCCGTTCTCGACCCTTGGCTGGCCAGAGAAAACAGAAGAATTAGCGCGTTTTTACCCCACACAAGTGTTGGTGACAGGTTTTGATATTATTTTCTTCTGGGTTGCCAGAATGATTATGATGGGGCTGAAGTTTACGGGGGATGTGCCGTTCCGTGACATCTATATTCACGCCCTGATTCGTGATGCCCAAGGGCAAAAAATGTCCAAGTCCAAGGGCAATGTGATTGATCCGTTGGAAATGATTGACAGCTATGGTGCTGACGCGCTGCGCTTCACCTTGGCACACATGGCAACGCCAGGACGTGATATTAAACTGGACACCAAGCGCATTGAGTCCAACCGTAACTTCATGAATAAGATCTGGAACGCTGCGCGTTTTGTGTTCATGAACCGTGGTGATGCCGCGCCTGATGCCACCTGCCAACCGACCTTGGAAGTGAACCGCTGGATTATCGGTGAGTTGAATAACACCTTGGTACAGGTTGAGGCCGACCTAGAAGCTTACCGCTTCCACGAAGTGGCATCATCGTTGTATGGTTTTATTTGGGGGCATTATTGCGACTGGTATGTCGAAGCCGCTAAGGTCGCGCTTTACGGTGACGATGAGGCAGCCAAGGCAGAAACGCAGGTTGTTATGCTTACCGTGTTGGATCAATGGTTACGCATGCTGCACCCGATTTGTCCGTTTATTACCGAAACTTTGTTCCGTCAATTACACGGTGCAGATAGCATGCTAGCTGTTGCCGCATGGCCGCAGGCATTGCCTTGTGAGGCAGCATCGCCGCGCATGAGTTTGGTGATGGATATGGTTTCTGCGATTCGTTCGATTCGTGGCGAAATGAATGTATCACCCGGTAAAAAGGTGACGGCGATGATTGCGGCAGAGGGCGAAGTCCGCGCTTATTTGCAAGCACAAGAGTCGCTGTTAAAGAGTTTGGCACGCATCGAAACTCTCAGCTTTATTGCTGCGAATGCGCAAGTGGATGGTGCAGCCGTTGCGCCACTGCATGCTTGCACGGTGTGGTTGCCGTTGGCGGGCTTGGTCAACCTCGATGAAGAGCGGGCACGCATCAGCAAAAACCTCGTACGGTTGCAAAAAACAGCCGATAAGCTCAACGCCAAGCTGGGCAATGAACGCTTTTTGAAGAACGCCCCTGATGATGTGGTAACAAAAGTGAAAGATGAGTTGCAGCAGGTAGAAGAGCAACGCGCCGAACTCGAAGCCGCTGCCGCACGTTTGCCTGGGTAAGTAGGTGCGCGGAATTATTATAACTGATGTTACGCACGCATGGTTATATACGTGACTTTTTTTGAGTAGCGATGCGTCATTGCGGACTTGATCCGCAATCCAGAGAACGGGCGCAAGACTGGATGCCGCATCGAGTGCGGCATGACGCAAAGAAACCACGTCGTTGCGGACTTGATCCGCAATCCAAAGGGCGGACGCAAGAACTGGATACTGCATCAAGTGCAGTATGACTGAGGAAATTCACGTCATTGCGGACTTGATCCGCAATCCAGAGGGCGGACGAAAGACTGGATGCCGCATCGAGTGGGGCATGACGCAAAGAAAGCACGTCATTGCGGACTTGATCCGCAATCCTAAATTAAGCGAAGCATGACGGGCTTTTAGGTCGCGGTGCTGTTTGAAGAAAGCTCCCATGCCTTGCATAACATCAGTTATTGATGATCGAGAAGGAAACACCTTTACAGCGATTGTGTCGTTGTAGGCGAAGTGAAGGAGCGAAGAATGGCACAGCAGAGTCATGAAGTGGATTATGAATTGATCGGTCACGGTCAGATGGTGGAAGTGGAACTTGACCCTGGTGAAACGGTGATTGCCGAAGCTGGGGCGATGACGTGGATGGATCAGGGCATTGCTTTTGAGGCACGCATGGGCGATGGCTCGGAAAGTGGCGTGTTCGGCAAGCTGTGGGGCGCAGGCAAACGCATGTTGACGGGCGAATCACTGTTTCTTACCCATTTCACCAACGAAGGTTCGGGCAAGCAGCGGGTTGGCTTTTCGGCAGCGTACCCAGGCACGGTGCTGCCTGTGGACCTTTCCACCATTGGTGGCGAACTGTTGTGTCAAAAGGATTCGTTTTTGTGTGCTGCTAAAGGTACGCGCATGGGCATTGCCTTTAGTAAACGGCTAGGGGCAGGGTTCTTTGGTGGCGAAGGCTTTATTTTGCAACGCTTAGAAGGCGATGGGCTGGCGTTTATTCATGCTGGTGGTGCTTTGGTGCGTAAGGAGTTGCGCGGCGAAACTTTGCGCGTGGACACAGGTTGCTTGGTCGCGATGACGGCTGATATTGATTACGATATTGGTTTAGCAGGCGGCTTGAAGTCGATGTTGTTTGGCGGTGAAGGCATGGTGCTGGCGAAATTGTCGGGGCATGGCACGGTGTGGGTGCAAAGTTTGCCGTTCTCGCGCATGGCAGATCGTGTGTTGGCATGCGCGCCGTCTGTTGGCGGTCGCGAGCAAGGGGAAGATTGATGACCGTAGAACGTTTGGATCGTTTGTTATCCCGTTTGGGTTATGGTTCGCGGCGCGATGTTGCGTATTGGATTAAACAAGGCTGGGTTGAAGTAGCTGGTCAGCCTGCCAAAAGCACCAATCAAAAAGTGTCTGCCGACGAGGTGTTGTTAGAGGGTAAAGCCTTGGATCATCCCGATGGTTTGACCATTATTTACCACAAACCCGTAGGCAAAGTTTGCTCGCGCAAAGAAGAGGGCGTGTTGGTGTTTGAGGACTTCCCTGAGCGTTGGTTGGATCGTAAACCGCCATTTAACAGCGTTGGACGTTTGGATAAGGACACGGCGGGTTTATTGATCTTCACCGATGATGGGCAGTTGAATCACCGTTTGACCAGTCCTAAGCACAACATCAGTAAAACCTACGATGTGCGCTTGGCGCGTCCGATGGCGGATGACGTGGTTGAACGTATGGCAAGTGGCACTTTGATGCTAGAAGCCGATGACCGTCCCTGCCTGCCTGCGGAGTTGACGGTCATCGACGCATGCCATGCCGAGTTGGTGTTGCACGAAGGGCGTTACCATCAGGTGCGGCGCATGTTTGCCGCTTTGGGCAATCATGTCGAAGGCTTAACGCGCACCCATATTGGGCGTTTGGCGTTAGCGGATACAGCGTTAGAGGCAGGTGGCTGGCAAGATTTGACGGCTGAAACACTATGGCAACGCATCCTGTAGTTGGCGTTGCTGGCGCAGGAGCGGTTGGCCTGCACTATGGCTTAGCTTTGCAGCGTGCTGGCTTGGATGTGCATTTTTTGGCGCGGGGGGAACATCTCGCGGCGATGCAGCAAGACGGGGTGCATTACCACACGATGGCTACAGTCAGCCATGAGATGGTGCAAGCTGACGATGACCCTGTCACGCTAACAGCCTGTGACGTGATTATCTTGGCATGTAAAACCACGCAATTAGATGCCATGTTGGCATCGTTGCAAGCACATGTGACCGATGCCATATTGCTGACGATGCAAAACGGCGTGACTGCCCCTGATGTTGTAGCCCAATACTTCCCCGATGCCGCTGTGATCGCAGCTTCGGCATTTATCGGTGCGCGCATTGAATCGCCGGGCGTGGTGGTGCATTCGGCAGCAGGCCACCTGCGTTTGGGTGCTTGGCATGGTGATGTTGCCGCCGTACTCGCATCGTTATGTGACGCATGGCAACAGGGTGGTGTGGATGCGCAAACTGTGCCCGATATGCGCACCATGTTATGGCAAAAAATGCTGTGGAACTGCGGTTTTAATGCAATTACTGCATTGACCCAACGCTATGCCCGCGATGTTGCCAGCGATCAAGGTTTGCAGTCTTGGGTGCGTTTAGCCATGGCAGAAGCACGGACGGTGGCGCAATGCGTTGGCGTTGATGTTGATGAGCAGGTGATTGAACAACACTTGGCGTTGACCTTGGGGGCTGGTGCTGTCAAAACCAGTATGTGGCAAGATGTAATCCATCATCGAGCGGTGGAAATTGAGGCGATGAATGGTCATATTGTTCACCTTGCTGAGCAATACCATGTGGCAGTGCCTGTGAACCGCATGCTATACGATTTAATGCGTGGCTTGAGCGATCATCCATCATCATGACGGCGGCAGTTCATTTTCAATTATTACAGCAAAAAGATCGCATCGCAGGTATCGCTCGCCTATTGGAGCGGCGGCAGAAGGTTGAACCTAAGGTGCTGGTGCTGTGTCCTGACGCGCTGTTTATACGTCATTTGAGTTTTCAGTTATGGACGATTAGCCCTGAGTCATTTTTGGCACATGGCGTGGTGGGCGAGGGGAAGCCCGAAGCATACGCCGCGCAGCCTATTTTGCTGAGCGAGCATTTGGATATTCCGCATGCCGCAACGGTGTTGATGAATGGTGGTTTAGAAATTCCGCCACGCTTGGATGGTTTTGAACATATCGTTGATTTTGTTGATGATTGGGATGAATCATTAAAACAAGCAGCCCGCGAACGTTTCCGCAGTTATCGCCACATGGGGTATGATCCTAAGTATTTGGGTTGAGCTTTATGGTTGATCCGCAGATGTACGCAGATGAAGAGCAAGTTGTTGTTTCAGAATTAGCTGTTTATTTGGCATCCTGCACTGACCGTAAAAAGTAGTTTGCAAATTCAAAGCTGAGTTGGAGTTAGAGGTGATGCGTGTAGTATTTAAAGATAATGTGGAAAAAAGAACATAAACCACGAAAGACACGAAACACACGAACAATAAGAAGCGTTGTCTTTCGTGCTTTTCATGTCTTTCGTGGTAAATAAAACGGCTTTCCTTTTAAGACGGGACAGACAGCAAAATCAATAGCTTATAGATTACCTGCGGTCGGTGAATCCATTTGCAATGCTGGAATAATAGTCCACAGATGCACACAGATTTATGATCGAGGTGTTCTTATGATGGAAACTATAAGCTGCTATACGGATTGTCGGCACAAAAGTTCTTTCATCATCTGTGTTTATCTGCGTTCATCTGCGGATAAATATTTAAACTTAGGAACGCTCACCAGCCTCGTTGTTAAGCAAGGAAAATGGTGAGTTCAATAGCGTAAAAAACAAGTCGTAGTTCTTTTTTTTCTGGTCTTAAACGGGAAGTCAATAAAACACCTGAATTTAGGTTTTCATTTGCAATGACGTAACTGATTGCGATAGCGGGCTGCTCTGCGGCTTACTTTTTTGGCTACCTTGATTAACCATGGTTTTTTGCGGTAACTGCGCCGTGCATAGCCGCCTTGCCCTTCATGGTATGCTAAATAAAGACGGTAACTATCATTTTTACGTATGCGTAAGCGTTGGTGGCTTTGGTGATTGTACCAACCGATAAAGTCTGCAGCGTCAGCAAAATCATCTCGATGTGCGGTGTAACGATGGGTGGCTTTTTTGTAGTTTTCCCAAGTTTGGTCTAATGCTTGGGCGTAACCGTAGGCAGAAGACACACGCCCCCAAGGAATAAAGCCAAGCACGGTATCCCATGATGGTTTGGCATCATCAACGAAGTGCGATTCCTGATGAATAAACGCCAACTGCACATAATCAGGCGTGCCCCAACGTTGGTAAGACGCTTGCGTTGCACGCTGCCAATGCGGTTTTTCTTTAAAAATTGCACAGCTATCGTCAGGTTTTTGCGGTAAACTGGCGCAAGCAGGCAGACAAGCCGCAATCAGGGTAAGCAATAGCCAATGCTTCATACGCGTTGACGCATGGCAAAAGATAAGGCTTCCCCCATCTCCTCACCGAGGCAAAAAACCGTATGCCATACGCAATGTTGTAAATCACGTTGCGGCAAAAGCAGCGCGTCGCCTGCGCGCACGATGTACCCATAACCTTGCGCCACCATGTGACCAATAAAGTCTGGATGTTGATCCATCAATACTTCCAACAACTCATGGTCATCTTGATCTAGGTAGGCATCCAAGGCCGCTTCATCGTGTAATAATGCGTTAAATTGCTGCTGCGCTGCGACATCATCAAACAAGGATTGCGCTAAATGGGGCTGGTTTTTGGCGTAAGCACGAATTTCATCCATCAACACAGGTTTGGCCGCTGCCAGCCAGAAGGTCGCGCCGCTGAGTTGAGCATAAATCACGCCAGCATGACCACGCTCCACATCATGGTGCATCTGCGCACCACCGTCAGGCGCGTTAAAATAGACGATGCGTTCAACATAGCTGACTTCACTGCCGATAACCTGTTGCATTAAGGCATGAATGCGAGGATGATCGGTCACGATAGCACTTTCTGGGAATAGCGCGGAACACAGTGCCGCCGCCGCTTGTTGATGCGCGGGGTCGGCTGCTACATCCTCAAAACCTTCCATGCCGAAGGAGAAGCGAAAACGCAGCGATGCATCATCATCGTGGAATGATAACCATGATGCTTTGCACCACAGGTTATCTTCCCAGTCGTCGTTTTGTTGCTGTAAGTCAGCGAAAAATATTTTTTCTATTGCCTGCTCGTCATGTGCTTCGTCAGAACTCCCGACCAGAGAAAAGTCGTTATTCCAGTCACCATCGGGCAAACAATCTGAAGGCATGTCGCCTTGCAGAATATCACCGACCCATTGCTCGCTGTGTTCAATCGCCGCGTGCTGTTGTGTCAACGCATCGGCGAATAGCTGCGGCAATAACACCGCATCATCATGTTGCCAGTGCTGTACCACGGCAGCATCATCAGGCATGGCAAGGGATTCATGGTTAGGGCGAATCGCGCCAAGGTCAAAGCCGCGTCGTTGCAATACCCAATCATTAGCGTGTTCGGCAGCGGCGTGCCACGTCATAGCGGTTTTCATCGTTGTGCCTTGAGCGCGTCAAACAAATCTTCGGCGTGGAAGGATGAGCGCACCAACGGCCCCGATGCCACCATGCCAAAACCTTTTTTCTCGGCTAAGTATTTCAAATCATCAAACGCTTCTGGCGTCCAATATTCCACTACAGGGTGGTGTTTGGCACTGGGTTGCAGGTATTGCCCAATGGTCAACATATCAACATCAGCAGCCCGCAGGTCATCCAGCACTTGCAATACTTCATCGCGACTTTCACCCAAGCCCAACATAATCCCCGATTTGGTAATCATGGTGCTGTCGAGTTCTTTGGCGCGTTGCAACAGTCGCAAAGAGGTGTAGTAGCGCGCCGCAGGGCGAACGCTGCGGTAAAGGCGCGGCACGGTTTCAATATTGTGGTTGAACACATCGGGACGAGCGCGAATCACCGTTTCTAAACAACTGGCGGGTTTGCGCTGAAAGTCAGGGGTGAGGATTTCAATCGTCAATTCGGGTTGACGCTGGCGCAACTCGTTAATGACATGGGCATAATGGTCAGCCCCACCATCGGGCAAGTCATCGCGATCCACCGAAGTAATGACCACATGTTTCAGTCCAATACGCGCCACGGCCTGCGCCAAATGTTCTGGCTCTTGCGCATCGACAGGGTCAGGTCGTCCCGTCTCCACATCGCAAAACGCACAGGTGCGTGTACACACGCGACCTAAGATCATAAAAGTGGCAGAGCCATGCTTCCAGCAGCCACCAATATTGGGGCAAGATGCTTCTTCACACACGGTGTTGAGGTTCAACTCGCGCATCAAGGCTGCCGTTTGGCGGTACTCTGGCGACAGCGGCGCACGCACTTTAAGCCACGCAGGTTTTGCTTGCTTGGTAATGGTTTGAATCGGGATCACAGTTTCATTCATCGCCCAACTCTAGACATCAGAACATGCAGTCTCAACAAGCAGCGATACCATGATTATGCAAAGGGTTGCCATTTTGCGCCGTACGTAGATTGTTTTGATGATGATTTATTCACCCCAGCATCGTTTAATGACGTGCGATTGCGACGATATGCCATCTGATAAGGCGGCAAGCTATGTTTGTTAACAGTTATGCCGCGTTGGGCGATGCATTTTGCGAGCGCAGCTTGCCTACAGCGATCACTGCCCCTCGCGTATTATTATGGAATGCGCCATTAGCGGAACAATTACAGCTCAGTGACGCGCTGCAATCCGACCCTGTTATGCAGGCGGCGGTTTTCTCTGGCAACCAATTATTACCAGGCTCAGAACCCATTGCAATGGCGTATGCTGGTCATCAATTCGGGCATTTTGTACCGCAACTTGGCGATGGGCGCGCGCATTTGTTGGGTGAAGTCATTGCTGCTGATGGTCAACGGCGAGATGTTCAACTCAAAGGCTCAGGGCGTAGCCGTTTCTCACGCGGTGGCGATGGGCGTTGTGCGCTTGGTCCTGCTGTGCGTGAATACATCATGAGCGAAGCCATGGCAGCTTTGGGCGTTGCTACGACCCGTTGCTTGGCTGTCGTGGCGGGCGACGAACAGGTGATGCGGAATCAATTGTTGCCTGGCGCAGTGGTCACGCGGGTGGCTGCTAGCCACCTTCGTATCGGTACGTTTCAATACTTTGCCGCCCGTGATGATCTGCAATCGCTGCAAACATTGTGTGACTACGCGCTGGCGCGACACTTCCCCGAGCGCATGGGGGACGGCGTACCTGCCTTGCAGCTTCTTGAAGCGGTGATGGATCAACAAATTACCTTGGTGGTGCAATGGATGCGTGTTGGCTTCATCCACGGCGTGATGAATACCGATAATTGCACCATCAGTGGTGAAACCATTGATTACGGTCCTTGCGCGATGATGAATCGTTATGATCCGATGACTGTGTACAGCTCCATTGATACGGTGGGGCGTTATGCTTTTGGACGACAGTCCCAAATGGTGCAATGGAATTTAGCACGGCTTGCCGAAGCCTTATTACCGTTGCTTAACCCTGACCGTACGTTGGCAATTGAATCAGCGCAGCGTCTTATTTCCTCCTTTGCTGGTCGTTTTCATCAAGCTTACATGCATATGCTGGGGCAAAAATTCGGTTTAACTGCGATTACATCAGATGATTACCCTTTATTGGAGGGGCTGCTGGATCAGTTTGAGCAGCAGCGGTGGGATTACACCAACACCTTTAATCGCCTACGCAACGCATTGAGCGACGAGGCAGACGATGCACTGTTGACGCAGGAACTCGGCGCACATTACACCCGCTGGCGGCAACGCATGACGGCACAAGGCGCGCCATTAGCCGATGCCGTGGCATTGATGCAGCGCAGTAACCCCTTGGTGATTGCACGGAATCATCATGTTGAAGCCGCACTTAAAGCGTGTGAACACGGTGATGTAACAGCAGTGAACGCGCTGCTCACGGTGTTACGCGCTCCTTATGAGGCATTAGCGTCAACAGCCCAATACCAAGACCCGCCACAAGATGAATCCAACTACCAAACCTTTTGCGGTACTTGAATGGCGATAGGTCTCGTAGCGGCAACCAAGACTAAGCGCATAGCTCTCAATCCCCACTACGATCGGACATTATAATTGTCGGTGGGCGGACAAACGCAAGCTCGCTGATGCGACCCAGAAAGGGCTGAGTATTTCACACCAATGCAAGATGCTTGAACTGCATCGCTCTCGTTATTACCGCTCAGAGCCTGTGCAATGCGAGAGTAAGTGAAATTAAGAGCTTATGCGCCTTATTGATGAGGAATATACACGCCATACCTCGCTAGATTCAATATTCAGTGTTGCGCCCGTTCTCTGGATTACGGATCAAGTCTGCAATGATACTTTCCTACTTTTTTTTAAGGGTAGCATGCTTTCTATATCTTGTTATGGTTGCCCTCGCGTTGAGTGCTGTCACGCAGTGATACAACGATGACTATTGATGATACAGGAGTAGTAATACATGAGTGTTTTAGTTGGCAAGCAGGCCCCTGACTTTACTGCCGCAGCCGTTTTGGCTGATGGTTCCATTAACGAGAGTTTTTCTCTTTCCGATTACCAAGGTCAGTACGTTGTACTGTTCTTTTACCCACTAGATTTCACCTTTGTATGTCCTTCTGAACTGATCGCCTTTGATCATCGCATCAAAGAATTTGAAGCACGCGGTGTGCAAGTGATTGGTTGCTCTATTGACTCTCAATTCACCCATTTGGCATGGCGCAATACTGCTGTAAACGAAGGTGGCATTGGCCCTGTGGCATACCCATTGGTTGCTGATGTGAAGCATAGCATCTGCCAAGCATACGATGTTGAGTTCGCTGATGCAGGCGTAGCTTTCCGTGGTTCTTTCTTGATCGACAAAGCAGGCACAGTACGTCACCAAGTGGTAAACGATCTTCCTTTGGGTCGTAATGTGGATGAAATGTTACGCATGATTGATGCCCTACAGTTCACCGAAGAACACGGTGAAGTATGCCCTGCAGGTTGGAACAAAGGCGAAAAAGGCATGGTTCCTAATGGCGAAGGTGTAGCGAGTTACCTAGCAAGCGAAGCTGATAAACTGTAAATAACCTCCGTGGGCGGCGAACAAACGTTTGACAAGCCTTGCTTGCTCGCTAGTGTTCGCCGCCCACCAATAACGCGGGGTGGAGCAGTGGTAGCTCGTCGGGCTCATAACCCGAAGGTCGTTGGTTCAAGTCCAGCCCCCGCAACCAAACATTTAAAAGCCCCGATATATAGCATATCGGGGCTTTTTTTATTTCATTCAAATGCAAAGCCAAGCTTTCAGCACTATATTATCTGACGCGCTATTGCTAGCTTTCGCATTTCCGTGGCGTGCATCATCTGTGATGCTCTGGTTGCAAGAAACGGTTTTGCCATTGTTCTGTACCCGCCATTATTTCAACAATGCGTTTTCGCAAGGAGAGCTGACTTATGGCCATGACCGTCTATTACAACGACGATGCCGATCTTTCTATCATTCAAAGCAAAAAAGTAACCATCCTCGGCTATGGTTCACAAGGGCATGCACACGCCTTGAATCTGAAGGATTCTGGTGTGGATGTTACTGTAGGCCTGCGTGCTGGTTCATCTTCTTGGGCTAAGGCAGAAAATGCTGGTCTAAAAGTTGCTGAAGTAGCCGATGCAGTAAGCGATGCTGACTTGGTAATGATCCTGTTACCTGATGAAAATCAAAAAGCCGTGTACAACGAATCCATCGAACCCAACCTCAAACAAGGTGCAACACTGGCGTTTGCACATGGCTTGAATGTTCACTTTTCTTTAATCACACCTCGTGCTGACTTGGATGTCATCATGATCGCACCGAAAGGTCCAGGGCACTTGGTTCGTCACACCTTTACCCAAGGTGGCGGTGTCCCTTCATTGATTGCTGTTCACCAAGATGCCTCTGGTAAGGCTAAAGATGTTGCCCTATCTTACGCTTGCGCCAATGGCGGAACCCGTGCCGGCACCATTGAAACCACATTCCGCGACGAATGCGAAACCGATTTGTTTGGTGAACAAGCGGTATTGTGCGGCGGTGTTACCGCTTTGATTACAGCAGGTTTTGAAACCTTGACTGAAGCGGGTTACCCACCTGAAATGGCATACTTTGAATGCTTGCATGAAATGAAGTTGATTGTTGACCTGATTTATGAAGGTGGCATTGCCAATATGCGCTACTCCATCTCCAACACTGCTGAATATGGCGACCTGAAGACTGGTCCTCGCATCATTACCGATGCGGTACGTCAAGAAATGCGTCAGGTACTTAAAGAAATCCAGAATGGCGAATTCGTTCGTGATTTCATGGAAGAATGCGAATCTGGCAAAATCAGCATGAACGCTAAACGTCGTTTGGGTGCAGAACACCCTATCGAAACCGTTGGCGGCAACTTACGCGGTATGATGTCTTGGATCGGCGATTCCAAAATCGTTGATAAGAGCAAAAACTAAGTAATCCTCAAGGTAGGGTGCGCTAGCGCACCATTGCTAGCACGCCCTACCATCTTTTGTTGCAGTTTCGTACCGCAATCCAACCGACCACATTACCACACCATCCTGAAAGACGGTACTGCTGCGGCAGACTGAAGCGGAAGGGAACTATGAAAAAAACAACCATTGCAACACTGACCGACTTAGCGCGCCGTCATGAACCTATCGTCTGTTTAACGGCGCACGATGCCAACAGTGCCGCCCTCGCCAATCAAGCAGGTGTTGACCTATTATTAGTCGGCGACTCGCTGGCAATGACCGTCCTTGGGCATGATTCCACCTTACCTATTACACTGCCACAAATGATTTCCCATGCTGCTGCGGTAGTGCGCGCCAATCAACGTGCTTGGGTGGTGTGTGATCTTCCTTTTGGCTCCTACCAAGCATCCCCACAACAAGCATTCCATAGCAGCGTCGAAGTCTTGCAACAAAGCGGCTGTGATGCTGTGAAGCTAGAAGGCGGCGTGGCGATGGCTGAAACCATACGCTTCCTCGCCGAACGCGGTGTTGCCGTGGTCGCCCACATTGGACTGATGCCGCAATCGGTGAAGCAATTGGGTGGCTTTCGCCGTCAAGGCATGGACGAAGCCGCTGCCGAAGCCGTGCGCGCCGATGCCAAAGCCGTTGCCGAAGCTGGAGCCGTCGCCGTGGTGCTTGAGTGTATCCCGCCTGTCTTAGCAACAGAAATCACCAACACCTTAAGCATCCCCACCATCGGCATTGGCGCGGGTGATGGTTGCAACGGTCAAGTATTAGTGTGGCATGATTTGTTGGGACTATCCGAACGCAATCCGCCATTTGCTCCTGCTTACATCAAGCTACGCCAGCAGATTACCGATGCTATCAGTCAGTGGTCAGCCGATGTGCGCAATAAACGATTCCCTGGCGGTGAATCATGAAGGTAATCGAAGATTCATCATGGTTACGCCATGAGTTGGCAGCGGTTCGCGGTGAACGCGTCGCCTTTGTACCTACCATGGGCTGCCTGCATGACGGACACATCAGTCTGATTCGCAAGGCAAAAAAGTTAGCCGATGTGGTGGTGGTGAGCATTTACGTGAACCCATTACAATTTGGACCCAACGAAGATTTAGCACGTTACCCACGCCCATTTGCAGAAGATGCCCGCCGCTGCCAAGCCGAAGGTGTGGACTTCCTCTTCCACCCTAAGCAGCTCTACGATGACGCCGGTCCTGCCGTAACACTGCATGTCGATAAGCTTGCTGATTGCTTATGCGGTGCGCATCGCCCAGGTCATTTCGATGGCGTTGCAACGGTGGTAAACCTACTATTCAACATCGTCCAACCAGATTTGGCTGTCTTTGGTGAAAAAGATTGGCAACAATTAACCATCATTCGCCGCATGGTGCATGATACAGGGCTAGCGGTGAACATCGTGGCTGCGCCCATTGTCCGTGAAGCCGATGGACTGGCGATGAGCAGCCGCAACCGTTATTTAAGCCCAGCAGATCGCCAGCAAGCCACAGCACTACAGCAGGTGCTACGCCAGATGCAAACGCAAGTACAACACGGCGAACAACGCAGCAGCGTGTTAATCGAAGCTGGCCGCCGTTTATTACGCGAACACGGTTTAGATGCCGAGTACCTAGAAATCCGTGATGAAAACAGCTTGCAAACAATCACCACCATCGAGCAACAGCCTGCCCGTGCTTTTATCGCCGTGCGCCTTGGTAACACACGCTTGATTGATACTACCATACTGAGAGAGTCCGCACCATGCAATTGACTTTATTAAAATCAAAACTCCATCGCGCCACCGTCACCCATGCGGAATTGGACTACGAAGGTTCATTGTCGATTGACGCGACCCTCATGCAGGCAGCCAACATCATGCCTTTTGAGCAACTGCATGTGTACAATGTAAACAATGGCGAACGCTTCACCACCTATGCGATCAGCGGTGAAGCGGGCAGTGGTGTCATCGGTGTCAACGGTGCGGCAGCACACAAGGCAAGCCCTGGCGATTTATTGATTATTTGCACCTACGCCGTGCTAGAACAAGCCGAAGCAACACACTTCAAGCCCGCTTTAATCTACCTTACGGCAAACAATGCAATCAGTCACCGCAGCCACGGTGTGTTGGCGGCCGCATGATGCTCTGGACCAGCGTTTTTCTAATAGCCCTGTTTTTAGCCACGGCGATGGAGGTTTACCTCAGCTTCCGCCAAAGCCATTACGTACAGCAACATCGTCACGCCGTACCCGCACGTTTTGCCTCGGTAATCACCCTAGAGGCACACCAAAAAGCTGCCGACTATACACTGGCCAAACAACAACATGGTTTATGGGCGCAAGCCTTTTCTGTCATCGTGCTACTGGCTTGGACCTTAGGCGGAGGTCTTGCCGCCTTAGACCAAGCCATTGCAAGCTTGGGCTGGTCACCGTTATGGACGGGCGTGGCCGTCATGCTGGGCTTTTTCGCTATCGGTAGTTTGTTGGAAATGCCATTAAATGCTTGGCAAACCTTCGGTTTAGAAACACGCTTTGGCTTTAATAGCTCAACATGGCAGTTGTACCTCATCGACCACCTCAAACAACTGCTGTTAATGGTACTCATCGGCACCCCGCTGATCGCATTATTACTATGGTTAATGCAAGAATCGGGCGTGTGGTGGTGGTTCTATGCCTGGTTGGTATGGACGGGCTTTTCACTGCTCATGATGTGGGCCTTCCCGACCTTTATCGCGCCGCTATTTAACCGCTTTGACCCCTTAGAAGAAGGCGAAGCACGCACCCGTATCGAAGCCTTATTGCAACGCTGCGGCTTTGCCTGCAATGGTCTGTTTGTGATGGATGGTTCACGCCGCTCATCCCACGGCAATGCCTATTTCACAGGCATGGGCAAATCCAAACGCATTGTCTTTTTTGACACCTTACTCAAAACGCTAAGCATTGATGAAGCAGAAGCGGTGCTGGCGCATGAATTAGGGCATTTCCATCACGGTCATGTAAAGCAACGCATCATCACCATGACGCTGTTCGCGCTGCTCGGTTTCGCGCTGCTCGGCTGGCTGGCAGGGCAAGCATGGTTTTACCAAGGCTTGGGCGTTACTCACGCATCCAACGATATGGCATTATTACTGTTCATGTTAACGCTGCCGCTGTTTTCTGCTTGGATGTCACCACTGATGAATGCCTTTTCTCGCAAGCATGAGTTTCAGGCGGATACTTATGCCGTTGCACACAGCAGTGGCGAAGCCTTAGTCCAAGCACTGACTAAGTTGTACCGTGACAATGCAGCAACACTCACCACCGACCCGTGGTATTCGGCATGGCATGATTCCCATCCACCAGCATCGTTACGTATTGCTCAGATTGATCGTTGTAAACATGATGAAAACTGAATATTTCACCGCCGAAACATTCACCTTTTTACGTGAATTAGAACGCAACAACAATCGCGAATGGTTCAATGCCAACAAACCGCGTTACGAAGCCCTTGTGCGGGAACCAGCCCGCGCCCTTATTCGTGCCATGCAGCCGCAGCTTGCCCGTTTCGCGCCAAATTTTGTTGCCGATGATCGCAAGATGGGCGGCTCTTTGATGCGCATTTATCGCGATGCGCGTTTTAGTAGCAATAAAGCACCCTACAAAACGAATATCGGCATTCAATTTCGTCACCAACAAGGCAAAGATGTTCATGCGCCTGGCTTTTACCTTCACATCGCTCCCGATGAAGTGTTTGCTGGTGTCGGCATCTGGCACCCTGATAGCGCAACATTAAAAAGCATCCGCCAAGCGATTGACGTGATGCCAGAACGGTGGCGCAGCGTGCGTGATGAAGCCACCTTCAGCCAAGTATTCACCCTTTCAGGTGACAGTCTCAAGCGTGCACCCAAGGGTTACCCCGTCGATCACCCTTGGATTGATGACCTCAAACGCAAAGACTTTATTGCCCTTGCCCCGTTGATGGAAGAATTGGTCATCGGTGAAGATCTGCTTGACCTGCTTGCTGACTGCTTTGAAACAGGTGCTGAATTTGCCCATTACCTATGCCATGCTATCGGTGTAACGGTAAATCACCCATAATACGCTTGGGATTTATTTATTTGTATTTAATTTGCAAGAATAAAAATGTTCGTTAAGCTATGCCCGCACCTTGACGTGGATCATGCGTTCCATGTTCAGGCAAAGAAAGGAGGATTATTATGAGTTCATTGTTTGATACCCTTGGTGGTGAAGCAGCAGTTAATGCAGCAGTTGATATTTTTTACCGTCGTGTGTTGAGCGACTCCTATGTTAAACGCTTTTTTGAAGGCGTAGACATGGATCGTCAAGCATCCAAGCAAAAAGCGTTCTTAACCGTTGCTTTTGGTGGTCCAAACAACTACACAGGCAAAGACATGCGCGATGGTCATCGTCATTTGGTCAAAAACATGGGATTGAATGATTCCCATTTTGAGCACATTCTTGCACACCTACGCTCCACACTGGCTGAACTGGGTGTTGGCGAAGATTTGATCCAACAAGTGATTGATGTTGCCGAAACCACTCGCAATGACGTATTGGATAAATAGGGGCTTCTCACATGCATTTTGATGCTTTTATTCCTGCTTTTTTAATCTTTGTTGTTTTAGGTGTGGTTTTACCTATTTGGTTAACCGCAAGTGCTGATGCAGGGCGTGACACACGCACCTTGTTTGAAAAACTTGGTGGTGCTGGCGCAGTTGATGCTGCTGTTGGCATTTTTTATGGTCACGTCTTGAATGACGCTTATGTTAAACGTTTCTTTGAAGGCGTAGACATGGATCGTCAAGCATCCAAGCAAAAAGCTTTTTTGACGCTGGCTTTTGGTGGTCCAAACAACTACTCAGGCAAAGACATGCGTGATGGTCACCGCCACTTGGTGGAGAACATGGGGCTGAATGACTCTCATTTTGAGCATATTTTGGTTCACTTGCGCACTACTTTGGCACAACTTGGTGTAGAAGAAGGCTTGATTGGCGAAGTGATTGATATTGCAAATTCAACACGCGCTGATGTGTTAAATAAATAATCGCCTTATTGCCGTTGTTCATCAAACCGGCAGGTTACGACCTGTCGGTTTTTTTATTTGCAACCGTTCACCAGCCCTCCTGTTTTTTTCTTCTGTAAGGCGAAAACGCGCCGTTTACGCATTTGGTAAATGAGTATTTTCAACACCGCATAGGGGAAACAGGGGGAATAGGTGAACGGTTACTTGTTGTTTTAGGAGGAACTAACTATGCCTGTAGTACGTTATCAGGGGCATGACTATGAATGTAAAGGTGAGGCGACCCTGCTGGATGAGATGCTTGCTCATGGTGTAAACCTCCCTCACGGCTGCCGCAGTGGTGGTTGCATGTCCTGCATGATGCAGGCGGTACAAGGCACGCCCCCCCCAGCAGCACAAAAAGGCGTGAAAGACACACGGCAAGCCCAAAACTACTTTTTAGCCTGCCAATGTCGTGTTGAGTCCGATCTGGAAATCGCACTGGCTGCCCCACTTGCAAGCTACCAAGCTGAAGTCACCGACGTTAGCCCCTTAAATGAATCGGTAACACGCATTCGCATGCGTAAACCCGAAGGTTTTGACTACTACCCAGGGCAATTTATTAACCTCACCCGCGCAGATGGCGAACTTATGCGCAGCTATTCACTGGCTTCTGTACGCGATGAAGACTTCTTAGAACTGCATATTAAACAGATTCCTGACGGCAAAATGAGTAGTTGGTTATGCGCTGATGTCACCGCAGGTATGACCTTAGACTTCCAAGGCCCTACAGGCGATTGTTTTTACGTCCCTGGTGACTTGGAACAAACACTGGTATTGGCTGGAACAGGCACGGGTCTAGCACCGCTATATGGTATTGTACGTGATGCATTGGCGGCTGGTCACAGTGGCGACATCCACCTATTCCACGCCAGTTTGGCAACAGCAGGACTTTATTACCAAGATGAGTTGCGCGCCATTGCAGCAGCACATCCACAAGTGCATTACTACCCTTGCGTATTGCATGGTGAAGCACCTGCTGGTGGCTTACAAGGTTCCGTCGATACGCTGATGGTAGAAACTGTATCAAGCTTTTCTGGCATGCGTGTTTACCTTTGCGGTGATCCTGCCATTGTTAAAAGCATGCGAGAAAAAGCCTTTATGGCAGGCGCAGCCATGCAACGCATCTACGCCGACGCATTCGTCTTTTCTTAACCAACGGAGCTTTCTGTTTCAGGTAGGGTGCACTTACGCGCCCTACCTTGATTTCAAACCCTCTTCCCATTTGTTCGATTTAAAAAGAATCTAAATGCCGCAAACAGACAATGCTTACCCGATTCCAGCGCAGCCAACACAGGTAGAGCAAACGATCAAGCGAAGTCGTTTTATAAGCGATATTGCTCACGCTCCAACAAGGGCAGCGGCGGTTGCTTTTATTCAGCTGGTTAAAACAAGGCAACCAGAAGCACGCCATCACTGCTGGGCTTATATCGCGGGTCACCCTGAACATTCGGTCGAGCGCGCTTCGTCCGATGATGGTGAACCACAAGGAACAGCAGGAAAACCCATGCTTAATGTCTTGCAACACAAAGGCATTGGGGAGGTTGTTGTCGTGGTCAGTCGTTATTTTGGCGGCATCAAGCTTGGGGCTGGCGGCTTGGTTCGCGCCTACTCCAGTGCCGTACAACAAGCCATGGATGCTTTAACACTAACACAGCGCGTTTATTTCTAGGCTCTGTTGACATTTCATTCCATGCCGCTGTTAAGTCACAAATCGTGCCAATCAAGGCACCAATGGCGCAGTTTGGCAGCGTCAAATAAGCCGTTGGTAACGCTGAGTGGCACGATTTGTGACTTAACCCGAAGGGCTGGCTGATTTTTCCCTCTTACTGCGTTATGATTCGCTCATATAGAACAACTATATAACGCTCATCATGCCTTGTAAGATGAAAAAAATCAGCTCAGCAGCGACGTGGAATGAAATGTCAACAGAGCCTAACAGCCACCATTCACCTCCCCTTTGCGCAGGAGAGTCAAGTCCGCCACCTTCTAACGCAAGCACAAGCAACCATCCTTCACTGCGACTACAGCAACATCGTCTCGCTTGCTATCGAACTACCCGCAGGCGATGAACAGAAACTTAAACAGTGTATTATCAACGCCACACAAGGCGAAGCCCAAATCATCGTTCCCCATGCGTTCAATCATCATTCACATTAACGAACATGGCGTACATCAGTCGTACAGATGAAAAACACGCCGTGCTTGCCAATAACGGCGTGACCAATAACTATTATTCATATCAGAAATGATCACGCCGCTGCTTGTGGAAGCATGTAAAAATTTCTGCTGATCTAAATAAACACCCACATGGCGCACATTCCGCCCAGTGTTAAAAAACACAAGATCGCCCGTGCGTAACGCCGTCTTCTTCACCCGCTTGCCCACTGCGCCTTGACTGCGAGTATCGCGAGGCAGTGTAATATCAAACTTACTTTTGAACGTCACTTGCATAAAGCCAGAACAATCAATACCACGTTTGCTATGTCCGCCAATGCGGTAGCGTACATGCCTCCATGCTTTATACTGGTCCATTAGCAACTGTTTCATATCGCTTATCGGAGTAACAGTATCGCCCTTCGCTTGCACCATTGGTTCTATTGAAGGCTTTGGTACAGCATCTTCTTCTGCAAGCGCAAGTTTATATTGATCTGCCAATGCTTGTTTAATTGCCAACTTCTGTTTAATAGCCTGTTCTTCTTCACTGGCACGGTGCTGCGCGGCAAGCGACTTTTTAATTGCCAGTTCCTGTTGAAAAGTCTGCTCGTCTTTGAATGCCTCAACATCTAACACTACGAGCTTTTGTGCTATAGCTGGTTCATCTTGAACCGCCAACGTCTTTGGCGGTACTATTGCTGCTTGCCCACCCTGCACAATATGTTGACCAGCACCCAAGAGAAGTATCTTTTGATAATGTGCTTGCAACGTATCGACCAACATACGATTATCATGACATCCTGTTAACATCATAATACTAACCATCATCAAGCCCTTAACGGGCATGGCATGCCAGCCCATGCTATGAAGCATTGTCGCACAGCAGCGCGTCAAAACACCACTCCCGTCTATTGTTCGGATCACATGTTCTATGTTAATTGTAACCTTTTTCACCCTCGTTAAGTCTCCCCCCCATCGTTGTGGCAATAAAATCGCCATCACCTGAATCATTCAGGTTAGGTTCCCCGCCCCTTGGTTACCATGAATGAAAGCTGGGCAACAAGCAAAACAACTCAATATCGGGAGGATACTTTTGGATTTTAACCCACACTGTCTGTAAGAGATATTCTGAGCATAAGCTCATGCACTTTCTGTATATCAAAGCTGTTTATTCGCTCAAGTGAGCGCATGCTTCGGGAATGACTGACCAAGCACCCTATACTCCAATGATTGCGCCACCGTTATTTGGCTTGGTGGTCGGCTGGGTCATCGGTGCTGCCTTGGTGTGGTCGGAGGCAGTCTCTTTTGAGTTGGAAGGTATGGTTGCAGTGTTGACACTCTGCCTTTTGCTATTGCACCCACCATTGCGATGGCGGTTGCCTGCTTGGTCACTCATCGCAGCCATGTTGTGGACTTCGGTATGGTGGTTGTATGATGTAAGCCTGATGCAGGTTGATAAAACTTGGCTGCAATCGCCGCAACAACTAAGCGGAACAATCCTGCAATACAAGCAACAAGGCGCAATGAAGCGCATGCGGCTGGATCATGTAAAAATCCACAACGGCGCGCAAACAATAGCCGTTCGTGGTCGCATCGATGTCTATGATTGGGGACGACACACACAGCACTGGCAGCTTGGCGACCGCGTACAACTCACAGCGCGCCTGCGTTTGCCCCGCAACCGTGCCAATCCTGCTGGTTTTAATTACCTTACCTACTGTTTTGAACATCACATTGCCATGACAGGCAGTGTGCGTGGCAATGTGACCCTACTGCAAGCAGCAAGCGGTTTGGAGCAACTACGCCAGCGCGTACGCGATGCCCTACCTTCTTCGCCTGTGGCTTCAGGCGTGTTACTCGCAATCTTACTCGGTGAACGTGATCGTATTCCTATGGCTGTTCAAGATGCCTTTGCAGCCAGTGGCGCGGCGCATTTGCTGGCTATTTCGGGGCTGCATATCGGCATGGTTGCGGCATGGGCAGCAGCCATCATCTGGTGGTTGCTAACGCGGCGTGAAAGCTGGGTGATTCAGCTTCCTGTACGTCAATTATCCTTATTAGCAGGCGTGTTGGCAGCCCTTGCCTATGCCACACTCGCAGCTTGGCCATTGCCGACGCAGCGGGCGGTATTGATGCTAACAGCAGCCATGTGCGCATGGTGGTGGCGATGGCGTTACCCTCCGCTCAACATCCTCTGTTTTGCGCTATGGCTGATGTTACTCTGGCAACCAGCGGCCATCGTATCGCTCTCTTTATGGTTGTCGTTCATCGCCACTGCCGCGCTATTGCTGCTATTAACACAGTTTGAACGCACCACGCAGCAGGGGCGCATCTATGATTATATGCGCGGCTTGGTATTGGTTTCGGCATGCGCCTCATTGGCAACCTTACCGTTGATTGTCGATGCCTTTGGTCGCGTTCCTGTGTGGACGCTGCTGGCGAATCTTTTGCTGGTGCCGCTGTATGGCATCTGGGTGTTACCGCTGGCATTACTGGCTGCATTATGCGCCGTGCTGGGCATGGCAAGCATCGCTCAAGCCTTACTACAGTATGCTGGTTGGGGCATCGAAATAGGCAATACACTGCTGCAAACACTGTTTCACACCGTTGGCGGTAATATGTGGGTAGCAAATGTGCCTTTATGGCTTTCACTGAGCTACGGCGCAGTATTGTTATGGGCAGGATGGTTGCTGCACCACCAACGCAAGCGGCAAGCTGGATGGTGGCTGATTGGTGGGTTAAGTGTGTACCTGCTAGCCGTGATACCTGAACACCCGCCAACACAGCGGCAATGGTGGATCTGGGATGTTGGTCAAGGCGCAGCATCCACCTTGCTGCAAAAAGACGGTACAGTATTACAGATTGATGTGCCTGGACGACGCGGTTCACAGTTCAATGGCGGCACAACGGTAGCGGCGGGACTACGCAGCTTGGGGTTGGTGCATATTGATGTGCTGTGCATCAGTCACGCCCAATCAGATCACGGTGGCGGCGTGCTGCGCCTGCTTGCTTCGATGCGCACAGTTGGTGCGTTATGCCTTGCCGATGTACCATCAAACCGCCAATGGCAACCACTACAACAGGCTATACGCTGGGTGGAAAGCCACGGCGGTCACGTCCATTGGCTAAGTCGCGGTGACCGCGTACAAGTCGGCGAGTTAACCATGGATGTATTATGGCCACCAAAAGACTATGCACCCGCCAACACCAACAATGCCTCATTAGTATTATCACTCACCCTTGCCAATGGCGAACGCATGCTGTTCGGCGGCGATATGGAAGCCGCCGTAGAACAAGCGTTATTGGCAGCAGAACTACCACCACATACATGGATGCTGATGCCACATCATGGCAGTCGCACCTCAAGCACCCCTGCCTTACTCGATGCACTACAAGCCAAAGTTGCCGTAGCACAAACGGGCTATGGCAATCACTGGCACTTCCCTGCCGTCGATGTCGTCGCACGCTACCAACAACGCGGCATACATGTGGACAACACCGCCGCAG